>CANHPL010000028.1 GCA_947462685.1 Burkholderiaceae bacterium | reverse complement strand
CAAGCAGTGAATCAAGCAAAATAAACTTAACTAGGACCTACCATGTCAATTGATGTCGTTAAAGTTGAAATTAAAAGTGTTTCGGACGCCTCAGGGCTTTTGCATCATATTGAGTCTGGAAGATTCAAGGCTGATGACATCATTGCAGTCATTGGAAAAACTGAAGGGAATGGCGGTGTAAATGATTTCACAAGAATCTTATCTGATCACGCTTTTCGAGAAGTTTTATTAAAACATGGCAGTCGAACTGCTGAGCAAATTCGGGAAATTCCCATGGTTTGGTCTGGCGGTTGTGATGGGGTCATAACACCACATGCCACTATTTTTGCCCAAGTCAAAGATACATCACCTTCAAAAGAAAGTCGGTTAGTCATTGGGACCGCCCTAAGCCCACGTATTTATCCAGAAGACATTGGACGTCTATCGATGGTCGATAAAGTTAGGCAAGGGGTTCTTTTAGCGATGAAGCAAGCCGGTATTGATGACCCTAAAGATGTTCACTATGTACAAACTAAAACACCGTTACTAACCATTGAATCAGTCCTTGATGCGAAGTCTCGGGGAAAGACCCTTGCCTGTGAAGTACACGACTCCATGGGTGTTTCCAATGGCACCACAGCCCTTGGAATTGCTGTTGCGCTTGGTGAAATTCCAATGCCGACTGAAGAAGATATTTGTGAGAATCATGCCTTGTTCTCTTCAGTAGCATCATGCTCTTCTGGTGTTGAATTAGATTTTGCTCAAATAGTTTTACTTGGAAATAAATCAGGAGCAGGGGGACGTTTTCGTATTGGTCACGGCATTATGAGTGACGCCATTGATATCGATGGTATTTATGATGCCATTCGATCCGCGGGCTTAGTTTTACCTGACCGTCCTAGAGCAAGTGACCTAAACGGCAAACTTGTTAATTGCTTTATTAAATGTGAAGCAGATCAAACAGGTAAGCTTCGTGGTCGCAGGCAGATCATGTTAGATGACTCTGACGTTCACCATCATCGACATTCAAAAGCCGCGGTTGGCGGAGTTGCTGCAGCAGCGATAGGTGATCCTGCAGTCTTTGTATCTGTTGATGCCATGCACCAAGGACCACGAGGTGGTGGCCCTGTTATTGCGATTGTTGACTTAGGTAATTAAAACAGTTTCTTTATTGATAGACCTTAGGGTCAAAGAAACTCGTACCAGCAATATAGCGCTTTCCATCTGACATATCAGGAAGTGGTCCCTTCTCAATTTTTCCTTCAAAGGTTAATTCGAGTTGGACACCACTTGGATCATAGATAAACAGCTGCCAAATAGTCGTGTTGGGTACTAAAAATTCACGATAAGGTAATTTCATTTCGATAAATTTTTGACGGTACTCATGGTAACCAGAGCAAGAAAACGAAATATGGTCAATTGCGGCCGTGCCTAATTCAGTTTTACCATCAGCGCCTAAGGCCGGTCCACCGGCATAACAATGCAATATCGCTTGCCCACCTGGAATCGGAGCTGCAAGCCATGCGCCAGGAAAACCAAAGTCAGGACGATAAATATCAATTAAACCCAGCACCTTAATATAAAACTCTTTAGTTGCCTCTAGATTGTTTGTTTTAACCGCGATGTGAAACAGGCCGTTCGTAATCATAAATTCCTTTTATTTATACTTTATCTATCAAACTAACATGTGCGGAAACAATTCTCCAACCTTCAGGTGTTCTTACCCAAGTTTGAGATTGACGCCCCATTTTTCCTGGAACAGTATCTCTTTCAAATAAGGTATTAGCTGTTGCTAGATCTTTCCCAAAAGTAGTGATGACAGTTCTACTAATATTTCTTAACAAACCCTTTGATGGTCTCGCCGCTCGAAATGCTGCGATTTCATCAAAGCCATATAAGTTTTCATTCATACCATAGCGGATTACTAACGGGTTATTCCAAAAAGAATTATCTAAAATATCAATCTTGTTGTGGATTAAAGCATCCTCGTATTGATCAAAAAGAGCTTGAACTTCTGCATGTATATTTGGGAGGTTAATTTGCATGGAGTATTGTGAATTTAATTAGGTAGTAAAGATTCATTCTAGTATAAGTTGAAGAGAATTACGATAGTTTTACTCAGAATTCATTCGGCGCCTTGTGATAAGAAATAAGATTTAAACACAATCCCTTAAGGAACTTTTTTGACGCGGAGAATGTTAAAGAATGCGCCATTAAAAACATGGATCCCAATTGATTTTCTATTTCGAAGCACTTTTTTGTTTAAGTTAGACGTAAATTACTTTTTAGGCATTTAATGGCATTAATTCAATGACAATTGTGCAGTTGATATGTTTAAATAACTTGCAAGAACACCCCTAAAAATACAATGTCATACTAAGATTAGACATCTAGTAAACTAGATTTAACAATAACCTTAAAAAGGAGACACACCATGAAAGTACATTACAAACTTTTAACATTAGCATTCCTCTCAATTGGCTTGGTAGCACCGACTTATTCTCAGACGAACTTCCCCCAAAGCCCACTCACTATAGTTGTACCGTATGGCCCTGGAGGCGGTGCTGATATATTTGCCAGAACTATTGCGCCCAAAATGGGTGAGAAATTAGGGCAAACTATTATTGTGGAGAATAAGGCTGGTGGTGGTACTGCTATAGCAGCATCTGATGTTACCCGCGCAAAGCCTGATGGATATCGTATTTTGTTAGGCGACGTTTCTACTTTTTCAACTAATACCCATTTATACCAACGACTAAGTTATGACCCACGTGATTTGACGCCAATAACCCTGGCAGGTCGTTCCCCTTATCTCCTCTTAGTTAACCCCAAGGTACATCCGCAAACTTCACTTAAGGAATTTATTTCATCAATTCAGAAGGCTCCAACTGGAACTGTCAACTATGGAAGTGCTGGCAATGGCGGACCTTCTCACCTTGCGGCTGAAATGTTCGTCAGGGGTGCAAGTGTTAACTTAATTCATGTTCCTTATAAGGGTTCAGGACCTGCTTTGCCAGATCTTCTTGCGGGTAACATTGGTATGATGTTTATGGATTATGCTCCAGCAAAGGCGCAAATTTCAGGGGGTAAGCTTCGCGCACTTGCAGTCACATCAACACAGCCAACCCCAATACTTCCTGGCATCCCAACCCTAGCATCAATATACCCAGGCTATGAAGCCTGGTTTTGGATAGCATTAGCGGCTCCTAAAGGAACTCCAACACCGATTATTGACAAAATCCGTGAAGCTTATATATATGCTGTCAATGATCCTGAAACTAGAAAAACTTTGGTTGAGGTTGGAATTGAGCCTTTACAAAGTACATCTTTAGAGATGGATACTTATGTTAAATCTGAATCAGTAAGATTAGGCCGTGTTATTAAAGAAGCCGGGATCCAACTAGACTAATGCAATATGCGTCACCTTTAAGAAATTAATAGGATAAGGGTGACGTTTCAAAAAGGTAATTTCTCGAAATGATCAAAAATGAACTCGATGATGAGTCTCGCGTAGCGCTTGTTGTTGGAGCTAATGGCATAGTCGGAAGCAATATGCTAGAACACCTTCGCAAAAAAACTAAATGGCAATTATACGGTCTTGCTAGAAGGCCAATTACTCAAACCGCAAATGTTATTGGAGTCGTTACGGATTTACTTGATGAGAGTTCAAGCAATCAAGTAATTAACAGTATTGGCTCTGTTGATTACGTGTATTTTAGTGCTTTGGATGTGAGAGGTAACCAAGAAGATCAGGTTGTACCGAATTTGACGATGCTTCAAAATGCTATAACGCCGTTATTACATCCATTAAAAAATCTTAAACACATTTGTTTAGTTCATGGAACAAAATGGTATGGAAGTCATCTTGGACCCTATCGAACACCTGCAAGAGAAAGTGATTCAAGGCATGAGGGCCCAAATTTTTATTACGATCAATATGATTGGTTAACTGGTGCTCAAAAAAATCAAAAATGGAGCTTTTCAACAATTAGGCCGCATTTTATTAATGGTTTCAATGTCGGTAATCCTAATAATATGATGGCTGCAATTGGCGCTTATGCCGCGGTTCAGCGTGCAGAGGGAAAGCCATTAGATTTTCCAGGAACATTAGCCGCTTATGAGTCTTTAACGATGGTTTCAGACGTGTCACTCGTCAACGATTCCATGTTATGGGCGTCTATTTCGCCTCATTGTGCAAATCATGATTTTAATATTCACAATGGCGATTATTTTCGATGGTGTAATGTATGGCCTATGTTAGCCAATGCTTTTGGGATGAGCTGCGGTAAGGTTGTAAATACGAAATTATCCGATTACATGCTTGAAAAAGCATCAACTTGGGATCGTATTGTTTTAGAAAATGGATTAATTCCGATTAAGATCGATCGAATCGTAAGTTGGAAGTGGGCTGATTTTTTCTTTCGGGGCGAATGGGATGATATGTCCTCAATGTTAAAAGCTCGCAGCTTTGGATTCGAGCAATTTATTGATACTCAAGAAGACTTAATTACTAGTCTTGCAAGATATCGTTTAGAAAAAATACTTCCGCCAATCTAATACGAGATTTTTGCAAAAAATGGATTAAATATTAAAATATTTTTAGGAGAGTGGCGATATGTTATTGAAGGATAAAGTAGTCATTATTACAGGCGCTGGAAATGAATTAGGTATTGGGTTTGCTGCAGCCAAACTTTTCATTTCTCATGGTGCAAAAGTAGCTCTAGTGGATTTAGATCAAGTCGCAGTTACTTCCGCTGCAAACATTTTAGGCCAAAATGCCATTGGGATTCAAGCTGATGTACGCTCTGAAGAGGCATGTAAAGATGTCGTCGAGCAAGTTCAGAAAACGTGGGGTTCATTAGATGTGTTATTAAATAATGCAGGGGTTGTTGGTGCTCAACGCGTTACACAAATCACACGTAAGGATTATGATGCGGTGCTTGATGTCAATTTGCGAGGGACACTACATATGTCGCAAGCTTGTATCCCTTATTTGCCTCGTGAAGGGGCTATTATTTGTATGGCTTCAATTGCGGCGCAACGTGGTGGTGGATTACTTGGGGGGGCGCATTATGCGGCGTCCAAGGGGGGTATTTTAGGTCTAATGCGTGCGATGGCTAGAGAATTAGGGCCATCTGGTATTCGTGTAAATGCGATTAATCCAGGATTGATTTTGACATCACTCAATCTTCATATATTTGATGATGCAACCTGTGAACAATTTAAATCGCAAGTACCTTTAGGTCGCTTAGGAGGCCCAGAAGATGTCGCTGGTGCTTGTCTTTTCTTGGCATCACCGCTGTCAACATATATCACTGGAGCATCTATAGACGTCAATGGCGGTCTGCATATCCACTAAATAGATGATCAGATTTTGGTTTGGAATCAGATGATCTTGTCTCTCGAGGATTTGCCTGACTTCTTCTAACTAATATTAATTATACTTTGTAAAATTCCATCAAAATGAACAATAATAACTATTAGATATATTACAGAAATGAAAGTTATGATAAATCCTAAAGTATGGCCTGCAGAAGGTGTGTCACGAGCACCCTATTGGATTTATACCGATCCTGACATTTATGCGCGTGAACAAGAAAACATCTTTCGAGGAAAATCATGGCACTATGTTGGTCTTGAAGCAGAAGTACCTCAACCCGGTAACTATAAAACTACCTATATTGGAGAGACATCGGTTGTGCTGACTCGCGCAGATGATGGTGAGGTTCATGCCCTCATTAATCGCTGTGCTCATCGAGGTAATATGGTCTGTCGTGAAGCTTTCGGCTCAGCCAAAAGACTATATTGCGTATATCACGCGTGGAGCTATCAACTTAATGGTGATTTAAGTAATGCCGCCTTTAGTCAAGGTCTTAATGGTCAGGGTGGTTTACCAAAAGATTTCGATAAAAAAAATCATGGTTTACAAAAACTTCGCGTAGCTCGTTTTTGTGGGTTAGTCTTTGCAACCTTTCAAGAGGATACCGAGGATTTTGAATCATGGCTTGGGGATGTAGGGTATGGAATTAAAAGATTACTTAATCGACCTCTTAAAGTTTTAGGTTACGATACGCAACGCATCCATTCTAATTGGAAAAATTATCACGAGAATCCGAGAGATTCATACCATGCCAACATTTTGCATACGTTTTATGGCACCTTTGGTCTTTCTCGTCAAACCCAAGAGTCTGGAATGGTACTGGACAAAACTGGACGCAATGTTTACTTTTATACAAAGGCGGGTACGGAGAAAAAAGATGCAAATTACGATTCCACCAAAACGGAATTGCGTTCTGTTAATGATCAGCTCCGTCTCGAAGATTCAAGCATCCTTAAATGGACTGATGAAATCGGTGATGGCGTGAGCGTGCAAATTCTATCTCTTTATCCTTCCTTTGTACTTCATCAAATTGCCAATAGTTTGGCTACCCGCCAACTTCTTCCAAAGGGTCAAGGTCAATTAGATTTGGTATGGACTTATTTTGGCTTTGAAGATGATTCTCCTGAAATGACGAAGACACGTTTATTGCAAGCTAATTTAGCCGGATCTGCAGGTATGATCTCCGTTGAAGATGCTGCTGTGTGCGAGATGACCTATCGTGCAATTGCTGATGGTCAACATGGTGAATCATTTATTGAAATGGGCGGTAAGGATCTTACCAGTGGTGGCTCACACAAACTCTCTGAACGTGCTATCCGTAATTTTTGGCACAATTACCGTCAAGATATGGGGCTCTAATTGAATACCACATCCCTAAAAAAGGCAGACCTCATTCCACCGGATGAATATTTCCTAATTCAAGATTTGATATTTGAATGGGCACGAGTGATTGATGAAAATCGTGTCGAAGACATTGCTAAGCTTCTCGACAGTCAAGGTCGTTATACCGTTAAATCAAGATTTAATCATGATCGTGATTTACCATTGGCAGTGATTGATTGCCATAGCGCAGCGCAACTCCGTGACCGAATTCTCTCGATGCGTTTAGCTAATGTGTATGAGCCTCAGCACTATCGCCATATCATCTCAGGGATACAAGTCATGGATCGTGAAGGACAGATCATCCATACGCGATCAAATTTCATGGTTGTTCGAACCATGGATCTTGATGGTGAAATAAAAGTCATTTTTACTGGCCAAGCACAAGATATTATTCAACTTCATGAGTCGGAAGCAAAGTTCAAAGAACGTTTAATGGTTTTTGATTCACGTGTGATCGAAACTCTCCTCGTTATTCCACTTTAAAAAATATTATGAAAAAAATAAATTTAACCCGTCGTGGCATTATTCAATCATCTGTTCTATTGCCAAGCCTTTGGTATGGCCAATCTGTTGTTGCGCAAAATACATGGCCTAATAAATCCGTCCATATTCTCGTGCCAAATCCAGCTGGAGGAACAGCAGACTTATTGCCAAGACTCATATCTCAAGAGTTAGCAAAAAAACTAGGTCAGTCGGTGATTATTGACAACAAGCCAGGTGCTGCTGGAAATATTGCCGCAGAAATTTTATACAATGCAGAACCTGATGGTTACTTGATCATGTCAGCACCACCCCCATCTTTGACAATCAATATCTCGCTCTATCAAAAACTCAATTACAACCCTGCAAATTTTGTACCGATTACCATCATTGCCTCTGTTCCCAATGCACTCATTGTTCACCCCTCTCTTCCCGTTAACAACGTTAAAGAGTTTATTGCTTACGCCAAAGATCGTCCTGGTGCACTTACCTATGCCTCGCAAGGGAGTGGTTCAACCGCACATCTGACTGCAGAATTATTTCAACTGAAAACCGGTACTAAAATGCTTCATGTTCCCTATAAGGGCGATACGCCAGCACTTACTGATTTATTGGCAGGTCAAGTCAATGTGATGTTTGGTAATTTAGGTGCAACTAGCAACTATATTAAGTCTGGTAAATTAAAAATCTTAGCGATGACTACTGCCAAGCGGGTCAAGTCATTTCCGAACGTTCCTCTCATTCAAGATGATGTTCCAGGCATGGTTGCCTATACTTGGTTTGCGATGGTAGCTCCCCCTAAGACACCAATAGAAATTACTAAAAAGATTTCTAACTATGTTCGAGAAATATTAAGTCAACCAGATATTATTGCTCGCATGGTCGATATGGGCGCTGAACCTGTAGGTAATTCTCCGGAAGAGATGGCCAAATTCATGGCTGAGGATGCTGCTCGCTGGAAAGAAGTAATCGCCGCAGCGAAGATCACTGTTTGATGTACCCAAAAATGCTAATAAGAAAAACGTACTAAGTTACTGTAGCGAAATGTTTAATCAATTTATATTTGGTATAAATTATGAACAAAGATATCTTTAAGCTCTCACGAACTATTAAGTTAATGACATAGTTTCGACCATGTAAGTAGCAATTCAGTGGGGTGATCAATTTTAGTAAGAAGGCATCCGTCATTAAAATGTTAAGAAAAATAAGCTTACGTCATTTACGTTCATTTTTAGCTGTTGCAAAAACGGGATCATTTACCTTAGCCTCAGCTAGATTGTTTCAGACTCAATCTACATTAACCGCAACTATTCAACAATTTGAGGAAGAGATTGGGCTAAAGCTTTTTGAGCGTTCGACTAGAAGGGTCGAATTGACTGAGGATGCAATCAAGTTCCAACCTGTAGCTGAAAAAATTGTGCGTGATTTTGATAATGCTCTTAATGACTTACAGGCGATTTCAAAAAGTCAGCAAGGCTTAATTCGGATTGCTGCAGCACCCTCTATGGCCGTGCATATTTTATCTCCAGCCTTACTTACATTTCGTCAACATTACCCTGAGGTTAATATTTCAATTCAAGATGCTGGCTCTGCAAAAATTGAGCGTGCGGTACTTGATGGTGAAGTTGATTTTGGATTAACTAGTCGTCTTCTTAATTATCCTGAATTAGATTACCGCCCAGTGCTTCATGATGCCTTTGGGGTTGTTATGCCTCATGATCACGTCTTAGCTAAAATAAATCGCCCCTTAAAGTGGGCGGATCTAGCGAATCACCCTTACATCGGCCTCACCTCAGATACTGGGATTGGTGCCTTACTTGAAACTTATCCCGAAATATCTTTTGGACAAAACTCAGATCCTCATGATCGTGCTTCAAGTACTACTTCCTTATATGCCATGTTAAGGTTGAGTGGCAAAATTTCTGTGCTGCCCTCTTTGGCAGCAAAAGCAGGTCCAATGCAAGAGTTTTTATTTGCAGAGTTAACAGAACCAGTTATTCAACGAGAAATCTGCCTTATTACAAGACATTTGCGCTCATTTTCACCGAATACTCAACGAATTTTAGATGTTTTGATGGAAACGATTCATAAGCTGGATTAATCATTACGTTACATTGGATTATCAATATCCAATTTCTATTAATGCTCATAGAGCCAATTCCTATTTATTAAAAAAAACGAATAATATCCAAAAATTATTGATTTGTGCTGAATAAACAAAAATATTAGACTAAAAGCACTAAGGCATAGTGAGTGCCTTATGTATCGATATTTAAGGGCGAGTATGACAGATCAAATGAGAGTGGTTGCGATCCAGCAACATGGTGGTGTAGAGCAGATGAAGTTAGATCAATGGCCAAAGCCTGAAGTCAAAGCAAATTATGCGATTGTTGAGGTTAAAGCTTGTGGACTTAATTACATGGATGTATTTGTCCTTCATGGCATGCCAGATTTACCGACGAAGATGCCCCGTATTCCTGGCGGCGATGTGGTTGGAATAGTCCGTGAGGTTGGTGAAGGTGTTTCTAATGATTGGGTCGGCAAGAGAGTTGTCTTATTTCCAAGGTTTCCTGAGGGTGGTGTACTAGGGGAGAACGGCAATGGTGGCCTATGTGAATTTATCTGTGTAGATCAACGCCAATTAATTGAAATCCCTGAAGGTGTAAGTGATGTTGAAGCGGCAGCTTTACCAATTGCTTATGGCACTTCTCACCGGATGTTATTTACACGTGGACGTTTAAAAGCAGGCGAGAAAGTACTGATCCTTGGAGCAAGTGGTGGCGTTGGTGTTTCTTGCTTGCAGTTTGCAAAGATGGCAGGGTGTGAGGTTTATGCGTGTACAAGTAGTGAAGAAAAAAGTCAAAAATTAAAAGAGCTGGGCGCTGATCACGTGATTAATTATTCTAGCGAGCCAGATTTTTCCAAAGCGGTATGGGCTGCAACTGGTAAAAAAGGTGTAGATGTCGCAATCAATTTTACTGGTGGAGATACATGGATACCTACTCAACGAAGTATGGCAGTAAATGGCAGAATTATTACTTGTGGTTCAACAGTAGATCATCTGTGTACAGTTGATATTCGTTTTTTATGGTTTAGAGAGATGGAAATCATTGGCTCTAGAGCTTACGTGCCTGATGATATTCGTGCATGTCTTCAATTTGTCGCAGATAAAAAAATACATCCAGTTATTGATCAAGTGTTTCCACTAGCTAAGGCAGCAGAAGGTTTAAGTCTTTTAGAAGAGCGTCGTGTATTTGGCAAAGTGATTATTGAGATATGAGCACAGTGATACCAAATTTAGGTTGTATAGCTTCTGAATATCGAGATAAAACTTATCCGGTCATTATTGATTTAACTAATCCAGAAAAAAAACGAGAAATTACTTATCAGGACTATCACGCTTCTTGTGATGCAGTGGCAAAAGGATTATTGAAGTTAGGACTAAAAGAGGGTACTCGAATTGGAATCCTGTCGGGAAATCGAGCAGAATTTTTAGAAATATTTTATGGATCTATGCGTGCTGGAATCGTACCTGTTCTTTTAAATATTCTTCAAACACAAGATAATTTAGATTGGATGGTTAAAAACTCTGATGTACAACTGATATTTTGTGAATCGGTTACAAGGGATAAATGTCCTGCCAATATTCAACTTATTGAAATTGATGATATCGGTCCAACTGGATATGAAGCTTTTAAAGATTATGGTGCATTTATAGCGGTAACTCCGACATATAGCCAAGAAGCTTTTCAGGCTTACACTTCTGGATCAACAGGTCGCCCTAAAGGAGTTAGTTTATCTCATCGCGCACATGTTTTTGTCGCTGAAACGATTTCACGTGATCGCAACTTTTGTCCTGACGACCGTATGATTGTGGCTGCACCTTTGTACCATAAGCACGCCATGAATTCTATCAAATGCGTTCTAGTTGGTGGCTCAACCGTTATTTTAATGCGCAAATTTGATGCAAAAAAATATGTTGAATACATTTCAGAATATCGTTCAACGGTAGTTTCTGGTGTGCCGACTATGTTTGCCATGATGATGCAGCAACAAGAGTTGTTAGAGGGTAATGATTATAGTTTTGTGCGACTTGCAACTTTAGGTGGGGCACCAGCATCCGATGTACTAATAGATCAGGTTGCACTTAAGTTCCCCAAAGCTGAAATTGTTAAAATTTATGGCATCACCGAAGCTAGTTCTGCCTTATTTGGCTCAAATCATAAAAGTAATTTGATACGTCCAAGGCATTCAATTGGGTGGCCAATTGCAGATAACGAATTTAAGTTTGTTGGTGGAGAAAATGACAGGCAGGGTGTTTTGTATGTAAAAAGTCCTGGCATGATGAATGGTTATGTCAATAATCCAGAAGAGACTCAAAAAAAATTACAAGATGGTTGGTATAACACTGGAGATATTCTTCGGGAGGATGAAGCTGGTTGGTATTTTTTCGTGGGACGCTCTGATGATATGTTTGTATCTAGTGGACATAATATTTATCCATTAGAGGTTGAGTTGATGCTGGAGCGTCACCCTGAAATTGCTCAAGCTGTCGTTGTTCCTGTACCTGATGAAATTAAGTATCGCTTACCCGTTGCCTTCGTGGTTCTTAATAAAGGCTCCAAACTCACAGAAGCGGATATTAAAGATCACGCCTTGAAAAGTGCTCCACCTTATCAATATCCTCGTAGAGTATTTTTTGTTGATGCACTCCCACTCAATACCATTGGCAAAATTGATCGCAAGACACTTGAGGTAAAAGGAATTGATATGTATGACGCTGGCCAAGAGCAATCTTCGGAAACTAAACCTAATAAAAAATCATGATGGAGCAGCGATGAGTATTGAGCAAGTTCAGGAAGTAATTGATCGAGGACCTTACCTAAGTTGGTTAGGGTTAAAAGTATTAAGTATTGATAAAGAGACGATTGAAGTTCGTGCAACTTGGCGACAAGAATGGGTAGCCAATATCAAATTGATGCAAACCCAGGGTGGAATATTAGCGGCCTTAATTGATTTTGCTGCAGATTTTGTATTATTTGAGACGATTGGGAAACCTGTACCAACGATCGATTTACGGGTTGACTATCATCGTATGGCAAAACCTGGAGATTTAATTGTGAAGGCAAAAGTAATTAAATTAGGTAAGCAGTTCTCCGTGTGTGAAGCTTATGTTTATGACTTAGAAAATAAATTAATTGCTAGTGGACGAGGAACCTATGTTATGCCTGTTCCTGAAGCTAATGCTAGTTCTTCTTAATCCAAGTATTAAAAAATGAAATGATTTGAATATTCCATGACAACTGATAACCCTACTAAAGCAAAACAAGAAACTTGGTATGAAATTGTACTTCGGGTTTTGAAGAGTAATGACGTATCTCTGATTACGTATGTTCCAGATAAAGTATTAGCCCCTTTAATAAAAGTACTGCATGCTGACCCGTACTTTACGGTAATTGCGCCAGCGCGTGAAGAGGAGGCTATTGGCATTATTGCTGGAAGTTATATGGCTGGACTACGGGGAATTACCCTCATGCAAACAAGTGGGTTTGCTACATTAGCCAATGTTCTTGCCTCTTTGGCTGTTCCATTTCAGATCCCAGTCTTAATGATGATCTCAGAGCGAGGAACATTAGGGGAGTTTCAGGTTGGTCAAGCAATTGTTTGTAGAACTATGCGCCCAGTTTTGGATACTTTAGGGATTGAGAATTATGCGATTGAAAGACTCAATGACGTGGAATTTATTGTTGACAGCATGATCAAACAAGCTTTTGCTACACAAGCGCCAGCGGCCATGATTTTGTCACCACTTTTAACTAAACGATCGGCGAAAAACTAAATATGACTAATTTAACTCGACCTTCTAGTTCACGCGAAAACACTTTGATTATGAATCGATTTGATTTAACGAAGAGACTTGTTTCAAAACTACACGCTAAAGAAGCAGTGATTGGTGGTATTGGAAATAATAACTTTGATTTATGGGCAAATGGCCAACGACCTGAAAATTTTTATATGTTGGGTAGTATGGGCTTGACTATTCCAATCGCTTTTGGTGTTGCCTTAGCTCAGCCCGAGCGAAGAGTCTTTGCTTTAGAAGGGGATGGTTCTCTTTTAATGCAGTTGGGAGCATTAGGAACTGTTGCAAGATCTTCTATCAAAAATCTCACAATGATTATTTTTGATAATGGTATGTATCAAATTACTGGAAAGCAACCAACCTTGACTAACTCGTGCGTTGATTTAGTTAGTATTGCGCAGGGCTCTGGCATTACTCAAAGCTGTTGGGCAAAGGATGAGGCACACTTTGAGCAATTAATTGATGAAGCTTTGACTAAAGATGGGCCGCATTTTATAGCGACGCGCATAGATGACAAAACCCCAGTTGCATCTACAGATCGTGATCCTGTAAAGATTCGTTTAGGTTTTATGCAAGCTCTATCTTTAAACCAATAAGAGGAACTGATATGACTCAACTTCTTATCAAAGGTCACTGGGTTGATGGTGAATCAATACAAGTATTAAAAGATAAATATAGTGAAAAAGAGTATGGCCAAATGGCAGTTGCATCTGTTCCTCAAGTCACAGAAGCAGTTGATGGCGCATTGCAGGGTTTTGAATCTTCTCATCTAAGCCCATATGATCGTTATCAGATTCTCATGCAAGCATCACGATTAACTAAAGACCACATAGGTATTTTATCGGAGCTAATGAAAAATGAAGCGGGGTTTACCTTGCCAGATGCTGAAAATGAAGTACGGCGATGTGTGCAAACTCTCGAATTATCTGCTGAATCCGCAAAACACCTCAATGGCGAGTTAATTCCAATGGAGGTTGCTTCTGGAATGAAAAACCGTATTGGATACACATTAAGAATGCCGAGAGGAGTGATTTGCGCAATCACGCCATTCAATTCACCACTTAATACTGTAGCCCATAAATTAGGCCCGGCATTGGCGGGTGGGAATGCAGTTGTTTTAAAGCCTTCAGAAATTACACCTTTAACTTCTGTAGAGCTATTCAAAATATTAATTGAAGCAGGTTTGCCATCTTCATTATTGGCTTTGGTTAATGGACCTGGCGAAACGATAGGACGCCAATTATTACTTGACCAAAGAATTGCTTATTATGCATTTACGGGAAGTACACGGGTTGGACTTGAAATTCAAAAAGCGGCTGGTTTGAGAGGTCTCCAACTAGAACTTGGAAGTATCGCTAGTACGATTGTTTGTCATGATGCTGATATTGATATGGCAATCCCTAAAATAATTAATGCGGGTTTTCGTAAAGCGGGGCAGGTTTGTACGTCAGTACAAAAATTATTAGTTGATCGCCGAATTACAGCAACCTTTATACCGAAATTGATTGCAGCGGCAAAATTAGCTAAAGCGGGAGACCCTGCTGATCCAGCCACCATAATTGGCCCAATGATAAGTCATGATCATGCGATGAGAGCGATGTCATTTGTCCATGAGGCAATTGAATCTGGCGCGCAATTACTAACAGGTGGAACCTGTGTTGGAAATGTGATGGAACCAACAATCTTAATCAATGTTAAAGATGAAATGCGTGTTTATTGCGAGGAGATATTTGCTCCCGTGATTAGTATTTTGGAGTTTGATCATATCGATGAAGCTGTCCTGCGTGCTAATGATAGTCCGTTCGGTTTGGCTGTTGGCCTATTTACAAGTAACCTCTCCACAGCCTTTAAGACGTCTAGAAAATTAAGGTTTGGCGGCATTCATATTAATGAAGCTTCAAGCGCTCGTGCAGATGTCATGCCATTTGGAGGTGTAAAAAATAGCGGTTTTGGTCGTGAAGGACCTGCCTATGCTACTCGTGAGATGACTGAAGAGCGTTTAATTACGATTGCATATTGATATATAGAAACTATGTAATGTACAAAATTAAAAGTCAATCATAAGCTCATGAAAAATTCTTTAAACTTACCTCATCAATTACGTATTGCAGTCGATATCGGCGGAACATTTACTGATGGAGTTGCAACTTTATCCTCTAATGGTCTTATTTGGGTTGGAAAGACTCCTACAACTCCCAGCGATCCAGGAGAGGCTGTTTCAAAGTTAATCCTCAATTTACTAGAGCAAGTAGGCCATTCATTACATGCTGAAGTACCGCAATTATCTGAAATAGTTCATGGCACAACTTTAATTACGAATACATTAATAGAGCGTAAAGGAACTAAAACTGCATTGGTCACTACCACCGGGATGGGTGACATACTCGAAATTGGACGGGAGTGGCGTTACGATATTTATGATTTAGATATTGAGTTACCTCAAGCTTTAGTGGATTCTGATTGTTATGTTGAAGTTAAGGAGCGATTGAACTCTTTAGGACAAGTCATTGATCCTTTAACAGCAGAAGAAATAGAGAGAGTTTCGGCGGAATTAAAAAAAATGCAAGTGGACTCGATTGCCGTATCTTTTTTACATTCCTATATGAATGATGTTCATGAAAAACAAATGGGGCAATACTTACAAAAGACTTTTCCGGGAATCGCAATCTCTTTATCTTCTGAAGTGGCATCAGAAATCAAGGAATATGAGCGGACTTCTACTGTTGTCGCTAGTGCTTATGTAAAACCCATTGTTGCATCTTATCTCGAAGAGCTTGAAGATCGAATTCAGAAAATAAAAAATGATGTTCCTTTAAGAGTCATGGTTTCTAGTGGAGGTTTTACTTCAGCGAAAGCTGCAGCTCAGACACCTATTTTATTATTAGAGTCTGGCCCGGCTGCTGGGGTTCTTTCCGCATTAAATACTGCCCGTCAAAATGGAGTACAACATGTGTTGGCTTTCGATATGGGTGGAACAACCGCAAAAGCCTGTGTTGCCGTAGATGGACAAGCTCCTGTAGCGCATTTTTTTGAATGTGCTCGTGTACAGCGATTTAAACGTGGTTCAGGTTTGCCGATTTTAATTCCAAGTATAGAACTGATTGAAATTGGTGCAGGTGGAGGATCAATCGCTTATGTCAACCGATTAGGGCTTTTAAATGTTGGTCCAGAATCTTCCGGATCTGTTCCAGGTCCAGTATGTTATGACCAAGGGGGAAAAAACATCACGGTGACTGACGCGGACTTAATTTTAGGTTATCTTAGCGCTGATAATTTTTTAGGCGGCGAGATGAACTTAAATATTCTCCAAGCAGAAGTTGAAATGACTCAATTGGCTGATCAATTAGAGGTCACAATGACCGATGCCGCTTGGGGTATCTACAATATGGTCAATGAAAATATGGCAAGTGCCGCTCGCATCCATGTTGCGGAAAACGGCTATGATCCTAGAGATTTTGCCATGGTGGCTACCGGAGGTGCAGGACCCGTTCATGCTGTTGAAGTGGCAAGAAATCTTCGAATACCACGGGTATTGATTCCAATTGCAGCAGGTGCAGGTTCATGCTTAGGCATGTTAGCAGCCCCAGCTCGTGCAGATCGCGCTTGGTCCAATCCTCAGTTACTTGCTAATTGTGATTGGTCAGTCATTGAGCAGACTTTAACGACTCTCAAAATGGATGCTGAGAAAGAATTAGAAATGGCCAATGCTGAAAACATACATTGGCAAATCGGACTGGAAATGCGCTATTACGGACAAGGTGCTGATATATCTATTGCGATTGATTGGCAATCGTTAACACCTGAAACGGGAAAAATTATCCTAAGTTTATTTGAAGATCAATATCAAAAACTATATGGTCGGTTAGTGCCCAATGCTAATCCACAGATCATCACATGGCGATTGACAGGAAGTGAAAAAGTTGTAGGTCATCATTTTGAATGGGGTGACAATCGTACACAGGCTTCTACTCAAGAGTTAAAAACAAGAAATATTTATCTACCACTTAAAAAAGCTTATGGCATTGTAAATGTCTATGACCGTTATTCATTAAAAGCAGGGCAAAGTATTCTTGGCCCATTGATTTTGGAAGAGCGTGAATCTACGATTGTGGTACCTGTAGCATCAGAAGTCACGATTCTTTCTGATTTAACAGTCTCGATCGTTATTAAGGAGTTTGAATAAATGAATCGATTACAAGAACAGAACTCCCATAAAGGCCCCCAACAAACTCAACATTTAAGTTCAATTGAGCTTGAAATCCTATGGAAGAGATTAATTAGTGTTGTCGATGAGGCATCAGCTGCCTTTGTACGAACGTGTTTTTCTACCTTGGTCCGAGATGGTAATGATTTTGCGATTGTATTGACTGACGTTGAAGGCCGCTCTTTGGCGCAATCGACGATGAGTTTACCTGGATTCATTGGCTGTTTACCAGCTACGGTCCGACATTTTTTAGATAAGTATCCTCCAGAAACAATGGTGTCTGGTGATGTTTTTATAACGAACGACCCATGGAAGGGTTCTGGACATATTCATGATGTCACAACAGTTAGGCCTATATTTTATCAAGATAAGTTAGTTGCTTTCGCTGCAGTTGTTTCACACCTTCCGGATATTGGCGGCAAATTACGTAGTAATAGTTCCCGGGAGATCTATGAAGAGGGGCTTCAGATTCCAATGATGAAGCTGCTTGATGCGGGAGAACCAAATCAGGTTCTGATTGAAATGATTACTCAAAATATTCGTGTACCTGATCAAGGTATGGGAGATATTTGGGCACAAGTATCTGCTTGTAAAATGATGTCCCAACGACTACAAGATTTGCTGCAGGTCGTTGATTTAAAAATTCTTGGTGCAGAATTACGAAAGCGCTCTGAAAAAGCAATGCGAGATGCCATTCGAAAAATACCAGATGGTATTTATCGTTCCACCGTTCAACATGATGGATTTGAAGAACCTCTTATTATTCAATGTCAATTAGATGTTCAAGGTGACAGTATTCATATTGACTTCACAGGATCTAGCCCCCAGATTGCTCGCGCAGTGAATGTTGTTCCGATATATACCTTTGCTTACACCGTCTACGGATTAAAAGCTTTGTTGTGTGCAGATATCCCAAACAACGAAGGCTGTTTTATGCCATTTACTTCTTCTGCACCACTCGGCTCATTATTTAATCCTACTTATCCTGCAGCATCTGGTGGGCGGAGCGCAATTGGACATTTACTTCCAGCTGCTGTTTTTAAAGCCTTAGCCGAAGTATTGCCAGAAAAAGTGTGGGCAGGGGGATCCCCAAATTCTTCGATGACCATGTCTGGTGAGTGGCAAGGCAAGAGATTTGCAGTTGTTAATTTTTTAAATGCTGGTCAAGGAGCAACTTCTCGTAGAGCTGGTTTTTCTGCAATGTCGTTCCCTGGTAATTTAGGAAATACACCCGTAGAAGTAATGGAAAGTGCTGCACCAATTAGGGTATTACGAAGAGAAATACGTAGTAATAGTGGTGGTCGAGGAATACATAATGGTGGTGATGGAATTAGTTTTGAATTTGAACTTTTGAAGGAAGCTAAAGGCGTTACGGCTTCATTTCTAATGACACAACTTAAATCTGTGCCATCTGGACTTGCTGGAGGTGGGGGTGGATTACAAGGACGTTTATTGATTAATGGCGTTGATGTTGACCCTACAGAACCAAAATCTTTACAACCTGGAGATCTCGTCTTAATGGAAACAGCGGGTGGAGGAGCTTATGGAGTTTGATGTAAACAGAAATGATATTACAACGAATATTTTTAAATAATTGAACGTAAAGGAAATTAAAAGATGAGCGATTTTATTCGTATTGATCAAAATGCAAGGCGTAGTAGAGCATTGGTTCACAATGGCATTGTTTATATTTCAGGACAGGTTCCTGATGACAGAAGTACAACTATAGAAGATCAAACTCGCCAGGTTCTCGAGAAAATTCATCTTTTACTTGAGCAGGCGGGAACTAATAAGTCACGTTTAATCTCTGCTCAAATTTGGTTAAAGTCGATGGATGATTTTGCTGCGATGAATCGTGTCTGGGATGCTTGGGTAATTCCGAATGAAACTCCAACAAGGTGTTGTGGAAAAGTTGAACTTAATGATCCAAAATGCTTGATTGAAATAACTGCAATGGCAGCAATTTAGTTAGTTTTTTATTAATAAATGGGAGAAATAAATGTTTAATTTAAAAAAGTTTATAAAGTTTCCAGCAATCGTTATTAGTGTAGTTTTTAGCCACTTTTTTTTCATGAGTTTTAATGTACTTGCACAAAGTGAATATCCGTCAAAGCCAATTAAATTAATAGTACCTTATGCAACTGGGGGTGTATCCGATACGATAGGTAGAGTTCTTGCTCAAAGTTTAGGTAATGCTCTTAAGCAAGCTGTTGTTGTAGAAAACAGAGGTGGTGCAGGCGGTACAATTGGCGCAGCTGTGGTGGCCAAAGCAAATGCTGATGGTTATACTCTGTTGTTAACTAGCCCACCTATGATTGCTGTAGCCCCCGTATTATTAAAAGACTTAACTTATCATAATGAAGATGACTTTACAGCAATTGGGACAATCATCGTCACACCAAATATATTGGTAGTTAATAATAATTTACCCGTAAAGACTTTTGAAGATTTGGTGGCATATGGTAAAGGGCCTGGGAAAAATAATTTAAGTTTCGCATCTGCTGGACCTGGAAGTACAGGCCATTTATCGGGGCAAATTTTATTGAATGCTACTGGGTTAAACATGGTGCACGTGCCCTATAAATCATCAGGACAGGCTTTTCCAGATGTTATTTCTGGGCAAGTATCCATGGTATTTGATTCATTACCATCTACAATTGGATTTATTCGAGGCGGTTTAGTTCGACCACTACTCGTTATGTCTGAAAAAAGAACACCTGCATTGCCAGATGTTAAAACAGCCAAGGAAGCAGGATTTCCATCGGCAACCATGAATTTTTGGATGGGAATTGAAGCGCCAGCAAAATTACCTAAAGAGATAGTTTACAGACTAAATCTAGCTTTAAAAGAGGCCATGAACACTCCTGAAATGCGTAAACAAATTGAAACTCTTGGTGCCGAGGTTTATTTGACAACCCCTGATGAATTTAAGGCTTTGCGTCACGCTGATATTGAAAAGTATGGCAAATTAGTGAAAGAGATGGGACTGAAACCTTTGTAAAGAATCATTGTAGTCTTGAGATTTTTTTTCGAGTAAAGAAAAATTTCTGTGTTTAACAGAAGTCAATGAATAATGTTTTGAGGGATAGTTAAATTGGATAAACCAGGCAAGGGTGTTGGAGCGCGAGTATTAAGAAAAGAGGATTTTCGTCATCTACACGGTAAGGGTCAATTCGTTTCTGATATTGAGATTCCAGGGATTATTGAAGTTGCTTTTGTCCGAAGCTCGTATGCGCATGGAATCATTAAGAGCCTGCAAGTTCCTGAGGAGTTTAAAGATCAGGTTTTTCAGGCAAGTGACTTTCCCAATGTAAAACCAATTATTGCAGTGCCTAAGGTGGAAGGTTTTAAATACTCTGAGCACCCAGCATTAGCATCGGAGCGTGTTCGATTTGCGGGTGAGGCAATTGCAATGACCATCGGTGCCAATCGGTCTATCGCTGAAGATATAGCCGATTCTGTCTATGTAGATATTGAAGAATTACCAGCTGTAGTTGATTTGTTAAAGGCAACCCATACTGACTCGCCTTTGATTCGTGAAGAATGGGGTGACAATATTTATGTTTCTAAACATAATCAGTATGGAGATATTGAAACTGCAAAGCAACAAGCAACTGTAACGGTTCAGAGAAGTTTTAAAATGAATCGACAGTCAGCTGCTCCTTTAGAGGGCCGTGCAATTTTGGCCATGTGGGATCATCGTTTAAATGAATTAGTTGTCTATCTTGGATCTCAATCCCCGCACCAAACTCGTGTTGGGATGGCTCAAGCTTTAGGGATTGATGAAAACCAATTACACTTAATTACGCCTGACATGGGAGGTGCTTTTGGTGCTAAAAGAGTGTTGTATCCTGAGGAGCTAATGGTTGTTGCTTTGGCATTAAAACTTAAAAAACCTGTTCGGTGGATTGATGATAAGCGAGAGCATTTAATGACCGCAATCCATTGCCGAGAACATCATCATAAAGTGACGGCATACGCTGATTCCCAAGGAAAAATACTAGGGCTTGATGTTGATATACATGTTGATGCAGGTGCATACTCGCATTGGCCTAATGGACCTTTTATGGAAACTGGTATGGCCTCTAGAAATATCCCAGGGCCCTATGTCGTTCCAAACTATCGCGTCAAAACATATACAGTAGCTACCAATAAATCACCTATTGGCGCATATCGAGGGGTTGCAAGACCTGCAGCGTGCTTTACGATTGAAAGAATTATTGATGAAATTGCACATGCCGTAGGTCGTGAACCATATTTAGTTCGTATGGAAAATATGGTGCCAGTAGAAGCTATGCCATATCGAAACATTACCAACCTATTATTTGATAGTGGTAATTATGCAGAATCGGTCCGTCGTGCTGCAGAACTGATTGACTTCCAGCAGATTCGGTTACGTCAGCAAAAAGATGAATCTGATGGTCGACTCATTGGTGTTGGGTTTGCCTCTTTCACAGAGCAGACTGCACATGGATGCGGAGAATGGGTTTCACGCGGAGTGCCTGTGATTCCAGGATATGAGACGGCTTCAGCTCGGATGATGACCGATGGTTCACTCATTATTTCAGTAGGAATTGTTTCACATGGACAGGGAATGGAAACTTCTCTCGCTCAGGTTGCCTGTGAAGAACTAGGGATTGATCCAATTCATGTCAGTATTCGTCATGGAGATACACAGACTAGTGCTTTTGGGATGGGAACATTTGCCTCAAGAAGTATGGTCATGGCGGGTGGTGCTGTTGCGAAAGCCTGCCGACTCCTAAAAAATAAGATTGCCATCATTGCAGCGCATTTACTGAGTTGTCAATTAGAAGATTTGCGTTTTGAAGATGATTTAATTCATGGCCCTATAAGTTCTATCGCGTTAAAAGAAGTTGCTCGAATAGCGCATCTGAGGCAGGAGGCTCTACCAAAAGGCGTAGATCCCTTACTAGAGGTTCTTGTTACTTATGAACCTAATATTGATACTGGAGTATTTACCTATGCAACACAGGTAGCTGTTGTAGCCGTTGATGTTGATACTGGAAAAGTTGATATTTTAGATTATGCAATTGTTGAAGATTGTGGCACAGTAGTAAATCCTTTAATTGTTGATGGACAAATTATTGGTGGTATTGCCCAAGGTATAGGAACGGCTCTCTATGAAGAGATTCCATATAATGAAACCGGTCAGCCTCTAGCAACCACCTTGGCAGATTATTTAATCCCGGGAGCAACAGAGATACCGCCGATAAAAATAGGTCATATGGTTACACCATCAGAGCATACCGAATATGGCATGAAGGGTATGGGTGAAGGTGGTGCTATTGCACCTCCAGCAGCGATTGCAAATGCCATACGAGATGCTCTCAAATCGATTGGCGCTGAATTAAATGAAACTCCAATGACTCCCCCTAGAGTATATGCCGCAATTATGCAGGCAAGAGTAAAACTAGCTAAACAGTCTGAGGTGATTTCATGAAATCAGGTAAGGTTAACTATCACAGTGTGCAAAGTATCGATGAAGCTATTTCTTTGAATCAAACTCATGAAGGAAATGCAAAGTATATGGCGGGTGGTCAATCCTTAATGCCAATGATGAGTCTGCGATTAATTTTTAGTGAAGAGGTCATTGACGTTTCCAAAATACCCGATTTAAACAAATCATTTTCTACTAAAGGTCGTTTCTTTATCGGGGCCGCTGTTACGCATGCGATGATTGAGGATGGCAAAGTTGAAGATACAACCAAAGGTTACCTTCAATACGTTGCGCAAGGCATTGCGTATCGTGGTATTCGAAATAAAGGTACCATTGGTGGAAGTATCGTCAATGCAGATCCAGCCGCAGATTGGCCAACAGCACTTCTTGCACTGGGTGCGAGTGTGATGATTAAAGATACTACCAAGGAGATAGAAACTCCTATTGGAGAATTCCAATGTGGACTAATGCAAACGAGTTTAAAAGAAACAGATTTGGTAAAAGGAGTTTTAGTACCTGAGCTCTCAAAAGAGGTTAAGTGGTCTTATGTCAAGTTTTGTCATAAGGCTGGAGAGTTTGCGCATTCTATTGCAGCGATTGTTATCGATCCATCATTGGGGCTTTTCAATGCGGCTTTAGGTGCTGCAGGAGATAAGCCAGTTTTATTATCTCGGTTATCGACATATCTCTCATCAGCAGATATAAAGAATGCTAATTTAGATAAAGAGCTGAATGAATTATTAGCAACAGATCTTCTTGAAAATACGTTCCATTTGCCATCGTCCTATGAATTTAATCTACATCGATCTATTGTGAAAAAAGCGGTTATGGAGGCATTAAAAAAATGAGTTTAATTTCTATTCAAGTGAATAATCAAGCTGTTCAATTAGAAATAGATGATCGAATGACACTGGCTGACCTACTTCGTAATACCATTCATCTTACCGGCACCCATTTAGCCTGTGAATTAGGTGTGTGTGGATCTTGCACAGTTTTAGTCAATGATGAACCTATACGTTCTTGCATTACTCTAGCGGCTTCCGTGTCTGGCGCAACGATTCAAACAATTGAAGGTTTTGAAGATGATGACAAGATGAAAGTTATTCGAGAATATTTTTCTGAAGCACATGGTTTGCAGTGTGGATTTTGTACGCCGGGAATGCTTATTACAGTTAGAGATATGATTATTCGAGAAAAATGTCAAACAGAGAGTCAAATACGTAAAGAGCTATCTGGAAATTTATGTCGCTGTACTGGATATTCAGGAATTGTAAAAGCCACCCAGTTAGCTAATCAGAGACTTAATAATCCTGAGATTATAAAATAAGGTTAAGACAGCCTAGTCACTAGTGAGATTCTTATTCACGAAGGAAGCTTTTAAGAAGTCTAGTCTCTTCATTGAGGACTCTAACTCTGATATTTCTGTGGAAATGTTACATCAGTCCCTGCCGGTTTTTCAGTAGCAAGCTGTGCCCATTCAGAGTAAGATTTGGGCGAAGTTTTTAGCGGGCGCCCTTATTTTGCCACTGTAGGCATCTTTAATAAATACATAGTGATTTGTAAATTCTCGTTTATCTATACTTAAAAATGGTTGGCAAATTTATCTTCTAGCCAATACATAAAGCAAAGCTTAAAAGACTTCGTTGGGATAACAGTCTTCTATCAATTAGTTGGCCTCAATTGATCTAACCTCAATTACCTTGAATTACTCCAACAAGGATCATAACAATGGCAATGACCAACAATATATGTATAAATCCACCTAAAGTATTTGATGACACTAAGCCAAGTAACCAAAGAGCAAGCAGTACGACAGCGATGATAACTAACATGTCAATATCCTTTTTTAGTGGTAATTAGTTGAGTAACAATTCTTTCTAAATCTTCAAAGCTACTTGCTTTGAAACTTCTTTGGGGTCGAAGAGAAATAGTAAAAAATTAGAAATAAGCAGCGATAACTATAAGTATTTAAATGCTACTTAACATGTTTGATAGGCCACATAATCAAAAATAATTTCATAAGTCTGATAGCGAACAGAACATTGAAATTTTCTAACTTAGACTCAAAGCGTACTCAAAGAACTGTTGAACCCTCCCGGTAGTCAACTCCTAATACGAAAGAAACAAATGAGCCTAATTAAGAAAATATCTTCCTTCATTTTTGTTGGCCTTTTACTCTCATTATCGGCCTACGCTGTCACAGGTGAGAAAGAAAGCACAGGCCAATATATTGATGACGTCGCAATGACAACCAAAGTCAAAGCCGCTATCTTTGCAGAGCCCACATTAAAGTCACTTGAAATCACCGTGAAAACTTTTCAAGGTACGGTTCAACTTAGTGGCTTTGTGAGCAGCATTGAACAAACTGAAAAAGCTGTTGAGATCGCCAAAGCGACCCCAGGAGTTACTTCGGTCAAGAACAATATGCGGGTTAAAGGTACTATAAATCCATTTTATAAATAATTCAGTATCTGTAGTTTCGTTGTTTAACATTTAATAAGGGGTTCACCATGAATAAAGATCAAGTTAAAGGCCGTTTTGAAGAAGCTAAAGGCAAGATAAAGGAAGTAACTGGGCAAGCAGTGGGCAATAAATCCCTTGAGGCTAAAGGCAATATTCAGAAAAACGTAGGAAAAATTCAGGCTGGTTTTGGTGATGTGAAATCTGAAGTAAAGAGCAAAATATAATCTTTATAACAGATTAAATAATCCTGAATGACTGAAATAACGCCCTCGGGCGTTTTTTTAAAGTGCTTCATGTCAAACAATCTTTTACCGACTGGTCATTCAATTAGACCAAAATCAAGATTCCTTTAGAAAGATATAAGTCACAAAAGGTTAAGCTTAAAGCATTTTGCACAAAATAAGATGATGAATATCAATAGCGGTATGGAAATTTGAACACATTACCTTATCCCCCCAGTTATTAGAGGATAATAGGTTCTACACTGTAAATAGCTACCTAAGGACTCATGATTGAATTGCAAATTTGGGGTGACTTTGAGTGCCCATTTTCTTACCTTCAAACAATTGTTTTAATGAAGCTAAAAGAAAAATATCGAGACAAATTACTTATTATCTGGAAATCAGTCGAGATGAATACCCGTGAGCACTTTACGACCCCCTCAAAGGAATACCTCAAAAACTTAGAAATTGCTTCTGAAGAATTAATTGCCAAGGAAAACCACTTAAATTTTTTAAAGCCAAAAACTCTGCCAAATATAAGACTTGCTCAGGAGAGCATTTATTATGCAGATACGCAACAACTGTCTTTGGAAATGGCAAACGCAATATTTAATGCATTTTTTAACTATAGGATAGATATCAGTGATCAAGATGAAATTACTGAAATTGCTAAAAGTATTGGATTAGATAGTAAGGAATTGAATGAAATTCTTGATGATGCAATCTTTACCAAACAAGTTCTTCTTGATGAAAAAGAGTTTAAGATTTTGGGATTCCAAGCAATTCCCGCAATGACCATAGGCGAGAGGAACTTCTCTCCAAGAAGCTTCATGCCCGTTGTTGGATATAAAACTTACATAGAACTAGACCAAATTATTTCTAAAATTTGCTAAGCTACATCCTGTATACGAGTAATAATAAAATTGCCTTAGAGCCTCATTGCAAGATACGATATCAGTCTTATTTGCACTTGTGCATCAACGTTAACCGCATCATACGTCGAAGTCACTGCTCGAGAGTTGCCCTCTAAAATATTAACCATACTGTATCAAATTGCGTTATGAAAAGTGTTTAAAAAATTAGGGAAGTCCAAAATAACTAATACTCTTTATTGCTTTTACCATTTTTAGTGAGATTTTTATTTATTCAATTCCCTACTTAAAAGAATAGTAGTTTTTAGAAATTTGCTACTACTGGTTAATCAACTCGATACATCCTAGGGCATTAAAAAATAAGAATAATTAGATATTTCCTCATAAGATAACTTGCAAATATCATGCGTTCGACGGATATCCGTAGGGCCAGTTCAATGTTTAAATTGAAAATTATTAAATTTTCGAATCATTTCATGAACATGCAGTACATTATCAATCCTAAAGTCACATATTCCTCATACATAATTTATTATGTATTAGCTGTTGGTTTAAGTGTATTGGGATATGTTTCGACAGCAAACGCTCAAGATGCTGGAGCCTTACAGCGCCAACTCCAGCAACAATTAGAGAGCGGTAAAATTCAATCTCAGGAGCGCATTGAGAAGCCGATTGAAAAAAAAGAAATTGATCCAAATGAACAAAAATTAACCCTTCAGGGCTTTAAGTTTAAAGGAAATACACTATTTACTGATGAGCAGCTCAATGCCTTAGTTAAACCCTGGCTTGTAAACCAGATTACTTTTAATGAACTAAAAGTAATTACTTCTGAAATTCAAAATTTTTATCAGAAAAATCATAGAATCGCACTAGTAAGTACGCCTCCGCAGGAAATAGTCGACGGTATCGTACTGATAGAAATTGTTGAAGGAAAGCTAGGGGTCCTTGTTGTTGAACCTTTAGAGGGTGATCAGAAGTTACGTATATCAATCGAGAGGGCGAAACTATATTTCTCAAATTCGTCTGACGGTAGTCAATATATTAATACTGAGCCATTGGAAAGAGGCTTGGTGTTGCTTAATGATTTACCCGGTGTGAAAGCAACAGGTGAATTTGGTCTTGGAAAAAATCCTGGCGAAAGCAATTATTATGTCAAGTTATCAGATGAGCCCTTATTTAATGGTCAGGCTGCTTTAAGTAATTACGGATCGGCTAGTACAGGCGTTGGTCAAGCTATTGTCAATTTGAGTATAAATAATCCTTCTGGGATTGGCGATCAAGTTACCATAGATGCGATTTCATCGACGGGTTCCACTTATGGCCAAATGAGCTATTCTTTACCAGTTGGTTATAGTGGTTGGAGAGTAGGAGCCCAGACCAGTTATCTCACTTATCAGACTCTTCAAGACTGGAGCTCAACTAGATCCTCTGGAACTGCAAAAAATTTAGGATTAAATCTTGCTTATCCATTGCAACGTGAAGGTGGGAATAATTCAAATTTACGGTTTGCTGTTGAGTCTAAGGGCTACAGTAATGAGCAGTTAAGCTCAAATATTAGTGATTATGAAAGCTCCCTAATTTCTGCAGGAATTAATGGAAATATCATCGATTCAATCAGTTCGATCATTAGATATAGCGCTACCGTATCTATTGGAAATCTCGTGATTAATAACGCATCACAAGTAATACAAGATGCCTCTGGAGCAACAACTGCCGGTAGTTATCAAAAAATTAATTTTATGCTGAGTCGCTATGCAGAGCTAAGCATATTGCCAAAAACTGCTTGGTTAATTAATGCAACTGGTCAGTTGGCTAATAAAAACCTTAATAGTTCAGAACAGATCTATATGGGCGGCGCCTATGGGGTTCGTGCTTATCCAGTTTCACAGGGTGGCGCTTCCCAGGGACTCATACTCAATAATGAACTACAACATCAAATTGATACTAACTGGCAAATCGGAGTTTTTGCAGACTTGGGTTTTGTGCAGCAATATGTAAATCCTTACTCTAATTTTCAAGGCCTTACTAACGCCAATAACAATTATCAGTTGGCGGCTTATGGTTTAACTTTGGGGTACACGATGGGAAAATTCAATGTGAGTAGTGTATTGGGCGTGCGTTTTGGGGATAACCCCTTATATAACTCTAGCGGCGATCAATTAAATGCTGATAGTGCCTATCGTAAAGTTCAGGGATGGATTAGGGCGAGCTATGCGTTTTAAATAGTTATGGTTTTTTTTAATAAAGTAGTCGATTTTTATACTAAGGATTTTAGATAGTTTGAATAAATGGCTTCATTCTTTGGCGTTATTAAAATGCGCAAGCTCTTCTTACCAAAAAGGTAAGGAGAGTTATAGGCATTTCAAAACAGTCCTTGTTTCAGCTACTGTATTTGTTGCATCGGTAAGCCATGCGGCGGGTCCAATTTTACAAAATTCGAATGTTTTACCTACAGGGGGATCAGTCGTTGCTGGTCAAGCAGTGATTACTACTTCAGGTAATACGATGAATATTAATCAAAGCTCACAGCGTGCGGTTGTTAATTGGAATAGTTTTAATGTAGGTAAAAATGCTACTGTCAACTTTAATCAGCCTAACGCCAATTCCTCAACATTGAATAGGGTGAACAGCCCGACAAAATCAATGATTAATGGTGCTATAAACGCAAATGGTGAAGTGGTTTTTGTCAACGCCAATGGTATTACCTTTGGTAGGGGTGCAGAAATTAATGCTGGCGGAATTACTGCAACCACTATGGATATTAAAGATTCAGATTATATGAACGGCAATCTATCTTACTCAGGAAATGGGTCTGGAAAAATTGTTAATAAAGGGAATATTACAGTTAATAGTATGAATGGATATATTGCATTAATGGCGCCTGAAGTTCGAAACGAAGGGGTTTTGACGGCAACACTTTCTGGCAATAATGCAGTGGCATTAATTTCTGGGCAGAAGGTCACACTCACTGTTAATGGCGGTCAATTAAGTAGCTATAGTGTGGATGCATCAGCCATCAAATCACTGATAACGAATAAAAGATTAATTCAAGTTAATGGCGGTCAAGTCATCATTGCCGCTAATGCAATTTCTGACTTAAAAGCTTCTGTGATTAATAACACAGGTGTTATTTCTGCAGATGGATTACAGGTTTCTGGCGGTAAAATTATATTGACTGCTGGAGTGGTTAATCAAGGCGGTGTAATTAGCGCTAATTCAGATACAAAAGATGGTGGTCAAATCGTACTTGCTGGTAATGAAATAAATGTAAATCCAAATTCAACAACGACCGCAATTGGTACTGCAACAGGTGGGCAAATTTTAGTTGGAAAAACCAACATCAATACTGCTCAAAGCGTTATAAATGCGAACACTGTGAACATTTCCAAGGGTGCAGTATTAGATGTTTCATCCAGTAAAAATGGTGACGGTGGAAGTGTACAAATTTGGTCACAAACCTCTTCAAATGTCTCTGGAGTGTTGCGGGCAAATGGTGGTTCTGGTGCTGGTAATGGAGGCATTATTGATACGAGCTCTGCCGGTAAAGTTTCATATGGTCAAGGCCTCTTTGTTGATACATTAGCCAAGAAGGGAAAGATTGGAAATTGGACGACAGACCCCTTAACGATTACCATTGATGTAGCAGCGGCAAGCATTTTATCCCAAGCTTTATCAACGACAAATATTACCTTAGATGCTACAGCTTTTGGATGTGGCTCAATTGGTACCTGTGCACAAAGTGCCAATGCATCGATTAATTTTCTGGCTAGTGCGGACGTGTATTCTTCGAATCCATTGACGAGTCTGATACTTAATGCTCCAGGTGGGACTATCAATGTGAACAGCAATGTCACTGCGGGAGCATTCTATGCAATGGCTCAGACGATTAATGTCAATGGTTCGATTAGTACAAATGGTGGCTCAAACGCACTTATTTATTTAGCTGGAGCGATCATTAATATTCTCGGAAATATTAATTCGAATGGTAACACCTCTAACAATACAGGCTCGAGTAATTTAAATTTTGTCAATACTACTACGGGGGCTAATAGAAGAAGTAGTCAAAATGGTTTAATTGCTGATACCAATATTTATAGTACCAATGGCGGTGTAATTAATATCATTGCAACATCTGACATCCATGTTGGCAGCAATAGTTATATCTCTAGTAATGGTGTTAGTGGAGGTCTGATTAATATTGTTTCAACTACTGGTACAACTATTGTCAACGGTATGATCGATTCAATTGGTCAGCGTATGAATGGTGGCAATATCGCTATTGCTGGTAAAACTCAAACCGATATCATTGGCGCATTAATTAGCTCTGAAGGATTGAGACAGGGCGGAGTCATTAACTTGGGTCATGTAAATAACCTGAGTAATGGCACTATTCTTGCGCCACCTGCAACTGCGCCTCCAGCACTTTACTCTTTTGTGAATAGTGCAGTCGTAGCAGCAGTTGATTCAAATAGCAGCATCACAAGCAGTAACATTAATATTGATAGCCAAACTAGCATCAATGCGCCAAACGGCAACATCGTCGTGTTTGGTGACATAATTCAAATTAGTAATTCCACCTTTTCAGCCGTGAACGGCATTATTGCTATTGGACGCCAAGGTTTTGCCAAGGGAGCATTAAGTCAAATTACATTCGTCAATAACTCAAACCTGACAGCTAATAAAATAGAGACTTCTGGAGAATTTCTTGATCTCGCAGGTAATGCAGTTAAAGCGACTATTGAATGGCTCTTAGATCCAACCAACGTCACCATTACAGCAAGTGGCTCTACCGGTGGCTCTTTAGCTTCAGCTTTGTCGAATAATGGCGCGATTAATATCTCAGCAAGCGATATTCAAAACGCAATTAATGCAGGAACATCGGTAACTATTGTGGCAACAGGCACAATTACTCAATCTACGGCATTAACGTTTTCCAACTCTATCTCTGCAGCAACCTTAACATTTGATAACACTTCCGGTACTTCGACATCTAATATCAGTCTTGGCGCCATTACAACAACTGGCACAGCAACAACCAGTTTAGTGGTGAAGTCTGCAGGAAAAATTTCATCACTGGGAGCGCTTACTGCATCCGGTACAGGTGCATTAAATGTCTCGATGCAATCATTTAATGCTGCAAATACAGCTACTGTAATTGATGGTTCAAATGTTTATATTGCTGGCAATATCACAACGAAAGGCGGCTTTCTAGCGCTTGATGGTACTGGCGGTTCAATTTCAGCTACAGGTACCATTACCAAAGGTGCACTTGCTAATGGCATGGTCACCATAGCTACCGCCGGAGCTATTTTCAACACCACAACAACAGCTACAACTACTGTGACGTCAAGCACAACTGGTGGTAATGCTGCAGTTGCATCGGCTAGTAACAATGTTACAAACTTTGGGTTAAATGGAGCTTGGTATGTTGGGGGCTCAGTTAATATAAATCAAGAAAACAGTGGAGTGGCGCAGTGGGCTTTTGTAACTAACAGCTACGCAACAACATCTCCCATAGCTGCTGTTGGTGATATCAATATCACCGTTAACAACACTTCATCTTCCATTGCTAGTGGTAGGGGGGTGATAGACGTCACCTCTTCCTTAAGATCTTATGCAGGCGCAGTTAATTTGAGCGCGACGACCACTGGTTCAGCCACAGCTGTTAATAGTTCTGCCGCTATAACAGCAGCTAACGGCATCACTATTGCAGGAACCTCTGGTACAGCAGTAACTGTAGTGAATCTTGGATCTTCAATACTCACAAATGCTGCCGGAAACATATCTATAACTGGAAATAATGCAGCCGCTGGCGCTAATACAGGTATCAGCTCAACTGGTGCCATCGCACAAAATGCCAATGGTGGCAATATCAGTTTTATCTCAAATAATAAGATTAACCAAACAGGTACGATTGCTTTAGTAGCTAATACGAGTAGTGCTGATGCCAGCATTACTTACGATACGACTGCTGGCACGAAGCTATCTACTATTGTTGGTGGTGACGTAACCATTTCATTAAATAGCTCTTCAAAGGCAATAAACTACATTGCAAAATCTGCGGGGGCTAATATCGATCCTGGATTGATTGGTACTACCTCCATTGCGTTACCTGGCTCGATTACACTCGACAATACCTTTGGAGTTTCTTCTGGCTCGCTTGTCTCTGGCGTCATTACAGCAAGCAACGCATCAACTACTGCGACTACTGCCATAGGCGTCACCATTAATGATGCTATTTTTGCCAGT
>CANHPL010000027.1 GCA_947462685.1 Burkholderiaceae bacterium | reverse complement strand
TTCCTGCCCCTGCAGATATAGGCAACTTAGAAGGTTTAATTGCGGGATTTAAAGATCCGATAGCGATGATCAACGGGAAACCGTTTAAGCCAGGAAAGGCCTATAAAGATAGCAAACTGTGCAATATGATCATGAATCGTGAATTACATAAAAGATATCACCTTAAAACAGGTGTTATTTTTAACACCTTATATCCCGGTTGCGTTGCAGATACTGGTCTTTTTAGAGATACTCCAAAATTATTTCAAAAAATATTTCCGTGGTTTCAAAAAAATATTACAAAAGGCTATGTCAGCCAAGAACTAGCTGGTGAACGAGTAGCGCAAGTTGTATTTGATCAGCAATTTATTCAGTCAGGTGTTCATTGGAGTTGGGGGAACCGAAATTCAGCGATACGAGAACCTTTTTCTCAAGAACTCTCGATGAAAGCTAAAAGCGAAGCTTTGGCAACATCACTTTGGGAAATTACTGCAAAACTTGTTCACATGCCTCCTGACTAAATTGACTTGATTCTTTCATTCTCAAAACCGTATATGGCTTGAGAGGATTATGTTTAAATTCAGAGCAACGTAAACTTATGGTTTGTATTTCATTCATTAGAATATCTAATTGATTGCGCAACGAAAACCAATATTGTGGTGACCTGCTTTTGGGCTGCGGGATAAATATTTACCACGCTGGGTAGTGGTAATTTCTTCTGCACTTGAGTCATGCCCGCCACCGCGAGTGGCACGAATCGGACCTGTACTCTGCTTTTCTCTACCATCATCAGCTTTATAAGGGTAAGGTTGATAAGCGCTAGATACCCACTCCCATTGATTTCCAGCCATATCTAAAATTCCATAGGGGCTCGCTCCGCCTGGAAATGCATCAACTGGTGCTGATGAGTTAAAGGGTGCTCCAAAATGCGCTAGTTTTGCATTTGGTGGCGTATTACCCCATGGGTATTTCCGGCTATCAATACCCCGTGCCGCTTTTTCCCACTCAGCCTCTGTAGGTAATCTCTTATTTAACCAAGCACAATAATCACGCGCCCCCACCCAACTCACTTCATTTACTGGATGTGATGCATAACCAAGATCTGCTCGCCATATTGAGTTTTGTTGATGAATTCTGGCATCACTATCATCATCATCATAAAAGGTCTCACCCTGCTGATTTTGTAACCCTCGATCATTCAGAAATTTTGCAAAATCAGCATTAGTTACCGGAAGAATATCGAGAAAAAAAGCTTTCAAAAAAATAGTGTGTTCTGGCTTTTCGTCATCCGGTCCAGTATTAGATCCCATAGTGAATGCACCCTCTGAAATAAGCGCCATCGTTTTTGACGTTCGAAGATCTTTCGAGTTTACTTGTGTATGAACAACGAATGTGAAATAAAAAATGATGCAAATAACGAGGACTCCTCGCCTAACAAAATAATCTGCCATGGCTTTAATAGACAATTTTTTCCTAAATAGTAAGTTTTTCAGCCTAAATCTTAACTCCTACTATCTATCTTACCTTAGTAAAATAAGAGCCATTCTGGTAATTTTTCAAAAACTAATCCAAAATTTTATTGATCTGCTGACCTAGCATTTGTCCACTAGTCCACGCACCTTCGATAGTGGAATGAAGTAGCCAATCGCCACAAATGCCAATCCGACTATTTTTATCTAGAATGAATGATTCATTTCCAGGACTCTCTACTCTGGCATATCTCCATAAATGACTTTGATAAGATGTACAGGACTGTCCAGTAATTTTTTCAAAAGCACTAACTAACAAGGGCTCGACCTCTTGGTTAGTGTAATTAATATATTTACTTGACCATTCAGGATGAGCCTGAGCTGTCCAAGACTCATGATTAGACCTAGCAGGTTTAGAATTATTTCGAGCAATCCAAGAGAAAGGATTTTCTTCCATAAAAGCTCCATCAAATGGGAGCACAATCTTGCTATCTTGATACGCAATAAGGGTCCAACAAGGTAGCATTTTTGCCCGAGAACAAACCTCCTGAAGGTTTGTTATTCTTTTTGGAATGAGATCTGCTGCTTGCTTGGGAGGAATCGCCATAATAATCAAATCAAATGAATCTTGAATCTGGCCCTGCTCTTTTGAAAATAGAATCCAAGAATCTTTCACTCGCTCAATTTTACAAATCGTCTGTGAAAAACATACTTTCATGTCGGCGACAAGATGTTTTGCTAGTGCATTCATGGCTGGAATTCCAACATAACGTTGTACCGTATTATCAACATTTACGATCTGGTTATTCTTGTAAGCAACAACTTTTCCTAACCATGGCTTAATAAAGTCTTGTGTAAGCCATGAATTCGTGACCGATTTAAAAGATTCACTTTTTGCGGTAAAGTACTGTGCGCCATGGTCAGCGATCCAGTGCTCAAATGTTCGGGAACTCATCCTTCCGCCTGGTCGAGGACTTTTATCGAATAATGTGACTTTATTGCCCGTAGCAAGAAGTGCTTTTGCACAAGCAATGCCTGCCATACCCGTACCAATAATTGCAATATTCTCTACTTTCATCATCAACGGACTTTAGAGATTTTTTTTACGAGGAACAAAACACTAGGTCCAAAAATCCTAGATATCTGATGACGATACCTTGCGAAGAAGCGATAAGCAACGTTACAGCTGGTTTCTAAATAAGGGCGGGAAAATAACCAAGCCAAGAAAGGCAGATGTGCGCGACGATAAGCCTCTGGAAACACTTTTGCACCATTGATCAATCCACCATCTGCATATTGCCCATACATGGAAGCCAAAGCTTCCTCACATGACACCCCAACTACGATGGGGTCGTAACGATCTGAATTAATATCAATGAAGTCTAGAAGTCCATCTTGGTTACGCCCAGAAAGAAACAAAATTTCAGCCTGACATAAGGGGCAAGTACCATCGTAATACAGGGTCAGTTTTTGTAAATCATTAGCCATTCTGCAAGTTTAAGAGTTATTCAATAAACTTGCTGTAATACAACCATTAATTTAACTCACTTGAATCTACTTCCGAATCCCTTTCGTGCTTTAATCATCGGTTCCTCTGGCACCATCGGATCTGCTTTTATAGAACTTCTCCGATGTAATCCCTCATGCTCGGAAGTTGTCGGTGTTCATCGTCATTCAGAATACCCATTGGATTATCAAAACCCTGCATCTATAGAAAGCTGTGCTAATTCACTTGCTGCTGAGGGATCTTTCCAACTCATTATTAATACGATCGGGGTATTACATAGTAGCGCGTGGATGCCTGAAAAGAAACTGGACGACGTCAATGCTGAACAATTAATGGAGCTAATGAAAATAAATGCTATTGGTCCTGCCCTAACGATGCGTCACTTCTCTAAATTGCTAGATCCAAAGGGTAGCATCATGGTTACACTTTCAGCCAAGGTAGGTAGTATCGAGGATAACCGACTTGGTGGATGGTATAGTTACCGCGCTTCTAAAGCAGCACTGAATATGTTGATCAAGACAGCTTCTATTGAATGGGCTCGGACAAAACCGAATATTGCTTTGATTGCAATGCATCCTGGGACAGTGAACTCGAGACTCTCAAAACCCTTTAGAGGCGAGCAAATTGGCAGGCCAGCGAACGAGGCAGTCAAGGATATGTTTGCAGTCATTGACAACCTATCGAAAGAAGATTCGGGAAGCTTTGTTTCCTATTCAGGTGAAAAATTACCTTGGTAAAAAGTGATTACTTATTCTAGGTCTGCGCCTTAGAAATTTTTTTTCTACAAGCATCTGAGCAGTATTTAATCGATTCCCAATTTTTGGCCCAAGATTTTCTCCATGTCATTTCTTTTTTACAGACAACACAGATTTTACTTGGTAGAAAACTTTTATTACCTTTAAATGAAGTACTCATATAAGGCTCTAGAGATCATCCAAATGACTCAATAGATACCGTGCATGCTCTTTAATCGAATTCTGGTCTTCGTGACTAATTCGGTTGAGGTTGGCTGTCATCAATCTAGTACGTGGACTTGATTCAAATTGGTTGCGATGTTTGATTAAAAAATTCCAATAGAGTGTTGTCACTGGACACGCAGTTTCACCAAAACGAATCTCTGTTTTGTACTTACATGAGCCACAGTAATTGCTCATTCGTTTAATATAGGCACCACTAGCGACGTAAGGCTTACTTGTAAATCGTCCACCATTAGCAAACAAGGCCATACCCGCTGTATTAGGCAATTCTACCCACTCAATCGCATCGACATAGATAGCTAAATACCAATCACACACTGCAGATGGCAAGATCTCGGCTAATAGTGCAAAGTTACCAGTAACCATCAAACGCTGAATGTGGTGTGCATATCCATACTGCAGTGTTTGATTAATGGTATCTTTCATACAAACCATTTGGGTTTTCCCACTCCAATACCACTTAGGCAACGGTCTTTGATGATCGTAATAATTATCATTTGCCATCTTTGGCATATCTAGGTAATACATCCCCCTGACAAATTCTCGCCAACCTAAAATTTGCCGAATAAAACCTTCAACGGTAGATAGGTCTAAGGAGTATTTTTTCCAAGCAAGTAAAACAGCATGAATTACTTCACGTGGATTGAGTAACTTCAGGTTCATCGAACTTGAAAGAATAGAATGCCAACCAAAGGGTATATCTGTCCACATAGCATCTTGAAACACACCAAAATTTCGTAAGCGGTATTCTACAAAATAATGAAGCGCCTCTAATGCCTGGATACGGGTTACCGGCCACCGAAATGATTCTAATGAGCCTGGATGGTTTGCGTAAGTTTCTTTGACAAATGCAATGACATCTTTAGTAATCGCATCTGGCTCAAACAAAATGGGGTCTTCAAGAATGCCAGGGCCTTTTTTAGGATAGGGCTTGCGGTTATCTTGGTCAAAGTTCCATTGACCACCCTCTGGATTGCCTTCAGAGTCCACCAAAATATGATGGGTCTTGCGCATCAAGCGGTAAAAATATTCTAGCCTTAACTCTTTTTTATCTGCAGCCCACTTTACAAACTCATGATGGGAGCAATAGAAATGGTCGTCTTCACGCATCTCAAGATTGATGGATACATCTCTTGCTAATTCTTCAATCTGCTGCTTTAAGCGCCATTCTCCAGGCTCAATACAGATTAAATGGGTAAACTTTTTATCAACTAATTTTTCTTTTAAAACCGCAATGATTGATAGGGGTGAGTTCTGAATATATGAAAGAGGGTAACTGAGCTCTTTTAGATTGTTAGCAAAGTGCCGCATTGCTGATAAAAATAAGACGATCTTGGCCTGATGAGTCCAAACATACTGAGCTTCATGCATTGACTCAACCATGATTACTTCGTCGGTCTTAAAATCAAAACCTCTGAGAGCTGCCCCCTTCAAATCTAATTGGTCCCCCAAAATAAGGATCAGTTTTTTCATTTATTTTTGTATTGGGTTGGGCAATATGCGCGATTCACTAACTCACTTCGAAGTGCAACGTGCTTGGTCGCCCTTCCTGTGACGCGCTTGCGCCACATTTCAAAGGAACTCCGTTTAAGTTCATGGCGCATGAGTTGAATAACTTGCGACTCTAATAACCCAAACGATTGCTCAATAGCATCAAATGGAGTGCGGTCTTCCCACGCCATTTCAATCAAGCGGGATTTATCAGACTCAGAGAGTGTTTTGGGATGAAATTTTGGCACAATGCAAGTTTAAGACTTTTTTACTAAATTCGCATAACATACTCATTTTATAAACAGATTCAATACTAGTGCCTTACACAATCCCTTATACGTCATGATTGGAAAAGCTCGCAAAAAACTCATTGCGCTTGAGCCTTTGCTGTCCCCAAAAAAAGTAGTGGTGGTATGCCCGATTTGTGATCGTCCCATACCGGAACAACAAAAAGATGCCCATCATCTCGTACCCAAATCTAAGGGCGGAAAAACTACCGAATACCTACATCGTATTTGTCATCGCCAAATTCATGCTCTTTTTACTGAAACGGAACTTGCCGTTCAATTCAATACTGCGGGGGCCCTTCAAGAGGCCCCTGGGATGGTGAAGTTTATTCAATGGATCAAAACAAAACCCAATCATTTTTATGAAAAAGTACGTAAAAGCTCTCGTTTAAAAGATAACTAACAGCTTCTACTTGAAGCACATAACTGCTCCACCCATTAATGGTAAAGATACAACTATTATTGAGATGGCTAGGTATGTTTTTAACTTCTTATTTATTTTGAATTCCACTTGTGAATAAAGCGTTCTTTTGTTTTTTTAATTTCTCTGGGGGACTGAGTTAACTTTCTTGCCAACATATGAGCTATCCTCTTTTGGCTTTCATATGTCCAATATTGTCGGCCATCTTTTCCCATATCCCAAGTGCTACTAATTTGATTTTTAAGAACTGTCTGATAGCTATCTAAATTAGAAAAAGAAATTTGGGTGATATTTATTCGTTCGTGACAACGCCAACGTGAATGCCAAATCTTTTTATCCTTTTTTTCACTCTTGCAGTTTGTCATCCCAAAGATAGGAGTTTTCCTATTACTCCTGCTCATCTTTTCCTCATAAATTTTAATTCTACAAAATTTAAAAAGTCTAGTTGTTTACATGGTTATTGTGGATAAGCTGAGTCATTCGTTACACTTTATACGGATACCTACTTTCGAGATTAGAAAAAAGAGGGTTCCTTATTTACATGCCAGTTGATTTAAATCAAATTAAGGCTAGAACTAATCTATTAAAATGAAAAGTTAGTCTCACATTAAGGTATGCATGTTAATTAAATGTCCCCACTGCCAAAAATTCAATCGAATACCCGTCGAGAGACTTAGTGAGAGCCCTATTTGCGGATCTTGTAAATCCAGTTTACTTGTATCTCCCATTGATGCCGATGAAGCTAGCTTTCAAGAAATACTTAAATCGTGCACGTTGCCAATAATTGTCGATTTTTGGGCTCCCTGGTGTGGTCCTTGCAAAATGTTCGCTCCAACATTTAAATTAAGCGCAGCTAAATTTGGCGAAAAAATACTTTACGTCAAGATTGACACCGAAGCCAATTCATCAATTGCACAACATTACAATATTCGCTCTATTCCAACCTTAGCAGTCTTTAAAAATGCTACTGAAATTGAACGGATTTCTGGAGCATTACCACCAGCACAATTAACAGAACTTATTGCTCGCTTTATTTAATTGCACTTGCTATCAGAAAAACCAATACTGACTTCTAGACTAATAAGTGCCCTGTTTTTACAAAAATAGTGCAGCCTTCTTTACTAAAGGGTTGGTGTAGGCTCATATGCGGACTTCTAATCCATGATCCTGCAGGATAGCGGCCATGTTCATCTTCAAATACCCCATCAACTACAAAGATTTCTTCACCACCAAAGTGCCGATGAGGATTAAAGTAGGTTTGGGGAGCCCAGCGCACCAATGTAGAACCTGTCCCCTGTTGCATGAGGGGCAAGACATGAAGACCTGGCACCATCCCTTGATACCAATCTGCTGTTTTCGTATTTATTACTTCTCTCTGCACTTGATCTGAACCAAGATGTCTCAACTTCACAAAAAGAGTACAACCAGATTCACTAAAAGGCGCATGAGAAGAGCCTGGAGGATTCATAATGTAAGAACCTGCCGGAAAATCCCCAGTTTCATCACTAAAAACTCCATCTAAAACGAATATCTCCTCTCCAAGCTCATGGGTATGAACTTGAAACCTACATCCTGGTTGGTAGCGCACAATAGAAGTTGCTTTTGCTAACTCCTCACCCACACGCTCAAGCATACGTCTTTCTACCCCTAATACAGGGCTCGGGATCCATGGTAAGTCATGATGATTAATCGCGACTTTTTTACTGTAATCAGCATTGATATTCATTTATTACATTACATAATTTAAGTACATAACTAAGCATAACAAGTAAATTCAATATTTGCCAAAAGACAAAACCACATGACTAGTAAAGGTCCATTATTAGGTGCTCTCACTACACATTGCAATAAGACATGAATCATGTCCTTGTCCATGTTTTTAAAAAATAAGGGCGAATAAAATGCCGTGCAAAAATAGTTTGAATAATTGAGTGATTTTGAGTGTCCGTATCCTTATTCTTTTTAACTGATCATTAGAAAAAGTTATTTTACTTAGTATCCTAAAGAATCGCTCAGAAAAAACCGTGTGCTAGCCAACATAATTATTGACTGGAATAACTGGCGAATCACTCAAATTAATAGCGTGTTAAACAATTATTTCTCAAACAAATTATCATTACCTACAGGATTATGAATAAAATTTAATAAGGAAAGCAAGTGACTGATCAAGATCAAAGATGCTGTGGAAGAGGAGTTTGTATTATTAATGAACAGGGACAATGTTGGTGTGGTCAAGTCTGGGATGGAAAAAACATGATCACTGCGAAATTAGTCCCCATTGATTTAGTTGGTAATTTAAATAAAGTTCCCCAACCAGAAAAAAAGTGACCTAATAACAAATTGCAGTTACTAAGGCTTACATTATTGCCATTACATTAATTAGTAATTTGTAGATAGGAGACAAGCACAACTAGCGACGATGGTTAAAAGTAAACGCATTGGTAACCAATGTGCAAGATCATATTTAGGATATCTCTTGGTGTCAATAAATAGGCAAATCCATAATAATGCTGTTATTAAGAGTAAGCCTAATGTTGGTTCGATCAGCAGACTGATCCACCCAATCAAACTTGGAATCACTCCCCATATTAAAGATAACTTATCGAGATTTTTGTCACGCATGGTTAGCCCCCAGTGAATGGCTCCAAGGAAACTACAAATACTGGCTCCATAGGCAAGCAGACTAAAAATAATGATATCTCTATAAGAAGATTCCATAGTAAAACCTAAGCCAGCTAAAACGACAAAAGGAATTAAGCCGGCTATCCCAAGTTTGAAGGCTAGGGCGGAGATGATTCTTTTTTCTGTTTCCATAAAAATCAAATGATTTAAAAAATTCCGATTAGACAACTAATTTTCTTCTAGACAAAATCTCTTTAGAACATCTATTTATTAGTGTCGTTGTATCTTAACATTGCATCAAGCTTAATGACTTTTGATAGTTACCTTAAGCTCTAACAAAAATAAAGGTAAAGCTAACTTGATGGTTTTGAGCATAATTAGCGTCCGTAAATAACTTGAACCCAGGATCAAAGAATGCTTGCTAATTCAGATTTTACTGCTAGTTTCTAGTTTGTCGTCTTGTAAGATTAATTTTTAACAAGCACGAGTTCTTGTATAAATGCAATGCATCACTTTTCAGTAAATCGCCACACACCACCCCAATCAGAGGGCGGGGAAGATTTCCTAAGCGTTTGTATCCGCTCAAGAAACATAAGTGCAGGACCATCACCAGGTTTAGACTGAAGACAGTCTTTAAAATATTGTTCTGCCAGCCCCCAATTTAAATCTCTATAAGCCTTCAAGCCTTCAGCAAATAATTCAAACGCTTCATTTGTCTCGCTAGACAATTCACCGCTAGCACATACCAGTTCATAAATTCGTAGAGATTCTGTTTTACCAGCGACTGTTAATAAATCTAATTCTCGAGCTTCAATAAGTCCTTGTGAGAATTTATAAGTTGCCTCATCGATAATAATTTGAGTTCCATAAATTTTATTGATTCCTTCAAGCCGAGAGGCTGTATTCACAACATCCCCTATCACGGTATATGACTTTGTAATATCAGAACCAATCGTCCCAACTACGACTTCTCCAGTTGAAAGGCCCATGCGAACAAAAAAATCAGGTACGTTTTTTCTCAGACCTGTAATGTTGGAGATCTGCCCCCTGAATATTTCAATTGCTTTTTGCTGCTGAAGTGCTGAAAGACATGCGTCTGCTGCGTAACGATCACCGACAGAAAAAGGCGCCGTCCAAAACGCCATAACAGCATCACCAATGAATTTATCAATGATTCCTTGTTTATCTCTTATTTCTCTTGTGACAGCCGAAAAATACTGATTGAGTAAATTCACCATTGCACTCGCAGTTAGGCTCTCACTCATGCTACTAAAACCTTTTATGTCCGAAAAAAACACTGTGGCAGGACGTCTCTCAGATGCGCTAGAATTATCTCCTTGATTCTCTATCAATTTTCTAACTATTCTAGGATCAAGATATTTTCCAAACGTATCTTTGACTCGATCTTTCTCAACAATCTGACCAACCATTTGATTAAATGAATTTGTTAATTCACCAATCTCATCTTCTGATTTTGACTGTATTTGTACATCAAAATTTCCTAATTCAATTTTCTTTGTTGCTTTTATTAAATCATTTAAACTTTGATGCAACCGACTTGTCAAAACCGTAAAAATACCAAGACCAAAAATAGCTGCTATAAAAAATAAAAGAATATTTAATAGCAATAAATTTTTTGCATTATTTTCAGTTTTATTCAATGAGGCTAATGTCAACTTTTCTATAGATTTGCGAATATCAGCAATATCATTTCCGAACAATTTCTCAAATTCTTTATATCGCTCCATCATTAATTGAGCTTTATTGATATCTCCAGCTTCCAATGCTTTAATCGTTTGATTACCTACCTCAATAAAAGGTTCTATTCGTCCTTGTAGAAATTTAAGTGTGCCTTTTAATTCTGACAGAGCAACTCTAGAATTAGTTTCATTTTGATCGTCACTGATTCCAGCGTCTAACTTACTATTAGCTTTAATAAAGTCTTCTAAAACCACATTGGATGTTTTGTCATAACTTTGTCTCAAATTAGCAATTTCATTTGACGTCAATTGCCCCTTTTGAACACTTCGTCTTATCTTCAGCTCTAGCTCATATGTCAACACATCAATACTTGAAATATATTGCTCAATAGGAATTTGGTATTGCGTGATTGCACGCATTTCCTCAACAACTTTTTGATTAAAATGTACTGTATAAAATACTTTAATGGCGAATACCGTAAGCATTACCAAAGTAACAATTAAAATTTTTGAACGAATAGTCCTAAGCATTTAAATTTCTCAAAATGACATCAATCAGTTAGCAAGCGACTAAGCTTTGAGGCGGGCTCGCATTACAGATGAAAAAATTTCTTCTGATCGATTCCGAAAATATCTGCTAACCAATCAATCATGATTTCCTGACCTAAGGTAGGGTTATCATGCTGACAGTGCTCCGCTCCAGTTTCTTCTGCAGAAGTCAGGCGTAATGTCACATCAATACCTTTTGACTTTGCATAATCATGCACTAACTGTACAGTCTCAACACCTAACACATCATGACCACCATGTAATACTAAATAAGGGCACTGCATATGATCTAAAACACCTTCAAGCTTAAACTTGCTAGCTTTCTTGACTGCCTCGACCATGCTATCAGCGCCAATAACCCATTTCATATGTCCTGCGAGGGCATGATTTTCTCCACGATCTGCAAAACGTTTTTCAATATCCCAAATTGCGCCATGAGAGATACATGCTGCTAAACGGTGCTCCATTGATCCGGCTCTAGCTGCATAATATCCTCCCATACTCGATCCACTGACAGCAATTCTTTTTGGATCAATATCCGATCGTTGCTCTAACCAATCAATACAACGACCTACGGGAACTTCGTAATCATATCGGGAGACGATACCCTGACGTCGCAACGCTCCTCCTTGCCCAGGTCCGTCTACTAATAAAACAGAAATGCCACGCTGCACGGCACCGCGGCCTGTCATAAACCATAACTCATCTTTAAAAGAATCCAAACCACCAAATGAAATCAATACCGGTTGATGTTCTCCGCCCACAGGTGACTTGATAAAATAAGCTGGTAACGTTTTTCCATCCTCATACGGAATCTCAACCACTTCACCTGGCAAATACTTCAGCCATTTATGAGACGCGTTTTCACACTTCGTAAAAGTAGGTAATCTTCTTGGATCATTTGCATCTAACCAAAATTCTGCAGACCTGTAATACTCCGTGGCTCTTAACCAACAATTCATCGCTGTCTGAATATGCCCATTTTTTTCTGCAAGGTCACCTCTGGCATCATTACGATCTGCAACAACCATCCACTCCTTATGCCAGCTATCTAAATCTCCAGGAATCATGCGATCAGCTGCTTGAAAGCATTCACTAACAGCACCGCCACCTTCCTGCGTTTCCCCTAATGTCCTCCTAAATTGATATGACATAAAAAAATGATCCGGCCAGTGATGCCAGCCAAAGGGTTCATATCGACCTGGAGTGCCATTATTCATTAATTTGTACCTTTTTATTATGGTTATAAATGTATATCCCTACTAATTTACCAAACTTTGCGTAAGTTCTCTTAATTAAATCAACGACAAATTACGGCTAACCTTAGGGCGATCTAGAGTCCTTTTAATCCCACAATAACCGGGGCGTAATCGAACTCGTGCAAAGAATGTCTTAAGACAAAGTGTAAACCATGTATCCCTTACAGATATCTTAACTTTCGCAAATTAGTTGATATGAGCTTTGTTTATTAGTATATTATTTATTAGGGCTTTATTTACCCTAAAGAAGCAATTTAAATTTTAACTATAAATTACCAGGCAATAGTAGCGCAATAGAATAAAAACTCTCTGAGACTAATAATTATGAAACATCCGCCATTGAAGCTAATGACATATTAATCAAACTTATTCCATACATCAAATCAGGAAATCTTTATGAACAACCAAATACTTAAAGGCGCAAAAACGCCTGCTCCAATGGCTCATTATTGCCAAGGCGTCCTTCATCGCAACACCATTTATGCTGCCGGACAAATAGCATCTGATTATCAAACAGGTGTTCCACCTGAAGCCAAACAATCCTCAGCTTTCCCCTTTTATGGATCTGACATTCAAAAGCAAGCTAGATATGTCCTGCAAAATATCAAGTCCGTTTTTGAAAATGCAGGTAGTGACTTTAGCGATGTTGTTAAGGCCCAAGTTTTTTTAACTGATTTAAATGATTTTTATTACTTTGATCAAATTTGGAAAGAATTTTTTCCATCACCACCTCCGAGAACCACAGTCGAAGTAGGCGGCTTACTAGTACCAGGCTGTAAAGTAGAAATTGATCTATGGGGCGTAAAAGGTAAAGTACCTCGTCAAGTCATTATTGGGAAAAAAACGCCTACCCCCATGGCTCATTACTCACAAGGTATCCTAATAGAAAATGTTCTGTATGCGGCAGGACAAATCGCCTCTGACTATCAAACTGGTGTTGCCCCTGAGGCTATGCAAGACCCTGCTTTTCCCTACTACGGATCTAATATCCAAAAACAAACTAGATATATTCTCAATAATATTCAAAGTGTCTTTGACGCGGCTGGCTGTGACTTTAAAGATGTTGTTAAAGCCCAAATCTTTTTGACTGATTTGAATGATTTCTATTATTTTGACCAAGTATGGAAAGAATACTTTCAACATCTTTTACCAAGGACTGTAGTTGAAGTTCAAAAATTATTAGTGCCAGGATGTCGTATCGAAATAGATTTGTGGGGTGTTTTACCGAATACTCCCAAAAAAGAAATTACCCTTCAAACTAATCAAGGCCAGCAATCTTTTTGTGATGGCGTCATTGTTAATGACACCCTTTACGCCAGCGGGCAAATTGCATCTGATCATCAAACACCTTTAATTCAAGTAGCACATCAGAACCAGGCCTTCCCCTATTACGGCTCAGAAATTCAAAAACAAACACACTTTGTATTGACGAATTTGCAAAAATTGTATCAACAAGGGGGCTTTGATCTTGCAGATACAGTGAAAGCCCAAGTTTTTTTGGCAGATCTTAATGACTTTTATTACTTTGATCAAATTTGGAAGGAGTATTTTCCTTCTCCGCCTCCTAGAACAACCCTGGGGGTTGGGAAGTTCTTGGTTCCTGGCTGCAAAGTTCAGGTCGATCTAACAGCTGCAAAAACTTAAGACGCTTTGGAGCAATGACCAAAACACCGCATTGCTCCAAAAAGTTCTTTTATTAAATAAGTGGGCACTTCTTTAATTAATAATCGAAAAAATTAACTAGAAGGTAGTTAAAGTTAGAGGCGCTGACATCTCTCCTTGAAAATGGCATTAAATCTTAAGCCAAATCAGTCTAATCATCATGAAGAATTTGGTCTAATTTTAAATAATGCAAAAGAAGCCTGCACAATTCCCGCAAATAAACCAATCGATACGCCAATTTGTAGAGCTAAATCATAAGAACCAAAAGCATCGAAGATTAGCCCACCACCAAAAGCACCTACAAAGCTGCCAAATTGATGGGCAATAAATGCAATTCCAACAAGCATCGCTTGCCATTTGACGCCAAACATTTCCGCGATGGAGCCTGACACAAGTGGAATAACACCAAGCCACAGGAATCCTATATATGCAGCAAAAATAAGCGTATTAGTCGAATTTGGAATGACGTAAAAATAATATGCTATTCCAATAGAACGTAATATATAAATCAATCCCAATAAAAATAATTTGTTATATCGTCCACCCATCCAACCAAAAAACAAACTTCCTAATGCATTGAAGCCACCAATCACTGCTAAAGACTGGGCACTCAACATGGGATCTAAACCACATAATGCAAGATAGGACGGTAGGTGAGTAGTCAAGAAGATTAACTGCATGCCACACACGAAATAAGCAATTGCCATGACGGTAAACGGGGGATATTTTAGTGCTTTAATTACTACCTTCATCGGCTTGATGGCATCATTTACAGACGCATCAAGAATCGGCTTCTGATCAATGCCACCTGCATACCAAGCGCCAGGGATAGCTAGCATAGCCATTACTACAAATCCAACCATCCCAATACGCCAATCATATGCCTGTATCAATGCTTGGCCAATTGGCGCGGCCACTAAGGCGCCTAATGACCCTGCAGCGGAAACCAAGCCAAGAATTAGACTTCGTTTTTCAATAGGTACCGCCCTGGTGGCAACTGCCATACCGATACCAGAGCCATTACATGCTAGTGCACAGCCAATTAGAAAACCTGCGCCAATAGTGACTCCGACTACTCCGTTAGCCATTGCTAAGATAATAATTCCTAAAAGATATAAACAGGAACCGACCATCATCACTGTTTTAAAACCAACCCGTATTACCCACACCCCAGTAAATGGTTGCATTAAGCCCCATGTTAAGTTTTGGATAGCAATTGCGAGTGTAAATTGAGAAACTGAAACGCCAATATTTTGAGTAATTTCCGGCATAAATACACCCAAACTTTGTCGCATCCCAGTACTCAAGGAAAGCATCAAAGAAACTCCCAATAGAATTGGCAAGCTGGATTTAAGCCACGGATGATTATTCAATTTATTTTCCTTACCAATTTAGGCTATATTTTAGCCTTAGGACGTATGCCTTAATAAAACTCCATAGCATTGAACTCTACAAGCGGTTAGTGTCGGTTTGTAATGTTATAAGTAATATGGCGCACCTTATTTGAAATGCGCACACGAATTTTTTCAAAACACAACCGAATGAGCATTGTTTTAAAATCCTAGCTATTACAACAATCATTTGTTTTCATGCTTAATCATTAATTTTATTGATGAGCCGCCAAGGTCAAAAGCCCCGAACCAAAGGATTCCGATTTGTATGAGGTTCCCCACTCCTTAGATTCTGTCTTCACTGTATGTATTACTGCATAGGCTAAATCCTTCGTAAAACTCTTCAATCATTTAAGTCACATGAAACAATAGCCCTGCTAGCTAAGCAAAATTAGTTAAAGGCTTTTATGATGGAATATTACATTTTTAACAAAGTTAATCCCTCTTGTATTTCAGAAAATACTTCTATTCAGTATGGAATAGGTTTAATTTATGCATTGGACTAGCCATAAGCTTCTCCATATTTGCACAGCCTATGGAAAAAAATACTGTAGTTGGTTCAAAGCGGTTTACAGAAAGCTATGTCCTTGGAGAAATACTCAATCTAACATTGCGTGATGCCGGTGTGCAAGCTGCGCACAGACAAGGTCTTGGTAACACTGCGATTGTTGTTCAAGCACTTACAACGGGTCAAATTGATGTTTACCCAGAATACACTGGAACTATTCTGCGAGAAATACTAAAACGTCCAGAAACTCAAGTCTCAATAAGTGAACTGAATACGTGGCTTAAACCTAAGGGATTAAAAGTTGCGATACCTCTGGGCTTTAACAATACCTATGCACTAGCTATGAGGGCGGAACAGGCAAGAACTCTGGGCCTTAAACGAATCAGCGATGTTGCAAATCTGCCGGCTAAACAGCAATCGGCACTTCGGATCGCATTATCGCCCGAATTTAAGACTAGAGCCGATGGCTGGCCAATTCTTGTCCAGTCTTACAATCTAAAAATAAAACCGGGGAAAGTCCTTGAACATGGCTTAGCCTACGATGCTCTTGTCCGAGGTGATACCGATATTGTGGATGCCTATTCCACAGATGCAGCAATAGCAAAAAATGACTTGATCTTACTAGAGGATGATAGGCAGGTATTTCCACGCTACGACGCCATACTTTTAATGCGCTCCGATTTTGACGAGAAACCCTTAGAAGCTTTAACGGGAAAATTAAATGAAGCGACAATGGCAAAGCTCAATGGGCTGGCTGAGTCTGGAGTTAGTTTTGAAAAAGTGGCGCGTACATTTTTAGATAAATCCGCCGATCAAAGAAATGACATTACACAGCTCTCTAGGTTTTTTAAGTTGCTTTTTGGGCCAGATTTTTTTACTGAGCTTCGAGATCACATTCTGCTCGTAGTCATCTCCTCAGCCATGGCTCTTGGAGTCGGAACTCCTCTTGGCATTCTTGCATATCGTCAACCCCGCTCTACAACTTGGATTTTAGGAGCTATTGGTATTTTGCAAACCATACCCTCGCTTGCATTACTAACAATTCTAATCGCTTTATTAGATCAGATCGGTGCTGTACCAGCAGTTTTAGCCTTATTTCTTTATGGTCTATTACCGATTGTGAATGCTACCTATATTAGTTTAATGAAGGTTCCATCCAATCTAAAGGAAGCTGCTTTGGCTCTTGGCTGTAAACAATGGCAATTATTGTTATTCATTGAGCTGCCGTTTGCACGTCCAATGATCATGACCGGTTTAGCATCGGCAACTGTGATTGGTGTTGGCACCTGCACCCTTGCCGCATTGGTCGGCGCCGGTGGATTTGGCGATCGAATAATCGCTGGACTTGCCGTTAACGATCACGCTTTAATGCTTGCCGGGGCGGTACCGGCCGCTATTTTGGCCCTGCTTGCCCAAGCAATCCTAACGCCTAAGCGTTAATTACTAAAAATCTAGTCATCGATAACTTTAAACTTGATACTAACAATGTTAGAAATAGTGATCTTTTTAAAGTAGTAATTCCTTAGACTTGTCCCAAGCATAAATAAGACATGAATAAAATCTTTGGGGCCATATCCTTTGGTGGTTTTTTCTTTTTTGGGTACAAAAGACAAGGTCTGGGTAATCATCTAATATGAACATAATTCTATTTCTGTAAATTTAAATTATGGGCTATCAACTGGTTTGGTTTAAGCGTGATTTTCGCTGTGAGGACCATGTTGCTCTCGTCGAAGCTGCGAAACTAGGTCCCATTCGATGCATTTACGTGGTTGAGCCAACACTTTGGCTACAGCCAGATGTTTCCCTGCAACATTTTGAGTTCATTCGAGAGTGCCTTCAAGATCTGGATACCCAACTACGTTTACACGGCGGTGCTATAGAGATCCATGTAGGTGAACTTAGTGAAGTACTTACTACAATTTGGCGTACAAGCCCTTTTCAAGGTTTACATTCCCATCAAGAAACTGGCAATGGATTTACCTTTACCAGAGATCGAGAGGTTGGCAAATGGTGTCAGTCTCAAGGCGTTCATTGGAGTGAATATATCCAATTTGGTGTTGTTCGAGCATTAAAGAACCGTAATACATGGCAAGCTAGTTGGCAAAAGCATATGGAAGCTCCGTTACATGAAGTTCCAAAAATTCAATTTTGGAAAGACCCGCTTTCTAGTATCCAAGCAATTAATTCTGCTGCGGAATACTGGACTCCGTCTAATATGCAGGCACCCCAGCACCTAAAGCATAATCCACCCTTAAGACAGCGTGGCGGAAGGTCTGCTGGACTCAAAACACTAAACAGTTTTTTAAAGCAGCGAAGTATGTGGTACCGAGGCGGAATCTCATCGCCTTTATCAGCACCAGATGCATGCTCACGCTTATCGGTGTATCTAAGCTATGGTTGTATCAGCATGCGGGAAGTAGTACAAGCAACGAATGATGAGCTACTTTTAACGCCGCCCCATGCAAGTAGAAAAAAATCTGGTTTGACTGCTTTTATGAGTCGCTTGTATTGGCATTGTCATTTTATTCAAAAGCTTGAGAGTGAGCCTGAAATCGAATGGCAAAATATGCATCGTGGTTATGATGGGTTACGCGAAAATGAATTTAATGACGATTACTTTAATGCATTAAAGGATGGTAGGACGGGTTGGCCTATGGTGGACGCCTGCGTAATTATGCTGCGCGAAACGGGGTGGCTTAATTTTAGAATGCGTGCGATGCTAGTTTCGGTTGCAGCCTATCCACTGTGGCTGCATTGGAAGCCAGTAGGTGATTGGTTAGCGACTCAATTTTTGGATTATGAACCAGGAATCCACTGGAGTCAGCTACAAATGCAATCTGGCACGACCGGGATCAACGTGACTCGAGTTTACAACCCAATCAAGCAAGCGCAAGACCATGATCAAAAGGGATTTTTCGTTAGAAAATGGCTTCCTCACATGCGTCAAATACCTGATACATGGATTTTTGAGCCTTGGAATATGACTCAAGAATTACAACGTGATATTGGAGTTTATGTGGGTAAAGATATTCCAAAACCCCTCGTAGATATTGTTATTGCTACAAAGATATCAAAAAATCGCTTACATGCTTTACGAAACTTATCAGAAACTCGGGCCGGCAAAAAATCGGTCATTGATAAACATGCTTCCCGAACAAAAAGAACTGAGCGTAAAAGCTCTACCATTAAAGCTAAAGATACAAGTGCACAACTTACCCTTAAGTTTTAAGTAAGGTTTAGGAATTAATTGTTAGTAATGAAGTTTCTGATTTGGGTAATCTATACTTATTTTTTGTGCGTTAAAAAGTTTGTCATCTAGGCTAAAAATTTGAACATTGCACTCAACAGTAATTGCATATTCAATTGTGTTGATCGCTCAAACTCCTCCCAAATATGATGCAAATTTCACTTGGCGACTTTAGGGAGACACTACCAGTTAGAGCTTCCCGGATCACCTTTAAATGGTCCAACAAGTTCGGGTGTAATCCAGCCACCATAAAATCCGCCGGGCTGCGGTGTAACTGGTTGCCCCCCTACCGTGCATTGCAGTGACGTTGCGTAAAACGCTACGCAATCTTTTAATAACTCAGCTCCAGGCAAAGGGCTCGGATAACTCCATGCAACATTGACTAAAGAACTCGAGCCATCCACTAAAGACCAGTATTTAGCAGGTCCTTTCCATTCACAAACAGAACCCCCTCCCGCTGGCTGGAGTAAGTTCTGATTGACATCTGTCCAGGGTAAATAAAAAGTTGGTGGGTGCGCAGTCTCAAGTACCATAACCGCACGGTTTGTTTGCGCAACTTCCACATTACCCCAACGCACAATTACCTCGCGCTGGTCTAGAGATAACTGGGGCGGACGCGGAAAATCCCATACTGATACTTGACCTAGGCCAGGTAATTCTGCAAAATCAGGCCTGCTAGAACCACGCCACAGCCAAGCATTACTTGCGGCTTGAAGCCATGAAGGAATCTCGTTCATGCGTATAGTTTATAGGGAAAATTCATAAAAAAATATTTAATTTAAAAACTCTATGAATAAGCTTACCATGCAATATAAATAGTTCCGGCCTCACCTTCTCGACTATACCCACACTATCAGCAATTCTACCTACGCACTTAGGCGTACGCCGATAGTTTTTAAACTAGTAACGCTTATATAGCCTAGATATTGGTGTGTAGCTTTTTTGCGCCGTGATATACAACCGCTTTTAAGATAGTCTCTCTCACTCTTTGGTTTTCTAAATTAAAAATATTGGGCGTAATGATTTAACCCCTCGTTGCTCCAAAAAGTTCTTTATGGATTAGTAGGCGTCACTTCAAGTAATGCTCGTTAGGTTAACGCAAGGATTCATTTTGGTGCGTACGTATTACCGTGTTGGAAATAAATTGCTAAGGTTGATAATATATACATTAAATGACGTAAATTAAATACATGCTGAAGTCCTACATCAATGCCTTTTGGATGTTAAAACTTAAAATAGAATTCACTACAAATTATGGAGAAAGCGATGATTAATAGACACTCAAGCTTAGCTCGTGGAATACATTGGTTTACTGCATTAGCTATCCTCGCTCTGGCAATTTTGGGCTTTTGGATGACCCAAAGGGCCGCGGCCAATTTATGGGATAACCTGACTAACACACTTTATGGCTGTCATAAATTGATCGGCTTCACTGTCTTACTAATCACGATTTTTAGATTTTCCCTCAAGCTGAATTCGAAAACTCCTCCCTATCCCAATAGCACCTCTCCCAAATTAGTCAAGGTCGCATCGATAATGCACTACACACTTTACGGCTTATTGTTTTTTGTGCCCATGCTGGGGTGGGCGGGCGTTACGGCATATCCAGCTTTAATTACTTTAGGAGGCTACGCACTTCCAGCCATGCCGGGTATACCCAAAAGTGAGCTAATTGCCAAGCAGATTTTCCAAATACATGGACTACTGGCAATGACGCTAATAGCAATGGTACTTTTGCATGTTGCAGCCGCTATCAATCACCTCATTATTAAGCGGGATGGCATTTTCCAAAGAATTTGGTTTGCTGTAAAGAAATAAGCTTGGCCAGTTAACCAAGGTCTTATTTACTTTTAGGCTCTAGATCTCAAATAAATGACCACTTTTTTTCGCTTTCACACGAAGATATTTGTCATTATGTTTGTTTGACGGATAGGCATGAGGCACCCTTTCGGATACTTCAATGCCGCACCTTTTTAACGAGTCTACTTTTGCGGGATTATTAGTCATGAGCCGAACTTTATGGATACCAAGCATCTGGAGCATTTGGGCAGCTGGAAGATAGTTACGCTCGTCTGCATCAAAGCCGAGCTGGAGATTGGCATCTACGGTATCAAACCCTGAATCTTGTAATTGATAAGCTCGGAGTTTATTAACTAAACCAATTCCACGCCCCTCTTGCGCAAGATACAAAAGAATGCCGCTGCCTGACTTAGATATCTCTAAAATAGCACCCCGGAGCTGACTTCCACAATCACAACGCAAGGATCCCACCAGGTCACCAGTAAAGCATTCTGAATGCAATCGAACCAACACTGGCTTAAGAGGATCAATCTTGCCGATAACGATAGCGAGATGTTCTATACCGCCATCTCGGGGCCGAAAGGCAATTACCTGGGCATCCTCGGCATTCTCCAGCGGTACGCGGGCCTGACTCACTTGTGTCAGTGAGTTGGCCGCATTTTTCATATAGTCGTCAATTAAAGATGCTTTGACCACTGGAATATCAGTCAATGGCAAATCCTGAATCACCAGCGCAGCTGGAAGCAATCTAGATAATTTGGCAAGAGTAATACAAGAAGCCTCCAATGTATTTGCGTCTCTAATATTGAGATTATCTAAACTCGGAGGATTCATTAGTACAGATAATGGATTGGCCAAGAACTCAACGAGCTCAGTAGAAAAATTATTTGTACTTGTTAAAACACTAATTGGTCGATCTGATTTATCGATACCCAAGACATTGAGCCGGGTGCCCGTTAACACTAAACCTAGGGGATGCAGGTCAAATTGTGACAGCAGTTTAAAGTTATCGGTATTCAAAGCATCCACCGCAAGCATCACAATACTATTTCCGGAGTGTTCTACCCGAACTATCCCGCCCCTGCGGAGCTCTGAAATAACTCGGTCAACTTCAATTAAGGGGTCAAGCATGAACATAATGGTGATTAATAAAAAGTATCGACAACCTAATTATTACACCTTATGGTAAATTAGTTTTGTTCCCCTTTAAACACTAAAATAGTTTCATCGTGACCCTTCCAAAGACAAATCATCAAGAAACAAAAACAAAGCTCGAATCTGAGGATATGAATCAGTGGTCCCTGTTTCTAGACCAATTTTTTTTATCGAATCCCCTCTTGGATTCACCTCTTAAAACTGTTTTTAATCCCATCAGAAGATCCACGGTTGATTCAATGATGGTTGTAGGTCAACTTGGGCAAACGATGGATGGTCGAATTGCTACCGTTACCGGTCAATCTAGATATATTAATGGCCACGCGGGCCTTGTTCATCTGCATCAATTGAGGGCACTTGTGGATGCCGTGGTAGTTGGCGTTGGAACTGTCTTGGCAGATGACCCGCAACTGAATGTCAGACTGATTGAGGGGAAACATCCGGCACGCGTAGTGATTGACCCAAAAGGGAAGTTGGATGCAAATGCACGCATCTGGAGTGATGATGGCGCTAAGAGGCTATGGATTGTATCTAATGGTCTCAATTTAGAGGCTCCTAAAGGAGTAAAAATCATCTCATTACCCATTGTGGATGGTCACATGGAACCAGCGATGATCTTAAAAAGCTTGAGCTCTGAAGGACTCAATAGGGTTTTGATTGAAGGTGGTACAGAGACTATCTCTCGATTTTTACAGGCAAATTGCTTAGATAGACTGCATATTATTGTGGCCCCAATTGTCATGGGCTCAGGTCGAACCAGCTTTAATTTAAAAGCGATTGAACATATGGATCAAGCATCGCGATTAAAGGTTCAAACACATTTACTAGATAGTGATGTGCTATTTGATTGTGATCTCAGTTCAGCGCGCATAAAGTTAAATTAATTACTATAGACTTGAATAATATCTGCAAAAATTTTGGCAGATTCTGGCCACGTTGGCAATTTTTTAGCAGCCACTTGTGCGCCTAAAGACAACTGCTCACGTCGACCTCGATCGTTCATGAGTAATCTCAAAGCTGCCGAAAGGGTTGGTACGTCGCCTGGCGGAGTCAGGATTCCTGCAGAGTCTGGAATAGTCTGGGCAATCGCACCTCCACTTGAGCCAATTATTGGAAGTGCATAAGATAGTGCTTCTGCATATGCCATACCGTAACCCTCAAAAAGAGAGGCAAGTACAAATCCATCGGCGTTGCGATAAAGGGTATCAAGCAGCTCATAGTCTATAGCACCATGGATCTGAATTCGGTCTTGTAAATCAAAACAAGCAATACTGTGCAGTAGGTCAGCGTAAGCACACGGATCACGAGTTGTATCACCAACAATGGATAAGTTCCATGGCAAATCATTTAATTGTGCAAGGGATTCGATCAAGACGCCAAAGCCTTTGCGTGGAATGATGCTTCCAACAGAGATCCATTTAAATGGATCTTGATTTGTGAAGTGTGTTCTCACTTGATGTAACGGGTGAAATACTCGATTCGTTCCTGGAATAACGGTACTTATTCTTTTGCTCTCAACCCCAAATGATTCGGTCAGAGTTTGTGCTGTCAATGGACTATTTGCAATTACATGTTTAGCATATGAAAGTGCTAATGTCTCGCTCTGTTGAAGTTTCACTTGTTGGTTTGCAGTTAAACCAGACTCGTAAGCTAATGGATGATGTATTAAAGCAATAATGGGGTGATTAACTGCTACTTGAGCAATACTCTCTGGCATTGCACCAAGCGCTAGACCATCTATAACAATGGGCTTATCATCCTGTACTTGAGACAAAAGTTGCTCAGCTTTATTGATCGTTTCCTGATCAGGAAAAGGGAATCCGGAACCCAGACTGAGTAATTCAACTTCCCAACCCAACGCAGTAAGCTCACTAACGATACGTCTATCGTAAATGTAGCCACCGGTCAACGTTTGTAAATCTCCGGGATAGGCAAAAACAAATGCATTCGAACACACACTCGGCACTTCACTCAATGCAACTTGCCTTCATACCACGCTCTTGCTATGTGAGATTCTGAAATAGTAACCCGAATAGCATGTAATTGCTCAATCGGGCGACCTAAACTATTTGCTTTTGCAGCAGTAGCTAACTGGTCAAAAATATATTTAGTTAAATATTCTGTCGTGGTATTCACACCCTCAAATTGAGGAAGATCATCTAAGTTAGAGTAGTTTAAGGGCTTCAAAGTCGTCTTAAGAATATCTAATGCACAGCCGATATCAATCACAATCCCATTTTCATCAAGCTCGTGAGAAATAAAAGCAGCATCAACAACAAAAGTTGCTCCATGTAAAGCTTGTGCTGGCCCAAAAACTGCCCCCTTAAACGAATGGGCAATCATGATGTGATCGCGAACTTCAACAGTAAACATATATTTTCCTTATTTATATTGAATTAGACAGCAAAGTTGAGTACTTTGAGCGCTAAAGATCTGCGGCAGTTTAGAAGGTAAGGATTCAAAGCTAATTGGCTCCGTAAGAAGATTATCTAAGCGGGAATCGCTCAACATGCCCAATGCAGTAGCGAGCCGACGACGATGACTCCAACGAGGCCTGCGGGTTAAAGAGATATGACCAACCTGACTTGACTGAAGTGTTAACTGGCGGCTATGAAATGCCCTTCCCAGTGGTACATCAATTTTGCTCGAGCCATACCAACTCAATTCTATGATTATTGCCTCTTCACCTGCTGACTCTATTGCAGTTGAAAGTCCAGCAGCGCTAGCACTGCAATGAATCACGAGATCACAATCTTTTGGTGCCAATTCTGGGGAACTAAACTGCACGCCCAATTTTTTAGCTAAAACTGCACGCTCAGGATTGATGTCAACTAGCGTTACCTCAGCACCCGGTAAATGCCCACATAAATAGGCTACTAGACTGCCGAGTACACCTGCTCCAATAATTACAATACGATCACCGGGACCAGGTGATGCGTCCCAAACAGCATTTAAGGCTGTCTCCATATTGGCCGCTAAAACCGCGCGCTGAGCTGGGATTTCTGCAGGAATCACTAAGACATTGGCAAGCTCAGTTTGAAAAATAGATTGGTGAGGCATCAAACTAAATACGAGCTGTCCGATCAGTTCTGAGGGACCAAGCTCAATCCTGCCCACATTGGAATATCCATACTTCACTGGAAAAGGAAGTTTGCCACCCATAAATGGCGCCTCCATACGTGTGTATTCACTTTCGGGAACAAGGCCTTTGAATATGAGGGATTCTGTACCGCGACTCAGCGCACCAAATACAGATCTCACTTGAACACTATTTTCGGGTAAAGGTCCAAGAACTTCCGAACGAATTTCAGTTAGCTCAGGGGCTACATACCACAGGGACTGACTGACGACTGAGGCCAAAGGATAAACCACGTAAAAATCCTTAGTAGAAAAAGTGAAAATACGCTTGCTAACATATACTGTCGGTGCACCGTGCATACAGTATAGATGAGCTTGAGATAAATTGAATACCTTAGTAAATAAACGCCCCATAAAAGCAGCATCGATTCGTCGAGTCATTTTCTTTTTATTTTTTATTTTGACATCTGCATTAATGCTTTGGCTCTTAGATCAGACGCTTAATCATTATTTCCCCACCCTCATTCACTGGACATTGATAGTCCTTTTTTCACTCACCTTACCCTGGATGGTAATTGGTTTTTGGAATGGGATTATTGGCTTTTTAATTTGCCTTTGTATAAAAAAACCGCTTTCTATTATTCTGCCTAAAAATTTGCAGAATTGCGAAGATTATTCTCTAAATAGTTCTACAGCCCTTTTATTTTGCATTCGAAATGAAAATTCAGGTAGAGTGATTCACAATCTTGAAATCATGATGGACAGTTTAATCCAAGCAGGCCATGAAAGATATTTTCATGTATATATCCTCAGCGATAGCACTACTGAGTCGATTAAATTATCAGAAAGTAGACTATTCGAGAAATTGAATCATGAATACGGTCAGCAGATCAATATCGTCTATCGCTGTCGCGAAACCAATGAAGGATATAAAGCGGGGAATATTGCTAACTTTTGTCAGCAATATGGGAAATTACATGATTTTGCTATCACGCTAGATGCTGATAGCTTTATGACAGCAGCAGCAATGGCAAGACTTGTCAAAATGATGCAATCCGATCAACAACTAGGAATTTTGCAGGGTCTTGTTATTGGCTTGCCATCGAGCAGTGCTTTTACCCGTCTTTTTCAATACGGTATGCGCCTTGGAATGCGCTCTTACACTATGGGCTCTGCATGGTGGCAATCAGATTTTGGTCCTTATTGGGGCCATAACGCAATTATTCGCCTTGATCCTTTTATGAAGTATTGTCAACTGCCGGAAATTAAGACTATTACAGGGTATTCGAAACAAATACTCAGCCATGATCTAATCGAAGCAGTACTGATGAGACGCGCTGGTTTTCAGGTGCGTGTTTACCCCTGCGAAGATAGTAGTTGGGAAGAAAATCCACCAACCCTCACAGAATATATTCGCCGTGATTTAAGATGGTGTGAAGGGAATCTTCAATACCTCAAACTCATCACCCTACCTCGTCTCAAGTTCATCAGTCGGATACAGCTTGCTTTAGCAATATTTATGTTCCTAGGATCACCAGCATGGATCCTAATGATAGTGATCTGCACCCTATCGATCGCTACTTTTCCATCGGTCCGTGAAACTGCCAGCGGTATTTATTTTTATACCTTTATTTGGATTACTCTTTTAATGTGGTACCTACCAAAAATTGCTGGGGCTCTAAATGTTTTACTCAGCACAAAAGAATCCCAACGTTTTGGTGGGCGATGGCGATTTGGTATTAGCCTCGTTCTAGAAACTATTTTTTCTCTATTGATGACTCCGATAGCCTGGCTCAATCACACTATTTTTATGATGAGCCTCCCATTAGGGCGTCAAGGGGGTTGGGCATCGCAGGCGAGGGACAGCCATACCATCAATCTATCGTATGCAGTAAAGCAATTTTGGCCCCACACCGTATTGGGAACCGCCTTAAGCTTGACACTGTATTTCAACCACAAAGATGCTACTTTATTTGGTTTATTATTTTTTGGTGGCCTACTGGTATCAATACCCCTAGCTGTGATAACTTCTCAGAAATGGCTAGGAAATCTCATGATGAAATACAAAATTTTGTCCTCCCCAGAGGAAATTGCAACGCCAGAGGAATTAATTCCGCTCCACCTGAATGCTTTACATCACCACCAAACTGATTGATCGTATTCATGAGCCTCATTAGAATATATACACGTGCATTAAAAAAGCTTAACTCTGATAGTCAGCTAGCCTGGATATTGGCGTTTGCGAATCTGACACTTGCTATTTCGCTTTTTGCTGAACCGATATTGTTTGGCAAGGTCATCAACACTCTGGCAAATACTGATGCGTTGCGAACAACCTCCCTATGGAATGAAGTCGGACCTTTATTAATCATTTGGATACTTTTTGGATTTTTTACGATTGCTACTTCAACACTAGTTGCGTTATTCTCAGATCGTCTGGCGCATCGCCAACGCCATAAAGTCTTTGGTGAGTATTTCGAGCATGTATTACATATGCCTCTGAAACAGCAGTCGCAAACTCATTCCGGTCGGCTGATGAAAATCATGCTAGCAGGTACAGATACCCTTTGGTGGCTTTGGCTGAGTTTCTTTCGCGAACATCTAGCCGCTTTCATCTCTTTAGTCATTCTGATTCCTTTGGTGCTATATATGAATTGGCAACTTGCTTTAGTGCTAATTAGTCTTTGTTTATTTTTTGGATTACTTACCCACTTCATCTTAAGAAAAACTCAAGATCTTCAGCAGGCCATTGAGACTCACCATTCTGATTTAGCGGAATTAGCATCCGATACTTTAAGTAATATTGCTCTAGTACAAAGCTTTGCAAGAATTCAGCTTGAAGTGAAAGCCCTAAAGGGTATCAGCCAGAAGGTTCTTAATGCTCAGTTACCTGTTCTGTCATGGTGGGCAATAGTCACGGTACTCACAAAATCTGCAACAACGCTCAGCATTCTCTGTATTATTATTTTTGGGTCATGGCTTTTCGCAAAGTCACTCATAACTATAGGCGAAATCGTAACCTTTATTGGTTTTGCGGGAATTTTTATTGGCCGCTTAGAGCAAATCGTGACATTTGCTAACAAGTTAGCTACAGACGCCCCCAGATTACAGCAGTTTTTTGAAGTCTTGGATACATCGCCAGATATTCAGAATATTCCGAATGCGGTAGACCCAGGGCGATGTGTCGGTTTGATCAAATTTAATGAAGTTTGCTTTAGTTACAATAATCGGTATAAAGCTATAGACGAGGTGAGTTTTACAGCACATCCAGGTGAGACAATTGCCTTAGTTGGCGTTTCTGGGGCTGGAAAGTCAACCTTATTGAGCCTACTTTATCGCGCCTTTGATACCCAGTCTGGACGAATCACTATAGATGGTGTTGATGTGAAAAATTTTGATTTGTCTGCACTGCGCAGAAATATTGGCGTGGTCTTTCAGGAGCCCTTATTATTTAATCGATCGATTGCTGAAAACCTTCTAGTTGGTGCGCCACATGCGAGTGAAATGGAGATACGAAAAGCTTGTCAACGTGCGCAAGCACTTGAGTTTATTGAAAATCAGCCGGAGGGTTTTGATACTATCATCGGTGAAAGAGGGCGGATTTTATCTGGAGGCGAGCGGCAACGTCTTTCCATTGCACGTGCTTTGCTCAAGGATCCACCTATTCTCGTCCTAGATGAAGCTACTAGTGCATTAGATAGCGCTACCGAAGAAAGCTTAATTAAAGCGATGAGTGAAGTGATGCATTCTCGGACTACTTTAATCATTGCACACAGACTAAGCACCATTAAAAATGCAAATATGATTTTAGTGATGGCAGCCGGCAAGATTATCGAGGCTGGAACCTATCAATCTCTTTGTGAGAAAAGTAGCCAATTTAATGAAATGGTCAATATTCAATTTGGCCTAACGCATCCATAATGATCGTTACATCTCTTCAATTTAATTACATTTATGAATTCTTTTTCAACTGATTGGTTAAGCTTACGTGAAGGTGCAGACCATCGTTCACGAAATTCTTTTTTGCAAGAGCAAGTGCTTAAATATCTTGAACAAATTGCAAGCTTAAAGAATGGCCCTCTTCACATAATCGATTTAGGGTCTGGGACAGGCTCCAATCTTCGGGCTCTAGCGCCATTAATTCACCATAATCAAAAATGGACGCTGATTGATTACGATCCACTACTTTTACAAGCGGCTCGTAAAACACTTTGTATCTGGGCAGATGACGCCATTTATGGGAAAGCAAAAATCAAATCTGATTGTGATTCTACGATTACACCAGTAACTTTAGTTAAAAATAATTATGAAATAATTGTGCATTTTATACAAAGAGATCTTGCTAGCGATCTTGAGTTTACGCTTTCTGAATCAGCGGATTTAATTACTGCTGCAGCTTTTTTTGATTTGGTCGCGTTTGACTGGTTAGAACAATTTTGTAAAGTATTAAAAACCTCCCTTTATACAGTTTTAACTTACAACGGTAAGGAGACTTGGTTGCCATCAGACTCTCTGGACAGTGAAATTCTCGAGGCGTTTCATTTCCATCAAGGTCGGGATAAAGGTTTTGGTCCCGCTGCAGGACCATTGGCCCTAAATAACCTGGAGCTTCTATTAAAAATTAGAGAGTTTGAAGTAATCACTGGCTCAAGTCCTTGGATGCTTGGATCGAGGGACACCGCATTAATCAAAGAATTAGCAGTCGGCATTTCAAAAGCAGTAGCTGAAACTAGCTTAGTTACTCATGAAATTGCGAAAAAATGGGGTGAACAACGTGCTAAATCCCTAGGATGTGAGATTGGTCATGATGATTTATTTGCAAGATATGAAAAAAATTAATTCTTATAGCTTCTGAAAATATCAGTGTACTTAGATTGCCTACCCAGCTTTTAAAAATGTGTGGCCTATGACTTAAAGAATTAGTTTTTAGTTAAATCTTCAAAAAAATATAATAGGGTAAAGGCCTGATTTATTTTCTAGGCCGTCAGGGACTTGAACCTCGGACCAAAGGATTCCGATTGGTGTGAGTTTCCCCACTCTCTAGACTATGCCTTCACCATATGCCAACTACTAGCACTTAGGCGGGCGCTGTCTAGTCTCTTCACCTTCAACTGACATACTACATCAGAAGCTTGGCTCGGAATTGCCTTATGTAACTATTGAAATAATCACACTTAGGTTTCACCGAATTTGATGCCATTCACACAGCGACTTTCGTCATCTGGTACACAATTTTTATGAGAGCAAATACCCTTAATAGAACTCCATAGTATGGAGCGCTATAAGCGGTCCGTGACGGTGTGTAAGCAAATGTATAGTGAATAAGTTAGCATTGAACTTATAGAGGATATTTGATATACTTGTATAGCAGATTAAGGAGGCTTTATGCTTGCGATTAGGTTACCCGAAGACATTGAATTACGACTTGGCACTTTAGCCGCTAAAACTGGGCGGACTAAAACTTTTTATGTCCGCGAAGCAATTCTAGAATATTTAGATGATCTTGAAGATCTCTATTTGGCTGAGAAGCGGCTGAACAACATTAAAAATGGCAAAACCAAGACAATCAAACTAAACCAATTAGAGCGTGAACTTGGTTTGGCAGATTGAATTTGACCCATCGGCAAAGAAAGAATTAGGGAAATTAGACCCACAAATAGCCAAACGAATTCTTCAGTTTTTAAAATTCAGACTTGCTAAACATAAAGATCCCAGAGAACTTGGTGAAGCTCTAAAAGGGTCTAGACTTGGTGAGTTTTGGAAATACCGCGTTGGTGATTATCGAATCATTGCGAGCATTCAAGACAAAACCATTTGTATTCTGGTTTTACGCATTGGTGATCGTAAAGAAATTTACAAATAACATTTACGAGAAAAGAAAATCTCATTCCAATAAGCTTGGCAGGCAGTTAACTAGTTGCATAAAAAAATGATATTTTTATGCATGTTAGTCCTAACTTATATAAAAATATCGTTTTTTTATATTTATCCTAAATATTGATATTCTGTTTTACAGATTTAGTTTATTGCTCCTAACTTGAGCCTTATATCTATTGGTGTAAACATTTGTAGTTTATTGAATTTGCTTACACACCGACTACACATTTATGAAAAATGACCCAGCATTTTCATGCTAAGTCATTGATGTATGACCTGAGACATACTTTCCACTTTATACTGGACCTATTCTTTACAGTTTTGAGCATAAGGCGGGCGCCGTCTAGTCTCTTCACCTTCAACTGATAATCATCTATCAGAAGCTTGGCTCAGCATTACCTTATGAATTTCTTCATTTAGGTTGTAGCGAATTTGACACTATTCATACAGCGACTTTCGTCATCTTGTAAAGAATTTCTTACCCAAGATTCCTCATTTAAAAACAATGCCTAAAGTTTCACGCCCTATGATTAAGTTTATTGATGCAGTTACAGTTTTAGGGTTTGTAAAGATTTAAGTTTTTTGGAGAAGATACTGATTATGTCTGTGTATTTGAATCTAAAGTATTGTGATAAGATATTTTTAGTGTTGTAGAAGTAGTGGCATTCTTCAAATAAAAGCCTTCTGAATGAAAGATTACTATGACAAAACTTTATAATCACGGTCGCCGTAATTTATTGATAGGTAGCGCCGGATCAGTAGTCATCGCAGGTCTTGCAAGCTTTCATAAAACCATTTTCGCGCAAGCTGCTGCAGAGGTCATTAAACCTCTACCTCCCTATGTAGCTTGGAAAGACCCTAAAAATTTCATTGTTCATAGTTCAACGACTATTGAAACTAAACGTTCAGCCTTTGGTACTAGTGTCATAACTCCATCGGATCAACTCTTTATTAGAAACAATCTTCCTGCCCCAAATCCAAGTATCGTTACCAATCGAGACGCATGGGAAATCAGTATTCGAGGAGTTAAAGAGCCTCGCGTATTTACTCTAGCGGAATTGAAAGGCTTAGGATTAGAAACTACAGCAGCAGTTCTTCAGTGTTCAGGTAACGGACGTGGCTATTTCCCTAGCAAACCCAGCGGAACACCATGGACTGTAGGTGCAGCAGGATGCGTTATTTGGAGTGGCGTTCCTGTCCGAATGGTCGCTCAAACACTTGGGGGCGTACTGCCTAATATGAAATTTATTACTGGCACTGGCGGTGAAAAATTGCCAGATGGCATTGACCCCAAAAGTGTTATTGTCGAACGATCTGTCCCACTTGCTGCAATGCAGGATGCACTTTTAGCTTGGGAAATGAATGGATCGCCAGTGCCTCTTGCACATGGGGGCCCTTTGAGATTGATAGTGCCGGGGTATACGGGCGTTAATAATATTAAATACATTAAAGAATTAACTTTTAGCGCGCAAGAAAGCGATGCCAAGATTATGTCTCATGGATATCGAATAACACCTCAAGGTGGAAAATCAGACCCCTCCCAGCCTTCAGTGCAAGAAATGAATATCAAATCTTGGATTAATTCTCCTTTTACTGATAGCGGTCCTGTTAGACCAGGTAAAGTTCAAATCCAAGGTGTTGCCTTTGGTGGATTACATGCTGTTAAAGGGGTTGAAGTCTCCATCAATGGTGGAAAAACTTGGCAACAGGCACGTTTTGTCGGACCCGACCTTGGTAAATATGCTTGGCGACAATTTGTTCTAGAAACGCTGTTAGGTACTGGCAGTTACACCCTTGCCTCAAGAGCTACCGATACTTCTGGAAAGTCCCAGCCAGAAACTAGAGGAGAAAATCTAAGTGGCTATAACAATAATAGTTGGATAGACCATTCATTCAACATTACAGTTGCCTAAGAATATGCATTGCAGAGTTTTTGTAAAGTTACTATATATTTCTTTGTTTAGTTCAATAACAAGTTTTGTGATGGCTGATGAGACAAGTAATTTTGCCTTAGGCAAAAAACTTTTCTCCAACGCTGTCCCCCCCTGTGCTGTTTGTCATACTTTAAAAGATGCCGGATCGGAAGGGGCTGTTGGCCCAATACTAGATGAATTAAAACCTAATCAACTCAGAGTGACTTCTGCCCTTAATAATGGTATTGGAGCAATGCCCTCTTACAAGGGAAATCTTTCTCCCGAGGATATCAAGGCGATTGCGATATACGTTTCCAAATCAAGTGGTGCGGCTGATTAGTTTCAAGTTAAAACTCTTTGGAGCAATGATCTTAAAACCTCGTAGCACCAAAGTGGTTTTCTAGAAATTGATAGGCTAATGTAAAATAAAGCACATGAAACAAACCATCAAAATAGATTATGTATCTGATGTGGCTTGCCCATGGTGTGCTGTAGGCCTAGGCTATCTTAACCAGGCAATCTCCCAGTTAAGCGATAAAGTGAAATTTGAAGTGCACTTTCACCCTTTTGAACTTAATCCCAATATGCCTTTAGGTGGTCAAGATGCAATGGAGCATCTCACTGGAAAGCATGGCTTAACTCTAGAGAAGGTCAAAGCTAATCAAGCTAATATTCGTCTTAAAGCATCAGAGGCGGGGTTTGAGTTTCATCCGGAAGGTCGAAAGAGGATTTACAACACATTTGATGCTCATCGTCTTTTATATTGGGCGGCTCAGGAGTTTGGGCTAGAAAAGCAATCGATTCTTAAAATAGAATTGCTCAACACTTACTTTTGTTTAGCAGTTAATTTGGATGATCAGAAAAATCTACTGGATGCTGTAACTCGTTCTGGTCTAAATAAGGATAGAGCTCAAGAGGTACTAAAGAACAATGAATTTACTAAAGAAGTTCGCGAAGCAGAGACCGCTTATATTAACGCAGGTATAAGCTCAGTTCCATCAATTATTCTTAACGATCAATATCTATTGCAAGGGGCCCAACCTCCTGAGTCATTCTTAAATGCATTTGAACAGCTAATCCAAAAGGACTAAAGACAAAGCCCCCACCATGACTGATAAGGGTTCCACATTAGTGGGCCTTCAGGGACTTTAACCCCAGACCAAAGGATTCCGATTGGTGTGAGTTTCCCCACTCTCTGGACTATGCCT
>CANHPL010000026.1 GCA_947462685.1 Burkholderiaceae bacterium | reverse complement strand
GGGATTACTAGAGCTTTTAGAGCTGCAGTGAACTCATGGAATGGACTTGTATTTGCCGTCCGTGAAGAAAGTGCCTTTCGTCAAGAATTGACTTTAGCAAGCGTGTTAATTCCCGTTAGTTTTGTGTTACCAGTAACACCAGCAGAACACATCATTTTGTTTGGGTCAGTAACCCTGGTTTTAATCGTTGAATTATTAAATTCCAGTGTCGAAGCTGCAATCGATCGCATCTCATTTGAAAAACACGATCTCTCCCAACGCGCCAAAGATTTTGGCAGTGCAGCGGTTATGCTCGCACTCATTTTGTGTTTATTTTCATGGGTTAGCATCTTATTGCCAATTATTTCCAAATGGTCGTCAATCGATCAAATCTTATGAAGTGTCATCTCTGTGACATTAAATTTAAATATAATTTTCTTAACTAATTGAAGAACAGAATATATGAAAGAAATCCCAAATCCCTTACAATCTTTAAACTCCATAGGAGAAGGGATAACTACGAAACTTGCTGGTAAATTAACTAGCAAATTGTCGGAAATTCAAAAGTTTAATAAATTCGTAAATATTTTTCCTTTAAAGAAGAAGGCAAAATCAAAAAAGCGTTTAAAGAGAATAAAAGCTTTGCGTAAAACCTTGGCGGAAACTCCTTTAGCAGCACCGGCAGTCAAAACACAAAAACAAAGTCCGATTCAAGTCTATGTAGCTCGTGATTTAGCTGAGATTAAAGAGGCTCAGCGCTTGCGCTATCGTGTTTTTGCAGAGGAAATGGGGGCGAGCCTACCCTTCAATGCTGAAGGGCTTGATGTTGATTATTTTGACGCCTATTGCGATCATTTAATCGTGCGTGATCGCGAAACCCTGCAAGTCGTAGGTACCTACCGTGTGTTACCGCCTGAACAAGCAAAAATAATCGGTAGGCTGTATTCTGAGTCCGAATTCGACTTGGCTCGTCTACAACATCTTTTGCCAAAAACAGTCGAGATTGGACGTTCATGCGTGCATGAAAATTATCGTTCCGGTGGCGTAATTATGGCTTTGTGGGCAGGGCTTGGGTCATACATGAAACAACATGGGTATGAAATTATGTTGGGTTGTGCAAGTGTTCCTATGGGTGATGGCGGTCATTATGCTGCTAGCTTAAACCGAATTTTTCAAGAAAAATACCTCTCACCAATTGAATATCGTACCTTCCCTAGACTCCCGTTACCTCTTGACAAATTAAACTCAACTTTAGAGGTGGAACCACCACCATTGCTTAAGGGCTACTTAAGAGTTGGGGCAAAAATATGTGGTGAACCCGCTTGGGATCCTGACTTTAATACAGCTGATTTTTTAACGATGTTTAGACTTTCGGATATTAATCGAAAATATGCCAAACACTTTTTAGCTGATAATTAATTTGGCATTTTCTGCGAGAAGAAGTCTTGCTGTTTTTATTGCGGTTTTATTTGTTAAAGTTTTAGTAAAGGTCAAGGATGTATTCGCTATTGACCTTAGCCCAATCTTCCGCTTCTTTTTTAAGACTAAATTCAGTCAAAGAATGGTCCTCTAACCATTTCTTAGGAATACTTACCTTATATCCTTTAGCTGTCTGCTGGACTAATATGTTTGGAATCTCTTCATGAGTTCTTCTTCTCGCCAAAACCAAAGCTAGACGCAAACAAAACAACATCCGCCAATCAATAAAATGATTATTTGATGAAACTTTAGCAAGTTTTCCAACATGCCCCAAAAGGAGAGCCGATAAACGTGCCTGATCATTCTTCGAGAACCCAGGCATATCTGCATTTGCAGATATGTATGCTGAATGCTTATGGTAGCCATTGTGAGAGATGGATAAACCAATTTCATGTAACCGAGCAGCCCAACCCAATAAAGAAAGATTATTGATCCGATCTTCATTTTCAGGCATCGGAAATTGCTCTAAAAATAATGTCGCCAATTGCTCCACACGCAATGCTTGCTCGATATCCACAGAATAGCGCTTCATAAATTGTTCGACAGTAACAAAGCGCATATCATGGTGTTGCGCCCGACCAAGGAAGTCATATAAGACTCCCATCCGCAAAGCCGCTTCCACAATCTCCATTGATTCAATTCTTAATTCATCAAAAGCTGCAATCATGATTGCTAATCCACCAGGCAAAACTTGCCGACGGTCTGGCTTCAGACCAATTAACGTAGAAGCGTGCATTGACTCCGACTCAATCAAAGAACTTTTCAGATTCTCTAAACTGTCGCGTGTAATCAGTCCACTCGAATCAAAACCCGTGTAACCGCCGCTCATTCCATCAAAACCATTCAAAACGATCAGTTCAGCAATTGCTTTTGCTGTTCCAGAAGAACCAATCACCTGATCCCAACCTTTTTTACGATATTCTTTTGCCAAAATTTGAATCTCTTGTCTCGCTGCTAACTCTGCTTGCTTAAAGCTATAACTATCTACCGCTCCTTTAACAAAAAACTTTTGACTATGCGACACACAACCAATGTATAAGGACTCCATTAGCTTTGCCTCATACCCATGGCCTATAATAAATTCTGTAGAACCGCCACCGACATCAATCACTAGACGATTACCTGCATTAGCAGGGGCGCCATGGGAGGCACCCACATACACCAAACGAGCTTCCTCACGACCAGCAATCACTTCGATGGGAAACCCCAAAGCAAGTTCAGCCTGTTGTATAAATTGAGAGGCATTTCTAGCAACACGAAGTGTATTAGTCGCTACTGCTCGAACCTGCATTGGAGAAAAACTACGTAAACGCTCACCAAATCTTCGAATCGAGCTGAGACCTCTAGCAAATGCTTCAGCATCAAGGTTTTTTTCACTATCTAAACCAGAGGCTAATTTAATTGAATCTCTGAGAGTATCTACCGGACGCAACTGGTAACCAGAGGGAGTTTCCAAAATTTGTGCAACTACCATCCTAAAACTATTAGATCCTAAGTCAACCGAAGCAATTAACTTAGGCTCTGATTCTTTTTTTAGCGATGATTGGAATTCTAAAGACATACCTACTTTTATATTTATCTACAACTTAATAATATTTCATTTTTATGATATTTTAGTGAATTACCATCATCAATTTGACATATTTAACTGAAACAATGTATACAAATGCCAAGATCCCCTACTCCACTACTCAACCGAGAAATTGGTCTTTTAGAATTTAACTCCAGAGTATTGGCTCAGGCAGAGGATCTTGCCGTTCCCCTTCTTGAAAGATTGCGATACATTTGTATTGTATCAAGTAATATGGACGAGTTTTTTGAAATCCGCATGGCTGGCCTCAAAGCCCAATTAGCAGAAAATCCTAATAAAACTCTTGAGGATGGACTTACCGTACAGGAATCCTATCACCACATTACTGAATTTGCCCATCATTTAGTCCTTAAAAAATATGCGCTTTTGCAGCAATCTATTTTGCCAGCACTTGCCTCAGAAAAGGTGATTTTTAAATACCCGTCAACATGGACTCCAAAACTTCATCAATGGGCACGCAATTTTTTTCATCGTGAATTAGTGCCTTTGCTAACCCCTATTGCTTTAGATCCCGCTCATCCTTTTCCGAGGGTCCTTAATAAAAGTTTAAATTTTTTAGTATCACTTGACGGAAAAGACTCTTTTGGACGCAATGCTTCTTTGGCTGTTATTCAAGCCCCTCGATCTCTGCCACGCGTTGTCAGAGTTCCAAAACAATTTGAATTAAAGGAAGAAACCTGCTTTATTTTACTATCCTCTTTTATGCAGGCTTTTGTGGGAGAGCTTTTTCCGGGTATCACAGTAACCGGCTGTTACCAATTTAGAATCACGCGAAATTCTGATCTTTTTGTTTCTGAAGATGATATTACAGATCTAAGAAGTGCCCTACAGGGTGAGTTACCTACTAGGCACTTAGGCGATGCAGTTCGATTGGAAATTAATGCAAAAACCCCTGATAAGCTGGTTGAAAGAATCTTAAATGAATCAAACCTGCAAGAGTCAGATTGTTATCGAGTCAATGGTCCTGTCAATTTAGTACGATTAGTTCAAATTCCTGAATTAATTAATCGACCTGATCTGAAATTTATGGTGGCCACACCTCAATACCCAGTAGTTTTTATACAAGATCAATCCATCTTCGAAACGATCAGTAAGTCAGATGTACTTCTGCACCATCCTTATGAAAGTTTTGAACCGGTTTTAGAGTTGCTTCGACAAGCAGCTCGCGATCCTCAAGTTCTTGCAATTAAACAAACTGTCTACCGTACTGGGGACGAGTCACTCGTCATGGATGCATTAATGGAGGCGGCTAAAAATGGTAAAGAAGTTACCGTTGTTGTTGAACTTTTAGCTAGGTTTGATGAACAAACAAATATGCAATGGGCAGCTAAATTAGAAGCGGTTGGTGCGCATGTGATTTATGGTGTGGTTGGGCATAAATGCCATGCAAAAATGCTACTTATCGTGCGCCGTGAAAACGACAAGGGCGCTAGGGGTAACAGTAAATCCATACTAAAACTTTATGCCCATTTGGGTACGGGTAATTATCACCCACGAACGGCAAAACTATATACCGACTTTGGTATCTTAACGGCCCACGAACAAATTACATCAGATGTCCATTTGGTGTTTCAGCAACTCACAGGTACAGGGAAAAAAATTGCTCTATCCCACCTTTGGCTAGCACCTTTTACGATGCAAGAAGAGATTATTAAGCACATCAGGGCAGAGACTAGAGCCGCCAAAGCCGGCAAAAAAGCTTATATCATTGCCAAAATGAATGCTCTTTTAGAGCCTAGCGTCATTCAAGAACTATATCGAGCATCTCAAGCTGGTGTCAAAATAGATCTCATTATTCGAGGTGTATGTGCTCTGATGCCTGGAGTTCCTGGTTTATCTGAAAATATCAAAGTCAGATCTATTATTGGGCGTTTTTTAGAGCATCACCGCATTTATTACTTTTATGCCAATGGTCTTGAAAAAGTCTATCTATCGAGTGCGGACTGGATGGATCGAAATTTATATCGTCGTGTTGAGGTTGCCTTCCCGATTCTTGACCCACAAATAAAGGCGCGGGTGATTTTTGAAGGCCTAAAAGCCTTACTTCAAGATAATCAAGCTGCATGGATTATGCGACAAGAAGGACATTATCAAAAAATCCAATCAAAGAGTAAATATCCTTTTATTGCACAACAAGAAATCTTAAAATTGATTCAAGGATAGATTAAGCGAGTTCTTTTCCTTCTTCTTTACTAATGCGATCTTTATCAAAAGTAATAGAAAAGATACTCCCTACTGCCAGAGTACTTTCGATATTCAGTAAAGCTGAATGACGCATGGCTACGTGTTTCACAATAGCTAAACCCAAACCAGTTCCACCGGTGTCTCGTGACCGACTTCGATCAACGCGATAAAAACGCTCAGTAACACGAGAAATATGTTCTGGTGCGATACCTATACCTGTGTCACGCACGGAATAAACAACTCCACCATCTTGTGTATCTTCCCAATACACATGAATCGTACCGCCTTCTGGCGTGTAGCGAATCGCATTCGTAAGTAAATTTCCAAATGCAGACAATAATTCATTTTCCGCACCTAGTATGTTTTTCTTCGACATTACCGATGCACGAATGATATGGTTACCATTGGATAAACCTCGACCATCCTCAACGATCCGATGAATCAATTCAGCAATTTTTACAGCAGATGTCTTCGGCAAAATAGGGCTATGATCTAGTCGCGTTAGAATCAACAACTCTTCGACCAAAGTCAACATGCGTGAGGACTGTGCACTCATCATATTGATATATTTTTTTCTTTCTAATTCGTTCAGCGGTAAATCTCGTATGGTCTCTAAAAATCCATTTAATACAGTGAGGGGCGTCCGCAATTCATGCGAGACATTAGCTACAAAGTCTTGGCGGATAGATTCATTTTTTTTCAGAATAGTAACATCTTGACTAAGTAACAGTTTGCGATTTTCGCCGTAGGGAAATACTTGCAGTAAAAGCATCAAATTGCCATTGACTCCCATGAAATCTAAATTAACAGACTCAGAAAAGTTGGCCTTGAGCATATACTTTACAAAATCAGGGTGCCTTAACAAGAAGGTAATGGGCTGACGTGAGTCACGTAAAGGGTCAATACGCAAATGTTCTTTACAAATATTGTTGCACCACTCAATTTGATCTTCTTCATCGAGCATCACAAGACCATTAGGTGATGCTTGTACAGCTTGAATAAACCGATTGTATTCCAACTCAGATCGGAGAATTTCTTGTCGCCACCCCTTAGACTTTCTCTCTAAATTCGAAAAAATATCTCGCCACATACCTAACCCACGTCGATGACCAATAAGATCATTCTCTTTTAATGCTTTTAAAAGTCGGTACTGATTCCAGGATTGATAGACGACATAAATACTTAGCAAGAAAATACTGAAGTAAATACCAGATTCAACTGAAAAAAAACGGGCCCAAACTGCACTTAGCAGAAATATAGCCCCTAAAAGATAAATTGCACGAAGCCCCATGAATATCATGGAAGCTATTATTTCACGAAACGAGTGAAGGGTTGCGAGTTAAACGATAGCCACTCCCACGAACAGTTTCAATCATGGTTTCACAACCGACTGGAGCTAAGGCTGCGCGTAAACGCTTAATATGCACATCTACAGTTCTTTCTTCAACAAAGACATGATCTCCCCACACCTTGTCTAAAAGTTGGCCACGAGCATGAACACGCTCTGGATTGGCCATTAAAAAGCGTAGAAGCCTGAATTCTGTGGGGCCTAATTCAATTTTTTGTTTTTCATCGTGATTTTGGAAAGTTACACGGTGCGTTGTTGGATCCAACTTCAGTGCATTAATTTCAATGACGTCATCAGTTAACTGTGGAGATTTACGGCGCAAAACAGCACGAATTCTGGCAACCAACTCTTTTGGAGAAAAAGGCTTTGTTAGATAGTCATCTGCTCCGGCATCTAAACCCGCAATCTTATCCATCTCTTCGCTACGAGCCGTCAAAAATATAATAGGAATATCTTTTGTACGATCATTATTCCGTAAATCTTTTGCAAACTGAATGCCTGATTTTCCGGGAAGCATCCAATCGAGAACAATTAAATCTGGTAATACATCTCTCATTAACATTGCCGCTTGGTCTGCCTGAAATGCTCTCACAGGTAAAAAACCTTCGTGACTTAAATTGACAGAAATGAGTTCCGCAATGGATGGTTCATCTTCTACGATTAGTATGCTACTTGCCATATTATTTGTTCGCTTCTTGTATAAGTTGCTCTCGGGGTAAGTGTCTAACATCCATCCCTTTGTCAACATAAATCACAAATTCAGAGATGTTTTTCGCATGGTCACCAATTCTTTCAACTGCTTTAGCAATAAACAAAATTTCAAGCGCCGTAGAAATAATACGTGGGTCTTCACTCATGTACGAGTTTAACTTACGCACAAATCCACGGAACTCATTATCAATCTCTATATCATCCGCAACAATCGTTGCCGCTGCTTTAGAATCCATTCTAGCAAATGCATCTAATGAACGGCGTAATAAACCTAAAGCCATTTGACCAGCAATACGTATTTCAGCAACGTTGATTTGGTATGGTGCATTCACTTCTACAATTTTTTTAATTCTTGCAGCAATATGATCAGCCTCATCTCCAACACGTTCAAGATTGGAAATTGCCTTTGCAATAGCTAATACCAAACGTAAATCTTTTGCAGTTGGCTGACGACGTGCCAAAATTTCAGCACACTCTTTGTCAATGTTGATTTCAAAATCATTCACTGCTTTTTCATTCGCTAAAACTTGAGAAGCTAATTCAGCGTCCATCGTCGAAAAAGCTTTCATTGCATTTGCTACTTGAGATTCAACTAAACCGCCCATCTCTAATAAATGCGCATTAATCGTATTTAACTCAGCGTCAAATTGTGAAGATAGATGTTTTTCAGTCATTTTTTTTCCTATATACGTAATAAATTAACCAAAACGACCAGTAATGTAATCTTCTGTTTCCTTACGATCTGGCTTTAAGAAAATTTGCTTTGTTTCATTAAATTCAATTAATTCCCCAAGATACATAAATGCTGTAAAGTCAGAAACACGAGCAGCTTGTTGCATGTTATGCGTTACGATTACAACTGTATAGTCATTTTTTAATTCATGCACCAACTCTTCAACTTTACCTGTTGAAATTGGGTCAAGGGCAGAAGTAGGCTCGTCTAGTAAAAGAACGGAAGGCTTCACAGCGACTCCCCTAGCAATACATAAACGTTGTTGCTGTCCACCGGATAAAGATAATCCACTCTGGTTCAGCTTATCTTTGGCTTCATTCCACAAAGCGGCTTTATTTAAAGCCCACTCGACACGCTCATCCATGTCCGCTTTGTTTAGGTTTTCATACAACTTCACACCAAAGGCAATATTGTCATAAATTGACATTGGGAACGGCGTAGGCTTTTGGAAAATCATACCGACCTTGGAGCGTAACAAATTGAGATCACGATCTTTATCTAGAATGTTTTCACCGTATAGATTAATTTCGCCTTCCGCACGCTGTCCGGGATATAAATCATACATGCGATTAAATGTGCGTAATAGTGTGGATTTACCGCAACCTGAAGGTCCAATAAAAGCAGTTACTTTGTTTTCTGCGATGTTCAAATTAATGCTTTTAAGGCCTTTAAATTTTCCATAATAGAAATCCAAATCACGAACTTCAATGGCGTTTTTTAAATTAGATGTGTCTAGCGTCATGATTTCTCTCTAAAAAATACGCGGGCAAGAACATTCAAGCCCAAAACAGTTAAAGTAATAAGTAGTGCACCACCCCAAGCCAAATTTACCCAGTTTTCATAAGGACTCAAGGCGAATTGATAAATCACAACTGGTAAATTAGCCATCGGCTTGTTCATGTCAGTACTAAAAAACTGGTTGTTAAGTGCAGTAAATAGTAAAGGTGCCGTTTCACCACTAACGCGTGCTATGGCTAATAAAATACCTGTCATCACACCACTTTTTGCAGCTCTTAAGATGACTGAAAAAGAAACTTTCCACTTGGGGGCACCTAAAGCATAGGCTGCTTCACGTAAGGTTCCCGGAACCAAGCGAAGCATGTTTTCAGTAGTTTTCAAGATGACAGGAACGGCAAGCAAGGATAAGGCCATTGTTCCTGCCCAACCAGAAAAATGCTTCACCTGAGCAACTAAGATCGCATATACGAAAAGGCCAATCACAATCGATGGCGCTGACAACATAATGTCAGTCACGAAGCGTGTGATTGAAGCAATCTTGCTTCGGTCACCATATTCAGCCATAAATATACCGGCTAAAACGCCAATCGGCGTGCTAATCAAAGTACATGACGCAACCATCATAAGCGACCCAACGATGGCATTTGCAAGTCCACCACCTTCGGACCCGGCAGCTGGAGTACTTTGGGTGAAAAAATTACCACTCAGCGCCGCAAAACCTTTTGAAAATAGAATGAATAAAATCCATAAAAGTACAACCATTCCAAGAGTCATTGCAACCATTGACAGGGTTAACCCAATCTTGTTTGTGCGCTTCCTTCTGTTGTAGATTCCGATATCCATAAATTAACTCTTCGCTCCCTTTTGTTTTTCCATTCTTGCAAGCATCAACTTCGCAACCGAGAGTACTATGAAGGTGATAATGAAGAGTGCTAAGCCTAAAGCAAATAATGAAGCGTAATGTAAGCCCGGCTCTGCCTCACCAAACTCGTTTGCGAGTGTGGAAGCAATTGATGAGCCTGGTGAAAATAAGGAAGCACGTATACGGTGCGCATTACCAATCACAAATGTAACCGCCATCGTTTCACCGAGAGCGCGTCCAAGTCCCAACATGATTCCCCCAACCACACCAGCCTGTGTGTATGGCAAAACGATGCGTGTCACAACCTCCCACGTGGTGCAACCAATGCCGTAAGCCGACTCTTTTAATACGGGCGGCACAATCTCAAATACGTCACGCATCACCGAAGTAATGAACGGCACAACCATAAACGCCAAAATTAAAGAGGCGCACAATAATCCAATCCCGTTAGGCGCTCCTTGAAATAACGCTCCAATAATAGGGACTTGTCCGAAAGTATCTGTCAAAAAAGGTTGCGCGTAAGTAGCAAACAATGGTGCAAAGACGAATAAACCAAACATACCGTAAATAATCGAAGGTACAGCGGCGAGTAATTCGACAGCAGTTCCAAGTGGGCGGCGCAACCAATTAGGGCACATTTCTGTCAAAAATACTGCAATACCAAAACTGAGGGGCACAGCAATCAAAAGGGCTAAAGTTGCTGTGACTAAAGTTCCGTAAATAGAAGTTAATCCACCAAATTTTTGATTAACCACGTCCCATTCAGAGCTGAAGAAAAATCCTGGACCAAATTCTTTCAAAGCCGGCCAAGAGGTTACGACCAAAGAAATTAGAATTCCAGCTAAAACAATCAATACGAGAGATGCGAAAAAGAGAGTTACTTTATGAAAAAGAAAATCTTGCATCTTTTGATTACGTACAATTTTTGCCATCTCAGGCGTGAGTTGTATTCCTGAGGACATACTAGTCATTTTATTTTCCATTAAAAGCTGTTATTAGGGAGATACACCCCAGATAGCCGGGGTGTAAATACCATCAATTACTTAGAGATTTGGCTCCAAACATTCTTGGCAATCATATCTGTAACAGACGGAGGCAATGGAACATACTCAAGATCAGAAGCAATCTTGTCGCCTTCTTTATTAAATGCCCACTCAAAGAACTTAAGGGCTTCATTAGACTTTTCTTTGCTTACTGGGTTCTTGTACATGAGGATGAAAGATGCAGCAGCGATTGGCCATGATGCTGCACCAGGCTGATTTGTCATGGAGATACCCATACCAGGAACTGAAGACCAGTTTGCACCAGCAGCAGCAGCTTTAAATGAATCGATGCTTGGTGAAACATATTTACCATCAGCATTTTTCAACTGCAATGTTGTCATTTTGTTCAACTTGGCAAAAGCATACTCAACATAGCCAATTGAACCTTTTACACGAGTTACATTCGCTGAAACACCTTCATTGCCTTTACCGCCAACGTTAGATTCAGCAGGCCACTTGACAGTAGCACCTTGTCCAACGCTATCGGCCCATAATTTACTTACTTTAGACAAATAATCAGTAAATACCGCAGTTGTTCCTGAACCGTCTGAACGTGTTATGACAGTGATTGCTTGATTAGGTAATTTTTTACCTGGGTTAAGCGCTGCAATTTGTGGCGCATCCCAATTCGTAATATCACCCCTGAACACAGCAGCCAATATGTCACCGTCTATTTTTAATTCGCCAGGAGCAAAACCAGGCAAATTAACAACAGCAACTACGCCACCGATAACTGCAGGGAATTGAACCATGCCATCTTTTTCTAGATCAGCACCTTTTAATGGATTGTCAGTTGCGCCAAAATCAACTGTTTTTTCACGAATTTGCTTGATACCACCTGAAGAACCAATAGAAGCGTAGTTCACTTTGTTCTTAGTGATTTTTTGATATTCTTCAGCCCATTTTGAATAAACTGGAGCTGGGAAAGAAGCGCCTGCACCCGTAACATCTATAGCCATTGCGTTGATTGCTAAAGAAACGAATGCCCCAACTAAAGCTAATTTAAGAAATTTATTACGCATTTTGTCCTCGTTGATTGAAAGTCATATGACCAATTAATACTTTAATACTTGAATGTGAGGGAAATATGACAGAATCGTGATTTGTCACCTTATTGAACAAAAATGATTAAAAAACTTACTAAATTAATGAGTCAACGGGGATTTGCTTAGCGATTTTCTCTGCAAAAGATTTTGCAATATCCGAGGTTTTCGCTTCTACCATGACCCGTAAAACCGGTTCAGTCCCAGAAGCCCGCACCAAAACTCGCCCATTTGCCCCTAATTCGTTAACCACTTCCTGCTGGATATTTTTTAAATATTGATCATTTTGCCAGTCATAAGGCTTTTTATAACGAACATTAATCAATATCTGAGGATACATCTGCACATTCAACAATCTTTCGCTTATTCCCTTACCGCTACGAAGGATCGTGGCTAAAACCTGCAATGCGGCAACAATACCGTCCCCGGTTGTATGCTTATCTAAGAAAATAAGGTGTCCAGAGCTTTCACCTCCCATCATCCAATCATGCTGCTTTAATTTTTCTAATACGTACCGATCACCAACCGCAGCCCTTTCAAATGGCACTCCCAGTTCCTGAAAAGCTTTTTCAATGGCAAAGTTGGTCATCAAGGTTCCTACCGCCCCGCGAACCTCTTTACCAGACTCAATACGATCTTTGGCGACTAAATACAATAATTCATCACCGTTAAATAAATGCCCTTGTGCATCAACTATTTGTAAGCGATCAGCGTCTCCATCGAGTGCTATTCCGTAATCCGCGCCCGAGGCTTTGACTGCGGATATACACGCTTGTGGAGCTGTTGCACCAACACCATCATTGATATTCATACCATTAGGTTGATTACCTATGGCAATAATCTCTGCCCCTAGTTCATGAAAAACATTGGGGGCAATATGGTATGCAGCACCATGAGCGCAGTCCACAACAAGCTTAAGGCTGTGTAAATCAAATTGATTCGGGAAGGTGCTTTTACAAAATTCAATATAACGACCAGCAGCATCATCTAGTCGACGAACCTTACCCATTTCCATCGATGAAGTGCATATAAATGGCTCCTCCAACATACTCTCAATTCGATTCTCAATTGCATCGGGCAATTTATCCCCATCCGCTGAGAAAAATTTAATCCCGTTATCTTGATAAGGATTATGCGATGCTGAAATCACTACGCCTGCGGATAAGCGCAAGGCTCGAGTGAGATACGCAACACCAGGAGTTGGTATTGGTCCACATAAAACGACATCAACACCTGCTGCAGTAAAACCAGCCTCTAAAGCAGATTCAAGCATATATCCTGAAATACGGGTATCTTTACCAATAAGTACAGTCGCACGTCCATGGCCACCACCTAGATTTGCAAAGACTTTACCCGCGGCATAACCTAATCTCATTACAAAGTCGGGAGTAATAGGCGCTATCCCCACTTCACCACGAATACCATCGGTACCAAAATATTTTCTGTTCATTATTTGATTTTAGTATGAATCAAGCCAAGTGCTCTTGACGCATTGCATTCCAAACCTGAATTGCTTGAGTAGTAGGTTTCACATCATGTACGCGGAGTACTTGTGCGCCTCTTTCTACAGCTAACAGCGCAGCAGCCACACTCGCTGTCGTAAGATCAATTTCTTTATCTCCCAATATCTTTCTTAAGGTTTTTTTTCTGGATAATCCCACGAGCAACGTAGTGCCACTTAAAGGTAGTTCAGCTAGGCGATGTAAAAGGGTTAAATTATGTTCTGTGGATTTTCCAAAGCCAAATCCAGGATCAATCGCAATCCGTTCAGGCTTGATTCCTAAACTAGATAATTGCAGTATTTTTTCATTTAAAAACTGCCCTACTTCTCGAATAACATTTTCATAATGAGGTTGGACCTGCATGTTTTGTGGAGTATTTTGCATGTGCATGACACATAATCCAACATCCTTTGCCGCTGCAGCAACAGCCAGATTCATTTCACTTTGAAACCCACTGATATCGTTCAAAATATCTACTCCGATTTCTAACGCATATTGCATCGTTTGTGCTTGATAGGAATCAAGTGACAACGCGACTCCAGCAGACTGTAGTTTTTCTAGCACAGGTAAAACTCGATCTTGCTCTTCTTGAGCACTTATAGGAATTGCGCCCGGCTTTGTCGACTCGCCACCCAGATCAATAATTTTTGCACCGTCCTCTACCATCTGAAATGCATGGTCGATGGCTTTAGCATGATCAAAATACTTCCCGCCATCTGAAAATGAATCTGGGGTAACGTTTAGTATTCCCATGACAATCGGTGAGGGGCTAAGTCCCCAGTCGAAATAAAAACGCCCACAGCGCCATGCTGTGGGCTTTATTACGCGTAAATCTATCATTAAACAGTTGCTGGTGCACTACCTTGGCTAGGTGTTGGAGAATTACTATCTCCACCTGTCGTATTTACTGGATCCGCAACTTTCGGCGGACGAGGAGGGTTACCAGCCATAATGTCATTGACTTGATCTGCATCAATAGTTTCCCACTCCAATAGGGCAACTACCATGGACTCTACTTTGTCACGATTCGTTTCAAGTAAATGTTTTGCAAGTGCATATTGCGTATCAACTAAAGAACGAATTTCAGCGTCTACTTTTTGCTGAGTTGCTTCAGAAACTGTTTTGGAATTCATGCGACCAAAAATACTCTCTGACTCAGTGTCAACATACACCATCGTTCCCAATGATTCACTCATCCCGTATCTTGTTACCATATCACGCGCCATCTTAGTCGCACGCTCAAAGTCATTAGAAGCTCCAGTACTCATCGAGTTCAAAAAAACTTCTTCAGCAGCACGTCCACCAAAAAGGATAGCCAAATCTTCCAACATACGATCTTTATATAAATTCACGCGATCAAACTCTGGAAGTTGCCAAGTAACACCTAAAGCCATGCCCCGTGGCATGATAGTCACTTTATGAACTGGGTCGGCTTTTGGCAACAACTTAGCCACTACCGCGTGCCCTGACTCATGGTAAGCCGTGTTGCGCCTCTCATCCTCACGCATGACTGCAGATTTTCTTTCAGGCCCCATATAAATTTTATCTTTAGCGTCCTCAAAGTCACTCATATCAACCGCGCGCTTGTTTCTTCTTGCGGCAAATAAAGCAGCTTCATTCACTAAATTAGCCAAATCTGCTCCTGAAAATCCTGGTGTACCACGGGCCAATACCGCCGCATCAACATCAGCATGAATCGGTACCTTACGCATGTGCACTTTAATGATCTGCTCTCGTCCTCGAATATCTGGTAAACCAACAAAAACTTGACGATCAAAACGTCCTGGTCTAAGGAGTGCTTTATCGAGAACATCTGAGCGATTGGTTGCAGCAATAACAATCACACCACTATTTGCTTCAAAGCCATCCATTTCAACCAACATCTGATTTAATGTCTGTTCTCTTTCATCATTCCCACCACCCGTACCTGCACCACGATGACGACCCACAGCATCAATTTCATCAATAAAAATAATACATGGGGCTTGTTTTTTGGCATTCTCAAACATATCACGAACACGCGCGGCACCAACACCAACAAACATTTCCACAAAATCAGATCCTGAAATTGCGAAGAACGGAACCTTAGCTTCTCCAGCAATTGCTCTTGCTAATAAAGTCTTACCCGTTCCAGGAGGTCCCACTAACAAAACACCGCGTGGGATTCGACCACCTAGTTTTTGAAACTTGGTGGGATCTTTGAGAAAATCTACCAATTCTGCAACTTCAGATTTTGCCTCGTCACATCCGGCAACGTCACCAAAGTTAACGGAATTACTGTTTTCATCAATTAATCTTGCTTTAGACTTGCCAAAAGAAAAAGCCCCGCCTTTTCCACCACCTTGCATTTGGCGCATCATAAAGAACCAAAAACCAATAATTAACAAAGTTGGTCCGAGGTAATACAACGCAGATACTAGAAGATTCGGTTCGTCCTCTGCCTTTCCTGTGACCTGCACACCGTACTTCATCAAATCACCCACCATCCAGATATCACCGGGTGAAATAATGTTGTAACGATTACCGTCAACCGCAGTAACCTGTAAAGTTCGTCCTTGCACATCTACACGTCTGACCTTACCAGCCTTGGCGTCATCCATAAACTGAGAGTAAGTGACTTGATTTTGTGAACTAGTCTTGTCAAACTGCTTAAAAAAAGTAAAAACAACTAGTGCCACGATCAGCCAAATGCCGACTTTTTGCATCGTTTGATTATTCAAAATATCTCCAAAATCCGAATTGTTCGGTACATGTAGAGTAAATAATTCTACTACCCCTTACTTTCAAGTGCTTAAGTAAAAATAAATAATTTCGATTGTTCACTCTTTTAAACCATTTGTCAATAAATACAATAACTTAGATAAATTACCTTTAGGAGGGTTTTAAAAACCTCCCTAGTAGAAAGGTTTCTGCAGATCGATTTCGAGAAGCAAGAGGCTTTCTGGGGGCAACAACTTTAAATTCTTTCTTAAATGATTCCACAATTTGACTATAGCCACTACCATGAAAACATTTTATCAATAAGGCGCCATCTTCTTTTAAATGCATTTTCGAGAACTCTAGTGCAAGTTCGGCTAAATGACCCATCCGAGCGGCATCGGCAACAGCAACGCCGGATAGGTTTGGCGCCATATCAGAGAAAACTAAATCAACTTTTTGTAGGCTAATGTCGCCTTCTCGGAATATAGCTTTTTCTAATTCTCGCAAAACCTCATCTTCTCTAAAGTCTCCAAGCAGAAAAGTGACATCCGCAATTTCCTCCATCGGTAATAAATCAATGGCAACTACTTTCCCATCCGGTTTACCCGAGTCAACTTTCGGATTATTTTTACCTAATTCCACTAAACGGTTTCTTGCATATTGGCTCCAACTGCCAGGGGCGCTTCCCAAGTCAACAATGGTCATACCAGCTTTAATTAGGTGATCTTGTTCATCAATTTCTTTTAGTTTATAAGCCGCGCGAGCCCGATAACCCTCCCTTTGAGCCATCTTTACATAAGGATCATTAAGATGATCTTGCAGCCAATCTTTATTAAATTTATTTTTAGCCACGATAGGTATAAAAAACTCTTTCTGTTAAGGGTTAAGTCAGCGATAATACATCTATGACTATTTTAGAACTTGATTCAACTACACGAGCAGATTTACGCTCAAAAGCACATACTATTTCACCGACTGTGATGATCGGCACCGATGGTTTAACACCAGGCGTGTTAAAAGAAGCCGAATTAGCCCTTGGCTCCCATGAACTTATCAAGATTAGAGTTCTTGGTGACGACAGAGAAGTAAGACTAGAAATCTATGAAACGATGTGTCACAAGCTTCGTGCAGCTAAAGTACAACATATCGGCAAACTTTTGGTCATCTATCGCCCTAATCTGACGAAGAATGCATCTAATTCCGCTCGAAAATCCACTCGAAATGAAGATGGTTTTGGCGCCCCAAGAACTGTGATGGTGAAAAAGTTTACCCGTAATCCTCAAAAAAGACCCAAAGCAATCGCCACAAAAGTTTTAGGCAATGAGCGAGTGGCCGCAGGTGGTCAAATCAAGCGTGTTAAAACTAGGCAAAAGAGCATCAAGAAAAAACAACTTTCTTAGCCTAGTCCTTACTCACCTGCAGTCGCGAAGAAAGCCAAAACACTCCACCACTCACAATGACTTCAATTGTAAATAAAACACTGGAGAGTTGATGCAGTGTTGCAAAAGATTTAGCTTGTGGGGATTGCATAACAGGCGCTCCTTCACTTAAGGCAAGCTCCCTTAAATCATTCATCATCGGCTGCAAGACAAACGTAGCAATGATGGTTAAGATGATGCTGACCAACAATAACCAGCGACTAGATTTGTATTGATTAAACCCTCTTTTAACCAAAAGGTTCGAATAAATCAACAAAAACACACTGAACAACAAACTAAAAACGCTGGTATTTTTAAAGATTTCACCAGCAATCATCCCCGCAACCTGCTTATCCGCCAAGACAAAAAATAAGCTAGGAGTGACTAAAAAACCCATGGTAACTAAGCCCCCAAATAAAAGCCCTGAAACCATTACAAAAATACGATGTGCTAAAAAGGAGTTAGGGCCTTTTCGCATACTTTTAAATATATTGCACAGAAATAATTTCGACTTCTCTATCCCCACCCGGTGTGGTTACTTTTACAACATCTCCTGCTTCTTTACGAATCAGGGCTCTAGCAATTGGGGAACTAATTGATATTTTATTGGCTTCCAAATCTGCCTCATCATCTCCAACGATTTGATAGGTCATCTTTGATGCATCTTCTAAATTTTCTAATTCAACTGTAGCGCCAAAGACAACCTTACCATCGGCATCAATTAGAGAGGGATCAATAATTTGCGCGCCCGCTAACTTACTTTCAACCTCTTTAATCCTACCTTCAATAAATGCTTGTTTTTCTTTGGCTGCGTCATATTCAGCATTTTCTGATAAGTCGCCTTGCGCACGTGCTTCAGAAATTGCGTTAATGACAGAAGGTCTTTCTACAGACTTCAGACGATGTAGCTCTTCTTTTAGGCGTTCAGAACCATATCTAGTAATTGGGATCGTGCTCATAAAATCAACTTTATAAAAATTAAATTATCGTAAGGATTGATGCAGACTTTGCAAGTCATAGACCTCTAGTTCATTTATGGCTCGAAGCCCTTCAACCGCTGCTAATGCAGCACTAATTGTAGTGTAATAGGTAACTTTATTCGATTGTGACGTAGTACGTATCGAACGAGAATCTGCAATCTCCCCTCTGTTTTCGTCAACCGTTGTAAATACCAGAGTAATTTCACCATTTTTAATGAGGTCTACGATATCTGGGCGTCCCTCTTTTACTTTGTTGACGGAACGAACCGGAATACCAGCTGCTTCTATAGCTTTGGCTGTTCCTCGAGTTGCAACAAGGGGATAGCCCATCGCATGCAACATTTTTGCGACTTCAACAGCTCGAGGTTTATCACCATTTTTAACAGACAATAAAACTGTACCACTACTTGGAAGTATGGTACTTGCCGCTAACTGGGATTTAAACAGCGCCTCACCAAAGGTCCTACCCACTCCCATCACCTCCCCCGTAGAACGCATTTCTGGCCCTAAAATCGGGTCAACACCTGGGAATTTATTAAAAGGGAAAACTGCTTCTTTAACCGAAAAATAACCTGGCTTAACTTCTTCACCAATGCCTTGCTCATCTAGAGATCTGCCAGCCATACATCGCGCGGCAATCTTAGCCAACTGTAAACCAGTCGCTTTGGAGACAAATGGCACAGTTCTAGACGCGCGCGGATTAACTTCCAAAACGTAAACAATATCCTCACCATCAATTTGTTGGATAGCAAACTGGACATTCATTAAACCTACGACATGCAGCCCCATTGCCATGGCTTGGGTTTGACGTCTTAACTCTTCTATAGTTGCTTGAGATAAAGTATACGGGGGTAGTGAACACGCCGAGTCCCCAGAGTGAACGCCTGCTTGTTCGATATGCTCCATCACTCCGCCAATAAAGACACGGTTACCGTCACTAATGCAATCCACATCACACTCGATTGCATCGTTCAAGAAACGATCCAAAAGAACTGGAGAGTCATGAGAGACTTTCACAGCTTCCCGCATATAGCGCTCAAGATCTAAGCCATCGTTGACAATTTCCATTGCACGACCACCTAAAACATAAGATGGACGAACCACCAATGGGTAACCGATTTCTAAGGCCAACTTCAAGGCCTCTTGTTCAGTTCTTGCCGTTCTATTAGGAGGTTGTCTTAATTTAAGTTCATGTAACAGTTTTTGGAAACGCTCACGATCTTCTGCTGCATCAATCATATCTGGAGAAGTACCAATAATAGGTACTCCATTAGCCTCAAGATCTAGTGCCAATTTAAGCGGAGTTTGACCGCCATACTGCACAATCACACCCAATGGCTTTTCCAAAGCAACGATTTCTAAAACATCTTCTAAAGTTAAAGACTCAAAATAAAGACGATCGGAGGTGTCGTAATCGGTAGAGACTGTCTCAGGATTACAATTGACCATAATCGTTTCATAACCATCTTCACGCATTGCTAAAGCAGCGTGGACACAACAATAGTCAAATTCAATACCCTGACCAATGCGATTAGGACCACCGCCTAAAACCATGATTTTTTGTCTAGATGAAGGATTCGCTTCACACACTCCATGCACATTTTCATAGGTGGAGTACATGTAGGCTGTATTGGTTGCAAACTCAGCAGCACAGGTATCCACCCTTTTATAAACGGGCCGTATATCAAATTCGTGGCGACGAATTCTTACTAAACTCTGATCTGACTTCATCAACTTTGCTAAACGACGGTCTGAAAAACCCTTTTGTTTTACATAGCGAAGCTCTTCAGGAGATAAAGTTTCAAGTTGGCGAGTGGCAATGACTTGTTCAATTTCAATAATTTCTTGAATTTGGATCAAAAACCATGGGTCAATGGAAGTATGGGCATGAACTTCCTCTAAACTCATTCCAGATCTAAAAGCATCCCCTACATACCAAATACGTTCGGGTCCTGGTGATTTAATTTCTAAAATGATTTCATCGACATCACTTGTTTTTTCGTCTAAACCATCTACACCAACCTCAAGACCTCTTAACGCTTTTTGTAATGACTCTTGAAAAGTTCTACCGATCGCCATGACTTCGCCGACAGATTTCATTTGAGTCGTTAAATGCTGATCCGCTTCAGGAAATTTTTCAAACGCAAATCGCGGTACTTTTGTCACAACATAATCAATAGATGGTTCAAAAGATGCTGGGGTTGCTCCGCCCGTAATTTCATTTTGTAGCTCATCTAACGTAAATCCAACAGCTAATTTCGCAGCAATTTTTGCAATCGGAAAACCGGTTGCTTTTGAAGCCAAAGCAGATGACCTGGAAACACGAGGATTCATTTCAATCACAATCATCCGTCCATCTTGAGGATTAATCGCAAATTGAACATTCGATCCTCCTGTATCAACACCGATCTCACGTAAAACAGCAATCGATGCGTTTCGCATGATTTGATATTCACGATCGGTCAATGTTTGCGCAGGAGCAACTGTAATAGAGTCGCCTGTATGAACTCCCATTGGATCAAAGTTTTCAATCGAACAAACAATAATGCAGTTGTCGTTTTTGTCTCGCACAACTTCCATCTCATATTCTTTCCAACCTAGCAATGATTCTTCGATCAATAGCTCGTGAGTTGGCGACAAATCTAATCCGCGTTTACAGATTTCTTCAAACTCTTGACGGTTATAAGCAATACCGCCACCTGATCCACCCATCGTAAAAGAAGGTCTAATAATGACAGGGTAGCCATTGCCACCAATTAATTTGGCAATGTTTTGCTGAACCTGTTGTGCAGCTTCCCATGAGTGAGCGACGTCAGACTTGGCAGAGCCTAAGCCTATCTTTGTCATCGCTTCTTTAAATTTTTGGCGATCTTCCGCTTTATCAATCGCCTGAGGGGATGCCCCAATTAATTCACAGCTATATTTTTCTAACACGCCATTGCGAAATAAATCTAAAGCACAATTTAGAGCAGTTTGACCACCCATTGTCGGCAAAATAGCATCGGGCTGTTCTTTTTCAATAATTCTTTCGAGAACTTCCCAAGTAATTGGTTCAATATAAGTAACATCTGCCATTTCAGGATCTGTCATGATCGTGGCAGGATTACTGTTGACTAATATAACCTTATAACCCTCATCTCTCAATGCTTTACAAGCTTGAGCACCAGAGTAATCAAACTCACAAGCCTGCCCAATCACGATGGGACCAGCTCCTATAATTAATATACTTTCTATATCGCTACGCTTTGGCATCTAAACTCTCACATCAACTCTATAAAGCGATCAAATAAATATCCGACATCATGCGGGCCCGGAGAAGCTTCAGGATGGCCTTGGAAACAAAATGCTGGACGATCCAGCCAAGCCATCCCTTGAAGAGATCCGTCAAACAAGGATACATGCGTGGGCTCAACGTTATTTGGCAAAGTTGCAGCGTCAACTGCAAATCCATGATTTTGAGAAGTAATCACTACTTTGCCTGTTTTTAAGTCTTTCACTGGATGATTTGCGCCATGATGTCCAAACTTCATTTTTAAAGTAGTGGCGCCAGCGGCAAGTCCCATAATTTGATGACCCAAACATATTCCGAAAAGAGGGATTTTTTTCTCTAAAAATACTTGTGTGGCAGCAATGGCATAATCACATGGCTGCGGATCACCTGGACCATTGGATAAGAAAATTCCATCAGGATTCATTGCCAAAACTTGTGCAGCTGGGGTTTGAGCTGGCACTACCGTCACTCGACACCCCCTTTGAGCAAGCATCCTTAAGATGTTTTTCTTTACACCAAAATCATAGGCAACTACATGCTTATTCGGCACTACTTGATTAAAGCCAGGTTTTTCATCAGTTCCTGATAGATGCCACTCCCCTTCTAACCACTCATAGGGAGAAGTAGTGGAAACCACTTTTGCTAGGTCCAAGCCAGCCATCCCAGGGAAAGAGCTTAATTTTTCTTTGGCCAACTCAATGAGTGATTCAATCGATTGACCCAATTCACCAGTAGCAATAGCGCCATTTTGGGCACCATGCTCACGCAAATGCGTCGTCAAGTGTCTTGTATCAATCTCAGAAATTCCAACAATCTGTTGCTCTTTCAGAAAGTCTTGAAGAGACTTTTGACTTCTAAAGTTTGAGGGTATTGGGGATAAGTTACGAATGATGACGCCAGCAGCATATATTTTGTCGGATTCGCTATCCTGATCATTAATACCCACATTACCAATGTGAGGATATGTCAAGGTAATCATTTGCTGGGTGTAACTTGGATCAGTAAAAATTTCTTGATAGCCAGTGATGGAGGTATTAAATACGACCTCTCCTGAACTGACACCCTGAATACCAATTGATTTTCCAATAAAATGGGTTCCATCAGCCAAAAGAAGTACCGCTGGTGGCAGTTGTGAAGTTAATGTAGTTAGTTTATTTTTTGATAGTGGCAGCAAATCATTCTCCATTACCCTGCTGCCCCAAGATCCACTCCACCCAAAGACGTATCCCGGAGGTGAGTTTGACGGGAGGAAATTGATCTAAGCGCTAGGGATATGTAGGAAGTTATAAAACATCATCATTATACCAAGCAAAAAAATATTTCCTCAAAATACGTCGTAACACCGTCTTTCAACCCTTAAAAATTACTTCTTGAATTTGATTTAGTACATTTTTGTCTTCCATCGTACTTATATCTCCAGGATCCCGGTGTTCCGCAATCGCCTGCAATGACCTTCGAACAATTTTTCCTGATCGAGTCTTGGGTAAAGCTTCAACTATGTAAATACGGGTAGGTCTTGCGACAGGACCTAATTGTTGATCAACAACATTCATCAATTCTTTTTCAAAATCTCCGAGATGTTGAGTACTTTTAGGGATGGCAAATGCAATAGCAACTTGTCCCTTCAGTTCATCCGCGATGCCAACAACAGCTACCTCAGCAATATTAGGGTGACTAGAAATACTCTCCTCTATTTCTCGCGTTCCTAAGCGGTGGCCAGCGGTGTTAATCACATCATCAGTTCTTCCTAAAATGAAGAAATAGCCATCCTCATCTTTAATTCCCCAATCAAATGTGGAATATACAAGTCGTCCTGCAAAACTTTGCCAATAGGTGCTTATAAATCGCTGATCATCGCCCCATACCGTTTGCATACATCCTGGAGGTAAAGGCCCCTCAATTGCTAAAAGCCCTTTGGCATTTACGGATAATTCTTCGCCAGTTACGTCATCTAACAACTTCATGTTGTAACCAAATACTGGCACTCCAGGAGATCCAAATTTATTTGGCATATCCTCTATGCCACGCTGCAATGACAAAATGGGCCAGCCTGTTTCTGTTTGCCAGTAATTATCAATAATTGGTTTTTGTATCGCACCTGAAATCCACTGAGCGGTTGGTTCATCGAGTGGCTCACCCGCCAAAAAGAATGACTCCAATGAGGATAAATCATGATTATTGATAAATTGTGGATCTTGTTTTTTTAATACCCGAATTGCCGTAGGGGAAGAAAACATAGTTGATACGCGATACTTCTCAACCAAACTCCACCAAATACCTGGATCAGGCTTTAGTGGCGTACCTTCAAACATAATGGTTGCCATACCATGAATGAGGGGGCCGTAAATAATGTATCCATGCCCCACAACCCATCCAATGTCTGATGTACAAAACATCGTTTGGCCCGGCTTTGCGCAAAAAACATACTCCATGCTGGTGGCAAGTGCGACCGCATATCCACCCGTATCTCTTTGAACTCCTTTGGGTTTTCCAGTAGTTCCGGAGGTGTAAAGAATATAAGAAGGATCTGTTGCATTCAACCACTCACATGGAACTAAATCATCCATATGCTTTTGTCGTTCTGTCGCATAATCCAAATCTCGACCTATCACTGATGCAAAATCACAAAGGCTTCTTGAAACAATCAAAACATGCTCAGGTTTGTGGGAAGAAATCTCAATTGCCTCGTCTAGAAGTGGCTTATACGGCACAACCTTGCCAGCTCTCATTCCTGCCTCAGCAGTAATGATGAATTTTGGTTGAGCATCTTCAATCCTGGCGGCTAAGCTGTGAGAAGCAAATCCACCAAATACTACTGAATGAATCGCCCCCAAACGCAAGACAGCCAGCATGGCAAAGCAAGCTTGTGCGACCATAGGCATATAAATCAAAACACGGTCGCCCTTACCTACACCATAGGATTTCAAAATGGCAGCCATACGATTCACTTCTAAATAAAGCTCTTGGTAAGTATAGGTTTGCTCGGTATTGGTTTCAACAGATACAGCAATCAATGCAGCTTGCTCAGCACGGTCTTCCAAATGTCGATCTAATGCGTTATAGCAAATACTGGTTTTTCCATCAACAAACCATTTGGCAAATGGTGGTGCGGAATAATCTAGCACTTGCGAAAACGGTTTTTCCCAATGGATTCTCTTGGCTTGCTCAGCCCAAAAGATTTCAGGATCCTGAATAGACTGTTGATGTGTTTGAAGGTAATTACCCATTGAACAACCCCTAGCTTATTTATTATTTGATTTATTTTTGGTCGATGATTTGCTTTGCGACTTACTACTAGTCGCGCTGTTAGATGCGGCTGATTTTGAAGATTTACCCGATGATTTGTTAGTTTCTTTTTTGGATGGGACTGCATTCTGATGATTGGATGCGCTCGTGACCTTTGCATTATCTTTAGAGTTATAGTTGGCAAGGTTACTCGGTACCGCAATACATTTCTTTCCTTTACATTTCATCACCACAGGGATCGGTACAAATTCGCGCTCCAAACTCAAGCTTGGATTTTGCGCTAACTCAATCGGTACATTACCTCTGTGAGTCTCATGTCTTGGAATAATGATGGTTGATCCAGCACGAATTTTCATCCCCTTTGGAATTTTATTGATATCCCGAATTTGATCAGCATCCGTATTTAAACGACTTGCTACATTATCCACAGTATCCGTTCTATCTAACTTCACCACCGTCCAATTAGTTAAGGGAGCTTTATTGGTGCTTAAATTTTTCTTAAATAACTCCGCCTTTCCGTATGGCAAGAGGATCTCTTGATTAAACCCAGATAAAATCACAGGCCCATAATAAGAGGGATTGAGATCCAAAAACCGTTCCCGAGTGATTTCTGAAAGTTGGATTACCTTATCAACGTCAATATCTTGAGTCACAGGGATAGAAACAAAATAGGGGTGATTAGCAACTTTAGGTAACTTAAAGCCATATTTAGCTGGATCCTCAATAATTCTTTTATAAGCCAATAACTTTGGTACATAGTTTCTTGTTTCATTTGGCATGGATAAGCTAAAGTAGTCTGTATTTAAATTGACTGATTTATTCCTAGCAATCGCTCTTCCTACTGAGCCCTCACCCCAGTTATATGCGGCTAAAGCCAAATGCCAATCACCAAACATATCGTAAAGCTTTTGCAGATAATCAAGCGCCGCTCTTGTAGACTTCACAATATCGCCGCGTTCATCACGAAAAATATTTTGATCTAACTTAAAATATTTACCTGTGGCTGGCATAAACTGCCACATACCTGCAGCCTTTACTGGCGATACGGCTTTAGGGTTAAAAGCGCTCTCTACAAAGGGCAATAAAGCCAACTCGCTTGGCATATCTCTTGCTTCAACTTCTTCGATGATGTAAAAAAGGTAGGAGGATGACCTTTCTAATAAACGATCTACATAAGCAGGATTAGACTTTAATTGACGTACATGACGATCGATAATTTCTAAATTTGGATCTTGAATATCGAAGCCTAAACGAATCCTCTCCCAAAGATCATCTTGAACCTTAACGTCTTTTGTCGGTTTGACAACTTCCACGGGTTTTTTAACAGGCTCATTCGTCCAAGTGTTATTGCTATTGTTATTGTTATTGCTAATTTCGGTATTATTGGTTGCACACCCCGTTACGAGGAAGGTACAACACATCGTAATAAAAAAAATTCGTATCATTTAAAACTATCTTTCATTTTTCTAAGGACAGCAAGTGCTTCAGAGGGACTTCTCACACTTCCTTGTGATGCTTGCTGTGCAATTTCTATCATACTCGGTAAATCACATCTCATAAATGGATTTACTCTTTTCTCTAAGCCAATAGTAGTTGGGACTGTAGGCAGCTGATTATGACGCAATTCCGCCGCCTGCTTCGACCAAGCTAGTAAATCTGGGTTTTTCTCTTCTACCGATAAAGCAAACTTAATATTGGACAGTGTGTACTCATGTGCACAACAAACTAAAGTTTCATTAGGCAATTGAGCAAATTTTTGCAGTGATTGGTACATATCTTGTGCACTTCCTTCGAACAATCTACCACACCCCGTCGCAAATAGCGTATCGCCACAATACAACCTTGGGGAAGGATTAATTGTTGTCTGTGGTAAAAAATATGCCGCATGAGACAAGGTATGCCCCGGAACCGCTAATGCCCTGGCAATGACTTGAGGAAATAATTCCACCTCATCTTGATCCTCAATTACTCGGTCTAAAAATGTAATTCCAGAATGTAAAGGTCCAATTGCAATGACTGGTGGTTGATTGGATTTTTTTGCCCACTCCAGTAATTGCTCGGCACCACCAATATGATCTTGATGGTGGTGGGTAATGAGAATACCTTTTAAAACAATATTTTCTTGTTCAAAAAAACTCATGATAGGATTAGCATCACCTGGATCAACTACCCAAGCTTGTAAATTTTGTATGATGACCCATAAGTAATTATCATTAAATGCGGGAATTTGTTTAAACTGCAGAGGGGTATTTTCCAATTTATCCTTCAAGAAAATTTCTTAATCACTTTGATTTGAATTACATACTGATGATACCAAGCACTGCAGAAAATTCCAAATACTCTCAAAATGAATGGGATCAGTGGTTAATTACTTCTCCAGGTCAGTACGTGCTCGCTTGGGAGGATAAACAATTTAGTAAATCTGTTGAAGATGCTTTTGGTTTTGAAGCCCTGCAAATTGGACTTCCCCAATTATCCTGTCTCGCAAATAACCGTATTACTCACCGCTGGCAAATGTTATTACCAACTCAGCCCTTTCATGATCAACAACCGGACCCGAACCTACATATTATTTGTCAGGGGTCTATTTACGACTTACCTTTTGCGAATGAAAGCTTTGATTTAATAGCCTTACCCCATGTTTTGGAGTTCATGGAAAGCCCCCATGAAGCGCTTCGAGAGATTCATCGCATCTTAAGGCCTGAAGGCCGAATTGTTATCTCAGGTTTCAATCCATATAGTTTGTGGGGTCTGCGCCAATATGGTGGCAACTTAATTGACCGCCCCTTTCTCCCCAAAGAAGGCCGATTTATTAGTCACCACAGGATTAAAGATTGGCTTAATTTGCTAAATTATTCAATTGATCGTGGCAAGTTTGGTTGTTATGGTGTTCCCATTAAAAATAGTTCTAGATTAAACGGTCAAACTCTACTAGATAAAGTGGGGGATCGATGGTGGCCATTTATGGGCTCGGTATTTATGTTAAGTGCCATAAAAAGAATCCCCGGAACTAAAATGGTAGGGCTCATTAAGCCTGGTCGTAAAATCCTCCCTACTGCTTTAAAGCCGGTAGCAAGCTCTAACTCGAACTATGAAAAAAAATAAGCATTCTGTCATTATTTATACAGATGGTGCATGTAAAGGAAATCCAGGACTTGGTGGCTGGGGTGTTGTTTTACGCTCAGGTGATAAAGAAAAACACCTCTTTGGTGGGGAAAAAAATACAACTAATAATCGCATGGAAATGACCGCTGTAATTGAAGCTTTAAAAGCTCTCAAATCCTCTTGTCACATTCAACTTTTTACCGATTCACAATATGTCAATCGTGGTGTCAATGAATGGCTACAAAATTGGAAAAAATCTGGTTGGAGAACGGCTTCTCGTGTACCAGTCAAAAATGTAGATTTATGGCAAGCGATTGACGAACTTTTAGATGGACATGAAATTGAGTGGCATTGGGTTAAAGGACACTCGGGGGACCCTGGTAATGATTTGGCTGATGAGCTTGCCAATCGAGGTGCTTTAGAGGCTAAAAATACGTAATTTTTGCTTTTTAAACACAGGTTTAATATTTTTAGGTGATTTCTAAAAATCTTGTGAGAAAATCCAAAGTTGAGAATTTCGACGCCTTACTTGTTGAAAGAGATTAGGGCTTTTAATAATTAATATAAGATTAGAATTATTGGAGATTCATGAATACGCCAGCAACTAGACGCTTTGGTTTTAAAAAAATATTCTTTTATATCATAGGCTTGGGAATCATTGCTGTGATGGCTTATTTTCTCTATTCCTCATTTACAAAACCAAAAAAAGGGCCATCTGAGGTTATTCAAACGGTAGTTACTACCAAGGCCGTTCAACAAGATTTTCCAGTTATTATTGAAACTTCGGGAAACATTGTCGCTAACAATATCGTAGATATCAGACCTCAAGTAGCAAATGTTATTGCCGAAATCCACATTAAAGATGGTCAAGATGTCAAAAAAGGTGATTTACTTTTCACTCTGGATGATCGCGCTGATAAAGCCAACTATGAAAAGTTCAAAGCAATTGCGGAAGATGCTGAGCGTCAATATCAAAGAGCATTGGAATTGGCTAAACAAAACTTTATTTCTAAAGCAAGCGTCGAAACTGCAATGGCAAATGCTAACTCAGCTAGAGCTGCTGCCAACTCAGCTCAAGTCACACTGAGTTACGACTACATTCGGTCCCCTATTTCTGGGCGAGCAGGGGTAATTAATGTGTTCCTTGGATCGCTAGTTTCACCTAGCAACACGGTTGCAATTACCTCGCTTGCAACGGCTACTAGTACGCAAAGTTCGATGGTGACGATTAGTCAGTTAAATCCTATCAATGTTCAATTCACAATCCCTGAAGCATATATGGCTGAGTTAATTAAGCTTCAAAAGTCTTCTGCTGGGTTAATTGTGAATGTGGATCTTGGTCGGGGCGTAACGAAACAAGGCAAGATCTATGTTATCGATAATCAAATTGACCCCGCATTAGGCTCAGTAAGGGTGAGAGCAACATTGGATAATTCCGATTACGTATTGGCCCCAGGAAGATTTGTGAATGTCAATTTACAAACCAAAGTGCTGAAAGATGCCATCGTAGTTCCAAGTCAATCTGTCATCTCCAACACTCAAGGCGATCTTATCTACACTGTGGATGCGGAAAATAAAACTGTCCTCAACAAAGTCAAAATCATCAGTCAAGGCAATGGCAATGTTGCAGTAACAGGACTTAAAGAAGGCGATCGCGTGGTGGTCGAGGGGAAGCAAAACATTCGCCCAGGTCTAAAAGTTGTTGAGGGATCTGCAAGAAAAGCAAGTGAAGAAAAGCCCAAGAAATCATCTTAATAGGCATTAAAGTCTAATCAACTAGGAATTCTTTATGAATATTTCAGAATTATGTATTCGACGCCCAGTGATGACTGTATTGCTATCGCTCGCTACAATTGTTGCAGGATCCATTGCCTATACCAAAATTCCTGTTGCGGCTTTGCCCAGTTTTAACTCACCGGTTATTCAAGTGTCGGCATCTCTTCCAGGTGCCAGTCCTGAAAATATGGCATCAAGCGTTGCCTTACCACTAGAAAAAGAGTTTTCCACGATTGATGGTATCAACGTTATTAGTTCTACAAATTATCTAGGTAGTACAAGTGTCACCCTCGAATTTAATAACTCAAAAGATATCGATAAAGCTGCAGTGGATGTTCAAGCTGCACTGTTGCGCGCCCAAAGAAGATTACCTGTCGAAATGACAATTCCGCCTTCGTATAGGAAGGTCAATCCGGCAGATGCTCCAGTTTTATATCTGACCTTGACTTCGCCCTCAATGAGTCTGTCAACCATCAATGAATATGCGGAAAACTTGTTATCGCCCAATCTATCTACGATTGATGGTGTTGCCCAAGTTATTATTTTTGGTGCTAAAAGATACGCAGTTCGCGTCAGAGCTCTGCCAGCAAAATTAGCGCTTAATAATCTTACGCTTGATGATATTAGTGTTGCAATTAACAAAGCTAACTCGAATTCTCCAGTTGGTTTATTAGAGGGTCCAAGGCAATCTTTAACTATTTACGCAAATAGTCAATTAGTTAAAGCCACGGAATATGCAGATCTGATTGTCGCGCAGCGTAATGGTTTTCCGATTCGGTTGGGAGATGTGGCTGAAGTTTCTGAATCATTTGAAAATGTGAGGACTTTAGGAAGATTTAAGTCTGATCGCTCCATTACCTTGGCGATTCAAAAACAACCCAATGCAAATACCGTGAAGGTTGTTGATAACATCAAAGAAATGCTCCCCCAATTTCAGGCGCAACTCCCCGCTTCAATCCAAATCAACCAACTGAATGATCGCTCAAAGTCTATTAAAGAGGCTATTCATGATGTCAACCTTACTTTAATGCTGACTATTTTCTTGGTGGTGTTAGTCATTTTCTTGTTTTTAAAACATCTATCAGCTACGATCATTCCTGCTCTTAGTTTGCCAATTTCATTAATTGGTGCTTTTTTCTTAATGTATTGGATGGGCTATAGCCTTGACAATATTTCCTTACTCGGCATAACTTTAGCTGTGGGCCTGGTGGTTGATGACTCTATTGTCGTTTTAGAAAACATTATTCGGTATATTGAAGAGGGAATGTCCCCTTTGCAAGCTGCCTTGAAAGGTAGTAAAGAAGTTAGCTTTACGATTATCTCTATTTCGATTTCGCTCGTGGCAGTTTTTATTCCTATTTTCTTTATGCCAGGACCTGTAGGTCTTTTATTTAGAGAGTTTGCAGTTGTGGTGAGCTTATCCATTCTTGTTTCGGCGATTGTCTCTTTAACCGTGGTACCAATGCTATGTAGTCGTTTTTTACCGAACATGGCTGATCCAGCAAACCATCCCAAAGAGTATTGGATCACGAAAAAATTTGATGTTTTGTTCAACGCTATTTATAACGGTTACTCTAGAACTCTTCTAGTCGCTTTGGATCATAAGCGTATTGTCCTAGGGGTTTCTTTTGCAACTTTCGCTATCACTATTGCCATGTTCATTTATGTTCCTAAAGGATTCTTCCCAGAAGAAGATATTGGCCAAGTCATCGTGACAACAGAGGCATCTGAGGATATTTCTTTTGAGGCTATGCTAGTGCTTCAAGACCGCGCAGCAGATATGATTAATCAAAGTCCCCATGTGGAGAGTTTTGTTTCAGTATTGGGTGGCAATGCGAGTACAGGGTTCAACTCAGGTCGAATGTTTCTTAATTTAAAGCCAAAAGGCGAACGACCGAAAATGAGCAAGTTGCAGGAGGAACTACGAAAAGATTTTAGAAAAATTCCTGGTTTAGTTGTATTCATGCGCCCAGTTCAAAATCTTCAACTAGGTGGAAGATCAAGTAAAAGTAGATTTCAATATATTCTTCAAAGTGTCGGCTTGGAAGGTATTAACGAATGGTCTGAAAAAGTACAAGTTCAGATGAAAAAAGACCCTATATTTAGAGATGTCACCAGCGACTCACAATTAAAAGGCTTGAGTTTAAAAGTAGATATTAATCGTGAAAAGGCTGCTTCATCAGGTGTAACGATACAAGATATTCGAACAGCACTTTACACAGCTTACGGTGAAAAACAAGTTTCTACTATTTACACTCCAGTCAATACGTATCAAGTGATTCTTGAAGTAACTCCTCAAGATAAACAATTTGAATCTGACCTCAACTCAATTTATGTCCGTGGTCGTACAACGGATAAATTAATTCCCTTGTCTAGTCTTGCTACATTTAAACGCTTTATTGGACCAACGTCGGTTAACCATCAAGGACAAATTCCAGCGGTCACTATCTCTTTTAATCTAGCGCCAGATATTCCACTGGGTGATGCGACTAAAAAACTAGAGGCGATTACAAAGGACATCGAATTACCTAACTCGATCTTAACAAGCTATGGTGGTGATGCTGCTGTATTTAAAGACAATCAAAGTGGGCAAGCGATTTTATTAATTGCAGCCTTGGCTGTTATTTATGTACTTCTTGGTGTGTTGTATGAGAGTTACATTCACCCTCTCACCATTCTCGCTGGACTGCCGTCTGCGGCAATCGGAGCCATATTGTTTTTGCAAATGTTTGGGATGGAGCTGACGATTATTGCAACCATCGGAATCCTACTTTTAATTGGTATTGTTAAAAAGAATGCGATTCTAATGATTGACTTTGCTCTTGATGCCAAGAGAACACGAAACCTTCCAGCTCATGAAGCCATTCATCAAGCCTGCTTAGTTCGCTTTAGACCAATTCTGATGACAACTCTTGCCGCCATGATGGGCGCTTTACCAATTGCACTAGGTCTTGGCGCTGGAGCTGAGTTAAGGCAACCTTTAGGTATTGCAGTTGTAGGTGGTCTTGCTTTCTCCCAAGTCATCACTCTTTACATTACACCTGTCATTTATATTTACTTGGATAAGTATGCTGGAAATGGTCCAATGCACATCTCTGAAGAAACACTCAAAGGTGTTTAAGGTATTAAATTGAAACTGACTCGGCAAATTATTCTTGATACTGAAACAACTGGACTGCACCCGAACAATGGGGACCGTCTAGTTGAAATTGGTTGTATTGAACTCGTCAATCGCAGGCTTACTGGCAACAATTTACATTTCTATATCAATCCTGAAAGAGATATGCCTGAAGCAGCAGCAGCAATCCACGGACTTCGTGAAGATTTTTTAAAAGATAAACCGGTTTTTGCAGATGTAGTAAATGACATTGCTTCTTTTTCACAAGGTGCAGAGGTGATTATTCATAATGCTGCATTTGATTTAGGCTTTTTGGATATGGAGTTTAAACGTTTAGGTTTAGATCCATTTAGTTCAATCGTTGCAGGTGTCATTGACACCCTAACCGACGCCCAAAAGATGTTTCCCGGAAAAAGAAATCGACTCGATGATTTGTGTAACCGGTTTGACGTAAAAAATGATCACCGTACGCTTCACGGAGCCCTTCTCGATGCAAAACTCTTAGCCGAGGTCTTCTTATGCATGACCAGAGGTCAAAATGATTTAATGATGGATGCAGGGGTTGAAACGTCTTATCACTCTAGCTTTGATTTGCAACTCCCCTTAGCCGCCGATTTAATGATTATCAATGCTTCTCCTGAAGAAGAGGCACTTCATAGGGAGTTAATGCAGGATATTGCTAAAAAGGCTAAACACACTCCGACTTGGTTACATTAGTACATACTGTTGCAATACCCATGAGTCCGACGACTCCATTAGATGATATTCATAATGAAAACTGACTCCATCAATAAAAACAATGACAAATATGATGTACGTGAAAATCAATCAATTGATTTGTTAAAAGAGCTTCATATTTTGACTCGTGATGGGAAAATGAATCAAGATAGTCGCAGAAAATTAAAGCAAGTTTTTCATTTGGTGCAATTTATTGAACCAATCATTGGAGATCTCTCCCAGCAGCAACAAGCGTTTAATCTCGTCGATTTTGGCGCTGGCAAATCCTATTTAGGGTTTTTACTTTATGACCTAATTGCAAAGCATCTTCAACATCCGTTTCAAATTATTGGCATTGATCTTAGAGAGGATTTGGTTCAATACTCACAAGAGTTAGCTCAGCGAGTCCAATTTAAGCACATGCTTTTTTATCAATTAAACACTCAAGAAGCACTTGTTTCAACTGATCTTCCTCAACAAATTGATATCGTCACGGCGCTGCATGCCTGCAATACCGCTACAGATGATGCCATCAATTTCGCACTTCATCGAAATGTCCCCCATATTGTTTTAGTGCCTTGTTGCCAAGCAGAGGTAGCGGGACTTCTGAAAGAGAAAAAATCTAAAGTATTGAAAAATAATTATTTTTCAGCTCTTTGGAAATTCCCAATCCATACGCGAGAGTTTGGCAGTCATTTAACCAATGTCATGCGCTGTTTGTATTTAGAATCCTGTGGATATGAGGTTACTGTAACTGAACTTGTCGGTTGGGAACACTCGATGAAAAACGAATTAATCATCGCTAAGAAGCTTCAATCCTCTAGCAAATCGCAAAATGCAAGTGCGCAACTGAAACATCTATTACTTGAGTTCAATTTAGAGGCCTTAGCTCCCCGATTTAAACTAAATTTATGAAGCCAATACGGTAATTTTTTTATCTTGATGATCTTATGCCACGGCTTGCAAGGGCTACATTTTTCCCAGGAGTGAGGCATCAATTATCCACTTTCAACATCCATATAACGACTGCGAGGGAAGAAAATTGGTAGTGAATTAAATCTAGGGTTTTCGTGTAGCAACGATGAGTGCATAGTTACCATCTTTAAAGTAACCAACTCTGAAGGGTAATTTTCTTTCGTCGTCACGTAGCTTGTAAGCCTTTGCAAGTTCCGTGTTGTATGTCGAAAATACCTTATATGCTTTTACAAAACTGCCATATAAAACAGTATTAAATTGTTGATTAAGTGGACGATAGTCTATACCTGTCTCATCTTGGACAACCATCGGTGCATGCTGTAATAACTCATCACGAATCATCGTAAATCCATAATTTTGGGGTAAATGTGATGCTGCTTTTAATAGCACTGGAGATTTAGCTGACTCACGAAAAAATGCCAAATGAGAAGGGTGATCTTTCATGCCATCATTTGATAAATCCATTTTTACATAATCTAAAATGACTGGCCTATTGTCTTTCACAAGATAAAATCGAACGGAATCCCAAGACTGGTCTTCACTTAACTCTTTCACTACACCATTAGCGTCAATCGAGATCGGGATAATCTTCTGAATAGAAAATTGGTGTAAATGTGCAAATGAAGCGATTAACGTAGTCGCGCCAATCTTTACTTTGTTCGTCGAGATATATTTAAATAGATACTCTGTAACAAAAAAACCATCTCTACCAAAACTCTTCCAAGCTGAGCTTAAGACTTCCATTGTTTGAGATGCGGCACTGGGGCTTAAAAGACTTAAATCGACTAAACGCTCGCCCTTTTGCTGAGCTGACATCACATAATGATCTGCTTGTGGATAAATTTGATAAAAGGTCGTAAAGTCTGGTCCAGAAAATGGGTAAAACACTTTTTTGGCATCACTATGAACTTCAGTACTAGACCAACTCAACATAGGTTTACCCATTTTTTTGAGATAGTTTGACCAATTAGACTCAATCAACTCATTTAATTTTTGCCACTCTTCTTGTTTTAGGTTGGTAGGTTTATTTTGCGCTAGCGTATTTCCAGTCATTAAATCAACAGTCTGATCAATCTTCGAGGGAATTTGATACTGGGGAGGTGGTGTGGTGTTATTTTTTGGTGCAGTAGTGGACAAAGGTACATTTTTTATATTTTTTTGATTTTTGTTTGACTGCCACAGTAAAAAGGTCAACAAACTCGCAAGAAATAATACGGATAAGGTGACATAGGCAGATTTTCGGTGCATATTATTATAGATTTTAAATAGATAATATATTTTATAACGTTTTTATGATATTTCTTTAGCCAATAAAGCATATGACTGTTTTCTTATATCAAAATCATGAGCCCAAGTAATCACTGCAATTTCTTCAATTCCAAGATCCTCTGAAAGATCTTGCATCTTTTGAGCTACCACTGCAGCCGATCCAACAAAGCCTTTTTGACACATTGTTGTAAATTGAACTTCATCTTGTTTACTTTGCCAATTTCCAGCTTTGTCTGGATGAGTCATGGAGCCGAGAATTCCCCTTTGACGGTCGATTTTCCAACGCGCTCTACTTCTAAAATGATAAAAAGCTTCTTCTTCATCCTTGGCTGCTAATGCCCATAAACAAACAATCACCTGAGGCTGCTGCAGTCGTTCGGAGGGCTTAAATTGATGATGATATAAATCAATCGCTTGTTTTGCGCCTTCACCATCTGTAATAAAGTGGGCAAATACATAGGGTAAACCTAAATATGCCGCTAGTTGTGCTCCATAATCAGAGCTTCCCAAAATCCATAGTTCTGGAAATGTATCCCCTAGCGGAAATGCTTGTACCCCCTTAGCTACATGTCCGGATGGGAAGGGTTCATTACGTAACCAGAGATCTAACTCTTGCACTTGTTGTGGAAAATGTGCTGCGGACTGCGATTGCGGATTCAGTATTTGTGCAGTGCGCATGTCACTTCCAGGTGCTCTTCCTACGCCTAAATCAATTCTTCCTGGAGCTAAACTTTCTAGAACCCGAAACTGCTCTGCAACTTTTAGTGAACTATAGTGTGGCAACATCACTCCAGCACTACCAAGTCGAATGTGAT
>CANHPL010000025.1 GCA_947462685.1 Burkholderiaceae bacterium | reverse complement strand
TCTATTGATGAAGCCTTAGCAGGTCACTGTTCTGAAATTGCAGTGACTATTCATACTGATAATTCGATTTCGATTATTGATAATGGTCGTGGTATACCAACAGGTATTAAGTACGACGATAAACACGACCCTAAAAGAAGTGCTGCTGAAATTGTGATGACAGAGTTACATGCAGGCGGAAAATTTGATCAAAATAGTTATAAAGTGTCTGGTGGATTACATGGCGTTGGGGTCAGTTGCGTCAATGCATTATCCAAGTGGTTGCGCCTAACAGTTCGTCGCGATGGCAAAACGCATTTTTTAGAATTTGCTAAAGGAGTTGTACAAAATAGATCCCTTATCGAAGACAATGGTTTAATCGTATCTCCAATTCCTGTCATTGGTAAAACTGATAAAAGAGGTACTGAAGTTCACTTTAGTGCTGATGAAGAAATCTTTGGCAAAGTTGAGTTTCATTATGAAATTTTAGTAAAACGAATTAGGGAATTATCTTTTTTAAATAATGGTGTTCACATTCGTGTGATGGATGAGCGAACAGGAAAAGAAGAAGATTTTGCTTTTTCGGGTGGTGTTAAGGGTTTCGTTGAATACATTAATAAATCAAAATCAGTCTTGCACCAAAATATATTCCATGCGGTTGGCGAAAAAGCTGCCGAAGTTGGAGGAATGATTACTTCTGAAGTTGCAATGCAATGGAATGATGGTTATACCGAACAAGTTTTATGTTTCACGAACAATATTCCACAGCGCGATGGTGGGACCCATTTAACAGGTCTTCGCGCTGCAATGACTCGTGTCATTAACAAATATATTGATGAAAATGAATTGGCGAAAAAAGCTAAAGTTGAAGTCACTGGCGATGATATGCGCGAAGGACTAACTTGTATTCTCTCTGTAAAAGTTCCTGAGCCAAAGTTCTCGAGCCAAACAAAAGATAAGCTTGTATCTAGTGAGGTTCGAGGCCCAATTGAAGAGGTGGTTTCTTCAACACTGTCTGCATTTTTACAAGAAAACCCCAGCGATGCGAAAATTATTTGCGGGAAAATTATTGAAGCAGCACGCGGTAGAGAGGCCGCTAGAAAAGCCAGAGACATGACTCGTCGTAAAGGCGTCTTAGATGGTTTAGGTCTTCCTGGTAAGCTAGCTGACTGTCAGGAAAAAAACCCAGCAAACTCTGAGTTGTTTATTGTTGAGGGAGATTCTGCGGGTGGTTCAGCAAAACAGGGCCGCGATAGAAAATTTCAAGCAATTCTTCCATTAAAGGGAAAAATCTTGAATGTAGAAAAGGCTAGGTTTGATAAGATGCTTGCCAGCCAAGAGGTCGTAACATTGATTACAGCTTTAGGAACAGGTATTGGTGTTGAGGAATATAACATTGAAAAACTTCGTTATCACCGCATTATTATTATGACCGATGCTGACGTTGATGGCAGTCATATTAGAACGCTTTTACTTACTTTCTTTTATCGTCAAATGCCTGAACTCATTCAAAGAGGGCATATCTATATTGCGCAGCCACCTCTTTATAAGGTTAAACATGGCAAAACTGAGCAGTACATTAAAGACGATGTTGCATTAACTAGTTATTTAATCGAAATAGCTCTGAGTAGTGCACAAATAATTAATGCAAATAATGATATTTTTGAAGGTGACAATCTAAAACAGTTAACAACCCTTTATTATTTAACTCAAACTGTGATTGATCGATTATCAAGAACGATGGATGCCGATGTTCTTCGTGTAATTAGCGAAGGAGTTCATATTCGCCTTGATACTTTAGATGATGCCTTGGCCTCTGCATTTGAATTATCTGCGGCTCTTCAAAAACGCTTAGGTGACAATAGCCAAAGTTTAGAAATTACCCCTCAACTGGAGGAAAGAACAGAGCGCTATCGTTTATTGGTTTCGCGTCGAGTGCATGGAAACTTAAAGTTGTCTTTTATCAATTCAGATTTTATCCATGGATCTGATTATGCTTCTATCAAGGCATTTTCTCAATCTGAAGCTGGAAAAATTGGAGTTGGTTCAAAAGTAAAGCGTGGTGACTCCGAAAGAAGTAAAGAATGTGCAGTTGGTAATTTTCAAGAGGCGGTCTCGTGGTTAATTTCTGAAGCTGAGAGAACGGTTTCTCGTCAGCGCTATAAAGGTCTTGGTGAGATGAATCCAAGTCAGTTATGGGAAACCACGATGGATACTAGTACAAGAACATTATTAAAAGTGCAAATAGAAGATGCTATTTATGCGGATCAAACGTTTATGACACTTATGGGTGATGATGTTGAACCGAGGCGAGCTTTTATTGAAACAAACGCCTTGATCGCCAAAAATATCGATGTCTGACAAATTACCGAAACCTTTAAAAAAAGCATTTATCCAGGTTCAAGACTCCTCAATACATGGTAAAGGGGTTTTTGCCCAAAAAAACATTCAAAAGGGTGATTGCATAATTGAATACAAAGGTGAAAGAATTTCTTGGAAAACGGCATTAAAGCGACACCCTCATGACCCATTACAACCGAATCATACCTTTTATTTTTCTCTAACTAATGGTGAAGTCATTGATGGAAAGGTCAAGGGAAATGATGCAAGATGGATTAATCATTCCTGCGCCCCGAATTGTATTGCAAATGAAGTAAAAGGTAAAAAAGATCTTTCACATGTTTTTTTATTTGCAAAAAAAAACATTAAGACCAGTGATGAGTTATTTTATGACTATAGTTTGGATGTAGAGGGTAAACATACGAAGGCAGTAAAAGAAGATTATTTATGCCGGTGTGGTTCTAAAAAGTGTCGTGGAACGATGTTGTGTAAAAAATAAAGGCAACATGTTATTTATTACGTTACCTGAACTAGAAGCTGCTATTAATTATTGGCGGTCTCAATCACCCTCTGTTGGAGACGCATTAGAACTTTGTCCAGAGGTTTCTGCATTGGCAAAGCCTTATGCAGTTTTAATTATTCAAGGTGCTCAACGTTTAGCAATTGATTATCTTGATCCTAAAGCTTTAGAAGCCTGGAATGGTTATATTAATCACACTCGCTTAAATAATTAATACTTATTTAGTAGACTAAGGAGTCATAGTGGATCACGGTGTATTTGACTATATTATTGTTGGTGCGGGAAGTGCCGGATGTTTACTTGCAAACCGATTAACTCAAAACCCGAACAATAATGTATTGTTGTTAGAGGCTGGTGCTAAAGATGACTATATTTGGGTCCATATCCCCGTTGGGTATCTTTATTGTATTGATAACCCTAGAACTGATTGGCAATTTAAAACGGATCCTATTAAGGGCCTTCATGAAAGATCGTTATTATATCCAAGAGGAAAAATTTTAGGGGGTAGTTCTTCTATCAATGGAATGATCTACATGAGAGGCCAGTCCCAAGATTACGATGATTGGGCTTCTAATACCGGTGAGTCAGACTGGTCGTGGTCTGCCTCGTTAGAAAGATATAAAAAATTCGAAAATTACTACGGTGGTACTAATGAGTGGCATGGCGTTGGGGGAGAATGGGAGGTAAGCCAACAGCGCTTAAATTGGCAGATACTCGAGAAGTTTAAAAATGCGGCCATTCAATCTGGGGTTCCAGAAGTAAAGGATTTTAATCAAGGTAATAACCTTGGGGTAGGTTACTTTGATGTGAACCAAAAAAACGGATGGCGACTGAATACAGCAAAGGCTTTTCTAACAAAAGCTTCTAAGAGACCCAATTTAACATTGATCACGGGCGCATATGTTGATCATTTAGAAATTGATCCTGTAACCAAGCGGTGTAAGGGCGTTCACTTTATTGGTGGCGGTCATTCACACTCTGCAACCTGTGCAAAAGAAATTTTGTTATCTGCAGGATCAATTGGATCTGTCCAAATTTTGGAAAGATCAGGCATTGGTCAGGGATCCAGATTGCAAGAGTTGGGTATACCAGTTACTCAAGACCTTCCTGGAGTGGGAGAAAATTTACAGGATCATTTGCAGTTAAGAATGATTTTTCAGGTATCAGGAATTAAAACTTTAAATACGATGGCTAATCATTGGTTTGGTAAGGCAAAAATCGGATTAGAGTATTTATTCAAAAGAACTGGGCCTATGTCGATGGCGCCATCACAACTTGGTTTGTTTACTATGAGCTCTCCTGAATATAGTCGCCCCAATCTTCAATATCACGTTCAGCCCCTGTCGTTAGATCGTTTTGGAGAAGACTTACATCCCTTTAATGCATTTACTGCAAGTGTTTGTAACTTACGCCCAACCTCCAGAGGTAGTGTTCACATTACAAGCCGAGATGTTATGGCAAAGCCGTCCATCAAGCCTAATTATTTATCTACCATAGAAGATCAAAAAGTTGCTGTGCAGGCAATTCGTATAACGAGAAATATTGTTTCGCAGTCAGCACTGCAGCCATATATGCCCACTGAAATAAAGCCTGGTGTCGCACTTCAATCCGATGAAGAGCTAATCTACTCGGCGGGTGACATTGGAACAACTATTTTTCACCCAGCTGGGACATGTAAGATGGGCTCTGAAAAAGACCCCACGGCCGTTTTGGATGGTGATTTGAGAGTTAGGGGAGTTGTTGGATTGCGGGTTGTTGATGCTTCAGTTATGCCAAGTATTACTTCAGGTAATACGGCGGCACCAACCATGATGATTGCTGAGAGAGTCGCTTCCTTATTAAAGTAATCCTCGTATAAACCCCTATTAACAATGTCTTTCAGATTTTTGGTTTTTATAATATTCTCAATTTCTAATGATTAATAATTCTTCATCTTACATTCTAGAAACACAAAGCCTTTTTAAGTCATTTAAGGGTTTTACGGCTGTTAATGATGTTAATTTAAAGGTGCTTGAGGGATCGATTCATGCATTAATTGGACCGAATGGCGCTGGTAAAACAACCTGTTTTAATTTGTTAACAAAGTTTTTGGCGCCATCTAGTGGCAAGATTTTATTTAAAGGAGAAGATATTACTCTTTTCTCGCCAACACAAATTTCTCGCAAAGGAGTTATTCGATCATTTCAGATTTCTGCTGTATTTCCTCACTTATCAGTTTTGGATAATGTCCGGATTGCGCTTCAAAAACAAATTGGAAGTGAGTTTCATTTTTGGAAATCTTCAACTAGTTTAAATGTTCTGAACGATCGTGCAATTGAGTTATTAGATTTAGTTGGTTTAAATGGTTTTTATGATCAATTAGCGGTTAATTTACCTTACGGCCGAAAACGTGTTTTAGAAATTGCCACGACCTTAGCAATGGACCCTGAGTTGATGCTTTTAGACGAGCCCACCCAAGGCATGGGCCATGAAGATGTTGAACGTGTAACACGCTTAATTGCAGAGGTTGCTAAAGGGAGAACGGTATTAATGGTAGAGCATAATATGAAGGTGGTTTCTACCATTGCAAATACAATCACCGTACTACAACGTGGTTCTGTTTTGGCTGAAGGCTCATATAATGAGGTGTCTAAGAACTCATTGGTCATGGAAGCCTATATGGGGCAAGCGAGTGAGGAAGAATGACGATTGCTTTAGAAATTAAAAATCTTGAAGCTTGGTATGGAGAGTCGCATATTTTGTACGGCATGAACTTTGAGGTTCATCAGGGTGAGGTCGTGACTTTGTTGGGCAGAAATGGTGCAGGACGGACAACTACTCTTAGGGCTATTTTAGGGCTTACCGATAAAAGAACGGGCTCTATCAAAATTAATGGAGTAGAAACAATTAAGCTCATGACGCATCAAATCCCACCGATGGGTATTGGATACTGCCCTGAAGAAAGGGGTATTTTTTCTACTCTTACAGCAGAGGAAAATCTATTTTTGCCGCCTGTTATTAGTGCGGGTGGATTTAGCGCAGAAGAAATTTATGATATGTTTCCTAATTTGTATGAAAGGCGCTCAAGCCCCGGTACTCGCCTAAGTGGTGGAGAGCAACAAATGCTTGCTATGGCCAGAATCTTAAGAACGGGCGCAAAGATACTTTTACTAGATGAAATTACAGAAGGTCTTGCACCTGTAATTGTTCAAAAATTGGGTCAAGTGGTTAAAGATTTACGTGCAAAGGGTTATACGATTATCTTGGTTGAGCAAAACTTCCGTTTTGCTGCGCCATTAGCTGATCGACATTATGTTGTGGAACATGGCAAAGTAGTTGAGACTGTTTTAAGTAGTGAGTTAATCCAAAAAACAAATGTTTTAAATAGTTATTTGGGTGTTTAGATAATTTAACTGTTGGGGAAAATAATGAAACTAAAAAAAATTGTAACTGCATTGGCACTTATTTCCGTATCAATATCTGGTATTGCGGCAGATAACAAGCCAATAAAAATTGGGTTTATAACGGACGGCTCAAGTTTGTACTCAGACATTGATGGTATTGGTGGTAAAGAAGCTATGGAAATGGCAATTGCTGATTTTGGTGGTTCTGTTTTAGGTCGAAAAGTAGAGATTTTATATGCCGACCATCAAAACAAGGCTGATATAGCAGCGGGTAAAGCACGTGAGTGGATTGACCAAGAGGGCGTTAATGTTATTTTTGGTGGCACTAATTCTGGAACAGCTTTGGCTACATCAAAAGTTACCTCTGAAAAGAAGCGTATCTACATTAATAATGGCGCAGGTACTTCTGCTTTAACTAATGAGCAATGTACTCCTTATACGATTCATTACACCTATGACACAATTGCATTAGCCAATGTAACGGGTAAAGCTATGTTGGAAAAAGGAAATAAAAACTGGTTTTTCTTGACTGCTGATTATGCGTTTGGTGAACAGCTCCAAAAAGATGCCTCCAAAGTCGTCAATGATAATGGCGGTAAAGTTCTTGGTGCGGTAAAACATCCACTAAATGCAAGTGACTTTTCTTCTTTCTTGTTACAAGCTCAAAATTCTAAAGCTCAAGTTTTGGGTATGGCCAATGCTGGTGGAGATACGATTAATTCAGTCAAAGCCGCAAATGAGTTTGGTATTAACAAGACTATGAAGTTGGCGGGCTTACTTGTATTCATTACCGATGTGCATAGTATTGGTATTAAAAATGCATCTGGTCTTTTAGCGACTGAAGCATGGTACTGGGATTTGAATGATGAAACTAGAGCCTTTGCTGGTAGATTCATTCAAAAAATGAAGCGTATGCCAACTTCAGTTCAGGCGGGTGATTACTCTTCTATGTTGACATATTTGAAAGCGGTTAAAGCAGCAGGCACAGATAATCCTGATAAGGTGATGGCAGAGTTGAAAAAAATCAAGATTAACGACTTGTTTACTAAGGGCGGATATATTCGTAAAGATGGAACTATGATGCATGACATGTATTTGTTCGAAGTGAAAAAAGCTGAAGAGGTGACGAAGCCATGGGATTATTATCGGGTAGTTAAAAAATTGTCGGGTGAGCAAGCATTTAATACTTTGGCAGAATCAAAATGTTCTTTAATTAAGTAAGTTTTTACATGGAAATATTTGGTTTACCGTTGTCTGCCGTCCTTAGCCAACTCCTTTTGGGGTTGGTTAATGGCAGCTTCTACGCTGTTCTTAGTCTTGGTTTAGCAGTTATTTTTGGCTTATTAAATGTTGTTAATTTTGCCCATGGTGCAATGTTTATGATGGGCGCTGTTTTTACATGGATGGCGGCAACCTTTTTTGGAGTAGGATACTGGCCCATGTTAATTTTGGGGCCTCTATTAGTTGCTTTGGTTGGCGTTTTGATTGAAAAATTCTTGTTAAAACATTTATATCATTTAGATCATTTGTACGGACTCTTATTAACCTTCGGTCTAACTTTGATTCTTGAGGGTGTCTTTAGATCGTTTTTTGGTGTTTCAGGAATGTCGTATAGTGTTCCGGATTCCTTGACAGGTTCTGTAGATGTTGGATTTATGTTCCTTCCCATATATCGCGCTTGGGTTGTCTTTATTTCATTGATTGTTTGTTTTGGAACTTGGTACGTAATCGAAAAAACAAAGTTAGGTGCTTATCTGCGAGCCGGAACTGAAAACCCTAAATTAATTCAAGCATTTGGCATTAATTTCCCACTTATGGTTACTTTAACTTATGCTTTTGGTGTGGCACTAGCCGCTTTTTCTGGGGTTTTAGCCGCACCCATTATTCAGATTTCTCCTTTAATGGGTTCAAATTTAATCATCTCTATTTTTGCAATTGTGGTTATTGGTGGAATGGGCTCTATTATGGGGTCCATTTTGACGGGTTTGGGTTTGGGTCTTATTGAGGCTTTAACTAAAGTCTTATATCCTGAAGCATCAAGTACCGTGGTGTTTTTAGTTATGGCATTTGTGTTATTAGTTCGTCCCGCAGGACTTTTTGGTAGAGAGAAGTAATGAGTAAAAACCAAAGTACTTTCTTTTATCTCGTCATTATTTTGTTTGGAGTAATGGCTCCATGGTTTTTATATCCAATATTTTTGATGAAAATTTTATGCTTTGCTTTGTTTGCAGCTGCATTTAATTTGCTATTAGGATATACAGGACTATTGTCTTTTGGCCATGCTGCATTTTTAGGTGGCGGTGGTTACATCTGTGGCTATATCATTCGTGATTTGGGGATGCCTCCTGAACTGGGTTTAATCGGGGGAGTATTATTTGCAACTTTATTAGGTTACATCATGGGTAGTCTTGCTATACGTCGGCAAGGTATCTACTTTGCAATGATAACTATGGCTCTCGCCCAAATGCTGTATTTTGTCTTTTTACAAGCCAAGTTTACTGGTGGTGAGGATGGCATGCAGGGCATTCCAAGAGGAACCCTTCTCGGAGTGCTTGACTTGCAAAACGATATCAATACGTATTATGTCGTGTTTGTTTTTTTCTTGGCTTCTATTCTCCTGATTGCCAGAGTTACGACTTCACCATTTGGAAAAATTTTATTTGCTATCAAAGAGAATGAGCCTAGAGCTATATCTTTGGGATACGAGGTTGACAGATTTAAATTGTTAGCGTTTATTTTGTCAGGAGCTCTTGCTGGACTTGCGGGGAGTCTTCAGGCCCTAATGATGGGTTTCGAGACTCTCTCAGATTCTCATTGGTCAATGTCTGGATTGGTCATCTTAATGACATTGGTCGGTGGTGTTGGTACTTTGATTGGGCCTATTATTGGTGCTTTTGTTATCACTGTATTGGAGCACAAGGTTGGTGAAATCGGCAATTGGATATTTTCTTTAACTAATATTGAATGGTTTAGAACTTTGGGGGAGTCTGTAACTATTGTTACTGGATTGATCTTTGTAGTCTGTGTGATGGCTTTTCGCAAGGGCATCGTAGGTGAGTTTTTAGACCTTTTCAAAAATAGAACTAGCTAATTGATTTTAAACGAAATTTTAAGTTATGGTGTTATTTTTTTAGCACTAGCAGCCTTTTTAGCGGGATTTATAGATGCAATTGTAGGTGGCGGCGGCTTGTTGCAAATCCCTGCATTATTTTCCGTATATCCTAAAGAGACCCCAGCAACTCTTTTTGGAATTAATAAACTCTCTGCAGTTGGTGGCACCTTTGTCGCTGCCACTCAATATATTAAAAAGGTCAACTTGCCTAAAAGGCTAATGATCTATGCCTCAGTATGTTCGTTGGTCGGTTCTTTTTTGGGCGCTTGGACAGTAACACAAATATCACCTGATTTCATTCGTAAGTTTTTGCCATTTATTTTATTGTTATTGTTAGCCTTTACTTTAAAGAATAAAAACTTTGGTTTGACTCATCAACCTCAAACCCAAAATTTACGTAGTATTTGTTTTGCATCCGTTGGGGCTTTCGGTATTGGGTTTTATGATGGATTTTTTGGTCCCGGCACTGGTGCTTTTTTCATGTTTTTATTCGTTCGATTCTTAGGGTTTGATTTCTTACATGGGGCTGCCGCAACTAAAATCGTTAATTGTTTGAGTAATTTTGCCGCTCTAGCTTTGTTCATACCGACAGGGCACATTCACTGGGGCATTGCTCTATGGATGATGAGCTTCAATATTGTGGGGGGTATTATTGGTAGTATTTTTGCTTTGAGGCACGGAAGTAAAATGGTTAGAGTATTTTTTATTTGGGTGGTTTTGGCCTTGGTCTTGAAAACGGCGAATGACTCTTATCATATTTTCGATTTCATAAGATAATAGAGCTTTAGTGTTTCACGTGAAACACATTCAACACAATTACTTATTCTTAAATGATCGACTTTAAAAAACAATTTGATGTAATTGTAATAGGCGGTGGACATGCTGGTTGCGAAGCAGCGTTGGCAAGCTCCAGGATGGGTTGTGAAACCCTGTTGTTAACTCATAATATTGAGACCCTTGGTACCATGAGTTGTAATCCTTCAATTGGTGGTATTGGAAAAGGACATCTGGTTAAGGAAATAGATGCGATGGGTGGTGCCATGGCGCAGATCACTGATCGTGCTGGAATACAGTTCAGAATACTCAACTCGAGTAAAGGGCCGGCAGTTCGTGCAACAAGAGCGCAGGCTGATAGGGCGTTATATAAATCTGCCATGCGAAGTCTTTTAGAGGGTCAGCCGTTTTTAACCCTTTTTCAATCCGCAGTTGACGATTTAATCATTAATGGTAATCGAGTGGTTGGGGCTATTACTCAATTGGGCTTACATTTTTATGCCCCAACTGTAGTATTAACTGCGGGTACTTTTTTAAATGGGAAAATTCACGTTGGACTGGAAAATCACTCGGGTGGAAGGGCGGGAGATCCTGCCGCCGTTCGTCTATCTGAAAGATTAAAAGAGTTAAACCTACCCCAAGGAAGGCTCAAAACTGGAACTCCTCCAAGAATCGACGGAAGGACAATCGACTTTTCTAAAATGAAAGAGCAGCCAGGAGATTTAGACCCGCTTCCCGTTTTTTCTTTTTTAGGAAGGCCAGAGCAGCACCCCAAGCAATTACCTTGTTGGATTACTTATACGAATGAGAGCACTCACGATATTATTCGAGGTGGCTTAGATCGCTCTCCTATGTATACAGGTGTGATTGAGGGGGTTGGCCCAAGATATTGTCCTTCTATAGAGGATAAGATCCATCGTTTTGCATCAAAGCCTAGCCATCAAATTTTTTTAGAGCCAGAGGGACTTTCTACAAATGAGTTTTATCCAAATGGGATATCGACAAGCCTGCCATTTGACATTCAATTGAGCCTAGTTCACAGTATCTCAGGTTTAGAAAATGCCCATATTTTACGGCCAGGTTATGCGATTGAATATGATTATTATGACCCGCGCTCCTTAACACAAAGTTTAGAATCAAAACAAATTGATGGTTTGTTCTTTGCTGGGCAAATTAATGGAACCACCGGTTACGAAGAGGCGGCTGCTCAGGGTTTGTTGGCGGGCATTAATGCTGGTTTGAGAGTAAAGCAAAAAGATCCATGGCGCCCGCTAAGAAGTGAGGCATATTTGGGGGTTTTGGTTGATGACCTAACTTCGAAGGGTGTTCAAGAGCCTTATCGAATGTTTACGAGTCGTGCTGAGTATCGTTTAAGCCTTCGTGAAGATAATGCAGATGCTCGATTGACAGAGCTTGGGCGATCCATGGGGCTAGTAGATGATGCGCGATGGAGTTTTTACTGTAAAAAACAAGAGGCTGTTTCACGTGAAACATCTCGATTAATGGGAACGTGGGTTTCTCCTAAAAACTTAAGTGCTGATGAAAGCACCGCTATTTTTGGTCAGGCTTTGAGTCATGAGTATAGTTTGGCAGAGCTTTTAAAAAGGCCGCAGGTTACTTATAAAGACTTGGTTGGGGCGCTAAATGGCAAATGGGCAAGTGCGACAGAGGAGTTTGACCTAGCTTTACAAACTCAAATTAATGAACAAGTTGAAATAGGATTTAAATATCAAGGTTATATTGACAGACAAACTTTGGAGATTGAGCGTCACTCCTATAATGAGCATTTAGAGCTACCAAAATGGTTAGATTATTCTGATATCAGCGGATTGTCTAATGAGGTTCGTCAGAAATTGATTGCTCATCAACCTCAAACCTTGGGTCAAGCCGCCAGAATATCTGGAGTAACCCCAGCTGCGATTTCGATTTTATTGATATTTTTAAAAAAGGGCGTAGGTAGAAAAAACGCAGCCTTATGAGTTTTAATTCCACTAAATTTGAGCAAAGAGTTCGGCAGGGTATAGAGGTGCTTGAAATATCATGTAACTCTAGCCAGATCAATCAACTAGTCATTTTTACTTCAGAGTTTTTTAAGTGGAACTCTATCCATAACTTAAGTGCAATTACAGATGAAGATGAGTTTTTGGGCGCACATGTAATGGACTCTTTAGCAGTTATTCCCCCAATTTTAAAAACAGTTCAAGAGGGGCTATTGTCAGAGCGGGCTCAAATAGCTGACTTAGGTGTTGGTGGGGGGTTCCCGGGTATGCTTTTAGCAATCTTTATTCCGAATTTTGAGTTTTTTTTGGTGGATGCCGTTCGTAAAAAAACAGCTTTTTTACAGCATATCAAGGGTAGATTGAGATTAACAAATGTTCATGTAGTTGAACAAAGAATAGAGCATTTTTCTCAACAAAGACCCCACTCGATGGACGCAACTATTTCTAGAGCATTTACCGAGCTTAAGCATTTTATTAAGTACTCAGAGCCATTATTAAAAGAGGGTGGACTAATGTTTGCAATGAAGTCACAAAAAATAGCAATAGAATTAGAGGGACTACCTAAAGGCCATCAAATTATTTTTAATGATGAACTAAAGATTCCTTATTTAGATGCCTATAGATGTATTTTATCCATACAATCCATGAGAAAATCTAACGAATAAATAGGGGTGTATGATGGCGAAGATTTTTTGTATTGCAAATCAAAAGGGTGGCGTTGGGAAAACAACAACGGCGATCAATTTATCCGCTGGCTTAGTTGCTTTAAAGCAAAGGGTATTATTAGTAGATTTAGATCCGCAGGGAAATGCCACTATGGGGTCAGGGGTAGATAAACACCAATTAGAACATTCAGTATATCAAGTTTTAATTGGCCATAGTAGCATAATAAAATCAAAATACCCTTCTGAATCAGGTGGTTATGATGTTATACCTGCTAATCGGAATCTGGCCGGCGCCGAAATAGAGTTGGTTGATTTTAAAAATCGTGAATCAATATTAAGGGATGCTTTGCAGATAGTTGCTGATGATTATGACTTTATCCTAATTGATTGTCCCCCAGCTCTTTCGTTATTAACTTTAAATGGGTTATGTGCGGCAAATGGTGTAATTGTGCCAATGCAATGTGAGTACTTTGCATTGGAGGGGTTATCAGACCTGGTGAATAGTATTAAACAAGTTCATGCAAATTTAAATCCTGATTTAAAAATTATTGGATTGTTGAGGGTCATGTTTGATCCTCGAACTGCTTTGCAACAGCAAGTTTCGGGACAGTTAATACAGCACTTTGGAGATAAAGTTTTCAAAACAATCATTCCACGTAATGTTAGATTAGCAGAGGCACCTTCTTATGGCATTCCAGGGGTTGTATTTGATAAGTCTTCTCGAGGTGCTAAGGCTTATGTGGAGTTTGGTAAAGAAATGGTAGAAAGAATAAAGAGTATTTAACGATGATGAAAAAAAAGGGCCTAGGCAGAGGGCTTGAAGTTCTGCTAGGTGAGTCAATTGATTTAAGTGGTCAAGACTCCAAAGAAAGCTCCACCAAAGAATTAAAACTTTCTCAACTTCAACGGGGTAAATATCAGCCTCGCATGCAAATGAAGGAAAGTGAATTAGAGGAGTTGGCACAAAGTATTCGAACACAGGGAGTCATGCAACCGCTTTTAGTTCGTTTAATTGGTTCAAATCAATATGAAATCATTGCCGGTGAAAGAAGATTTAGAGCTGCAGGAATGGCGGGACTGGAGTCGGTTCCTGTTCTGATAAAAAATGTAGATGATCAGACAGCCGCCGCCATGGCGTTGATCGAAAACATGCAACGAGAAGATTTAAACCCGTTAGAAGAGGCTGAGGGTTTGGCTAGGCTCATTGCTGATTTTGGTTTTACTCATGAACAGGCATCGCAAGTTGTTGGAAAATCAAGAAGTGCAGTAACTAACCTGTTGCGACTAACGCAATTAAGCAAATCGGTTCAAGCTTTATTGGCTTCGGGTGAAATTGATATGGGACATGCAAGGGCTTTATTACCCATATCTGCGGCAATGCAAATTGGTCTTGCTCAAAGAGTCGCCGCTCAGGGCCTTTCAGTTAGAGAAACAGAAAGATTGGCAAATGGAATTTTGAATTCCAGCAAAAAAAATATTACTGATAAAACTGAAAAAATTAAATCAAAAATTACGCGGGATCCGGATTTAAAGCGTATTGAAAATGAAATGGCAGATTCTATTGGTTTGATGGTAGAAATTAAGACACGCTCTAAAGGCGGCGAAATAAAAATTAAATTCTCACACACAGACGAATTACAGAATCTATTACAAAAGCTTGGTTTAACCAATCCTTAAAGAAGACTTTATGGAACGTGGTAATTATGAAGAAAGCTTGGAGCCAGAATACATAAAGCTGACCCACGATCAAGCGCGTAAGCTATTTACCGAGAGTCAACTTGCCGCGAAAGTTTCTAGTCCTTGGCAAATTGTGGGGCTACAAGGTTTTTTAACAGTTTTTTTTACAACATTGGCAGCAATTTACAGTTTGATGTTTGATGAGAAACACCTAATCTTGTCAGTTGTACTTGGAGGAGCTTTGGGGGTATTGCCTAATATTGTGTTTATAATACGAATTCAAGCAGTAAAAAAAAGTTTAGATGCGAGGAAGTTTATAAGATCGTTAATGTATGCTGAAGTCATAAAAATTACATTTACATTTACTATAATATTCCTTGCCATTCGATTGGTTCCTAATTTAAACTGGATACCCTTTCTAGGTATGTTTTTTGTAACGCTGCAATCGTATTGGTTAATTGGTTTTTTAAAGAAGAATAAATAGTTTTTAAAGGTAATGGAAAATATAGATGTCAACTAAAACCTCGTCAGCCGAATCATTACAACCTACCGAATACATTCTCGAACATCTAACAAACCTCAATTCAATTGGGCATGCCCAATCTGAAATAGTTGACTTTAGTGTTTTAAATTACGATACTGTTTTTTGGTCTTTAACAATGGGCTTGTTAGCTGTTGGCCTCTTAGTGCTCGCAGCAAGACGATCTACCGCTGGAGTGCCCGGAAGATTTCAAGCGCTAGTAGAAATGGTTGTTGAACTAGTAGAAACACAATCAAAAAATATTGTGCAAGGGGATAGAACATATATTGCCCCTTTAGCCTTATTTGTTTTTTGTTGGATTATTTTTATGAACACCTTAGATTTAATACCTATTGATTGGGTCAATGGATTGAATGGAATATTAGGTGTATTTCATGTACATATACCTCACCACAAAATTGTTCCGACAACCGACTTAAATGGAACAATGGGCATGTCACTTTCAGTTTTACTTATTATTTTGTACTACAGCCTGAAGATAAAGGGCTTTGGTGGCTTTGCGCACGAGTTGGTGTCGGCACCATTCGGTGCAAAATGGTACCTTGCACCATTCAACTTATTTCTCAATTTGATTGAGTATGTTGCAAAAACTGTTTCATTAGGCATGCGACTTTTCGGAAACATGTATGCTGGTGAATTGATATTCATGTTAATCGCACTGTTGGGAAGCATTTGGACATTTAGTTTAGATCCAAGTATTTTCGGCTTTGTAGGGCATGTAATAGCTGGGGCAGCTTGGGCAATATTTCACATATTGGTCATTCTTCTACAGGCGTTCATTTTCATGATGCTTACATTGGTTTATATAGGCCAAGCGCACAGCCATCATTAATTTTTTATTTTTTTTTAACTAGGAGTCAACAATGCTAAATCAGTTCATCGGAAATATTCAAGGTTTGACAGCTATCGGTATCGGTATCATTATCGGTCTCGGAGCTATTGGTGCATGTTTAGGAATCGGTTTAATGGGTGGAAAATATATCGAAGCTTGCGCACGTCAACCTGAGTTGATGGAACCGCTTCAAACTAAGATGTTTTTGTTAGCTGGCTTGATTGATGCTGCGTTCTTGATCGGAGTAGGTATTGCTATGCTTTTCGCATTTGCAAATCCACTTTTATCAAAATTAACAGCTTAAAGGTTTTTAAAATGATAACTACTGTATTCAGTAGTTTTGTCAAACTGAATCGAAAGGAAACGCCGTGAATCTGAACGCGACCCTATTCGCGCAAATGGTTGTGTTTTTCATCCTTTGGTGGGTGGTAGCTAAGTTTGTTTGGCCACCGCTAGTAAAAGCCTTAGATGAAAGAGCAGCTAAAATTGCAGATGGATTAGCCGCTGCTGAGAAGGGTAAAACTGATTTAGAGTTTGCTACTAAGCGCGCTGACCAAGCCCTGGCTGAGGCAAGAAATGAAGGAGCACAGCGTATTGCTGAAGCTGAAAAGCGTGCTCAACTAAGTGCAGAGGAAATCAAGCAAAATGCGCAAACCGAAGCAACGCGGATTATTGCTCAGGCTAAAGCAGATGCCGATCAGCAGATAATACGTGCACGCGATGAGTTACGTGCTCAAGTGGCTGCTTTGGCTGTAAAAGGTGCTGAGCAAATTTTGCGTAAAGAGATTAATCCAGCTGCCCATGCTTTATTATTAGACCAATTGAAAGCAGAGTTGTAAGATGGCTGATTTAGCAACAATCGCTCGCCCATATGCTGAGGCATTAGCTGGGACCGCCGCCCCCGAAGAGTTGGCAAATTGGTCCGAACAGCTAAGTTCTTTAGCCCACCTTGCAAGCAATCACGAAGTAGCAATTCTTTCTTCAAATCCAAATGTGTCCCAAGAGCAATTAGCAGATTTGTTAATGGCTGGAATTTCAGGGGATAGTGCACCGGCTTTGAAAAAATTTATAACTTTGCTAACTTTGAACCACCGTATTGCAGCTTTACCACAAATTTCAAAGCAGTTTGATGAAATCAAAAATGCGAGAAACGGTACAGCTGAGGTGCAAATAATAAGTGCTTTTCCAATGGGTGAAGATGAAGTTCAAAGCTTAGTTGCTGTAATTTCAAAACGTTTTGGCAATAAAAAACTAAAGCCTACCGTTTTGATCGATCCAGAGTTAATTGGCGGAGTGAGAGTCCAAGTTGGCGATGAAGTGTTGGATACATCGGTAAAGTCAAGATTAGAGGCGATGCAAGCCGCTTTACTTTCATGAGCAAAATATATAAGTAGTACAACGAAATTAAAAGACCCTAGGAGTTATAAATGCAACTTAACCCATCTGAGATCAGTGATCTGATCAAAAGTCGAATCAGTAGTGTAGGTGTAGACGCTGAAGTTCGAAATCAAGGAACTGTTATTTCTGTGACTGACGGAATATGCCGGGTTCATGGCTTATCAGGCGTTATGCAAGGTGAGATGTTAGAGTTCCCCAACAACACTTTTGGTTTAGCCTTGAACTTAGAGCGTGATTCAGTCGGTGCTGTTATTTTAGGCGCTTACGAGCACATATCAGAAGGTGACCCAGTTAAGTGTACCGGCCGTATTCTTGAAGTTCCGGTCGGACCAGAACTTTTAGGCAGAGTTGTAAATACACTTGGGCAGCCTATTGATGGTAAGGGCCCAATTAATGCTAAGCAAACAGACATTATTGAAAAAGTAGCTCCAGGTGTAATTGCGCGTCAGTCTGTTAGTCAACCACTACAAACTGGTCTTAAGTCTATTGATGCGATGGTTCCAATTGGAAGAGGTCAGCGTGAGTTAATTATTGGCGATAGACAAACAGGTAAAACAGCCGTTGCGATTGATGCCATTATTAATCAAAAAGGTAAAGGCGTATATTGCGTTTACGTTGCGATTGGTCAAAAAGCATCGACTATTAATAACGTTGTTCGTAAATTAGAAGAGCATGGTGCACTTGCCTATACGATTGTTGTGGCCGCTACAGCATCTGATTCAGCTGCGATGCAGTATTTGTCAGCATATGCTGGCTGCACAATGGGTGAGTACTTTAGAGACCGTGGTGAAGATGCATTAATTGTTTATGATGATTTGACTAAACAAGCAATTGCATATCGCCAGGTATCACTCTTGTTGCGTAGACCGCCAGGTCGTGAAGCATATCCTGGAGATGTATTCTATTTGCACTCAAGATTATTAGAGCGCGCTGCACGCGTTAACGCTGAATTTATTGAGAAATTTACAAATGGAGAAGTTAAAGGAAAAACAGGATCATTAACAGCCCTCCCAATAATTGAAACACAAGCGGGTGACGTTTCTGCATTCGTTCCAACGAACGTAATTTCCATTACTGACGGGCAGATCTTCTTAGAAACTGACTTGTTTAACGCTGGCGTACGCCCTGCGATTAATGCCGGTATTTCTGTATCAAGGGTTGGTGGAGCGGCACAAACTAAAGTAATCAAAAAACTTTCTGGCGGTATTCGTACGGATCTTGCACAGTATCGCGAACTTGCGGCGTTTTCGCAGTTTGCCTCAGATTTGGATGATGCTACCCGGAAACAGTTGGACCGTGGACGTCGAGTTATGGAACTGTTAAAGCAGTCACAATACAGCCCACAACAAGTTTGGCAGCTAGCAGCCTCTTTATACGCAGCGAATAATGGATTCCTAGACAATGTTGAGGTTAAAGATATTCTTCCTTTTGAAAAAGGAATGCAGGATCATCTTAAGTCAAAATACGCTGATTTAATTGGCCGAATTGAAGACACAAAAGAGTTATCCAAGGATGACGAAGTTGCATTAAAGGCAGCGATCGAAGACTTTAAACGTTCTGCTTCTTTCTAATATAAAGAGGCGAGGAGAGCCGCGTGGCTGGAACTAAAGAAATACGAAACAAAATCAAGAGCGTACAAAATACGCGAAAGATTACAAAAGCGATGGAAATGGTTGCCGCGTCTAAGATGCGCCGTGCCCAAGAGCGGATGCGTGCGGCTAGACCTTTTGCGGCAAAAATAAGGAATGTTGCTGCAAATATTACTCGTGCAAACCCAGAGTATCGACCACCATTTTTAGTTGAAAGAGAAATCAAAAATGTTGGCATCATTTTAATTACCACGGATAAGGGCTTATGCGGAGGATTGAATACGAATATTTTACGTATGCTAACCAACAGTATGAAATCTTGGCGTGGTGAGCAAAAAGATATTTTGTGCACAGCTATTGGTACAAAAGGCTTTCAATTTCTGAATAGAATTAAAGCGAATCTTGTATCACATGCCATACATTTAGGCGATAAGCCTTTGCTAGACGATTTAATTGGAACGATTAAAGTTCAACTCGACGCTTTTGATAAGGGTGAAGTTGATGAAATCTATTTATGTTACAACCGTTTTATCAATACGATGAAGCAAGAGCCAGTAATTGAAAAGATTTTACCGTTACCGCTTGAAAACTTAGATCAATCTTCCCAAGAGAAGGTTGCCTATGGTTGGGATTACATTTATGAGCCAGATGCAAAAACAGTATTAGATGATTTACTTAAAAAATATATTGAAGCACTAATATATCAGGCGGTTTCAGAAAATATGGCCTCTGAACAATCGGCGAGGATGGTTGCAATGAAAGCTGCTTCTGATAACGCGAAAAATTTAATTGCGGAATTACAACTTGACTACAACAAGACACGTCAAGCTGCAATTACCAAAGAATTATCTGAAATTGTAAGTGGCGCAGCAGCGGTTTAATTTAAAGAATTGTAAATATTGATTTGATTGGAGAAATGCGATGAGTAACGGAAATATCGTTCAATGTATTGGAGCTGTTGTGGATATTCAGTTCCCGCGCGATGGTATGCCTAAGGTTTATGAAGCCTTGGTGTTAGAGGAAAGCACGGAAGCGTCGTTCGCTGAAAAAGGCTTAACTTTTGAAGTGCAACAACAGTTAGGCGATGGCGTTGTTCGTACAATTGCGATGGGTTCAAGTGATGGATTACGTCGTGGTATGAGCGTTCGTGGAACAGGCGCCCCAATTTCTGTTCCTGTAGGACCTGCAACCCTTGGTCGCATTATGGATGTGTTAGGAAGACCAATTGATGAGGCTGGGCCGATAGCAACAGAAGAGCGAAGAGCTATTCATCAACCAGCTCCAAAATTTGATGAGCTTTCTCCGTCGGTAGATTTATTAGAGACCGGTATTAAGGTTATTGACCTTGTTTGCCCATTTGCAAAAGGCGGTAAAGTCGGATTGTTTGGTGGTGCGGGCGTGGGTAAAACCGTAAATATGATGGAGTTGATTAATAACATTGCTAAACAACACTCAGGACTTTCCGTTTTTGCTGGAGTTGGCGAGAGAACTCGTGAGGGTAATGACTTCTATCATGAGATGAAAGATTCTAACGTTTTAGATAAAGTTGCGATGGTTTTTGGACAAATGAACGAGCCTCCTGGAAACCGTTTACGTGTAGCTTTAACAGGACTTTCAATGGCAGAACGTTTCCGTGACGAAGGACGAGATATTTTGTTCTTCGTTGACAATATTTATCGCTATACATTGGCTGGAACGGAAGTTTCCGCACTTTTAGGTCGTATGCCATCAGCTGTGGGTTACCAGCCAACACTAGCAGATGAAATGGGTCGTTTACAGGAGCGCATTACATCTACTAAAACAGGTTCTATTACATCTATTCAGGCAGTTTATGTTCCAGCCGATGACTTAACTGACCCATCTCCTGCAACAACATTCCAACACTTAGACTCTACAGTTGTTTTATCACGTGATATTGCTGCACTTGGTATTTATCCCGCGGTTGACCCTTTAGATTCAACTAGCCGTCAGTTGGATCCTTTAGTAGTTGGAGCAGAGCACTATGCAGTTGCTCGAGGAGTTCAAACCACATTGCAGCGCTATAAAGAGTTGCGCGATATTATCGCTATTTTAGGTATGGATGAACTCTCACCTGAAGATAAGCAGTCAGTCGCACGTGCCCGTAAAATTCAGCGCTTCTTATCACAACCATTCCACGTTGCAGAGGTCTTTACCGGCTCCCCAGGAAAGTATGTCACTTTAAAAGAAACAATTCGTGGATTCAAAATGATTGTAGATGGAGAGTTAGACCACTTGCCGGAGCAAGCCTTCTACATGGTCGGCACAATTGATGAAGCTATCGAAAAAGCGAAGAAGCTTTAATTTAAATAAGGTTTTAATACATTATGGCTACCATGCATGTTGACGTTGTAAGCGCAGAAAGTTCGATTTATTCAGGTGAGGCTAAGTTTGTGGCTTTGCCTGGAGAATCTGGCGAGCTGGGAGTATTGCCAGGCCATACCCCATTGATTACGCGAATTCGTCCAGGATCTGTAAGAATTGAAAAACCTGACGGAGACGAAGAGTTTGTTTTTGTTGCTGGTGGAATTCTTGAGGTTCAACCGCATTCTGTTACGGTATTAGCCGATACTGCTATTAGAGGGGCGGATCTAGATGAGGCGAAGGCAAATGAAGCAAAACGCCGAGCAGAAGACTCAATGGCAACTCGTACATCAGATATTGACTTCGCTCTTGCTCAAGCTGAGTTTGCAATTGCAGCCGCCCAACTTGCCGCTATCGCTAGATTCCGTCGAAAAAAATAAATAAAAATTGTCAGGCAACATCTTTCCAGAATTAATCAATGACCGGTTCTTAAGAGCCTGCCGTTTTGAGAAGTTGGACACAACTCCAATATGGCTGATGAGACAAGCTGGAAGATACTTACCAGAATATAAGCAAACAAGAGCCAAAGCGGGTAGTTTTTTACAGTTAGCAAAAAATCCGCAGCTGTCATCAGAAGTAACACTTCAGCCGATAGACCGATACGGTCTAGATGCTGCAATTTTGTTTTCGGATATCCTCACTATTCCAGATGCAATGGGGCTCGGTTTGAGTTTTGAGACCGGAGAAGGGCCTCGATTTAAAAATCCCCTTAGAGTGGAAAAAAGCATTAAGGATTTAAGAGTTGCTGACATGGACCAATTGAGGTATGTCTTTGACGCCGTCAGTCAAATTAAAAAAGACTTAATTCAGAATGGCAAGCAAAGAGTTCCATTAATAGGGTTTTCAGGAAGTCCATGGACTTTGGCATGTTACATGGTTGAGGGTTCTGGTTCAAAAGATTTTCAAGAAACAAAAACCATGTTGTATAAACGCCCCGATTTAATTAAACATATTTTAGATATAAATATTCAATCAATTACGGAATATCTGCGCTTACAAATTGAATCAGGCGCTCAAGCGGTCATGTTGTTTGATACCTGGGGCGGGTTATTATGTTCTGCAGATTATATAGAGTACTCATTAGCGCCAATGAAAGAAATTATTCGAAGACTACATGAGGATCGAGATATAAAAGAGCAAGTCCCCATTTTAATATTTTCTAAAGGTGGAGCAATTTGGCTAAATGAAATGGCTAAGTCAGGCGCCAATGTTTTAGGCTTAGATTGGACTATGTCATTATCAAAGGCAAGAGAACATCTAGGTAAACAAAAAATAGCTATACAAGGTAATCTTGACCCATTAATTTTGCTGGGTGATCAAAAAATTATTAAAAATAAGGTGAGTGAATTATTCAATGAGTTGTCGCTTACCAAGTCAATTGAAGAAGAATTATCACCCTTAGATGGCCATATTTTTAATTTAGGACATGGAATTTCTCAATTTACCCCCCCAGAAAATGTTGATTGTCTAATTGAGGCTGTAAGATCAGAGTCTAAAAGACATCGCTCAGATATATAGTGCAATGATTAGAGTAAGATATTAAAAAAGTTATACACAGGCAGTGGCACTTTCAGAATATAACAAACCCTTGCGATAGATACTACATTTAAATTCTACGTAAAAGATACAAGTTGTTGATTTTTAAAAAAATTACCAAGTTGACGGTTGGTGAGAGAAAAAAATTAGTGAAATCCCTTTGAATGAGCGAAGTGTAAACTTACAAATAATCCACAGAGTTATCCACAGGTAAGGCGTCTAAAAGCATATAGATCTAAGTAAGTAATTACTATTATGCGTTAAATAAAAATTTGGAAAATAGTCATTCAAGTGAACGTAAAAATAGCTATAGATGTACCCCTTTTTCAACTATTTGACTACACGTGGAGTCTGGAGGAGTTATTACAACATCCGAAGGTGGGAGATATTGTAAAAGTTGAATTTGGAAAAAAAATGACAGCTGGGATTGTCATACAAATAGATGAGAAAGTTACTTACGCCAATAAACAAATAAGAAACTTAAAACCGGTCTTAGAAATATCGCCGGAACTAAAAGTAACTCAACAAGTAATTAACTTGTGTCAATTTTCATCAAAGTATTACTTAAAACCCTTGGGGGAAATATTATTTAGTAGTCTTCCATCAGACTGGAAGAAGCCAAATAAATGGGCTTTATTGCAAAAACAAATATTAAGAGATCAAGAAAAAAAACAAAATAATAAAAATAGCGATGTTGAGGAATATAGTTGGAATTTAAATGAAGAACAAAACAAGAGTTTAGAATATTTAAAAACAAGCTCTAACAAAAAAAAGTTTGAATTAACTTTGTTAAAGGGAATAACTGGAAGTGGTAAAACAGCCGTATATCTTACTTGGTTAAAAGATGTATTAAAAGATGAGACTGCTCAATGCCTCATACTGATACCAGAAATAAATTTAACACCTCAATTAGAAAAAATAGTAAAACAGGTTTTTATAAATGAGGAAGTTACAGTTTTGCATAGTGATATAACATCAGCTCAAAGAAATATTGCATGGTGGAAAATAGAAAAAGGTATATCACGAGTCATATTAGGAACAAGACTAAGCATATTCGCACCAGCTAAAAAAATAAAAGCAATCGTCATAGACGAAGAGCACGATTACTCATATAAACAACAAGATGGTTTAAGATACAACGCACGAGATTTGGCTATATGGCGCGCTTCGGAATTAAAAGTACCAATACTACTTACCTCTGCAACGCCATCATCAGAAACATGGCAGAAAGTATTACAAAACAAAATAACTTTGTTAACGTTAAATAAAAAAGCTAAAGATGGAGCAAGTCTATCAAAACTTAGTTTAATTAATATGGGGATTGCCAGAAAAAATAAAAAAATTAATTCATATGGGATAACAGAAGAGTTAAACGAAGTCATAACCAGAACAAAGAAAAATAATAAACAAACATTGATTTTTATTAATAGAAGAGGATACGCCCCAATACTGCACTGTAAGACATGTTCTTGGAAATCTAACTGTAAAAAATGTAGTGCCTGGATGGTGGTACATAAAAAAATAGATAGCAATAGAAAAGTTTTGCAATGCCACCATTGTGGAAGTAATCAATACATACCGTTAAATTGCCCTGAGTGTGGAAATCAAGATTTGGAAACTCTCGGCATGGGAACGCAAAAAATAGAAGAATCTTTAAAAGATACTTATCCTGAAATAGACATTATAAGAATCGATAGCGATTCGACAAAAACAAAAGGATCTGCAGAGGAATTATTTAAAAAAATACATGCTGGTGAGCCTGCAATCATCATTGGTACACAAATGATTATTAAGGGCCATGATTTTCAGCATATACAGTCAATTATTGTTATAGATGTAGATAAAAGTTTGTACTCGCAAGATTTTCGAGCAGTAGAAAAAATATTTTCTCAATTGGTGCAGGTGGCCGGAAGGGCGGGCAGAGGACAGGCCGCAGATGGCGCAAATATTTACATTCAAACAGAATTTATCGAACACCCAATGTTTAAAGCATTAGCAGAACATCACTATGATGAGTTTATAACTGATATCGTAAAAGAAAGAAAGGAGTATCAATTACCGCCTTATTCACATCAAGCACTGATTATTGCGGAATCAAAAAGTGAACAAAGTAATAATGAAGTACTTCAGAGTTTAAAACAGTATCTAGAACAAGAGTTATCTGAAAATATTCAAATAAGTGACCCAACTCCAAGGGTATTACAACGTCTATCTGGCGTAGACAGAAATCAAATATTAATCGAGTCTAACGATAGGATAAAACTACAAAAAATTCTTGAAAAAGCCCTAGATTATATTGAGGGTATTAAGAAGAAATCACGATCAATAAAATTACAGATTGATCGTGACCCTTTACAATTTTAAATTTCTTCGTACTCGCTCATTGGCACACAAGCACAAAATAAATTTCGATCACCATGAACATTGTCAACTCTACCTACAGGTGGCCAATACTTATTAAGCTTTAATCTAGAAACTGGGTATGCAGCTATTTCTCTAGAGTAAGAATGATTCCATGCAGAGGATAAAAGAGATTGGGCAGTATGTGGAGCATTTTTTAAGGGGTTATCTAATGGATCAAACTTGCCATTAATTACCATTTCAATTTCTTCACGAATACAAATCATTGCTTCAATAAATCGATCCATTTCAAACTTTGATTCACTTTCTGTTGGTTCAATCATCAGAGTCCCTGGTACAGGAAAGCTCATCGTGGGCGCATGAAATCCAAAGTCCATTAAACGTTTAGCAATATCTTCGTTACTAATGCCAGAAAGCTTTTGAATAGGTCTTATATCGAGAATACACTCATGGGCAATTAAATTATTTTGACCTTGATATAGGATTGGAAAATGGGGGCTTAATTTCTTGGCGATGTAGTTGGCAGAAAGAATAGCAACTTCTGTCGCTTGACGTAGGCCACTAGAGCCCATCATTGCAACATACATCCAAGAGATTGGAAGTATCGATGCAGAACCATATGGTGCGGCACTAATTCGAGGGCTTTGTTGAGTAGATTTAGTAATTAAATCGGCCGTAAAAGATGATGGTAAAAAAGGGGCTAGATGTGCTTTTGCCGCAATTGGACCCACACCAGGCCCACCACCTCCATGAGGAATACAAAAAGTTTTATGTAAATTCAAGTGACTTACATCACCACCAAAGTGGCCGGGAGACGCCGTGCCAACTAGAGCATTCATGTTGGCACCATCAATATATACAAGGCCACCATGGCCATGAACTAAATCACAAACCTCTTTGACATGGGTTTCAAAAACCCCGTGAGTAGAGGGGTAGGTAATCATCATTGCCGCAAGGTGTGAAGAATGTTGTACAACCTTAGATTGCAGATCTGCATAATCAATATTTCCATTGGAATCACATGCAATTACGACCACTTCCATGCCAGTCATTTGTGCTGAAGCAGGATTAGTGCCGTGAGCAGAAGAGGGTATAAGACAAATGTGACGATGCACATCACCACGGGACTCATGATATGCCTGAATCGCTAATAGACCCGCATACTCGCCTTGAGAACCAGCATTTGGCTGTAGTGAGACACAATCGTAACCAGTTGCTGCACACATCATACGTTCAACTTGTTCAATAAGTTGAGCGTATCCAGTCCATTGAGATGGCGGCGAAAAAGGATGAATCTGATTAAATGTAGGCCATGAAATTGGCAACATTTCACTAGTGGCATTTAACTTCATCGTGCAAGAACCAAGGGGTATCATCGTTCTATCTAACGCCAAATCTTTGTCTGAGAGACGGCGAAGATAACGAAGCATTTCATGTTCAGAGTGATAACGGTTAAAAGTCGGATGCGTCAAGTATGAATCTTTACGAACTAGATCAGGAGGAAAGCAGGGTTCTGATGTGGGCAAAAATGCCTGAAGGTCATCAACCGCGATTTCAATATTAAAGGCTTTTAAAATACAAGCTATATCAATATCAGAGCAGGTTTCATCTAAGGAAATTACAAGATGTTGATCATCCAAATGCCTAAAATTCATTTTTAAAGAATTTGCTTTGGAAAGGATGGAGTCAACATTATTTGATTGAATAAGTAAGGTATCAAACCAGGAGGAGTTAGAAACTTCTACGCCATACTTTCTTAGAGTGTTCGCTAATAAAGAGGTATAGAAATGGGTCCGAAGAGCAATTTTCTTTAAACCCTGTGGGCCATGGTAAACCGCAAACATACTAGCAATAACAGCCAATAAAACTTGTGCAGTGCAAATATTTGAAGTAGCTTTTTCTCTTCGTATATGTTGTTCACGCGTTTGTAAAGCCAGGCGGTAAGCAGAGTTTCCATTTGAGTCAATACTGACACCGACTAGCCTTCCCGGCATGTTTCTTTTATAGACATCTTTAGTCGATAAAAATGCAGCATGTGGACCGCCGAAGCCAATCGGCACGCCAAAGCGTTGTGAACTGCCGATGACAATATCAGCCTGAAGCTTGCCAGGAGATTCTAGGATTGTGAGAGCCAATAAATCAGCAGCGATGATAAACAAACCTTTATGAGCATGAATGTGTGCGCTCATTTTTAAATAATCTGCAATGGAATGTAATTGCCCATTACCGCCGGGATATTGAATGATTGAACCAAAAACATCATATTGCGTAATGTTAGAGGCATCATCAACTATGACCTGAATATTTAAAGGCTTCGCACGAGTTTTAATAACTTCTATGGTTTGGGGAAAAACGTCTGAGGCAACAAAAAAAGATGTAGATTTTGACTCACACGAACGAAGTGCTAATGTCATTGCTTCAGCAGCCGCAGTCCCTTCATCAAGCATGGATGCATTTGCAATATCCATACCTGAAAGGTCCATAATCATTTGTTGAAAATTTATAATAGCTTCTAATCTGCCTTGAGAAATCTCGGGCTGATAAGGCGTATACGCCGTATACCAAGAAGGGTTTTCTAAAATATTTCTTTGAATAACTGCGGGAGTAAATGTGTTGTAGTAACCTTGGCCAATCCAACTTTTATAAACTAAATTTTTGTTTGCGATCGACTTCAAGTGGTTTAACGCATCAATTTCTGAAAGTGGTTCAGTAAATTCAGCAAGGGGCAAGGCCTGATTTTCCCTTATAGAAGGGGGAACAACAGATTGAATTAAATCCGCTCTTGATTTAAAGCCCAGTACTCGAAGCATGGAGTCTTGCTCCTCGAGTGAGGGGCCGATATGTCTCGAAATAAATTCGGCATTTGTTTGTAAGGCGTCTTTTATTAATGAGGAGGCCATATTCATTCCCCAATGGATGAGCTATATGCAGCTGCATCAAGTAAAGCATTTAAATCAGCAGGGTTTGATGCTTTGATCTTAAAGAACCAAGATTCGTAGGGGGCTGAGTTAATTTGTTCAGGAGAATTCGCAAGTTCCTCATTGATAGCTATGATTTCACCATTGATTGGGGCGTAAATATCACTAGCCGCTTTAACTGATTCAACTACGGCACAATTCGATTTTGCAACAACTTGTTGCCCTAACTTGGGGAGCTCTATAAAAACAATATCACCAAGTGCATCTTGAGCGTGCTGCGTAATTCCTACAGAATAGGACCCATCGTCGTTAGATAAGCACCACTCGTGAGAAGCTGCGTATTTCAAGTTTTGTGGAACTGACATAAAAAATCTCCTAAAAATTAAATAAGAATTTGACCGCGACGAACAAATTGAGGCTTTACTAATTGAGCATCGATTTCTTGATCACGAATGTTGACCTGAACAATAGATCCAAGAACTTGACCTTTAGGTAAACGGGCTAAACCAATTGATTTTTCTAAAGAAGGGCTATAAGTTCCGGAGCATATTTCGCCAATTCCGCGGGAAGTGCTCACTTTTTGGTGAGCCCTAATAACCCCTTTACCCAATAAAACGAGACCTAAAAAATCAAATTGTTGACCTTGTTGAAGGAGGCGTGATTTACCAATGAAATTTCGTGCACTGTTTAAATCGACAGTCCAAGATAACCCACAATCGAGAGGACTTATTTGCGGATTCATATCTTGCCCATATAAGTTATAACCAGCCTCAATGCGAAGAGTGTCTCTGGCACCTAAGCCCGCTGGTTTTAGATCTGAAGAAAGGCTTAATAAATAGTCCCACACTAACCGTCCTTGGGACATCGGAATACTTATTTCAAAACCATCCTCACCGGTATAACCGGTTCTAGCAAACATCAATTTGCCAAAGTTGGTGGATAAATAAGAAACATGAAAGTAAGCAAGTTTTTCTAATTCTTTAGCAATCGTTGGAAATGCTTGTGCAAGAACTTGTAAACTCAAGGGCCCTTGAACAGCTAATAACACCTCAGGATCTGCGCAATGATTCAAGGCGTAACGCCTAGGAACGAGCTCAATATCATTAAAAGACTTTGCTTGCTCGTTCATCCAAATGATGTCGGATTCGGCAGTTGAGGCATTAATAACAAGTCGATATCGATCTTCAAGCCGATAGACAATTAAATCATCAATAATGCCACCCTCGTGATTTAACATACAAGAATAAAGACCCACTCCAGAGGCTTTAAGCTTTTGAATATTATTTGCCAAAAGGTAAGTTAAAAAAGAAGGGGAGTCAGAGCCGAAGCAATCAACCACGGCCATGTGAGAAACATCAAATAAACTAGCGGAAGTCCTTGTATGCAGATGCTCGCCTAACTGTGAGCCATAGTGGATAGGCATTTCCCAGCCGCCAAAATCAATCATTTTTGCGCCGAGGGATTTATGAACCTCGTTAAAAATAGTAAAAGCTGGCAAAGGAGCCATAGGAATCCTAATGAGGGCCCTCTGTCCTTGATACCTGAGAGATTACGCAAAAGTTCAGCGTTAGCCCCTTCGGTGGGCAATTAAATGCCGCTCTCCAGAGTGTTAATGTTGACAGTCCTTTTGCCTGAGCGTTTATGGGCATTGCGCCTTCGGCGGTGTAATACACTCTCTCCTACCAACATTTAAATTTTAACTGAAAATGCAAAACAAAATGTTGAAAACGAAAAATATTTGATATAACAATCCTTGATATGATGATCTAATGCCACTAAAAATTGTATTAATACCCGTCACCCCTTTTGAGCAAAATTGCTCATTATTAATCTGTGATGTTACAAAAAAGGCAGCCGTGATAGATCCTGGTGGTGATTTAGAGATTATTCGTAAACAAATTGAAATATTAAATGTAACGGTTGAAAAAATACTAGTCACACATGGCCATGTAGATCATTGCTCAGCCGCCAAAGAGTTAGCGCTTACTCTATCCGTTGATATTATTGGACCTCATATCGATGATCAGTTTTGGATAGATTTATTACCTGAACAAGCAAAAAAATTCGGTTTTGAGCATGAGGGCCAGTCTTTTATACCTCAACGTTGGCTAGTCGATGGAGATCAAGTTTGGGTAGGTGACGAATGTTTCGATGTTATTCATTGCCCAGGACATACGCCCGGACATGTTGTCTTTGTAGATAAAAAAACAAGAGTTGCAGTAGTTGGCGATGTCTTGTTTTCGGGTTCAATCGGTAGAACGGATTTTCCAAGAGGTAACCACGACGATTTGATCAAATCAATCAAAGAAAAACTATTCCCGTTGGGGGACGACATAGCATTTATCCCGGGGCATGGCCCGATGTCAACCTTTGGCCAAGAAAGGATTTCTAACCCATTCCTAATCAATTGATGGTGGATAAAAATTAAGCCTTAATGGCGCCGGTTCGGTGTGTTCGGTTATAAAGGCAACTAGCGCATATCCAGCGCTGTTTACGATTACTAGTTGGGATCCATGTGCCACCATCAAGCCGCTTCTCTCTACTGCAAGAGGAACAAAATTTGAGTGACTGACTGGTGGTTTCAGTTGTAGTAGTGGTTGTTGTACTTGTAGTCATTTATTACAGCCCATGCAACAAAACTCTATTTTAACTCAATTTTAAAATAAGACCTTTATTGCGGGCTGAGAACTACTTTTATAGATTCAGCAGTTTTATTACCTTGAAAATCTAACCAAACCTTATTGTTAAAGTCATAAAGCTTACAAAGCTTAGCGGTGTCAAAATACCAAGACCAAGAAAATGGCTGCTTGATGATTCTTCCCGGTAAAACTTCCTCTAACTTATTTTGTGCATTTGATAATTGGTAAAGTGGTACACCCATGTCGACGTGGTGAGCCGTGTGTTCCATAATGTGATGCATTAACATTCCAAAATGATATTTAAATGTGAGGTGAACTGTTGTGGAAACAAATGGTTGAGCCCTCAACCATTCAGATTTATTGTCATACCAAGAAACGCTTGTATGCGTATGGTGAACATATACGACCCATCCAATCATACCGTTCCAAAAAACAAATGGGATTAAAAAGCCACAGATTAGTAAACCGATAATAGATTGATTGGTCATTAAAGCTGCATAAACTAAAGTCCCTAGCCATAAAACACCAAAAGCAGAAACCAACAAGTTATCTTTTAAAAATACTTTACGTGTTGACGGCATGTTTTTTTTGTTAGGAAAGTACATTTTGTTCCACCAAATTTCAAGCATGTAGTAAAGCGCAGGCCCCCATCCGCTTCGATAAATGCGTTCAAGATTTTGACGCCAAACCGGCATCGACCTAAAGTCATCTAAACTTGGGGGCGCCCAAACGAAGTCAAAACCTTTTAAATTGGTTTGACCGTGATGAACCACATTATGACCAACCTCCCAAAGACTATAGGGGGTCAAAGAGGGTAAAAAGGCAATACGCCCGAGAAGCTTGTTTAATTCTCGATGAGGTGTAAAGCTTTGATGGCAGGCGTCATGACCAAGAATAAATAGCCGGCCAATCCAAAATCCTGCAATGTTGCCCAAGAGAATTTTAATAAATAGATTTTCAATGAAAACAACACCAGCAATTAATGCTAGCCAAATAACAATATCACCAACAAGCAATAGGATTGCTTTTAATGTTTGTTTTTCAGCAAAGGGCTCGATCCAACTACGAATTACCTTGCGATTAGGAATAGGCAAACCCTCTGGTATGGGCTTAATATCAGCGATAGAAGTATTTAATTGTGTGGTCATATTTAAAAAGATTTTGTATTGAACAACATTTTATCTATCTTTTAGATTAAGCGTATTTACACGGATCAAAACAATACATTAATCCTCAAAAATACAGTAAATAAAAGAAAACAACTGCTCAAGCGTTTTAAAAATGTTGTATACCTGCAACAATATGAAAGGGTAAAGATAGAACTATATTATTTAAAAAACAAAATTTAATACAGATTATTAATATGTAATTGTTTGTATATTTTATTTTAAAGTCTTTAAAGCATATTATTTTATAAATTTAGGAGAATTCGCATGAACAATTTTGGTAAATTTAGTGCGGCTTTCGCCCTTGCCTCATTCATAGCTACATCACAAGCTGCTCCAATTGCATATGAAGTTAATAAAACCCCGGCGAACGATAACTGGAGCGGTGCAGCAAATGGTTATGTTTGGAAAAATGGTACTGATGAACTTTGTTGGAGAGATAACTTTTGGACACCTGCAACTGCAAATACACTCTGTGACGGTGCCCCAGCAAAAGTAGTTACTCAACCATCTGCTCAACTAAAACCACAAGATGTCCAAACTAAACAACCAATTTCGGGTGGGTTTACTTTAGGTGCAGATGGCGCATATGAACTAGGTTCTGCAGTTATTACACCAAAAGGAAAACAAATTCTTGATGCTGCTATCGTTAAATTAGCAAGCTACGAGCTAGATAAATTAGTCATTAGTGGTTATACAGACTCACAAGGTAAAGATACATTAAATTTACCTCTATCTAAAAACCGCGCTAAAAGCGTTAATGATTACTTGGCCTCTAAAGGTGTTCCACCATCTAAAATATCTTACGAAGGATATGGCTCTACAAATTATGTAGTAAATCCATCTACTTGTAATGGTATGAAAGTTAATGGCCGCCCAGTGTCACGCACAGTTTGTGAAGCTCCAAACCGCCGTGTAGAGGTTAAATTTAATGGCTTCGCAAAACAAGCCGCCAAATAATACTGATGAGGTTGAAAAAAGCATCGTTTTACACCGTGCTTTTTTATTGCCTTAAATTACATCATTTTGTGGTGCGCCCGGCAGGAATCGAACCTGCGACCCTTGGCTTCGGAGGCCAATACTCTATCCACTGAGCTACGGGCGCACTAATAAAGACTGGCAATACAAATTAATCAAAAGAATGAAAAGAAGAAATATTATTGCTGAAACAAGATGATTCTACTCAGGTTAACGCGCGTGTAAATAAAATGTTATGTCGAGTAGCTATAATTTGTATATAAGATACTAAATAAATTCAAAATTGAAGGAAAAATAATGAGCGAACAACATGGCAGCATGATAAAAAACCCGAAACAGTTAATTACTGTGATATTCGCAGCATTTTTCATACCTCTTATTGTGATACTTTTGTTATTAATATATGCAGATAGTAGAACAAAACATTCCTCTGTACCGAACACGGAGTCAACTTTAAAAATTATTAAACCAGTCGCAAACCTGAATTTTGTCGATTCAACCGCACCTAAGGCTATTAAAACAGGAGAAGGGGTATACAAAAGCGTATGCGCCTCTTGCCACACATCAGGCGCAGCCGGAGCACCTAAATTTGAAGATGCCGCCGCATGGACCGCAAGGGTTTCTAAAGGATATGATTATTTAGTTTCATCAGCGATTAAAGGTAAAAATGCAATGCCGGCTAGGGGGGGTGCAGCGCCTGATGATGTCAGCGATTACGAAATTGCGCGAGCTGTTGTTTACATGGTAAATGCTTCTGGCGGAAAGTTAAAAGAGCCCAAAGAACCACCGCCCGTAAAAGATACTGGAACAGAAAAAAAATAAACTTACCCGTCTTTTGACGGGTTTTTTGTCTTGAGGGCTAATTCATAGGCGTCATTTTTTGACATTAATTGTGCTTTAGAAAAAACTTCAGCAATTTGTTTGCTACCTATATAAGAAGATAAAACTTCAGAAAGTTTAGAAAGGTTAACAATAGAGTCATTTGTTGTTAATCCCGACTGGAAAGGGGTGGGATTTGCACCTCCTAAAATGATACAAAACTCTCCGCGCTCTTCTAGGTGAGAACCTAACCACAATGGAAGATCTAGAAGTGATAAATAGGAGATGGTTTCAAACTTCTTGGTTAATTCTCGACCAATGACTAGGGATCTTGAATGGTCATTTATAGACAACAGTAAGTCGTTTAAAGTATTTTTTATTCTTTGTGGAGACTCATAGAAAATAGTAGCCGGCAAGCTTTTATTAATAAAGTCAAAAATATCCGAGCGGTCTTTTCCTTTTAGGGGCAAAAAACCTAAAAATTGAAATTCCCCATGACGACTATGGGTTAATTGACCTGCAACGGAAAGCAAAGTAGTGATCGCGCTCGGTCCTGGGATGGGAAGTATTTGATAGCCTGCGAGTCGAACTTCATGAACTAAGCGTGCGCCTGGATCAGAAATACTCGGTGTGCCGGCATCACAAACATAGGCCCAGCGTTCGCCCATTTGAAGATGATTGATTAATGAACTTGCCGCCGCATTTTCATTATGCTCGTGGATTGCCATTAAAGGCTTATGTATCCCCAAAGACTGCAGTAGGTGGGAAGTGTGACGCGTATCCTCACAAGCAATTCCGTCTACAGATCGTAAAATATGCGCAGCACGATAAGTAATATCACCCAAATTACCAATAGGAGTACTCACAATGTAAAGTGAGCTATTGGGCATATTTTGTTGGTCTAAAAAAAATGTTTGATCCATAATATAGAGATGGGGTAATGAATAGAAGAGTTGCGATATAACAGTTTAAGCTTATATCCTTTAGAAAAAGAAGGAAGTAATGAATAAAAATTTATTAACACGAATCCAGCAACAATTTAAGGATAGTATTTCCACCAAACAAGAAGCGTCCGAACAGCTAGCCCCGTTAGCCCAGATTGCAATTGAATTAATGTTTTCTTCTATTAGCAAAGGTGGAAAAATACTAGCTTGTGGCAATGGTGGATCTGCGGCTGATGCACAACACTTTGCAGCAGAACTAGTCGGTCGATTTGAAAGAGAAAGAAAAGAGCTTGGCGCCATTGCATTGACGACGGATTCATCTATTCTTACAGCAATAGGTAATGATTATGGTTACGATGAGGTGTTTAGCAAACAGGTAAGGGCCTTAGGAAAGCCGGAAGACGTATTATTGGCGATATCCACCTCAGGAAATTCAAAAAACGTTATTCTAGCCATTGAAGCAGCGCAAAAAATTGGAATGGGAATAATTGCATTTACAGGCAGAGGGGGCGGAAAAATAAACCAGCTTCTTAGCCACCAGAATATTCAACAGAGCGTTCATTTGTGCGTCCCATCAGAAAGAACTGCACGTATTCAAGAAACGCACTTACTTTTACTCCATTGTTTATGTGATGGTATTGATCATTTGTTATTGGATTAAACATGAAAACGAATAAAACAAATAAAACAATTAAAAATTTAGCGCAACTAATAGTGATAACATTTCTGATCACCAATTTAACGGGATGTATAGCATTAATTATTGGGGGGGTTGCTGAAACAGCCTTAATATTAGGCGACAGACGACCTATTGGTGTCGTAACGTTAGATAGAGGTATACAACTTGAAGCGGATGCAATAATTTCCAAAAAATTTCAAGATAATGTTCACGTTAGTGTGAATGTATTTAATCAAAAAGTCGTTTTAACCGGTGAAGCTACATCGCAACAGTTAAAAGATCAGATTCAAAATTCAATTTTGCAAGTAAAAAATGTGAAAAATATTATTAACGAAATACAAATTGGTATCCCAAGTTCTACAGGATCAAGGTTATCAGATAGCTCATTATTTACTTTAATAAAAGCAAAATTAGTAACTACAAATGATGTGCCAGCTAACTCAATAAAAATTATAGTAGAAGCTGGAAGTGTTTATTTAATGGGAATTACAACCGAGCTGGAAGCGAAAGCTGCCGCCACCGTAACGAGCAAAAGTAGTGGCAGTATCAAACAAGTTGTTAAGTTATTTGACATTATTACTGAAGAAGAAAAGAAAAAATTAGTAAATGCTACCAATACATCGACTCAAACACAACCATAAATACACTCGGATAATATGCATCGCATGGGTCGTAGGATTTTCCTCACCGATTACTTATGCTGAAGAGGTGGCGCCAGTTGCACAAAGACTTGCTAAAAAATATGGTTGTTTAAGTTGCCATTCAGAAACAAAAAAAATTATAGGCCCTGCGTTTCGCGATATTGCTGAAAAATATCGACAGATACCAACGGCCCAAGAATATCTAACATTTAGAGTAAAAAATGGAGGCTCAGGAGTCTGGGGGGTTGTAGCAATGCCAGCAAACAAAAATATCAGTGACGCCGATTTAGAAAAAATCACTCGGTGGGTGCTTAATCACTGATGTGTAAGTAAGCCATCCAAAATTAATTTGTTATTGAGAAGGCCATTTTAAAGCCCTTCTTGATGGAATAGTCAATGATTGCAGACTGATCTTGAATAGCTTCGACAAGTATGCTTTGCGAATTGCCGGGTTGAAGTCTCAAATATGCATCTGCCTCTCCGAAAGAGTACTCAACCGACATACCGGCCTTACGGGCAATGTGCATCATTGCCGAATTGTTTGATAAGCAGTGAACGTAAAGCACACTAATATTCGTATTTCTCGCATGCATTGCAGATCTTTTAAACAGGGCAGTTCCAACACCAAAACCCCGACCATGATCTGAAACCGATACACCAAATTCAGCAGAGTGTTCTTGACCGTGTAAACCTTGCCCGTAGGCCAAATGTGCCAATCCAATAATTCTTAAAGAACTATCAATAACGCCCAAAAAACAATCCCTAGAAAAATTAAAAGAGTCTACATAGGAGTTAATAAACAAGTCAGTTGCGTGAATGCCGTAACGAAGCCAACGGTCATTTTCGCCTAAGGACAGGAGATGGTTTCGCATTATTTCCAAATGAGATCTGTTTAACTCCAAGACTTGAATAAATGTTGTTAAAGTTTGAAAATTGTCGCTTGCGGGCATATCAATCTTCCGAATTAAGATAAATAATTTATAGTTTAAACGAAGAGTTAAAAATAATTAGGGTAAACCCTTAATGATTTAGAGTTTATTCCTACAAATAGAAGAGAAATAATGAGTCAAATTGATGTTTTTATAAATATTTAACAAAAAAGAGGATTTTTTTAGAACAGGTGTTGACAAGGGAAAATATATCTGTCATAGTCTCACTTCTTCGCTGAATGTTTTTAATTATTAACAAACAGCCACTCTTTAAAAATTAGTCAACCGATAATTGTGGGTACTACCTGAAAGCATTTAGTCCTTTTGGACAATGAAATAAAGTAGTACTCACTTAAACAGTAAATTGATTCAAATAGAAATAAATGAGTCATTTCTTTGAGTGAGCGACATGCCTTAATTGGCATACAGATATTAAACTGAAGAGTTTGATTCTGGCTCAGATTGAACGCTGGCGGCATGCTTTACACATGCAAGTCGAACGGCAGCACGGGAGCAATCCTGGTGGCGAGTGGCGAACGGGTGAGTAATATATCGGAACGTACCTTGTAGTGGGGGATAACGCAGCGAAAGTTGCGATAATACCGCATACGCCCTGAGGGGGAAAGTGGGGGACCGTAAGGCCTCACGCTATTAGAGCGGCCGATATCTGATTAGCTAGTTGGTGAGGTAAAGGCTCACCAAGGCAACGATCAGTAGCTGGTCTGAGAGGACGATCAGCCACACTGGGACTGAGACACGGCCCAGACTCCTACGGGAGGCAGCAGTGGGGAATTTTGGACAATGGGGGCAACCCTG
>CANHPL010000024.1 GCA_947462685.1 Burkholderiaceae bacterium | reverse complement strand
GGAGTTAAAGGTGTCGTTACTGAAATCGGTGGTTTGGCCACAAAAATTCAAACACAAAATAAGATAGAAACCACAATACCAAACTCGGTCATTATTTCTAACTCGATTGAGAACTTTACTCGATTAAATGATGCCTCTGGCTCATTAATATCAACGACAGTTACGATTGGATATGATGCTCCTTGGAGAAAGGTGCATGAAATGCTGATTAGTGCAGCTTTATCTACCAATCAAATTCAACGTGCGCCATCCCCATATGTTTTCCAAAGAGCACTCAGTGATTTTTATGTAGAGTATCAATTATTTTTTCACACAGAGTTTCCAGAAATCCAAATTAAGATTTTGTCAGAATTACATCAAAAAATTCAAGATGAGTTTAATCAAGCAGACATACAAATTATGTCGCCTCATTTTATGTCGCAACCGAATCACCCAGTCCTTTCACCAAAGAAATCATCTTCATGACATATCGCCAGATATTATGGATTCTTTGTATTACGCCCATTTTGAACATCATCGGGTGTGGCGCAATCAATCACCAAGAATAAGTTCAAGGATCTGTGACCTATATAGAGCGTATTACCTTGCCACCAAATGTACAACTTGAGATTGTTTTAGCAGATGTATCACTCGCAGATGCAGCATGCAGCGTCGGCCGAATATAGTAGAGATGGTTCTAAAAAATGTGAATGTGCGTTAAAAAGAACGTGATAAAGAATAATCACAGATCTGATACAAAGCCTGTGTATTTGCATTATCTGGGAAGTGAGTAAGACAATTCTTCGCCTGCTCAGCTTTTAAATGTGCTTGAGATAGGGTGTACTCTAAAGCGCCACTTGTCTTGACTGCGTTAAGCACTTCATTAAAAAATCCTTCATCACAATCTTCGATTTGTTCAATGGCGCAAGCTGCCATATCTTTTTGCGCAGCTGTACCTTCGTTAAGAAGATAGATTAAAGGCATAGTGGGTTTACCCTCGCGCAAATCATCCCCAGCATTTTTTCCAAGAACTGAGGATTGAGCAGCGTAATCCAACCAATCATCTATTAATTGAAAAACAACACCAATGTGTTGACCAAATTCAGCTGCCGCTAGTGTCTGAGAAGTCGATGCTTTGGCTAATACAGCACCAAGCTCTGCAGATGCCTCAAATAGCTTTGCAGTTTTGTAGAGGATTACTTTGTAATAACGTTCTTCAGTAACCAAGGGGTCATTTAAATTAAGAAGTTGAAGAACTTCGCCTTCTGCGATGATATTGGTGGCGCTCGATAAAATCTCCATAATTTTGAGCTCACCTGGCACGACCATCATTTGAAAAGCTCTTGAATATAGGAAATCTCCGACTAAAACACTCGCCGCATTCCCAAAGACTGCATTTGCGGTTTTACGACCACGTCGCAAATTCGATTCATCTACCACGTCATCATGTAGCAATGTTGCCGTATGAATGAACTCTAAAACAGCAGCAATTTCATGCCGGTGAGCAATGGATTTTTGATTACTAAGAGCATTCGAGATTAAAAATAGCAAGGCTGGTCGAATACGTTTTCCGCCAGCCTCAATTAAATATTGAGAAATTTGGTTAATAAGGGCAACATCTGAGCTGAGGCTAGTTTTAATGACTCGGTCCAGTTCTTTCATATCGGCATCAATGGGATGCAGAATGGAAGAAAGGCTTACAACCGGTTGAATGGCATCGGCACTTAAGTTCATTTAAAATTTTTTCTTCAAAATTAACAACTTACGATATTTTATTCAGGAGCTATCACTATTTTAAGTGAATTTTAAAAACTCTGAATAAATCAAACAGTTTGATTACTATTTTTGCCTTTGACACTTTAGGTTTTCTCGGGATATAATTTGAGGCTTCCCAATTTATTAGGGAATTAACCCTTTCGAGAGGATTTATATGTACGCGGTCATAAAAACCGGTGGCAAGCAATACAAAGTTGCTTCTGGTGAAAAATTGAAAATAGAACAGATACCTGCGGACATTGGTAGCGAAATCACGATCGACCAAGTACTAGCCGTTGGGGCTGGTGACTCACTTAAGTTTGGTGAGCCTTTGGTTGTTGGTGCTTCCGTAACAGCCACTGTTATCGCCCAGGGTCGTCACGACAAAGTGAAGATTTTTAAAATGCGCAGACGTAAGCACTACCAAAAACGTCAAGGGCATCGCCAAAATTTCACAGAAATCTTGATTAACAACATTTTGGCTTAATTAAAGGCATAACAGGAGTATCTTATGGCACAGAAAAAAGGCGGCGGTTCAACAAGAAACGGCCGTGACTCAGAATCAAAACGTTTAGGTGTAAAAGTGTATGGTGGTCAAGCTATTAACGCTGGTGGGATTATTATTCGCCAACGTGGTACTCGAGTACATCCAGGCTCAAATGTAGGCGTGGGTAAAGATCACACTTTATATGCATTAGTAGATGGACATGTTGAGTTCACTATTAAAGGCATTTTAAAGAAATCAGTTGTTTCTGTTCTCCCGCAAGCGTAATATAGCCTGACTGAACAAAGCAATTCAGATCAAGGCCTCGCCTCTTTGCGAGGCCTTTTTTATTGGACCCATAAATGAAATTTATAGACGAAGCCCGTATTGAAATCATCGCTGGCAATGGCGGTTCTGGAAGTGCGTCGATGCGCCGTGAAAAATTCATTGAGTTTGGTGGCCCAGATGGTGGCGACGGTGGTCGAGGTGGTTCCGTATGGGCAGTTGCTGATAGAAATATTAATACCCTAATTGATTATCGCTATGCAAAGACACATCTAGCCAAAAATGGTGAAGCTGGAAGAGGTGCGGATTGTTATGGTAAAGCTGGCGATGATATTGAGTTACGTTTTCCAGTAGGAACAATTATTGATGATATGGATACAGGCGAACGCGTGGCCGATTTGACCATGCATGGTGAACGCTTATTAATTGCCAAAGGTGGTGAGGGCGGTTGGGGTAATATTCATTTTAAAAGTAGTACCAATCGCGCGCCGAGGCAAAAGACTAGTGGTAAGCCAGGTGAGCGTCGAAAATTAAAACTTGAATTAAAGGTATTAGCAGATGTGGGATTGTTAGGACTACCTAATGCTGGAAAGTCCACGTTTATCACAGCAGTTTCTAATGCGCGCCCTAAAATAGCGGATTATCCTTTTACTACCTTACATCCAAATCTAGGGGTGGTGCGTGTTGGTCCAGAAAAAAGTTTTGTTATTGCGGATATTCCTGGATTGATTGAAGGCGCTGCAGAGGGTGCGGGACTTGGTCACCGGTTTTTAAGACACTTGCAACGCACCGGAATTATTTTGCATTTGGTGGATCTTGCACCATTTGACGATGAGATTGATATTGTTGGCCAAGCAAAAGGAATCGTGCAAGAACTTCTCAAATATGACCAAGCGCTCTACGACAAACCACGTTGGTTGGTTTTAAATAAAGTGGATATGCTGGAAGAGCCAGTTCGAGTCAAGCGAGTAAAAGAATTTATTAAAAAATTTAAATGGAAAGGCCCTATATTTGAGATTTCAGGGCTTACTGGGCAAGGGTGTAAAGAGTTATGCTTTGCTATTCAAACGTATTTAGATGCGCAAAAAGCGAAAGTAGATGCTCAAGAAGAGTATGACGCAGATGTACGTTTTAAATTTGATGATCAGCAAGGAAAAGAATTAACATGACTGTATCCGTATGTAGAGATGCAAAAAGAATTGTGATTAAGGTAGGTTCCACATTAGTGACCAACCATGGAGAAGGATTAGATAAAGCAGCAATTCATCGTTGGGCAGCACAAGTAGCTAAACTTCAAGAAGCTGGCAAAGAAGTATTGATGGTGAGTTCAGGAGCCATTGCAGAAGGAATGCAACGTTTGGGTTGGAAGGTTCGCCCAGAAGACATTCATGACCTCCAAGCTGCGGCAGCAGTAGGTCAAATGGGGCTTGTACAAGTGTATGAGACAGCGTTCATGGAACACAATATGCATACTGCCCAGGTCTTATTGACCAATGCAGATTTGGCCAACCAAGAACGGTACAACAATGCGAAAGCAACCTTAGACAACTTGTTGAAGTTGGGTGTTGTGGCGATTATTAATGAGAATGATACTGTTGTCACAGATGAAATTAAATTTGGGGATAACGATACATTAGCCGCATTAGTTTGTAATTTAATTCATGCAGATTTATTGATTATTTTGACCGATCAAGATGGTTTATATACCGATGATCCCCGTAAAAATGACGCTGCTACTTTGATTAAAGAAACAAAAGCCGGAGAACCAGAGTTGGAGCTAATTGCTGGAGGAGCAGGAAGCGCCTTCGGTAAAGGAGGTATGTTGACAAAAGTATTAGCCGCAAAAATGGTATCCCAGCAGCATTGTCATACGATCATTGCCTCAGGACATGAACCAAATGTTCTTTTACGTCTTGCTCAAGGCGAAATGATAGGAACGCAACTGATTGCAACAGCTTTAGTTTAGAACAGAGAGTCAATATTAATATCTTGAAGTCTGCGATTAATGTCTGAAATACTTGAGTTAGCCGAGTCGCCTGTACAAAGCGCCTTACGACCCAGATATGCTTGGTAGTTGTTATAACCTGTATTACCGATAGGCTTCCATTCTTGGTCTTTAGCTTCAGTCCAAGTATTGTTATCGTATCTTGCATAAGTTCTTTTAAGAAATTGCCTGCAATCAATACCAGAAAACAATATTTGTTCAGCGCCCTCAGAGCTTTTAATCACAACTGTATAACGAACTTCATCTTTGAAGATGGGGATATTTTTTTTATCCAAATAAAACTGCAAAGCTTTACTGTTTGCTGAAGGAGTAAAAGGAAATAGATTATTTTGTTGAGGTGGGCCACTCGGAAGCACTACTTTAGCTGCCTGAGCATCTTTATTTTTGTCGATATCTTCTAAATCCCCAAAGATTCGAGATTGCGCCATTGATAATGAGCTGCATAGAAGTCCTCCCAAGAGAAAAATGAATGGAAATAATTTTTTAGTCATAAAGGGCTTTTATCGAGTTGATTCTTCATTATCGAGTGGAGTAGAGGCTTGCGAGGTATTGGGTTGACAATCCAAAGTAGATCCCCAGGGCATAGACATCAAGTGAGATTTGCAGCTTAAATACCGAGCTAGCTCTGAAAGGGCTTTAGAGTAAACCTCGCGCTTAAATTCGATAACAGCTTCAAGTGGAATCCAGTAAGCACTCCAGCGCCACGCATCAAACTCAGGATGATCTGTTGCCCGCAGAGAAATATCACTATCCCTCCCAACCATGCGTAGTAAAAACCAAATTTGTTTTTGGCCTTTATAGGCAGTTCTTCGGGATTTTTGTAAAGACTGCCGGCGCAAGAATTCCTCTGGAACATCATAACGTATCCAATCTTTCGTGCGTCCAATCACTTGAACGTGTTCGGGTAATAATCCAACCTCTTCCTGCAGCTCACGAAACATGGCTTGTTTGGGGTTTTCTCCATGATGAATCCCACCTTGTGGGAACTGCCACGAATGCTGGCCAATACGCTTGCCCCAGAATACTTCGTTTCGCTGATTTAGAAGAATTATCCCGACATTAGGCCTATAACCCTCTTTATCGAGCATGATAATTTATGAATCCTTTAAAATCAATGAATTGATTATATCTATAAAGAACCCATGAAAGCCACACAAACATTCATATTGACCTTGAAAGAGGCTCCTGCCGATGCCGAGATTGTTTCTCATCAACTGATGACCCGTGCGGGCATGATCCGAAAAATCGGCGCAGGTATTTATAATTACATGCCGATAGGTTTACGGGTTATTCGAAAAGTAGAATCGATTATTCGAGAGGAAATGACTCGCGCTGGCGCAATCGAAATGCTGATGCCATTTGTGCAGCCCGGTGAGTTATGGGGGGAGACAGGACGATTGCAAAAAATGGGCCCTGAATTATTAAGAATCAAAGATCGTCATGACCGCGATTTTGTTTTGCAACCAACTTCAGAAGAAGTTGTCACGGATATAGCTCGAAATGAAATTAGAAGTTATAAACAATTACCGATTAATTTATATCAAATTCAAAGTAAATTTAGAGATGAAAGAAGACCACGCTTTGGAGTGATGCGTGGGCGTGAATTTATCATGAAAGATGCTTATTCCTTTGATAAGGACGAGGCTGGTATGCGTGAGTCTTATGGCAAGATGTTTGATGCCTATCATCGTATTTTTCAGCGCTTAGGACTCAATTACAGAGCTGTCGCTGCAGATAACGGTGCCATTGGCGGTAGTGGAAGTCAAGAGTTTCACGTGATTGCAGATACGGGTGAAGATGCGATTGTGTATTGCCCAACTTCAGATTACGCAGCTAACTTGGAAGCTGCGCAAGCGTTTAGTGTGATCGAGCATCATCAACTACCAACACAAGCCTTTGAAAAAGTGGCAACCCCCAATATCACCAAATGTGAAGAAGTTGCAAATCTGCTTCAGTTGCCTTTAACCCAAACCGTAAAAACAATCGCGATTGCAATCGATCAATACGACCAGAGTGGTAATTTGCTTACTGGGGCTGCAAAACTGTATTGTTTATTGTTACGCGGTGACCATGAGTTAAATGAAGTCAAAGTCAACAAAATTCCGGGCTTACTTGATTTTAGAATGGCTACTGAGGCGGAAATACTGCAAGGCTTTGGAGCGGCTCCAGGTTCATTAGGCCCAATTGGAGTTCAGAATCAAGTAACTATTATTGCTGATTTAACCGTTGCGCAGATGAGCGATTGGGTGTGTGGAGCAAATGAAACTGGATATCATCTCAGAGGAGTCAATTGGGAGAGAGATTTACCGATTGTACAAACTGCAGATATTCGGAATGTGGTAGTAGGGGATAGCTCGCCAGATGGTAAAGGCAAACTTGAAATTTGTAGGGGTATTGAAGTCGGCCATGTATTTATGCTGGGTACAAAATACTCTGAGTCGATGAAGGCAAATTTTTTAGATGAGCAAGGTAAGTCAAAACCGCTAGTCATGGGTTGTTATGGTATCGGCGTGACTCGACTGCTTGGTGCAGCCATAGAACAATGCCATGATGAAAAAGGTATTGTTTGGCCATTATCGATCGCACCTTTCCAAGTGGTTATTTGCCCCGTATCTTATGACAAGTCTGAACTCGTCAAAAAGACAGCGGATGATATTTATGAACAAATGAGTCAGGCCGGGATCGAAGTTGTAATTGATAATCGTGGCGAGCGTCCTGGCGCCATGTTTGCAGATTGGGAGCTCATTGGAGTTCCATTTAGGGTGGTGGTTGGTGAGCGTAGTCTAAAAGAAGGGTTTGTTGAGGTCCAAGCTAGAACAGATGTTTCAGCAACTCAAGTTCCAGTCAATGAAGCTTTGGAGCGTGTGCAGGCTTTACTTAAAGAAAACCAGTGATAAAGGTTTTATTTAAAAAGGCCTTTACCTAAACCTTTGCCCAAACCTTTAGCTGCCATTTGACCCATCATACGAGCCATTTTGCCACCGCTAAATTGTTTCATCATGGTTTGCATTTGTTCAAATTGGGCTAGCATGCGATTCACTTCTTGGACTTGAACACCTGCTCCTTGAGCAATACGGCGCTTACGACTCGCTTTTAATAATTCAGGCTTAGCTCGCTCCTGAGGCGTCATGCTATCAATAATGCCTTGCATCCGTTTGATATTTTTCTCAGCCGCATTCATATCCGTTTTCGCAGCAGCTTGTGCCATTTGAGCGGGCAGTTTATCCATCATGTTGGCGAGACCGCCCATATTTCTCATTTGCGAAATCTGACTTCTAAAATCAGATAAATCAAACCCACCTTTTTTAATTTTTGCGACTAATTTTTCAGCTTCTTTATGGTCAACATTTTTTTGCGCTTCTTCGACTAAGGCAAGAATATCTCCCATACCTAAGATGCGACCTGCCATCCTTTCAGCATCAAAAGCATCTAAACCATCAATTTTTTCTGAAACACCCACAAATTTAAGCGGTACACCTGTGACTTGTCGAACTGAAAGTGCTGCACCACCTCTAGAATCACCATCTAACTTGGTAAGAACAACACCCGTAAGTGGCAGGGTTGCGTGGAAAGCCTTAGCGGTATTGACAGCATCTTGACCGAGCATCGCGTCAACGACAAAAAGAGTTTCAATTGGTTTGACGGCAGCATGCAGAGCTGCAATTTCTGCCATCATTTCAGCATCGATGCCCAGACGTCCGGCGGTATCAACTAGAAGGACATCATAGTAATGTCTTTTTGCCCAATCGATAGCAGCAAATGCAATATCGGTGGGCTTTTGATTTACATTGCTCTCAAACCAGTCTGCGCCAGCTTGGGCTGTGACCGTTTTGAGCTGCTCAATCGCCGCAGGTCGATACACGTCGCAAGAAACCGTCAGTACTTTTTTCTTTTGCGTACGGATTAACCACTTTGCTAATTTCGCTACGGTAGTTGTTTTACCAGCACCTTGAAGACCTGCCATCAAAATGACTGCAGGCGGTTGGGTAGCTAAATTGAGTTTCCCGGCGGAGACTGCATCACTTGATGCACCCCCATTCATGATTTTTACTAATTCATCGCGAACAATACCTACTAATACCTGCCCAGGTGTTAAGCTAGAAACAACTTCTTCACCAAGTGCTTTTTCTTTGATATTTGCTAATAAATCTTTAATTACCGGTAACGAAACATCAGCCTCTAAAAGGGCTAGACGGATTTCGCGTAGCATTTCTGCAGTATTTTCTTCGGTCAGTCGTGCCTGGCCACGAATGGTCTTAACTACACGACTTAAACGGTCTGTTAGATTTTCTAGCATGAGAGTATTAAACTAAGCATATGTTATTAATATACCCAACGATTGCTTACCTTCTTACTTTAATGATGATTATGATTCACAATCGTCGCATGGTCGCTCATCGCGATCAACAAGAAGCTCAACGTGAAATCACACTTACCAGTAAAAAGCATCAACTATGGATACAGTTATTTATCTTCATTCTACTCGTCTTACATGGCGTAGCGTGTTATCAAGATATTTTTACCTCTGAGGGACTTGTCTTTGGCTTTGCCCAAGCCCTATCCTTAATGGCTTGGGTGGCTATTACTTTATATTGGATTGAAGGATGGTTTTTTACCCTGCATGGCATGCTTCCACTTGTTCTTGGTCTTGCAACTATTTTTAGTTTTTTACCAATCGTGTTTTCTGGAGCAATCATATCCACTAAAGCAGTCCACTCGCCAGGGTTTAAATTACATTTTATTACGGCCAATATTGCTTATGGAATTATGTTTTTGGCGGCCATTCAAGCGATATTGATGACCATGCAAGATCGTAGCTTACGATCTAAGCATCAAATGGAGACATCTTCTTGGACGGGTATATTCGTGTTTGGTAGGAGTTCTAGGTTATTAGAGCAATTACCCCCGTTATTGGTCATGGAACGAGTGATGTTTAATGTAATGGGTATCGGATTTTGCTTGCTGACGATTGCTGTATTTTCAGGCGTATTCTTTAGCCAAAGTTTATTTGGAAGGCCATTGATTTTTGACCATAAGACCGTATTTTCCTTGTTGTCATGGGCCATGTTTGGCGGGTTATTGTATGCCCATTGGCGAGTGGGGCTAAGGGGGGCTGAAGCCTCTAAATGGGTTTTAGGGTCCTTTTCTGTTTTATTACTGGCATATATTGGCAGCCGCTTTGTTCTAGAAGTTATTCTTCACCGACTCTAAAGTCAATGCATGATCAAAATTATTGAATTTTTATTACTATTTGCCCTAGTTTATTGGGTAATTTATATTTTCCCTAAAAAAAATAGGCTTAAAAGACAGAATTCGGAGAAAGCCGCCCCCCAGCCCAATCCCCAAATGCTTAAAATGGTTGAGTGTGTTTTTTGTAAGATTCAATTACCTTTGCATGATTCATTTGAATATCAACAAAGACATTACTGTGGTTTGCGTCATTACAACGAAATAAGTCCACAGGGTTGGATTGGTTGTGCAAAACATGTCCCATCTCCCAATTTTGACGAGCGTCCACAAGCATCTAGCACGATTGACACAGTGGTAATCCATCACATCTCATTGCCAGAGGGTAAATTTGGTAGTGGTGCAATTGAAGCATTTTTTACTAATCGCCTAAACCCCCACGACGACCCTTATTTTGAAACGATTGCTCATTTGCAAGTATCATCCCATTTTCTCATTCAGCGCGATGGTCAGTTGATCCAGTTTGTCTCGACCAACCAGCGAGCATGGCATGCGGGTGCATCGCAATTGTTTGAGCGTCAAAGCGTTAATGATTTTTCTATAGGCATTGAACTTGAAGGAACAGGTGAGTTGCCTTTTGAGCCGGCGCAATACCAAAAGCTGAGTCAATTAATTGCAGCCCTACAAAAGCAATATAGCATTCAATATTTTGTGGGACATAGTGACATTTCTCCGGGGAGAAAAATGGATCCAGGAAAAAGCTTTGACTGGGAATATGTCAGTCAAATCGCCAAAATTTCGGAGAGTCAATTACCATTTGGCGTGCAATCTCGATAAATTTACACTTTCTTCATAGTGAGTGCAAACATCAAAAGAATGTCATGGTGATGACAAAATATATATTACTTTGTTAGTGTGCACTAATTAGGGAATTCCTGATAAAAATACTAAAAATATATATACAAAGAGTCTGAAAATTCCCTATACTTAGTACTTAGAGCAAGTACAAACACAATAGATAGTGTTTCACGGAAATAATTTCCTGATTTCTGATGTGTAACGAATGAACCATTTGCGGCTCTAAAACACACTATTTACGAGCCTGCGAGATCTATAGCGTGGGGATTTAACGCAGTTAAAGCAGTGCCAAAACAGAATATGAAATCGCATTATTGATCAATTTGTAAGTAAAGAGAATTTAGGAGCTTTTATGACTTTCGCTGACCCCCACAGCAACTTAGTAGGTGCAAACATCTATCCGACCAGTAACAACACAAATACAGCAACGAACCAAGCGCCTTCAGCAGGATTTATCGCTGGAGGGGTAGGGGCAGCAAATCCCGTACAACTGTCGGACTACAAGATTATTCGTAGAAACGGGGCTGTTGTTTCCTTCGAGCCATCCAAAATCGCTATCGCCGTAACAAAGGCATTTTTAGCGGTCAATGGTGGTCAGGGCGCCGCATCTGCCAGAATTCGTGAGCAAGTTGAATTACTGACAGAAGTTGTTGTTCGTGGTTTGTTGCGTAGTCGTCCGAATGGCGGCACATTCCACATTGAAGATGTGCAAGACCAAGTTGAGTTGGCATTAATGAGAAGCGGTGAGCATAATGTGGCGCGCGCTTATGTACTATATCGTGACAAAAGAAATCAAGAGCGTCATCAAGCTCAAATTCATGCCCCTAAAGTTGCCGACGTTCCGCACCCAGGAATTAATGTCACAGACAAAGGCGTCATTAAACCACTTGATATGGCTAATCTCCAATCTATTTTGGAGGCTGCATGTCAAGGTTTGGGCAATCATATTGTGTCAACAACGATTTTGACAGAAACCATTAAGAACTTGTATGAAGGCGTACCTATTGAACAAGTGTTTGACTCTGCAATTCTTTCTGCAAGAACATTAATTGAAAAAGATCCTGCTTATAGCTTAGTTACTGCTCGCATTTTGATGCATGTCATACGCCGGGATATTTTGGGTGTGGAAGTTGCTCAAGGCGAAATGCAGCAAGTGTACCCACAATACTTTGGTAAGTTTTTACGCCGTGGTGTAAAAGAAGAGTTGTTGGATAAACGTGTGTTAGAAATATTTGATATTGATCGCTTAGGCATGGCTTTAAAAGCTGACCGTGATCTTCAATTCAACTATTTAGGTTTGCAAACATTATTTGACCGTTATTTCCTGCACGTGGAAGAACAGCGTATTGAAATGCCGCAGGCTTTCTTTATGCGTGTCGCAATGGGCTTATCTTTAGATGAGAAGCAGCCGACCGAACGTGCAATTGAATTTTATGAAATTCTCTCTACGTTTGACTTCATGTCTAGTACACCGACATTGTTTAACTCAGCAAGCTTACGTTCACAATTATCAAGTTGTTATTTAACTACGGTTGCTGATGACTTAGATGGTATTTACGAGGCACTCAAAGAAAACGCATTATTGTCAAAGTTTGCTGGAGGACTCGGCAATGACTGGACTAACGTTCGTGCACTTGGAAGTCACATTAAAGGCACCAATGGTAAATCACAAGGTGTTGTGCCGTTCCTCAAAGTAGTGAACGATACTGCAGTTGCTGTTAATCAAGGTGGTAAACGTAAGGGTGCAGTTTGCGCCTATTTAGAAACTTGGCATTTAGATATTGAAGAATTTTTAGAATTACGTAAAAACACAGGTGATGACCGTCGTCGTACGCATGATATGAATACGGCAAACTGGATTCCAGACCTATTTATGAAGCGCGTCATGGAAAATGGTGAATGGACCTTGTTTTCTCCGTCGAGCACGCCTGACTTGCATGATAAATTTGGTCGTGCATTTGAAGAAGTTTATGTTGCTTATGAGAAAAAAGCAGATGCAGGTGAGCTTAAGCCATTTAAGCGTATTCCAGCTGCACAACTCTGGCGCAAAATGATTGGTATGCTGTTCGAAACAGGTCATCCATGGATTACATTTAAAGACCCATGTAATATCCGTAGCCCGCAACAGCATATTGGCGTTGTTCACTCGTCGAACTTGTGTACTGAGATTACCCTGAACACCAATGAAGAAGAAATTGCTGTTTGTAATTTAGGTTCTGTGAACTTAACTGCACACATGATGACGGATGCTAACGGTCAATTGGTTTTAGATCACGCCAAGTTACAAAGAACGATCAGTACAGCAATGCGTATGTTAGATAACGTCATTGATATCAACTATTACGCTGTTGCTAAAGCCAAAAACTCGAATGTTAAACACCGCCCTGTTGGTCTAGGCATTATGGGTTTCCAAGATTGCTTACACATGTTACGTATCCCATACGCAAGTGAAGCTGCTGTTGAGTTTGCAGATACATCTATGGAAGCTGTTTGTTATTACGCTTACCAAGCGTCGAATGAACTTGCAAAAGAACGTGGAACTTATAGTACCTTTAAAGGCTCATTATGGGATCGTGGCATTTTGCCGCAAGATTCTGTTGAATTATTGGCTCAAGAACGTGGTGGTTATTTAACGGTGAACAATGCAAGCAAAATGGATTGGACTTCATTGCGCGCAAGCATTAAGCAACATGGTATGCGCAACTCCAACTGTGTTGCAATCGCTCCAACAGCAACAATTTCGAACATTATTGGTGTTTCAGCCTGTATCGAACCGACATTCCAAAATTTATATGTCAAATCTAATTTATCAGGCGAGTTCACTGTAGTGAATGAATATTTGGTGCGTGATTTGAAAGCACGTGGTTTGTGGGATGAGGTTATGATTGCAGATCTCAAGTATTTTGATGGATCTTTAGCTAAAATTGATCGTATTCCACAAGATTTAAGAGATATCTACGCTACCGCATTTGAAGTAGCGCCAAAATGGATCGTAGAAGCCGCCGCTCGTCGTCAGAAGTGGATTGACCAAGCACAGTCTTTGAACATCTACATGGCTGGTGCTTCAGGTAAGACCTTAGATGAAACATACAAGTTGGCTTGGACACTTGGTTTAAAGACTACTTATTACTTGCGAACAACTTCAGCAACACAAGTTGAAAAATCCACAGTAGATAAGGGTACATTAAATTCAGTATCTAACCAGTCAGCAGAACAACAAGCAGCAAGTGCAGCAGCACTTCATGATCAAGCATTGGCAGAGGCAGATGGGGCAGTTTGCACAATGCGTCCAGGTGATGATGGATTTGAAGAATGCGAAGCTTGTCAGTAATTTAAAAATAGTCATACGAAGTAATAATTGGAGAAATAAGATGTTGAATTGGGAAGATGATGCACCAGTTGCAGTAGCAAAAGTAATGCCAACACCGGTGCCTGAGGTGAAGGTTGCTACTTTAGCTACACCGATGGCTTTAGATACGCCATTACCAGATGTGGCGATTGCACCGATCCAGGAAGCCACATTAAAAGCCCCAGAGGATCGTCGCGTCAATGTGGCCGATAAGCGAATCATTAACGGCCAAACCGACGTTAATCAACTGGTCCCTTTTAAATATAAATGGGCTTGGGAAAAGTATTTGGCAGGTTGTGCAAATCACTGGATGCCACAAGAAGTCAACATGACGCGTGATATTGCGACATGGAAAGATCCGAATGGTCTGACTGAAGATGAACGACGCATCATTAAAAGAAACCTCGGTTTTTTTGTAACTGCAGATTCACTTGCGGCAAATAATATCGTTCTCGGAACGTATCGTCAGATAACGGCACCTGAGTGTCGCCAGTATTTATTGCGTCAAGCATTTGAAGAGGCGATTCATACACACGCGTATCAATATATTGTTGAATCATTAGGATTAGATCAAGCAGAAATTTTTAATGCGTATCACGAAGTACCTTCGATTCGTGCGAAAGATGAATTTCTTTTGCCGTATATTGATGCATTAACTGACCCATCATTTAAAACTGGCACTCCTGAAAATGATCAAAAATTATTAAAATCATTGATTGTTTTTTCATGCATTATGGAAGGATTGTTCTTTTATGTTGGTTTTACGCAAATACTCGCAATGGGTCGTCAAAACAAAATGACAGGTGCTGCTGAGCAGTATCAATACATTTTGCGTGATGAATCTTTGCACTGTAATTTTGGTATCGATATGATTAACCAGATCAAGCTTGAGAACCCCCATTTATGGACCTCTGCGTTCAAAGATGAGTTAAAAATATTGTTCGCTGAAGCAGTAGAATTAGAGTATAAATATGCCGAAGATACGATGCCCCGTGGAGTGCTTGGACTCAATGCACCGATGTTCAAAAGCTACCTTAGATACATCTGTAATCGTCGTTGTATGCAAATAGGACTTGACGCATTGTTCCCAAATGAAGAGAATCCTTTTCCATGGATGTCAGAAATGATAGATTTGAAAAAAGAAAGAAATTTTTTTGAAACTAGAGTGATTGAGTATCAAACTGGGGGCGCGTTGAGTTGGGATTAACCACTCGAAGTTGTCTCCCAAAAACTGGAGATGTACGGATTGGACATTAGACGTTGGAAGTTAACTTGTAAAAATAAAAGTTCGAAAATTCGAACAGGGCAAGTTTCCCTTCAAAATGTCGAGTCGCAACAAAACAGTTTTAAATCATCGATCATGCGCAAATTTGCGCAAGCAGAATTAAAAAAGCTGTTCCAAAAAATTGGAACGGCTTTTTTTACGAAGTTCATGGGACTATTTTGCAGTGAAGGAAATAGAAACATGAATGGCTCACGCGTTTGTGCCGGTTTTCTACCCAGAGAGTCGGTTCGGAACGCTAGGGTCTTCTTAAACTGTAGTATGTATTACTTCTCACGTGAAGGAGCTTGATATGGCAACTGCCAAAAAACCTGCGGCAAAGAAACCTGCAGCGAAAAAAGTTGTAGCAAAGAAGCCTGCTGCTAAAAAAGTAGCTGCAAAGAAGCCTGCTGCTAAAAAAGTAGCTGCAAAGAAGCCTGCTGCTAAAAAAGTAGCTGCAAAGAAGCCTGCTGCTAAAAAAGTAGCTGCTAAGAAGCCTGCTGCTAAAAAAGTAGCTGCTAAGAAGCCTGCTGCTAAAAAAGTAGCTGCTAAGAAGCCTGCTGCTAAAAAGCCTGCCGCTAAACCAGCTGCAAAAAAAAAAGTAGTTAAATCAGTAGCAAAAAAACCAGCTAAAAAGGCCGCTGCAAAGCCTGCAGTTAAAAAGCCAGAAGTAAAAGCATCAACAAAAACGGCTTTAAACCCATCTGCTGCATGGCCTTTTCCTACCGGTAGCCGTCCTTAATTTAGACGGTTTCCGAAAGGCAACAGCTGTAGAAGTAAAAGATGTAAGCAACCCACCATGGTGAAAATCTTGGTGGGTTTTTCTTATGAGAAATCGCTTTGAAACGCTTTGCGATAAAGTTCCTGGATCAACTCAAAGCTTGGCGTATGGTTTTGAGGCCCCTGACAAGCAATCTTCAAGGCCCCCATTAAAGACCCAAGCCTACCCGTGGTTTCCATATCTAATTGGTTTTCGATACCATACAGAAGACCAGCTCGAAAAGCATCACCACAGCCAGTTGGATCAATTGGTTTGTCAACACTCACCACTGGAATATGAATGACCTGACCATCCACATAGATTTCAGAGCCTTGGATACCTTTGGTAACAATTAAGGCTTTGACACGTTTTGCGATCTCTAAGAGAGGTAAACCTGTTTTGTGAGAAAGCATTTCCCCCTCATAGTCATTCACGGCAATATAAGTCGCTTGTTCAATAAACGTATTTAAATCGTTACTATCAAACATTGGTAAACCTTGCCCTGGGTCAAAAATAAACGGGATTTTAGTATCTACAAATTGCTGCGCATGGATCAACATCCCATCGCGACCATCGGGCGCTACGATACCTAACCGAATTGCCTTTGGCGTAGACTGAAGTGAAATTGCAGCGGTTTGGACATTGTTAAGATGAGACTCTGACATGGCGCCAGGATGAAACGCGGTAATTTGATTATTGTCACGATCGGTTGTAATCATGGCTTGCGCTGTAAACGCCTCGGGGATTTCTCGAACAAAATCCATCGAGATACCGTATTTACTGAGCTGATCCAAATAGGGACCTGCATCCCCGCCCACTGTCGCCATGATAATGGGTTCGCCACGGAGTAACTTTAAGTTATATGCAATATTGCCCGCGCATCCACCAAATTCTCGACGCATGTTGGGCACTAAAAAAGCAACATTCAAAATATGAATTTGCTCGGGCAATATTTGCTCGGCAAAGCGTCCCTCGAAGGACATGATTGTGTCGTAAGCGATTGAACCGCAAATTAAGCTGGCCATATATTCCTTTTCATCATTTTAAGTATTGATATTGTATTAATAGAGTAAGTGGACCTGAAAGCCACTGGCATCCTTTGGTACTTCAATCGGTATTGCTATTGTAATTTCTGTTTGTGAAGCCACCCCATGCGTAAGCCACTCATTTTTTCTTGGAAGTTCAGGGGAGAGCCATTCTTGAGGAGCGAATTGACGATAAGCCAATGGCTCTCCCGAAATATTGGTAAGAACCACTTCGATATGTGGCACAGTTGATTTTTTAAAAGTAATTGTCGATTCACTACGAAGTTGTATTTGTAACAGGTGAGATATATCCTCATCAAAGTTTAAAGATGCGTATTCAACGCGCCATTGAGAAATATCTGCGCGTGGAATGTTAGCCCATTGATGAAACAGATACGCACCTTGAGCCATTGCAAGCAACAACAAGACAACTAGCATGCACAGCTTATAGTTACGGAGAAGCATCAAGCACTCAATCGATGACCCGCAAGCAAAACCCACCCTTCATGGATATCAATCACTTGTAATTCAATCCAAGGAGCGTAGGAAGCAATGACATCTTGTGCTTGACGTTCAAGTATTCCAGAAAGTGCTAAAGCTGATTTTGGAGCCAAATGAGATGCAATCGCAGGAGCTAACACCTGTAAAGGGTTGGCTAAGATATTGGCTAAAATAACATCAAACTTGGGTAAATCATGGGTATGGTCTGGCAAATAAAATGACACTGCAACTTGATTGTTGAGTGCATTTTGTTCCCCAGCGATCATTGCCTGTGGATCGATATCAATACCGATCGTTTTACCACTGCCTAATTTTTGTGCAGCGATGGCCAAGATCCCGGAGCCGCAACCATAATCTAAAACACTTCGACCTTGAAGTATTTGATTATGAGAAAGCTTTTCTAGCCACTCTAAGCAGAGTTTGGTAGTTGGGTGACTACCTGTGCCAAACGCGAGCCCTGGATCAACAGCGAGGCATATAGCGCCCTTTGGAAGACCCTTAGGGGTGGAGTGCCATGAAGGCACGACCCACAGGCTGGGTGTAATTGAAATTGGCTCAAATTGTGATTGGGTAAGTTCGACCCAATTTTGATCTTCGATGATCGTTTCGGTATACACATCAACAGCTAAACCAGACTGAACCAGTTCAGCCAAGATAGCTTCGGTATGTTGCGGAAATTGTTGCCAAAGAACATTGTCGAATAAAGCTTGCACTACGGACTCATTCCACGCTTCTTGAGATGGAATCATTCCAGGCTCACCATAAAGAGGAGTTTCATCAGGTGTATTGGCTTGGGCATCTTCGACACTAATCGAGAGTGCCCCGAGTACCATTAAGGCGTCACCAAGCTCCTCTGCAGTTTGTGCATCGACAGTAAATTGAAGTTGGCGAAAAGACATAAATGAAGATTATTTTTCGTTACGGGAAGATGCTTGTTCTTCAAGACGATGTTCTAGATAGTGAATACTTGTGCCACCTAAATAAAATTTGGGATCGACCATTAATTCTCGGTGTAAAGGAATATTTGTTTTGATACCTTCCACTACCATTTCTGAAAGAGCGATACGCATGCGTTTGATGGCTTGATCACGCGTTGCCCCATAAGAAATTAGTTTTCCAATCATGGAGTCGTAATTTGGAGGAATGGTGTAACCAGCATAAACGTGTGAATCAACCCGAATACCTGGCCCACCGGGGGTATGCCAGGCCGTAATTTTTCCAGGACTTGGGGTAAATTTAAAAGGATCTTCAGCGTTAATTCGACATTCGACGGCATGACCGCGAAACTCGATATCGCGCTGACGAAAAGATAATTTTTCACCAGCTGCAATTTTAATTTGTTCTTGAACGATATCGATACCAGTGATTAATTCTGTGACAGGATGTTCAACCTGAACGCGCGTATTCATTTCAATAAAGAAAAACTCATTGTTTTCGAATAAAAACTCAAAAGTTCCAGCTCCACGGTAACCCATTTTGCGGCAAGCTAATGCGCAACGCTCACCAATTTTTGCAATCAGACGACGATCAATACCGGGTGCAGGGGCCTCTTCAATCACTTTTTGGTGACGGCGTTGCATCGAGCAATCTCTTTCACCAAGCCATACTGCATTTTTATAGGTATCTGCCAGAATCTGAATTTCGATATGACGCGGATTGGTTAAAAACTTTTCCATATACACTTCAGGATTACCAAAGGCGCGACCAGCTTCTTCCTTCGTCATGTTGACCGCATTAATCAGTTGAGATTCGATGTGAACTACCCGCATACCACGACCGCCGCCACCACCCGCAGCTTTAATAATCACTGGATAGCCAACCTTTTTGGCAATGGCTAAAATATCTTTTGGATTATCTGGAAGAGCACCTTCGGAGCCAGGAACGCATGGCACACCTGCAGCGATCATCGCCTGTTTTGCAGAAACTTTATCACCCATCAAGCGGATGGATTCTGCAGTAGGCCCTATAAATACGAAACCTGATTTTTCCACTCGGTCTGCAAAATCGGCATTTTCCGAAAGAAAACCATAACCAGGATGAATCGCCTGAGCTTCAGTCACTTCCGCTGCTGAAATGATCGCAGGCATGTTCAGATAACTGAGAGGAGATGGCGGAGGACCAATACAGACAGCCTCATCAGCCAATTTTACGTATTTGGCATCTTTATCAACTGTAGAGTAAACCACCACATTTTTTACACCAAGCTCGCGGCATGCTCTTTGAATACGAAGAGCTATTTCACCACGATTGGCGATTAAGATTTTGTCAAACATAAAGTCCCCCTTAGGCAATCACGTACAAGGGTTGATCAAACTCAACACCTTGGGCGTTATCGACTAAGATTTGTTGGACGACGCCATCAAACTCTGACTCGATTTCGTTCAAGAGTTTCATCGCTTCGATAATACAAAGTGTTTGACCGACCTTCACTCGATCACCGACCTTCACAAAATCTGGTGATTCAGGATTTGGTGCGCGGTAAAAAGTGCCGACCATTGGCGACTTCATGATATTGCCTTCAGGTATCTCTGCAACAGGAGCTGGCGAAGGTGAAGAGTTCTGCTGCGCCAAACCACCATCTTTATCTATCGCTACCTGTGTTTGGATTGCCGGCGGGATATAGACCTGCTGGACAGTTTGTTGATGGCTAGTTCGATGGTTGACAATTTTTACTTTTTCTTCACCTTCAGAAATTTCTAATTCAGAAATACCTGATTCGGCAACTAGGTCAATCAGCGTTTTGAGTTTTCTCAAATCCATGAAACATCCTTATTAGAGAGAATTAATAAATCAATATATTATTTTTTTAATTTAACAAGCACAGCCTCAAGGGCTAATCGGTAGCCGATCGAGCCAAGCCCGCAAATAACGCCCACGGCAACATCAGAGAAGTAAGAGTGGTGCCGAAAGGCTTCACGTTGATGGATATTAGAAAGGTGTACTTCTATAAATGGAATATCAACCCCTACCAAAGCATCTCGAATTGCCACACTCGTATGTGAATAACCGCCTGGATTGAGAATAATAAATTGGATACCTTCAGTCTTTGCAAGTTGAATACGGTCAATCATTTCACCCTCATGATTGCTTTGAAAGGTCACTAAATGCAAATGAGAGGCTACCGCTTGTGCGTGGAGTTGCTGATGAATCTCATCTAAAGTTTCATGGCCATAAATGGCTGGTTCGCGGGTCCCTAGTAAGTTAAGATTAGGGCCTTGTAAAACAAGTACTGAACCGATTTGGTGTTTATCTGCGCTCATCTTCGGCGATTTCCTTGAAAAGAGTCAAAATGAATAAACGTAGTATAGCCGAAGCAATCCCCAAAAATACTTAAAATCCGGAACTTTCTCAAAATAATGTACTTTTATAATTTAACAATACATTATTTGTTGTTAAAAGTTATTTAAGTAACTTTAAAATTGAATTATTTACATCATCTTCCGTTATTTTTCCTAATTTAGAAAATAATTTATTGCCTTTTGGGTCCAAAATGATGGTATATGGAAGAGCGCCCTGAGTATTGCCCAATTGTTTGCCCCATTGACTACCGCTGATACCCCCAACGACAATCGGGTAAGGCACCGATGTGTTCGTTAAAAATTCACGGATATTGCTTGGCGAATCAATACCGATGCCGATAAATACCACTTTTTGAGAATCAAAGTCCTGACTTAATTTTGAAAGAAGTGGCATTTCTTCAACACACGGTGGGCACCAAGACGCCCAAAAATTAATCACGATTATTTTATTTTTCCAAGAACTCGTATCGATGCTTTGGCCCTGTGGGTCGTTCCAAGCGGCTGCAAGAAACTCTTGATAGATTCCAGAGGGTAAGGAGCTCGCATCTTCTTTATTTTTCAGGAACGAGGCTCCAAGTCCAATTAATAGACTGACTACACCAATGATTGTTAGCATTAAGAGGAGTGGAAATTGCTTTTTTAAAGATTCTTTTCGATTTAATTCTTCAGTCATTCCAGTTCCTTAGATAAAATTACAACATGCACTTACATATTCTCGGTATTTGCGGCACCTTCATGGGAGGTATAGCCGCTATTGCTCGCCAAGCGGGTCATCAGGTCACTGGTTGTGATGCCAATGTTTATCCACCGATGAGTACACAGTTGGAGGCTCAGGACATTACCTTAATAGAAGGTTTTGCTGCAGACCAATTGTCTCTCAAACCAGATTTATTTGTCATAGGTAATGTTGTTTCTAGGGGTAATCCACTCATGGAAGCTATTTTAAACGCCGGTTTACCTTATGTTTCAGGTCCACAGTGGTTGGGTGAGCAGATCTTGCAACATCATCATGTCCTCTCAGTCGCAGGCACTCACGGCAAAACCACCACAACAGCAATGTTAACGTGGATTTTGGAAGCAAACGGTAAGAACCCCAGTTATTTAGTAGGGGGTGTGCCCAATAACTTTGATGTGTCGGCAAGAATTGGTCAAGCACAGGGATCTAAACCACTCTTCGTGATCGAAGCAGATGAGTACGATACCGCGTTTTTTGATAAGCGGAGTAAGTTTGTGCATTACAGGTCTAGTACAGCTATTTTGAATAATCTAGAATTTGATCACGCTGATATCTTTGCAGATTTAGCAGCTATACAAACGCAATTCCATCACTTAGTGAGGACGGTTCCTGGTGATGGTCGTTTAATTGTGAATGGTGAGGAAGATGCATTACAAGAAGTTATTCAAAAAGGGGTATGGAGCCCAGTCGAGTATTTTGGTCAGCAACATCCAGAAGCTACATGGTCATATGAAAGTCTGGAGCATGATGGTTTTCTAGTCAAGAAAAATGGTCAAGAGATTGCAAAGGTCCATTGGGATGTTTTAGCCAATGTAACGGGTCGGCATAATCAAATGAACGCCTTAGCTGCGATTGCAGCGGCTGAACATGTGGGGGTCTCTCCACAGGATAGTGCAAAGGCATTGGGCACATTTAAAAATGTAAAACGACGTTTAGAACTGGTGGGTCAAGTTAATCAAATTAGGGTGTACGATGATTTTGCACACCACCCTACAGCAATTGCTACAACCATTGACGGACTTCGTAGACGGATTGGTACACAACGTTTGCTTGCGGTATTAGAGCCACGCTCGAATACCATGAAGCTCGGTGTAATGAAGCAGCAGTTGCCGGATAGCTTAGCGCAAGCCGATTTCGTCTTCGCTTATGGTGCGAAAAAAGGTAAATCTGCCTTAGGTTGGGATTTACAAGAGGCGATGAACCCGATGGGAAAAAAGGCAACAACGTTTGATCAATTAGATGCTTTGGTACAAGCAGTAAAGTCGATAGCAAAGCCAGGTGACCACATCTTAGTGATGAGTAATGGCGGATTTGGTGGCGTTCATCAACAATTACTCAAGGCATTAGCTTAACTATGCACTTTATTTACGAAGAAGGTGGCGAGATAAAAGGTGCCACAGCGATTGGGACATTTGCTGCTGGCGCAGATCACTATGCAGCGCAAACTCAATTTGGTAAGCGTATCAAACTCAAGGCTAAAGATGTATGGTACCAATGGTCAAGCCAAGATTTAGATAAAACAATTTTGCAAGCACAAGAATTGGCGGGGCAAATTGATATGGATTTTGTTTGGGAATGTGCACCTGAAGTGGAGTTTCAGTTCGATCAGGTAGCAAAAGATTATTTTGGCGAAGGATTACAGCCAGCACAAATTATTTCTTTAGCGATCGCATTACAAAGTGCCCCTATTTACTTTCGCAGAAAAGGGCGTGGGCAATTTTTAAGGGCTCCAGATGAGCAATTAAAAGCTGCACTGGCATCGGTAGAGCGTAAACGTAAAGAAGCCCAAGTACAAAAAGAATGGGAAGAGCAAATGTTAGACGGTCATTTGCCAGACATGATTGCCCAAGTCACGCAGCAACTATTATGGAGCCCAGATAAAAATGGTATTGCTTATAAAGCCCTTAGCAATGTTAGCCAGCAACTAAGTATTAATTCTGCGCAATTATTACTGCAGTTAGGAGCTATCCATTCGCCTTTAGAAATTCATCAAGGAAAATTTTTAAAAGAACAATTTCCAAAAGGGCCCCAATTTTCTGCAGATGCAATTCTTTCAGAAGATCTATGGCAAAAAATTGTCAAAGATTTACCACTGGCAACAGCTACAGCATTTTCAATTGATGACGCCGCCACTACAGAGATTGATGATGCATTTTCAGTAAGGTTACTTGAGGGTGGAAAATATCAAATTGGTATTCATATTGCTGTACCTGGGCTAGCGATTGTCCCAGGAGACATATTGGATCAAGTGGCACAAAAACGCATGTCTACCGTCTATTTTCCAGGCGGAAAAATTACCATGCTGCCCCAATCAGTTATCGAGATCTTTTCATTAAATGAACATGCAGCAAGACCAACGATTTCCTTATATGTCACTATATTTGAAGATGGATCCATTGATGCCGATATTGCACCCATCACCTTACTTGAAAAAATTCTTATAGCCGACAATCTTCGATTAGGTGATATCGAACCCTTAGTAAATGAAATATCGATAGAAGACTCAACTCGCAGTGATATTGTTTATCGCCAAGAGCTCAGTGTTTTATGGCGTGCTGCTAAACAATTGCATGCAAAACGACAAAAAGCACGAATCGAGCATGGCCAACGTGAAGAAAAACTGGGACCACCTGAGCCTGGAAGTTTGCCCAGAGATTTCCATTTTGAAATTCAAACCAATAATAAGCAAGTACTAACAGCAGAAACTTTACTTAAGAGCCCCATCAATGATAAAGATTGGATCCCCGTGATTACCTCTCGTCAACGAGGCTCCGTGATTGATTCCATTGTTGCAGAATGGATGATCTTTAGTAATCAAACATGGGGATCGATTCTCGCAGAGCATGATCTTCCAGCAATTTATCGTGCTCAGCAGGGGTGGGGAGCGCAACGCACTCGAATGCAAACCACGCCTTGCCGTCACGAAGGCTTAGGCGTTGAAAACTATGCATGGTGTACATCACCACTGCGCAGATATGCTGATCTTATCAATCAATGGCAATTGATTGCATATGTACAAAAAGGTGTCATGGCAAAATTAGCGGCACCATTTGCCCCTAAAGATACGAAGATCATGGGCCTTTGTGCAGAATTTGATGCGACCTACACTGCCTACAACGCGTATCAACAAATTGCAGAAAAATACTGGTCATTACGCTGGATGCAAACCAAGGGCTTACCTTGGAGTGGTTTTGTGCGTGTGCAAAAGGAAGGAATGGTCAGGGTTGAACCTATCCCCTTACGTTTATTTGTCCCTGAATTACAGAATGCACCTCGGGGTGCACGCGTTGAAGTAGAAATCCTGGAGGTTGATTTACTGATGCTCACGGCCTCTGTTCGTGTCGTACAAATTCTAGAAAACCAATCAGCGACAATAGAAGTCGAGGTGGAAGAAGAAGTGATAGACCCCGTAGTAGAGCTGATCATCGAACCTGCTCCAAGTGAAAGCAATGGCAGCGCTAATTCTTAACCAAAACGCGCATTCAGTAGTTTATAGGCAATGGTATAAGCGATCAATAGTTATAGCGTTAGTGATTTCTTGCTTAATTCATTTGACGGCATTGCTCATAAAAAAAAATGATCCAGTGATTGAGCCTAAACATGTAAAAGCACCCCTTGCAGTTGTGCTGGTGAATAGTCAAAGTCAAAATGCCCCAGTCAATCCCAAGAAACTTGCACAGCATAACTTAAATGGCGGAGGTCAGCAGGAGGCACCAGTTAATGCCAGCGCCATCTCACCAATGATTCCTGGCGTTACAGAAAAATTAAATAACCTACAAGAAGAACAAAATCGATTATTAAGTAGTAGGCGAGAAGACGGTAGTCAGCAAAAAAAAACGATGCAGGGTAAAACCGCTATAGAAAAAGAAGTCAATGATCCACTAGAGGCTGAGCTCGCTAAGCGTATTGAATTAGAAAGCCAACGACCCCGCAAAGCAACATTGACGTCAACGAGCGCAAAGTCCGTTATATATGCTGAGTATTACAACAGCCTGCGTAACAAAGTAGAGGCTTATGGTACTCGTTTTTTCCCAAGAGTAGCTGGCCAGCCCTTATACGGCAGTTTAATTGTGATGGTGAGTATTGATCGGGAAGGAAAAATACTCGCCAAACCCAAAATTGAACAATCTTCAGGCAATGCAGAACTGGATCGACAAACCTTGGCCATTATTCAGGCTTGTGCTCCATTTGAAAAATTTCCAGTAAATATGAAAGCTCAACTTGATGTCATTGATTGGATTGCTACCTTTACATTTGTTAAGGGTGTTGGACAAACTCAATTAGAATTAAAAATGATGAATCCAAAACCATGAATACCCACGACACCCAACTTGATCCAAGAATGCATCCTCAGCAGGCTGTTTATGGTGTGATTGGTAATCCTGTTGCGCATAGCTTATCGCCGTTGATCCATGAGCAATTTGCACTGCAGGCTCAACAATCGGTACATTACGGCAAACTGTATGCAGACTTAGGGCAATTTGTAAAAACAGTAGATACGTTTTTTAACAGAGGTGGGCAAGGTCTTAACGTTACAGTGCCATTTAAATTAGAGGCATTTCAGATATGTCAAAAATTGACTGAGCGAGCAAAAGCCGCTGGCGTTGTAAATATACTTTGGCAAGAAAATGGGCAATATGTTGGAGATAATTCTGACGGTGTTGGATTGGTTAGAGATATTGAAAAACACCCATTTCAGATTACTGGGAAGAGGGTATTAATGATTGGTGCAGGAGGCGCAGTACAGGGAGTTATTTTGCCCTTCATGGAAAAAAAGCCAAACCAAATCATGATTACGAATCGTACCCTTGCAAAAGCGCAGGCGATTGTCGATCGTTTTTTACCCCAAGCGCAAGCATTTGGGATTCAGTTAAGTGCCATTGCCCTTGATCAAATCATGCATCTTCAAGAAGGATATTCCATCATCATCAACGGCACATCTTCAGGTTTGCAGGGTTCTTCGCCGCTGGTATTTTCTCAAGCGCAACATTTGCAGCATGTCATGCAAAGGGGAGAGATAGGCTTAACTTATGACATGGTCTATGGCAAAGAGACCGACTTTATGCAGCAAATGAGCGCTTGTGGATTTCAAGTAAAAGACGGGTTAGGTATGTTGGTCGAGCAGGCTGCTGAGGCATTTGAAGTGTGGCGTAAACTTCCACGAGGAAGTTTAGATACTGGCACAGTTCTACAAATGCTTCGTAAGCCAGTTGTCTAATGACAATGCATCTCTTCGTTGAGGTGCATCAAATCAGCTGAAGACTAATCCATCCAACCTTTGCGTTTAAAATACCAAAGAGGTGCGATCGTAGAAATGACCATCATTAAGAGAGCGCCAGGATATCCTATTGTGAGTTTTAATTCAGGCATAAACTCAAAATTCATACCCCAAATACTAGCTAATAGAGTTGGGGGCATGAGGCCAACAGAAACCACAGCAAAAATTTTAATAATTTTATTTTGATTGATATTAATAAAACCGACAGTCGCATCCATCAAGAAGTTAATCTTGTCAAATAAGAAAGCAGTATGGTTTTCAAGAGAGTCGATATCACGCAAAATGAGTCGAGCCTCCTCCTGTTGTAGGTCGGACAACAGCTTACTACGCATTAAGTAGGAAAGAGCGCGACGGGTGTCCATGACATTGCGTCGAATACGACCGTTCACGTCTTCCTCTTTGGCAATGGTCTCAAGAACGGTAGCAGCAATTTGATCGGTCACCGTATCAGCAAGAACAACTTTTCCTGCTTCTTCAAGGCTTTCATAAACCTCTTCTAGAGAATCGGCAGAATACTCAGCATCGGTTGAATATAGATCCAATAAAACATCTTTGGCGTCATTGACAGAGCCTGGGCGTAACCGAGCGCGCATTCGGACTAAGCGGAAGACGGGAAGATCTTCATCATGGATTGAAAACAAAGTATTGTTCGTCAGAATAAAAGCGACGCGAACGTTACGTGACTCATCATCTTCATCGAGTAAAAAGTCAGTTCGAATATGTAAATAACCATCTTCGCCCTCAAAGTACCTGGCAGATGCTTCTAAATCGCCTAATTCTTCAAGCTCGGGCAAAGTCACCCCAAAAGCTTCTTTAATCCAGCTCAGTTCTTCATCGTCTGGCTCAATGGCATCAATCCAAATAGGGTCATGATATTTGAGAAGTTCATTACGATCTTCCACTTGTTCTTGAGCTAAACGGCCGTTTTGGAGGGTGAATAAATTAATCATCTTAGGGGCCCAAAAAATACTTCTCAACTAGAATCATAAGAGAGTTTATATTATTAAAAAGAACTAGGAAGAAATTTATGAAAGACCCAGTAAATTACCCTGCCAAAAGTAGTGCTAATGGCTTTGTACAAAAGTACCAAACCCGGGTTAAATCTCACAATACCATGCTCTGTGTAGGGTTAGATCCCGATATAAGCAAATTACCGGCATCCATTGTCGGACAGGGTGGAGCTATCTATTCTTTTTGTAGAGAGATCGTTGATGCTACGGCTGACCTCGTTTGTGCTTATAAGCCACAAATTGCATATTTCGCCTCTGCAAGAGCTGAAGACCAGTTAGAGCAATTAATCGATTATATTCATCAAAACTATCCAGATATCCCCGTCATTTTAGATGCCAAACGAGGGGATATCGGATCTACAGCAAATCATTACGCAGCAGAAGCTTTTGAAAGATATGAGGCAGATGCAGTCACTGTGAATCCTTATATGGGCTTTGATTCTATTGAGCCTTATTTAGCTTATCAAGATCGTGGTGTCTTTATTCTGTGCCGAACCTCCAATCCTGGGGGATCTGACTTACAGTTTTTAGAGTTAAACAATGGGCAAGCACCCCAAAAATTATTTGAGAAGGTAGCACAGTTAGCTGCTGACAAATGGAATACGACGGGCCAAATTGGTTTAGTTGTTGGTGCCACCTTTCCGGCAGAGATAGAGAAAGTTAGACAAATTGTGGGCGATACCATGCCACTTTTGATCCCCGGAATTGGTGCGCAAGGTGGGAATACAGTTGCTACAGTCAAAGCAGGGCAAGGGACAAACTTACTTATTAATTCATCGCGGGCTATCTTATATGCCAGTAGGGATCAAGATTTTGCAAAAGCGGCAAGACAAGTTGCAATCCAAACCCGCGACGCTATCCGAGCCGTTTAAGCGTTTATTTCAAGATTTTTTCTAGGCGATTGATCATGCCAAGAATGGCATAGTCACGTGCAAGAGCCCTTACCTGTAGACGTGTTTGATCTGTAATCATATCTTGGGGGCTTAATAAAGCGACTCCTTCACTTTCTAACACGAGTGAGCCTTGATACTGGATTGCCCAAGAAAAGCAAACAAAGCCCACGGGCTTTTCTAAACTACCGCCTGTTGGACCAGCCACACCGGTAATCGCTAAAGAAACTTGAGCGCCACTGGCGCTGATAGCACCTTTGGCCATTTCTTCGGCAACAGAAACACTCACTGCCCCGTTGGTTTGGATTAAATCCATGGACACACCTAGTTCTTGGTGTTTGGATTCGTTGCTGTAGGTCACAAACCCACGCTCAAACCAATTACTAGAGCCAGAGAGATCGGTTAGCGCCGCCGCCACCATACCTCCAGTGCAAGACTCAGCCGTACAAATAGACAAATGCTGTGACAGTAACAATTGCGCTAATTTGGCAACATGTTGTTCAAGGGAGTGTTGATTCATCAATTAAAACCTAACTTAATAAAAACAGATAAAACAATTAAAGTAAAAAAAGCCGCTAAAAGATCATCAATCATAACTCCAAAGCCACGAAACAGATTGGGCCATTTTCCAAAAAAACCATCACTTTGCCAAGTTTTAAAATAAGTATCTACCCAGCGAATAGGACCTGGTTTAGCAATGTCAAAAAAACGAAATAAAACAAAAGCAAGAAGCTGTATTTTCCATGAGGCCGGTAAAACGAATAACAAAATCATCCAAAAGGCGATAATTTCATCCCAAACCATGCCAGAGTGATCAAACACCTGAAGTTCTGCCCCAGATTTTCCACAAGCCCAGCATCCTAAGCCAAATCCGAATATCAGCAAAAGACACATATCCATCAATGAGAATGAATTAAAAAAATATTGGAATATCAGAGCAAAAGCCCAGGCCCATAGAGTCCCGGCGGTGCCAGGCCCAAATGAGCTTAGACCACTCCCAAAACCAAAGGCGATAATGCGCCAAGGGCGTTCAAAGATCCAGCGTCGATTGGGTAGAGTTAACGATGTAAACGAGTTCATAGTTTATTTAAAGTGATCAAAAGATCGCATGTATTGTTTTGCTAAATCGACAGGTAAGGGAACATTATCTTTGTCCAATAGAGCCATATTTGGTTGTTCAGGAATTCTTTTAGTAACCTCACCAATGCGCGTTAATGGAAGGTGCAGATGTTCGCTTAAACTTTGTACGAGAGAACGATTTTTCTGGGGGGCGGTAAAACACAACTCATAATCATCCCCACCTTTGAGTGTACATAAACGTCGCAGTTCTAAAGAAACCTCACGCAATGGAGGCGAACACGGAATATCATCAATCCAGATTTTTGCACTCACTTTTGATGCATCTAGAATATGTCCTAAATCTCCTAATAAGCCATCAGAAACATCAATTGCACTACTAGCGACACCTCTTAAGCCTAGACCAAGATCGATACGCGGTGTTGGCCCATCCATGCGAATCGCGAGTTCTTGCCATGGCAATGGTGTATTCCACTCCCCCCGACGAAAACCCAAGACAAGTCTTGCGTCGCCGACGGTATTAGACAACCAAATATCATCTCCAACCAGAGCGCCACTGCGCCTCAAAGCCTGTTGCGGATGAACGGTACCAATTGCAGTAATGGAGATGGTTAATGGACCCGCGGTCGTGTCACCACCAATCAAAGTACAGTCATGAACGTCAGCAATCGTATGCAGACCATTAGAAAACTGTTCTAACCAAGCGATATCGATATCAGGAAGAGCAATACTTAAGTTATAGGCAATAGGCTTTGCACCCATAGCTGCCAAATCTGATAAATTGACGGCTAAACACTTATGACCTAATAAAGTGGGATTGGCATCTTTAAAAAAATGGCGGCCTGCAACGAGCATATCGCTCGTTATTGCATAGACCTCACCGGGTGGCGGTGAATTCATGAGAGCGCAATCATCACCAATCCCTAAAAGAACGGGATTTTGCGAAAAATGCCCTTGAGAGGGACTGCCCTTCGAAGGGGAAAAGAAACGTCGAATCACATCAAATTCACCAATTGGGTCAGAATCTTCAAAAGTCATGATGGTTTCTAGCAGTTATCAAAATAAATAGCGTAAAGTAATTAAAAATTCGCAATAGGAAAAAATATGAGTAAAGAGTCTAGTAAAGCACAAAACGATCAGGCCGCTGATTTAAAGCAAGCCGCTCTTGAATATCACCAATTTCCCACTCCTGGAAAAATTTCTATTGCCCCAACAAAGCAGTTAACGAACCAACGCGACTTAGCATTAGCATACACTCCAGGAGTTGCCGCTGCATGTCTTGAAATCGTAAGCGATCCAGCCAATGCATTTAAATATACCTCAAGAGGAAACTTGGTTGGAGTAATAACCAACGGTACAGCTGTCCTGGGACTTGGAAATATTGGCCCACTAGCAAGTAAACCTGTTATGGAAGGTAAAGCCGTATTATTCAAAAAATTTGCTGGAATTGATGTATTTGATATTGAACTCAATCAAAACGATCCTGATCAATTGGTAGAAGCAATCGCCGCACTCGAGCCTACCTTTGGTGGAATTAATTTAGAGGATATTAAAGCTCCGGACTGTTTTTATGTCGAACGTAAACTACGTGAACGCTTAAAGATTCCAGTCTTTCATGATGATCAGCATGGCACAGCGATTGTGGTTGGAGCGGCAATTACCAATGGCTTAAAAATTGTTAACAAAGATATTAAAAACGTCAAATTAGTCGCATCTGGAGCAGGTGCAGCTGCACTTGCCTGCCTCAATTTACTAGTTGATCTTGGGATGCGTGTCGAAAATATCTGGGTGACTGATTTGGCGGGAGTTGTTTATCGTGGCCGTAAAGAGTTGATGGACCCAGATAAAGACGTATTTGCCAAAGATACGGATGCACGTAAGTTGATTGATGTGATGGGTGATGCGGATATTCTTTTAGGGTTATCTGCTGGTGGGGTTGTGAGCCAAGAGATGGTAAAAAAAATGGCGCCGAATCCATTGGTCTTTGTACTAGCCAATCCAACCCCGGAAATCCACCCAGCAGAGGTTAAAGAAGTTAGGCCAGATGCTATTATTGCGACTGGCAGAACGGATTATCCCAACCAAGTCAACAACGTTTTATGTTTCCCTTTTGTTTTTAGAGGAGCCTTGGATGTTGGCGCAACGACCATTACCCGTGAAATGGAAATTGCTGCTGTGAACGCATTAGCTGAGCTGGCACGAGCTGAGCAAAGCGAAGTGGTGGCGACTGCGTACGGTATTGCTGATTTAACATTTGGGCCAGAGTACTTGATACCTAAACCATTTGATCCAAGACTCATTACGATTATTTCACCAGCTGTTGCAAAAGCAGCGATGGATTCAGGGGTGGCGACACGTCCGATTACTGACTTTACAGCTTATCAATCACAGCTTGAACAATTTGTTTACCACTCTGGCACGATTATGAAGCCACTGTTCTCAGCGGCTAAAAAAATTCATGAAACACAAAAAAGAATTGTATTTTGTGAAGGTGAAGATGAAAGAATTTTGCGCGCCACACAAGTGTTGGTTGATGAAGGAATTTTAGTCCCAATTTTAATTGGTAGACCATCGATTATTGAACGTCGGATTGAGCGACTTGGTTTACGTCTTGTGCGTGACGTGGATTACACCATCACTGATCCAGCCCAAGATGATCGTTTTAATGATTATTGGGAAACTTTTTATGAGTTAACTAAACGCAAAGGTGTGACAGAGCCATACGCCAAATTAGAAGTCAGAAGACGGAGTACTTTAATTGGGTCGTTAATGGTAAAAAAGAATCAGGCCGATGGCATGATTTGCGGTATTGTAGGTAATCCATCCGCACACTTGCATTACATTAACGAAGTGATTGGACATGAAGTTGGGGCAACGGTTTACGCAGCAATGAATGCGCTAGTTTTGCCAACACGCCAATTATTTATCGTTGATACACATATAAACTATGATCCAACTGCAGAAGAGCTTGCACAGATCACGTTATTGGCTGCTGCTGAGATGAAGTCATTTAACATCACGCCCAAAGTTGCGCTTCTATCGCATTCGAATTTTGGGACATCTAACAACGCCTCTGCAATCAAGATGCGCAAGGTTTTAGCGATTTTGCGTGAAACTGCACCTGAGTTAGAAGTCGATGGTGAGATGCATGGCGACAGCGCTTTAAGTGACAAGATTCGTATGAGCATTATCAAAGATACAACATTGCGCAGTGAAGCGAATTTATTAGTTATGCCAAATCTAGATGCTGCAAATATTTCTTACAACTTACTTAAGCAATCAGCTGGTGAAGGAATTGCGATTGGACCCATCCTATTAGGTGCGGCAAAGTCAGTACACATCTTGACTCCTTCAGCGACCGTCCGTCGAATTGTTAATTTAGCAACTTTAGCAGTCATGGGCGTTCAAACACATCGCTAATGGAAGACATATTTTGTGGCAAATTAGTAATTAACCGTTCATTTAAAAAAGTAAACATCTATTTACCCAACACGATGTAAAGCCCCTTGCTTTAGCTATGGGGAGTAGTCAGTAAGTGGTTGAATTTAAAACATTCTTGATTTTTTGTGATGGATTGGTTTGGTAGTGTGTATTAACTAACAAAAATTTATAATTATTAAAATCAATAACTTATAAAATATTTTTGCTGTGACTACTTGTCAAAATTGGAAGAAAAGTGTAATCTTTGATAATTATGAGTACAAACATTCCAGAAAACGCTTTAATCGCTGGCTGGGAAGAAGATCAGATTGTTGATCACAGCCATAGTTCAACCCCAGACCGATCTGGTCATCACGCAGGTATGAATATGCCAAGTACGCCTTCTACTTATCAATATAGCAATCATTTATATCCAACAGGCAGTGTTTTGCGTGATTTAAGCGCTATTCCTCCAAAAAAACAGCCGCCATCTTGGAGAGCAGCATTAGCAGTTCGTGATGGTGGTCCAGCAGCGATGCTACGTAGTGTCAGAACAAATATTGTGCAATCCATCCGTGCATTCCGTACGGAAGAATTAATGGAAGCCGCTAGTGAACTAGGGCAGCACTTTGTGTACGCTAATGCATCCAATGCTTATACAAAAAGCGAAGTTTTAGATTCGATTGCTAAGGCGTATCACTTTACGAAGCAACAGGCAAAAAACTATGACCCATTGCTAGATGCTCTGACAACATTAATTGATAAATCGGGTCCACAGCCGGGTTTTGTTGTGGTGCTTGAAGGTTTACCTAGTACGCTTAAATTCGATAAAGACGCTCGTGAAACATTATTAGATGTGTTTAGAGATGCTGTTGAATATTGGGCAGAGCGCCGCGTACCTTACCGCGTGTTTTACTCTTTTGCAAACTAACTAAAACTGACCCCACACACTATGGACAGCTGACATCGCAACGATGCCAGCTGTTTCAGTTCTGAGAACCCGTTTTCCTAGATTTACGCCAGTAAAGCCTTTGGCAGCAATCGCAAGATTTTCTTCGGGACTAAAACCACCCTCAGGTCCAACCATAAACATCAAGTTTTGACCTGGAGCTCTTTTTAAAACACTCACCAGTTTTAAATCAGCGGTAGGTGATAAATACAGAGCAAGTTGATCGTCTAAGGCGCTTATATTCTGTAAGTACTGATGTAACGATTGAGCTGCCTCGATACGAGGTAAAACACTGCGACCACACTGCTCACAACTAGAAATCACAATTTGTTGCCAGTGCGCTAATTTTTTTTCAGCTTTTTTATCATCTAAGCGCACTATACTTCGGTCCATCTGTAAAGGAACGATGTGATGGACTCCCAGCTCGACAGCTTTTTCGATCATCCAATCCATTTTTTCATTCGCGGCAAGACCTTGAAGAAGGACGATTGGGTAGGGGGACTCTAGCGATGTGTCATCTTGGATATGCGATAAAGACAAAAGTGTTTGTTTGTCCGTCGGTTCCTGAATGATTTGTGCCTGAGCAATTTTGCCATGGCCATTAAATACCTGAAACTCTTGATTGACCCGAACTCTTCTGACACGCAGATGGTGGCGAAGTTCAATCGGGGCAATAATGGGATTTTCAGACCAATTTCCAGGTAGATAAAAATGTGACATACCTCGAATGTTAAAATAAATAATCCTTTTCGTGTTCAATTTCTTATCTCTATCTAAAAATGCCAGCCCAACATACCCCCGAACATCATCAACTCATGGCAAGCGCCATTCGTGTTTTATCCATGGACGCTGTTCAAAAAGCTAATTCTGGTCATCCTGGTATGCCTATGGGCATGGCAGATATTGCAGTCGCGCTTTGGGCACATCACCTGAAACATAACCCTAAGAATCCTTTATGGCCTGATCGCGATCGATTTGTTTTATCCAATGGACATGGTTCCATGTTGTTATATTCCACATTACATTTAACGGGATATGATTTACCGATGACTGAAATCGAAAATTTCCGTCAATTACATAGTAAGACTGCAGGTCATCCAGAATATAAAGTCACGCCGGGTGTTGAAACAACTACAGGACCCTTAGGGCAGGGAATAACGAACGCAGTTGGTATGGCACTAGCAGAGAGGCTGCTCGCCGAAGAATTTAATCGTCCAGGACATAGTATTGTGAATCATTACACCTATGCGTTTTTAGGGGACGGTTGTTTGATGGAGGGGATAAGTCATGAAGCGTGTTCATTGGCTGGTACCTTAGGACTTCATAAATTAATCGCACTGTGGGACGACAACGGCATTTCGATTGATGGTCGTGTCATATCTTGGTTTAATGATGACACACCAAAACGTTTTGAATCTTATGGTTGGAACGTGATTCGAGAGGTTAACGGGCATGATGCCGCAGAAGTCTCTAATGCAATTGCTTATGCCAAATCCATGAATAATGGCAAACCAACTCTTATTGCTTGTAAAACAAAGATTGGTCAAGGAGCGCCTAATTTAGCCGATTCCGATAAAGTACACGGAGCACCTTTAGGAGCAAATGAAATTGCTGCCACCAGAGCAGCCTTAGGCTGGGTGCATGCACCATTTGTGATTCCAAAAGAAGTGTATGACTTATGGGACGCAAAAGAAATGGGCTCCGCAACGGAGCAAATTTGGCTACTGAACTTTAAAGCTTATCAAGCAGCCTATCCAGACTTAGCCAAAGAATTTTTAAGACGTACTGCAGGTGATCTCTCAGAATCATTCCAGCAAACCGTCAAGGACCTCATCCAATCAACCGTGACTAAGGCTGAAACGATTGCTACGCGAAAGGCCAGTCAAAACGCGATTGAAGGATTAGCCAAGGCAATGCCAGAGTTCTTGGGTGGCTCAGCTGATTTAACTGGATCGAATCTCACCAATTGGAGTACTTGCATTGCCCTACGTAAAAACCAATGGGGTAACCATATCAATTATGGTGTGCGCGAATTTGGGATGAGTGCCATTATGAATGGCGTTGCTTTACACGGCGGGTATATTCCATTTGGTGCAACCTTCTTAACGTTTTCTGACTACAGCCGCAATGCTTTGCGCATGGCTGCACTCATGAAGATTCGGAGTATTTTTGTATTTACGCATGACTCGATTGGTCTTGGGGAAGATGGACCAACGCATCAATCCGTAGAGCATGTGGCAAGTTTACGTTTGATTCCGAACATGGATGTTTGGCGTCCGGCGGATACAACCGAAGCCGCAGTTGCTTGGGCGCATGCAGTTGAGCGCCGTCATGGACCAACTAGCTTAATCTTCAGTCGTCAAAACTGCCCTTATCTCACAAAAAATGCAAAGCAAATCAATAATATTGCCAAAGGTGGTTATGTGATTCATGCAGTTAAGCAACCGGAACTTGTCTTGATGGCAACTGGTTCTGAAGTAGGCTTGGCGATGGAGGTTGCTAAGCGCTTAGAGCAAGCAGGTAAAAAAGTAAATGTGGTTTCAATGCCATCTACCACGACCTTTGATCAACAAAGTCAAGCATACAAATCGGAAGTATTGCCTGCTGGAGTGCCACGCATTGCTATTGAAGCTGGCGTGACTGATTTCTGGTGGAAATACGGTTGTGCCGCAGTGCATGGCATCGATACTTTTGGAGAGTCTGCTCCTGCTGGAGTTTTATATCAACACTTTGGCTTAACTGCAGAAAATATCGAAAAAACCGCTCTCAATGTGCTGGAGTAATAAAATAGCGTGTTAAGAATGTGTGTTTGTAGTGTGTGAATGGATGAAGGAAAAAAGATGACGATTCGTGTAGCAATTAATGGATATGGCCGAATTGGACGTATGGTTTTGCGTGCCATCTACGAAGAAAAACGTGATATCAAAGTAGTCGCCATTAATGGTTTAGGTGGCATTGATATCAACGCCCATTTAACGCAATATGATTCAGCGCATGGCAGGTTTAATGCCGAAGTGAGTGTCGATGGCGACTATCTCGTCATCAATGGTGATCGCATCAAAATGTATTCCACACGCAATCCTCTAGAAATTCCTTGGGGGGAGCACCAGGTGGATGTTGTGCTTGAATGTTCAGGCGCTTTTACTACCAAAGAAAAAGCCATGGTTCATATTCAGCAGGGAGCAAAAAAAGTATTGATTTCTGCGCCAGGTGGTGAAGATGTCGACGCAACGATTGTGTATGGTGTGAATCATCAAGTCCTCAAAGCCACCGATCAAGTCGTCTCGAATGCGAGTTGTACAACGAACTGTTTAGCGCCATTAGTGAAGCCCCTTCTTGAGAAGATAGGGATTGATGCAGGACTCATGACAACCATCCACGCGTACACCAATGATCAAGTATTAACCGATGTGTATCACAAAGATATGCGTCGTGCGCGCTCTGCAACCATGAGTTTAATTCCAACAAAAACTGGTGCAGCTAAAGCGGTTGGTCTTGTATTACCTGCCCTAGTTGGAAAATTTGATGGCTTTGCGATGCGCGTTCCGACCATCAATGTATCAGTTGTTGATTTAACATTTACTGCATCTCGACCAACGACTGCAGAAGAAGTGAATCAAATT
>CANHPL010000023.1 GCA_947462685.1 Burkholderiaceae bacterium | reverse complement strand
TCCAGGTGCTCTTCCTACGCCTAAATCAATTCTTCCTGGAGCTAAACTTTCTAGAACCCGAAACTGCTCTGCAACTTTTAGTGAACTATAGTGTGGCAACATCACTCCAGCACTACCAAGTCGAATGTGATTTGTTTTTTGCGATATGGCCGCCATCAATATTTCAGGTGCTGTACCCACAATACTAGGATGACTGTGATGTTCAGATACCCAAAAACGGTGATATCCCAACTCTTCTGCATACACTGCTAAATCTACCGTATGTTGAATCACAGTTGCGTGAGCAACACCCTCTACGGCAGCAGATTGATCCAAAACCGATAGATATTTAAGCATGATGTTTAAATGGCCTCTGTAATGACCTTACCAAAATCCTGGGTATTACCTGTGCCACCCATGTCTGGTGTAAAGGGCGCATGCTTTGGACCTGCAGCCAATACTTTTTCAAAAGCATCCACAATTGCTTTAGATGCTTCAGGGTGGCCAAGGTGCTCTAGCATCATTGCTGCACTCCAAATTTGTCCTATTGGGTTAGCGATTCCTTTTCCAGCGATATCTGGAGCGGAACCATGAACGGGCTCAAATAAGGAAGGATAGATACCTTCTGGGTTAATGTTGCCAGATGGAGCAATCCCAATTGTTCCAGTACAAGCAGGACCAAGATCAGACAAAATATCACCAAATAAATTACTGCCTACGACAACGTCAAAATGTTGGGGTCGTTGCACAAAGAAAGCCGTCAAAATATCAATATGAAATTGATCAACCTTGATTTGTGGATATTGCGTTGCCATATTGGCTACTCGCTTATCCCAATAAGGCATCGTAATAGAAATGCCATTTGATTTGGTGGCTGAAGTTAAATGCTTTTTTTCACGCTTATTGGCTAATTCAAAGGCGTATTTCAAAATACGATCGACGCCTGTCCGGGTCATGACAGTTTCCTGAATCACAAACTCTCGATCAGTTCCTTCAAACAAAATACCTCCCGCATTTGAATACTCACCTTCGGTATTTTCACGGACAACATAAAAATCAATATCTCCAGGTTTGCGGTTGGCTAAGGGGCTTGGAACACCCGGGATAAGTTTGACTGGGCGTAAATTGACATATTGATCAAAGCGCTTACGGAATTGAATCAAACTACCCCATAAGGAAATATGGTCAGGAACCAGTTTTGGCATACCAACCGCACCAAAGAAGATCGCATCTTGACCAACTAATAAATCAAACCAATTATCTGGCATCATCTTGCCATGCTTTACATAATAGTCACAGCTTGCAAAATCAAAATGATTCAGTTGTATGTCTATGCCAAATTTTCTACAAGCGGCATCAAGGGCTCGTAATCCTTCAGGCATCACTTCTACACCAATACCATCTCCTGCAATAACTGCGATTTCATGTTTTTTGGTCATCTTTAACTTACCGCCCTATGGATAATTTCTTTTTGTTGATTATCGACATTCTCAATACTTGGTTCAATTATTTCTTTTGCATATTCTTCCATCCTTATTTTATCCTTTGGACAAATCGGTGCACCATAATCTGCCCAACGTTTTAAAAGGCTGACCTCATATCCACATTCAGGGCATTTTGCTTTGGCCCTAGTTGCATTACTTGGTCTTGGCGGCGGAAAATTTAAGGCCCGATGAGGATAATCTCCTAATTTTTGACAAATCGTCATTAATCGAATCTTCAGTGCCGGGCCTGCCATCGCCATCCGTGCAGGTCCTTCTAGACCGACTACCTGAGCAATGCCCTGGAAGTCTGCACCATGACCTGATTGACAATCATCAATCGCATGGCAGATTTCATGCACTAAGGTATCTAAAACCTCAACTGGATCATCAATTTTCGGGGAAATAAAAATTTCATTGACCATTTCACCCGATCTCTGCCGAGGCCAGCACTGACCCAAAGTCGTTCTGGGGCTACTAGATGCAGCAAATCCGCAGGAAACTTTGAGGGGTGGAACTCCGTATCCAACAGCAGAAAAGATCGGCTCTAAGGCCTGAATAGCGTTTTGAAGCCATGTCTCTCGATTCACAGGTGCATCCAATTAATTTTGCATGATTGATAAAAAACACTATTATCGCTCGAATTAAATAAATACTTTATTTACCTTTTGGTGTTTATCGCCATTGCATGGTTCAAGAATGTAAAATATTCATATTAATCAATTGATTTTTTTGGAGACTTATATGACAACTGCCGCTTTTACTCCTTCTGACGATGTAGTTCACTACATTGCCGGGCAAAAATTTTCCGGAACATCTGGTCGCTTTCAAGATGTCTACCATCCAGCAAGTGGTCAAAAAAGTCGCAGAGTAGTATTGGCAAGTACAGCAGACGTCAATCAAGCTGTAGCTGCAGCCCAAGCCGCATTTCCTAAATGGGCTGACACCCCCCCACTGCGCCGTGCACGTATTATGTTCAAATATCTTGAACTATTGAATCAACATCAAAACGAACTAGCCGCAATCATTACAGCAGAACACGGTAAAGTTTTTACAGATGCTCAAGGTGAAGTAACTCGCGGTATCGAAATTGTTGAGTTTGCATGTGGCATCCCAGAACTTCTCAAGGGTGAATACACTGAACAAGTTTCAACAAATATTGATAACTGGACAATGCGCCAACCTTTAGGTGTGGTTGCAGGTATTACGCCGTTCAACTTCCCTGTGATGGTCCCCATGTGGATGTATCCGATGGCAATTGCCAGTGGGAATACATTTATTCTTAAGCCAAGCCCAACAGATCCATCTGCTTCTTTATTTTTGGCAAATCTTTTTAAAGAAGCTGGCCTTCCCGACGGAGTATTTAATGTGGTTCAAGGTGACAAAGAAGCGGTTGATGCATTAATTGAGAATCCTGATGTAAAAGCACTGAGCTTTGTAGGTTCAACGCCTATTGCCAATTATATTTATGAGCGCAGTGCGCATTTTGGTAAACGTGTCCAAGCTTTGGGTGGTGCTAAAAATCATATGGTTATCATGCCAGATGCTGATATTGATAAGGCGGTTGATGCACTTGTAGGCGCTGCTTACGGATCTGCTGGCGAGCGCTGCATGGCGATTTCAGTTGCAGTTCTCGTTGGTTCTGCTGCTGAGCGTGTGATGCCTGCACTGATTGAAAAAACCAAGTCTTTGAAAATTAAAAACGGGATGGAGCTTGATGCGGAAATGGGTCCAATTGTGACTGCAACAGCTAAAAACCGTATCAGCTCCTACATTCAATCTGGAGTGGACGAAGGTGCTCAACTCTTAGTCGATGGTCGTAACTTTACCGTTTCTGGTTTAGAAAATGGCTTTTGGTTAGGTGGCACCTTGTTTGACAACGTAACAACCGACATGAAAATTTATAAAGAAGAAATTTTTGGGCCGGTTCTCTCGTGTGTACGTTTAGAGAATTTTAGTCAAGCTGTCGATTTAATTAATGCTCATGAATTCGGAAACGGTGTTGCCTGCTTCACGAGTGATGGCAATATTGCTCGTGAATTTGCCAGACGGATCCAAGTAGGGATGGTTGGTATTAACGTTCCGATTCCTGTCCCAATGGCTTGGCATGGTTTTGGTGGTTGGAAAAACTCTTTGTTTGGTGATATGCATGCTTATGGTCGTGAAGGTGTTCGTTTTTACACGAAACAAAAAAGTATTATGCAACGCTGGCCAGAGAGTATTTCCAAAGGTGGAGAGTTTGTCATGCCAACGATTAAATAGTTGGTGGTAAAACAAAAAAGCCCTTAGTTTAATTTTCTAAGGGCTTTTTTATATATTGAATCATTATTGAAGAGTATTTTTAAACGACGGTAGCACGGGTAGTGAGAAAACCTCAATACCCTCATCGATTAATTCAGCAGCTTCATCAACCGTAGTTACGCCACGAATACTTCTCTCAGGAGATTCTCTGTAATGAATTTTACGAGCTTCCTCAGCAAAGGATTCGCCCACGTTTTCTGTCTTTTCCATAATTTCACGAACTACTTGCAACATCATTGCCTGCATTTTTTCTTGAAAGAGGACTTTTTGCTCAGGGCTTAAGTGCATCGCATCACTCGCTGAAGGCATATTTTGCGAAGCCTTTTCGAGCTCGTCAAGTCTGGAATTGCTGTGATTATGGCCTTTACTAGCAATATAAGGAGCAGATGGCATGCGGGCAATTTCAACACTATTACACATTGGACAGCATAAAACTGCGCGCTCTTTTTGCGATGAAAAATCTTCCTCAGAAGTAAACCATCCTTCAAATTGATGGTTAAGAGGACAAGCCAAGTTGTAAACTTTCATATTTTCAGAATTTCAATTTTAATATTTGTTTTAATTATGACACCAATTCATATTCTATTTAAAAAATAGAATATGAATGGTTTACTTACTAGATTCCTGATAAAAATCTTGAAGCCAATAGAAGCTGATAATGGTTTTTACGTCAGTTATTTTTCCTTGTTTAATCCATTCGTGAATTTCTTTTAAAGAAGCCCCAAAAATGTCTAAAAACTCTCCCTCATCTAAATTCGTTTGAGTCATTTCTAAGTCTTTAGCTATATAAATATCAATGAATTCAGTGGAATGGGAAATAATCGGATGTATCTTTCCTAAAAAATGCCACTCCTTGGCAATCAAACCAGTCTCCTCCTGTAACTCTCGCTTCGCGCAGGTGAGTGTATTTTCACCAGGATCTAATTTTCCAGCAGGGATTTCGATAAAGGCTTGATGTAAGGGATAGCGGTACTGCCTCTCAAGCAACACTCTACCATCTGGCAATATCGGGACAATTGCAACAGCTCCAGGATGGATTAAGTACTCTCTCCCGGCAATTTGACGATTGGGTAATTGGACCTGATCTTGAATCAGTTTTAAGTAATAGCCTTCATAAACCGGCTTTGACTTTAGAGTAACTTCTCGAAGATGCCCATCACCTACTGGCAAGTCGTCAAAATTTGGAATCAATGGAAAACTAGTTGCCATCAGCCCTGCAGAGATGTTCTCATCGCATGTAAACACAGGGTAGTGAGGAATGCTGGGAATATACCTGCTAAAAGAATAAAGATACCGTTGATGGTCAACAACCCTTTGGCAAATCCCTGTCCAGTAATTAAGCTAGTATCCGATGGCTCTTCAAAATACATCGTTTTCACAACACGTAAATAATAAAAAGCTCCGACGAGTGATGCCATGACCGCAAATATGGCTAAGCCAAGATATCCAGCATCGACTAAAGAATCCAAGATAGATAGTTTTGCAATGAATCCAACTGTTGGTGGAATGCCTGCTAACGAGAACATAAGCAACAACATAATGAAGGCGAGTAATGGACTGCGACGGTTCAGCCCTTTTAAGTCCTCAATAGTTTCACATTCAAATCCTTTTTTCGACAAAATCATCAAAAGACCAAAGGTGCCTAGTGTAGACAATACATAAGTTACTGCATAAAAGAAAGAAGCGCTATATGCAAGTTCATCATATACACAAAGGAACCCAAGAAGCAAAAAGCCCATATGAGAAATCGTCGAATAAGCTAACATCCGTTTGATATTTGTTTGTGCAATCGCCGTTAAGTTACCGACAATTAATGACGTAACAGATAAGAAAATTAAAATAGGTTGCCAATCCAAATCAAGATTTTGTAGACCACCGACTAATAATCTGAAAGTAATTGCAAAGGCGGCGATTTTAGGTGCTCCACCAATTAACAGGGTGACTGACGTCGGTGCCCCATCATAGACATCTGGTACCCACATATGAAACGGGGCTGCACCTAATTTAAACGCAAGGCCAGCTAGTAAAAAAACAATACCAAAAGAAAGTACAAGGTGCATAACCGCATCACTGTTGGTGGTACGTAAAATATCGTCTAAATCTAATGACCCTGTAGCGCCATAAATCATGGACATGCCGTATAACAAGAAGCCAGAGGATAAAGCTCCCAAAATGAAATATTTCATGCCCGCCTCAATACCTCTAGGAAAGTTCGGACGCATAGCTGTTAAGGTATAAGTCGACAGTGCTAATAACTCCAGGCCAAGATACAGGGTTAACATATTGGCCCCAGAGATCATCACAAATTGTCCTAACAAAGCCAATAAAACGAGTGCGATGTAATCCGTTCTAAAGAGTTGGCGATCAATTAAATATTGTTTTGAATAAATGAGTGTCACCATCACGGCAATTGCAGATACGGACTTCAAGACGTTTGAAAATGGATCTACGATATATAATCCATTCATAATGTGCACAGGCACATCACTCACCCGCATCGCAAACAGAATAGCTAACACTAGTAAAGTCAAAATTGATAATTGATAAGCGAAACCAGCTGCTTTTGGCGTGAAGAATACATCGTCATCATTCACTTCTTTTTCTTTGAAAAAAGGTGTCACTAATAAAATGGAACAGGCCACGAGTAATAAAATTAACTCGGGCAAAATTTCTAATAAGTCAATTGCTTGCATGCTAGTTCCAGTTCTTTAAATCTTCGTCATCGCGACATGCTTGAGTAACTCAACTGCCGCTGGATGAATAATATCGGTGAAAGGTTTTGGATAAACCCCCATACCAATGGTTAATATCGCTAATACTCCAAGAATGAAATACTCTCTTGCATTGATATCACTTAATTGTGCAACATGATCATTGGTTACTGTGCCAAAAAATACTCTTTTGGTCATCCATAATGAATACGCAGCTCCAAGAATGAGTGCTGTGGAGGCGAGTAAGCCGATCGTAAAGTCATAATCAATCGCACCAAGAATGACCATAAACTCACCAATAAATCCTGAAGTTGCAGGTAATCCACAATTAGCCATTGCAAAAAAAACAGCAAATACTGCAAAGCGAGGCATCGTGTTAACGACTCCACCGTAATCAGCGATTTCACGAGTATGCATCCGGTCATATAAAACCCCAATGGAGAAGAACATTGCGCCAGAAATAAATCCATGTGAAATCATCTGAATAATTCCACCTTCAAGCCCCATCTGATTGAAAATAAAGAAGCCTAAGGTGACAAAGCCCATATGCGCAATCGAGGAATACGCTACTAATTTTTTCATATCTTTTTGGACAAGAGCAACTAATCCAACGTAGATGACGGCAATTAAAGATAAAGCAATGATGAATGGTCCCAAATAAATACTGGCATCTGGAGCAATCGGTAATGAGAATCTTAAGAAGCCATAAGCGCCTAACTTCAGCATAATCGCAGCCAATACAATTGAACCACCTGTTGGGGCTTGCACGTGAGCATCTGGTAGCCAAGTGTGGACTGGCCACATGGGAACCTTCACTGCAAACGCCATTAAAAACGCAAAGAAAATCAACAACTGTTCTGTGAAGTTCAAGTGCGCCTGATGCCACTCAAGAATATTAAAGGAGCCCGTTGCGTTATACAAATACAAAATCGCAATCAATGTGAGAAGTGATCCAAGTAATGTATACAGGAAGAATTTAAATGCCGCATAAATTCTGTTCTTACCTCCCCACACACCAATAATGATATACATCGGAATCAGTGTAGCCTCGAAGAACACATAAAAAAGTAAGCCATCTAAAGCTGAAAATACACCAATCATTAGGCCTGACAAAATTAAAAATGCTGCCATATACTGCGCAACGCGATCCTGAATCACTTCCCAACCGGCAAGAATCACAATCACGGTGATAAAAGATGTTAAAACAACAAGCCAAACTGAAATGCCGTCAACACCCAAAAAATAATTTAAATCATAACGTTGTACCCATGGCATGTTTTCAACAAACTGCATGCCAGCATTTGCTGTATCAAAATCCGTAATGAGCGGTAACGTAATGATAAAACTTAAGGTTGCAGCAAAAAGTGCTAGCCAACGGACATAGGACTTGCTGGTATCGGAACCACTTCCTAAAATCAATACCCCGAATACAATCGGCATCCAAATTGCTAAAGATAAAATCATAACTGGCCGCTTATTGAATTGAACCCAAATGGGTGAAAAGTATCCAAGCAATCAAACCAACTACGCCAATAATCATGGCAAAGGCGTAATGATATAAATACCCAGATTGAAAATGTCTAACTAATTTAGAGAACCAATCAACTACCTTTGCACTTCCATTGACTATAAATCCATCAATTGCAGTTTGATCGCCACCCTTCCAAAGTCCGTTCCCGATGATCTGCGCACCACGACCAAATACTGCTTGGTTGAGATCATCTAAATAATATTTGTTATCCAACAGCTTCTTGATTGGGGCAAAAACTTCTGCAATCTTTGCAGGAATCTCGGGCTTGATGAGATAAAAGATCGCAGCAGTTGCAACCCCTGCAATAGCTAACCATAAAACTGGTGAAGTTAATGAATGAATCACCATATTGAATGCCCCATGAAATGCGGCTTCTAACTCTTCCATACCAGGATGGGCATTGGCATCAATGAAAATTGACTGATCAAAAAATCCACCGTACAACATGGGCTCAATCGCAACATAACCAATAATGACCGAAGGAATCGCAAGCAATATGAGAGGTAAAGTAACGACTAAAGGAGATTCGTTTGGCTTTTGCCCGGGAGCTAAGCCATGATGATCATCTCCATGCCCATGGTGATTATGACTTTGACCAAAACGTTCTTTGCCATGAAATACTAAGAAATACATTCTAAACGAGTAAAAAGCAGTAACAAATACACCTATCATGACGGCGAAGTAAGCAAAACCGGAGCCATAAATATGACTTTCTGCGACTGCTTCAATAATAGAATCTTTGGAATAAAAGCCTGAAAAGAATGGGGTACCAATAAGCGCCAAACTGCCAATCAGAGAGGTAATCCAGGTAATTGGCATATATTTTCTAAGGCCTCCCATGTTCCGCATATCTTGATCATGGTGCATCCCCATAATCACACTTCCCGCTCCAAGAAATAAGAGTGCTTTGAAGAACGCATGTGTCATCAGGTGAAAAATAGCGACTGGATACGCCGAAACACCAAGGGCAACTGTCATATACCCTAGTTGCGATAATGTGGAGTAAGCAACAACACGTTTGATATCGGTTTGGACGATGCCTAAAAAACCCATAAACAAGGCAGTGATCGAGCCAATAATTAAGATGAATGAAAGTGCTGTGTCAGATAACTCAAAGAATGGTGACATACGCGATACCATAAAAATACCTGCAGTAACCATCGTCGCAGCATGAATCAATGCTGAAATCGGTGTCGGACCTTCCATTGAATCAGGTAGCCAAACATGTAATGGGAACTGGGCAGATTTACCCATTGCCCCAATAAATAAGCAAATACATGTAACTGTCATTAACTCCCAATGAGTTCCAGGCAGGGTTTGGGCTGCAATATTTTGCGCTTGACCAAAAGCGGTTTGATAATCCAAAGTACCCGTATTAGCAAAGATCAAACCAATACCTAAAATGAAACCAAAGTCTCCAATACGATTGACTAAGAACGCTTTCATATTAGCAAAAACCGCTCTTGGCTTGGTGTACCAAAAACCAATCAGTAAATAAGAAACCAATCCTACAGCTTCCCAACCAAAGAAGAGTTGTAAGAAATTATTACTCATCACTAGCATCAACATGGCGAATGTAAATAATGATATATAGGAAAAGAAACGGTTATATCCCTCATCCTCATGCATGTAACCAATCGTATAAATATGAACCATCAATGAGACAAAAGTAACGACTACCATCATCATGGCGGATAGTGGGTCGATTAAAAATCCAATATGTAATACCAACTCATCTCCAAAACGCATCCACTCATACAGATTGCCGTTAAAACGGGCTCCGGCCATCACCAGAGTCAATACATATATCGATAAACCACACGCAATCGCAACCCCAAGAATCGTAATCCGATGGCAAGCAGTTCGGCCAAGTTGATTACCCATCAATTTAGTGCCAAAAAATCCAGCAATAATTGCACCAATGAGTGGCGCCAATGGAATGAGCATTAATAGGGAGGGATTTAAAGTTGACGTCATGATGTTTTCTATCGAATAGCCCTATTAACCTTTTAACTGACCAAGATCTTCTGTACTGACGGTATCACTACTGCGGAATAGAATCACTAATATAGCTAATCCTATTGCGGCCTCTGCAGCTGCTACTGTCAAAATAAAAAAGACAAATACCTGACCCAACATATCGCCCCAGTAGTGGGAGAACGCAATGAAGTTGGTATTTACAGCAAGTAGCATCAGTTCGATCGACATCAATAACACAATGATGTTTTTACGATTTAAGAAGATGCCGATAATACCTATAGCAAATAGCATGGCAGCCAAGACTAAATAATGAGCAAGTGTAATCATGATTTTTTCCCAGTCTGGCGATTCTCATTTTCTGATTCCATCGATACAATCCTTACGCGATCAGCAGGATTTGTGCGGATCTGGGCAGCAATGTCTTGTGTCTTATGATCTTTACGGCGGCGCAGTGTCAAGGCAACGGCAGCAACAATTGCTACGAGCAAAATGATTCCAGCAATTTCAAAATTAAACACATAGTCCCCATAAATCATCTTACCAAGACTCATAGAGTTACTTTCGCCTTCTGGGGTATTCTTTGGCAACGGATTAACCGTACCAATAAAACCTCTCACTAAAACCAGGGTCATTTCCGCAACAATCACAGCACCAACCAAAGACGCCATCGGAATAAATTGCTTAAATTGGCTGCGTAAGTTTGCAATATCTAAGTCCAGCATCATCACCACAAACAGGAATAAAACCATGACCGCGCCAACATAGACGAGGATCAGGGCAATAGATAAAAATTCTGCTTCTAACAACATCCAAATACCTGCTGCATTAAAAAATGCCAACACTAAAAACAAGGCTGCATGTACAGGATTTTTCGCTGTTATCACTTTTAATGCTGAAAGTATCAACACAGTAGCAAAACTATAGAAAAATATTACGGTAGGATTCAAGTTCATCATTTTTGTTCTTATCGATACTTTGCATCAGCTGTTTTATTCGCTGCAATTTCTTTTTCATATTGATCACCAACTGCAAGCAACATATCTTTTGTAAAATACAAATCGCCACGCTTTTCACCATGGTATTCATGAATGTGCGTCTCTACAATCGCATCGACTGGGCACGCCTCTTCACAAAATCCACAAAAAATACACTTTGTTAAGTCAATGTCATATCGTGAGGTACGGCGCGTGCCATCTTCGCGCAGATCAGACTCAATGGTGATTGCCAAAGCGGGGCATACTGCTTCACACATTTTGCATGCGATACAGCGCTCTTCACCATTTGGGTAACGACGCAATGCGTGCAATCCCCGAAAGCGCGGTGACATCGGTGTTTTTTCTTCGGGATATTGAATCGTTGTTTTAGGTGCGAACAAATAACGGCCTGTAAGACCCATGCCTTTAAACACCTCTTTCAAAAATAAACTGTTTAAAAATTCGCGGACATTATTTAACATTTATGATTCCTGTAGTAACGGGTGTCATCATTTCCAAACACTCCAAGGTGAAACAATCCATGCGCCAACCACAACAACCCAAAAAACGGATAAAGGTATAAAAACTTTCCATCCCAAACGCATAATTTGATCGTAACGATATCTAGGTAATGATGCTCTTAACCAAATAAAAATCGATAAGAGAATAAAAGTTTTGGTAAATAACCAGAAGAACCCCGGAATGTCTCTCAATATGGGCAAATCTAAAATAGGTAACCATCCACCTAAGAATAAAGTCGCACACATGGTTGTAATCAAAATCATGTTGGCATATTCAGCAAGGAAGAACATCGCAAATGCCATTCCAGAATACTCAACCATGTGACCAGCAACAATTTCAGACTCACCCTCTACTACGTCAAATGGGTGACGATTCGTTTCAGCAACTCCAGAGATAAAGTAAATCACAAACATGGGTAATAGTGGCAACCAATTCCATGACAAAAAATTAATTCCATAAGATGCAAAAAATCCTTGCGATTGTGAACGGACGATATCCCCAAGATTAAGAGATCCAGTCACCATTAAAACCGTAACTAATGCAAACCCCATGGCAATTTCATATGAAACCATTTGTGCTGAAGCACGCATAGCTCCTAAAAATGCATATTTTGAATTCGAGGCCCAACCAGCAAGAATGACGCCATATACCCCTACTGAAGTAATCGCCATAACGTATAAAAGCCCAGCATTGACATCTGCGAGGACCATGCCATCTTGAAATGGCACCACGGCCCAAGCCGCAAATGCAGGTGCGATCACCATAACGGGGCCGACTATGTATAGTAGCTTATTCGCACGAATCGGTTGAATGATCTCTTTTAATAGTAATTTCAGGGCATCTGCAATCGGTTGTAAAAGACCTAAAGGACCAACACGATTTGGTCCCATCCTAGAATGCATCCAACCAATCAGTTTTCGTTCCCACAAAGTCAGGTATGCAACGCAAGCAAACATCGGCAAAACGATAACAACAATCCGCAGTAGTGCCCAAATCACAGGCCATACTTGACCAAAAATGGCCTCACCTTGGGTTGTGATGGTTTCAATCATTTCAAGCACGCTCCACGATTAATTCACCAAAAGAACTTCCAAGCTCTGCACTTGCTGGTGTTCCAGTTGCAATTCTTACAACACCTGAGGCTAAACCTTTTTGTAATGTCGCTGGTAAGACGACAGAATGATTTCCTTGAGAAACTTTGATCGCATCACCTTCTTTAAGTCCAAACTGAGCAAACAGTTCAGGTGAAAGCCCGGCCTTCAAGGCATTTTTACTATCCACAGTTAAATGTAGGGATGGTGCTCGACGAACAATTGAATCACTAAAGTAAATTGGTAAATCAGCTACTCGCTCTATACCAGTGGTAGTTGAGGTCTGACCCTGCGCAAGACTAACTTGCGTTCTATTTGATAAAGATCCTGGGATATCAAGTCCGCCTAAGGCGGCATTCATGACTTCGTCAACCGCATTGAATTGAAATCCATCTAATTTGAGTAAGTCACCTAATACACGAAGTACCTTCCAACCAGGGCGTGCTTGACCTAAAGGTCTAACTGAAGCTTGCGTAGTTTGTACATCTCCAACAATATTTATATACGTTCCTGCTTGTTCGGTATAGGGTGTAATCGGCAAGATGACATCCGCAAGATCAAGTAAATCATCTGATATAAATGAACTCATTGCTATAACTGTCTGCGCTTGTAAAAGAGCTTCTCTCGCCATTGCAGGATTAGCTAAATCCATACTTGGTTCAACTTGATATAAAACAACTGCTTTTTTCGACCCATCTAAGATAGGATGTATACCTTTGCCAGTTGCGCCAATCAGTTTTGCGCCAACAAAGTTTGCACCGTCGCCAAGAAATCCTAAGGCTGCGCCCGTTTGATCTGCAATCCATTGTGCCCAAGCAATTATTTGTGTTGCTTGTGGATGTGCTAGGGCAGTGTTACCAATGAAAATAGATTTTTGATCACCGCTTAATAATGCTTGTGCAAATAGTTGAGCTTGTGCATCACTTTGAGTCATATTCAAAGGTACTGGTATTGATTTAGCAGTTGCTACCTCGGCGGCGACTGCCTGTATTGCTGCTAACCATTTGGAAGGTGCTAGCGTCATCGACTGGGTTGGCATTAACCAATCATCTGCTCCTGTATCCATTCTCAGAACCTGTAAACCAGCTTTAGTGGCCTTGCGTAAGCGCGTTGCAATTAATGGGTGATCTTTACGTAAAAAACTACCGATAATGAAAGCTTTTTGTAATTTTTCAAGTTCTGCGATTGGACGCCCCAACCAAGGCGCAGGAATATCATTGGTTGGATCCATTTGACGTAAACGTGTTTCAACGTCATCCGAGCCCAATTCTTTGATTAGTTTATTTAGCAAGTAAAGTTCTTCAATAGAGCTCATCGGATGAGCAATCGCTGCAATCGACTTCCCAGTGTGATCTGCTTTTACACCGGATAACCCGCTAGCCACATACTCTAGAGCACTCGCCCAATCGGTTTCCAGCCACTCTCCATTTTGTTTAATAAGTGGTTGCTGCAATCGATCTTCACTATTTAAACCTTCATAAGCAAAGCGATCTTTGTCAGATATCCAACATTCATTAATGGCTTCGTTTTCAAATGGTACAACACGCATCACACGGTCAGATTTGGTTTGAATGATGGTATTACTACCCATCGAGTCATGCGGGCTTAAGGATTTTTTTCTGCCTAATTCCCATGTTCTGGCAGCGTATCTAAATGGCTTACTAGTTAACGCGCCTACGGGACAGATATCAATCATATTGCCTGACATCTCGGAATCTACTGTTTGGCCTACAAAAGAGGTGATTTCTGAATGCTCTCCACGTCCCAACATACCTAATTCCATGACGCCAGCAATTTCTTGGCCAAAACGAACGCAGCGTGTGCAATGAATACAACGACTCATTTCTTCCATAGAAATGAGTGGCCCTACATTCTTGTGGAAAACCACTCTTTTCTCTTCTTGATAACGCGACGTTGATTTACCATAACCCATCGTTAAATCTTGCAACTGGCATTCGCCACCTTGATCACAAATAGGACAATCTAAGGGATGGTTAATTAATAAAAATTCCATCACCGATTTTTGTGCATTGACTGCTTTTTCAGATCGAGTAAAGATCTTCATGCCTTTATTAACGGGTGTAGCGCAAGCTGGAACTGGTTTGGGCGCTTTTTCCACTTCAACTAAACACATTCTGCAATTGGCGGCAATCGATAATTTTTTGTGATAACAAAAATGAGGGATGTACGTGCCAATGCTTTGCGCGGCTTGAATGACCGTTGAGCCTTCCTTGACTTCGACTAATTTTCCATCAATCTCAATTTCAACCATTCTGCTTACTCACTTTGATTTTTAATCATTAAACATATTGCGGAACAAGACAACGCTTATTCTCGACGTGATACACAAATTCAGGCATGTAATGTTTCAACATACCGCGAACGGGCATCGCTGCGGCATCGCCTAAAGCACAAATCGTTCTTCCCATAATGTTGCCGGCAACATCACTTAGCAAATCCAAATCCTCAGGACGACCTTGACCATGCTCAATGCGGTTGACCATGCGCCACAACCATCCAGTACCTTCACGACATGGGGTGCATTGCCCACAGGACTCTTCGTGATAAAAATAAGAAAGTCTTAATAAGGACTTGACCATGCAACGTGTCTCATCCATCACAATCACAGCTCCAGAACCCAACATGGAGCCAGCTTTTGCAATGCTGTCATAGTCCATATCAGTAGCTAACATCATCTCTCCAGGTATAACAGGAGCAGAAGAACCACCAGGAATCACCGCTTTAATTTTTTTACCATCACGCATACCACCTGCAAGTTCCAGTAGTTTTGCAAATGGCGTGCCTAGTGGAACTTCATAATTACCTGGGCGAGTTACATCTCCAGAGACTGAGAAAATTTTTGTACCACCATTATTCGGTTTGCCCAACTGCGCGTATTGATCAGCACCTATTGCAAAGATAAACGGCACAGCAGCAAAAGTTTCAGTATTGTTAATGGTGGTTGGTTTGCCATACAATCCAAAACTCGCAGGAAATGGCGGCTTAAAGCGTGGTTGGCCTTTTTTACCTTCCAATGATTCGAGTAAGGCTGTTTCTTCTCCGCAAATATATGCGCCATATCCATGATGCGCGTGTAATTGAAAGGAGAATTCTGAACCCATGATTTTGTCGCCCAAAAATCCAGCAGCCTTGGCCTCTTCTAGGGCATTTTCAAAGATAGCGTATTCATTCCAAATCTCACCATGAATATAGTTATATCCAACTGGAATACCCATTGCATAGGCTGCAATAGCCATACCTTCAATGAGGGCATGTGGGTTATATCGAAGGATGTCTCGATCTTTAAATGTGCCTGGCTCACCTTCGTCTGAATTACATACTAAGTATTTGTCTCCCGGCAGTTGACGTGGCATAAAACTCCATTTCAATCCTGTAGGAAAGCCTGCACCGCCTCGTCCTCTGAGTCCTGATGCTTTGACAGTAGCAATTACTTGATCTTGAGTTATTTTTTCTTCCAAAATTTTACGTAAAGCGGAATATCCACCCCTTGCTACGTAATCTGGTAAGTGCCAATTACTACCATTCAGATTAGCCAAAATTAAAGGCTTAATATGTAAATCATGAAGTGAAGTCATTATTTAACCCGTCACTTTCTGATTTGCAGCCAACTCTTCCAATAGGGCATCAATTTTGTCGTTTGTCATCCAACTACACATTTTTTTATTATTGATTAGTGCAACTGGAGCATCACCACATGCCCCCATACACTCCCCTTCAACAAGGGTAAACGTTCCACATGTGGTGGTTTCACCAAATCCAATACCTAGCTTTTGCTTCAAATATTCTGCAGCTCGTTTCCCACCCGACAATTCACATGGCAAATTGGTACATACGGCTAATTTAAATTTTCCAGTAGGTACCACGTTGTACATATTGTAAAAAGTGGCGATTTCTTGAACCCCAATCGGTGGCATATCTAATATCGTAGCTACTTCAGCAATCGCATCAGCGGTTAACCAACCATATTCATCCTGAGCTACTGCTAATGCAGCCATTACGGCTGATTGCTTTTGATCAACTGGATATTTTGCTACGTTTCGAGCAATTTCCTTTAAAGAATTTTCCGTCAGCATCTCTATTTTCCTAACGATCTATTTCGCCAAATACAATATCTTGCGTGCCAATGATGGTCACAGCATCTGCAATCATATGACCTTTTGCCATTTCATTTAAAGCTGCTAAATGAGGGAACCCTGGAGCTCGAATTTTTAAACGATAAGGTTTATTAGCTCCATCTGAGATGGCATAAATACCGAACTCCCCTTTGGGATGTTCGACAGCAGCATAAGCTTGGCCTGGCGGAACATGAATACCTTCAGTAAATAATTTAAAGTGATGTATCAGCTCTTCCATATTGGATTTCATATCCACACGGTTTGGAACCGCAACTTTATGGTTATCACTTATGACCGGTCCAGGATTCGCTCTTAACCAAGCAATACATTGCTTAATAATCTTATTTGATTGACGCATTTCTTCAACACGCACTAAGTAACGATCATAGCTATCGCCATTCACGCCAACTGGAATATCAAAATTAAGTTTGTCATACACTTCATAGGGTTGCTTCTTGCGCAAATCCCACTCTATGCCTGAACCACGTAACATTGGCCCAGTAAATCCTAATTGCAGTGCACGCTCAGGAGTGACAACACCAATTCCTACTAAACGCTGTTTCCAAATACGGTTATTCGTGAGTAATGTTTCATATTCATCAACATATCCAGGGAAACGATTTGTAAAATCTTCAATAAAATCAAGTAAAGAACCTGTACGGTTTTCATTAATTTTTTTAATTGCTTTTTCACCACGAATTTTATTCGCCGTATATTGCGGCATTTGATCGGGTAAATCACGATACACACCGCCTGGACGATAGTAAGCAGCATGCATACGGGCGCCAGATACAGCCTCGTACATATCAAATAAATCTTCACGCTCTCTAAAGGCGTAAAGGAAGATTGCCATTGCGCCTACGTCTAAACCATGACAGCCAATCCATAATAAATGATTGAGAAGTCGTGTGATTTCATCAAACATGACACGGATATACTGAGCACGCTCGGGCACATCAATCTGCAATAATTTTTCAATTGCCATGACATAAGCGTGCTCATTGGCCATCATCGATACATAATCTAGACGATCCATATAGGGCACATTCTGAATCCAAGTTCTCGTTTCGGCTAATTTTTCAGTAGCACGATGCAATAAACCAATATGGGGATCAGCACGCTGAATCACTTCACCATCCAACTCCAAAACCAGTCGTAACACTCCATGCGCAGCAGGATGTTGTGGTCCAAAATTCAGGGTGTAATTTTTAATTTCTGCCATTTTAAGACCCGTAACTTTCTTCACGTATCACACGTGGGGTGACTTCACGGGGCTCTATCGTTATCGGTTGATAAATGACTCGTTTTTGCTCCGGGTCATAACGCATTTCAACCTGACCTGAGACGGGGAAATCTTTTCTGAATGGATGTCCAATAAATCCATAATCCGTCAAAATTCTTCGAAGATCATCATGACCTTCAAAAATGATCCCAAAAAGATCAAAGGCTTCACGTTCATACCAATTCGCTGAACTCCAAATGCCCGTCAAACTAGGAATGACTGGAAAATCATCGTTAGGAACCAAAACAATTAAACGTAAGCGCCAGTTATTGCTAACAGACAATAAGTGAGAAACCACGCCGAAACGAAGATCAGCCCGGACGGTGTCACCATAAGTCTGATAATCAACGCCGCATAAATCAATTAATTGCTCAAAACCAAACGAAGTATCGCTACGTAATTTTTCTGCAACTGTTATGTATTGGCCAGCAGGGATTGTGAGCGTTAATTCGTTTATACGAGCTTCAATCGTGCCTATACCACCAAAAGATTTTTCTAATAACTGCTGTAAATAGATTAGACGTTCATTCATCATCAGCAATTACTCTTTTCTCGCAATAGTTGACGTGCGACGAATTTTTGCCTGCAACTGAATAATCCCGTACATGAGTGCCTCTGCTGTTGGAGGGCAGCCAGGAACATAGACATCTACTGGAACAATGCGATCACAGCCTCTTACAACAGAATAGGAGTAATGATAGTAACCGCCACCATTCGCGCAAGAGCCCATCGATAAAACCCAACGCGGTTCTGGCATTTGATCGTAGACTTTACGAAGTGCTGGGGCCATTTTGTTGCACAGTGTTCCCGCAACAATCATTAAATCTGACTGCCTTGGAGAGGGTCTAAAAACTACGCCAAATCGGTCCAAATCATACCTTGCAGCTCCGGCATGCATCATTTCAACTGCGCAACAAGCGAGCCCAAATGTCATCGGCCACAATGAGCCAGTCCTTGTCCAATTAATCAGCTTATCGGCTGACATCGTGACAAAACCTTCTTTTAATAAACCTTCTAGCGCCATTGTATTTTTATTACTCTTAACTATTCCCAGTCAAGAGCACCTTTTTTCCAAATATAAACAAATCCAACAACAAATTCCAAAAGAAACACAATCATTGAAATATACCCAGCCCATCCAATCTCCTTAAGCGCAACGCCCCAAGGAAATAAAAAGGCTGTTTCAAGATCAAACAGAATAAATAAAATAGCAACGAGATAATATCGAACGTCAAATTTCATACGTGCATCTTCGAATGCATCGAAACCACACTCGTACGGAGAAATTTTTTCAGGGTCTGGGTTGGATGGGCCAAGCAATTTGCCCAAAGCCATTGGTACAAGACCAACGCCTATACCTACTAAGATAAATAAAAAGACTGGGAGATAATTACCGAGGTTCAATTTAGTTCCACAATTTATTTATGTCAAAAAAATTATACATACACTATTAAGATTGTAGAGCATATTTGATGACACAAATAAAACTTGGTGCCGTCGGCGAGACTCGAACTCGCACAGCCTTAGGCCACTACCCCCTCAAGATAGCGTGTCTACCAATTCCACCACGACGGCATCTGTAAATCAAGGTGTTATTTTATCCCTTTTGATGAGGAAGGGCAAAATTATTTCATAACTTTCTATTTATTTTGGTACTGAAGACCCTTTAGTGGAGTCAACTTCTTTTGCTGCAGGTTTTGCTGGATCAGCTACTGGTTGATCTGGAACAGTTAGCGCAGCAGGCTTAGATAAAACACCAGCATCACTTTCATGCTTAGTACCTACATAACTAATCGATAGCGTCGATAAGAAAAATACAGCCGCTAAAATGCCTGTTGTTCTAGACAGGAAATTAGATGAGCCTGTTGCTCCAAATATGCTTCCAGACGCTCCAGAACCAAAGGCTGCGCCCATATCGGCTCCCTTACCCTGCTGTACCAAGACAAGTCCAATAATCCCAATAGCGGAGATAATTTGCACCACTAAGAGTAAAGTTTTTAACCATTCCATATTTTTTCTACCTTTCCTACGTTATATACCTTCATTAACTTGGCAAATTGATAAAAATTCCGAAACCACTAATGACGATCCCCCAACGAGCAATCCATCAATGTCCGGCATATTTAACAATTGCTTCGTATTATCCGACTTCACACTACCACCATAAATAATTTGTAAATTTTGTGCCATGCTATGGCTTTTTTTACCAACTCTCTCACGCAACCAACTATGTACCTCTTGAGCTTGTTCTGCACTGGCTGTCTGCCCCGTGCCAATCGCCCAAATAGGCTCATAAGCCAATACAACCTGCTCAACCTGCTCACCTAATCCCTGCAAAATAGCATCTAATTGGCTCGATAACACTTCGTGCATTTGCTGACTTTGTCGCTGCTCTAAAGTTTCACCAACACAAATCACTGGAATTAGACCTGCTGATATTGCATTTAACGCTTTCCTTACAACAATTTCGTTTGATTCTTGATGACGGACTCTTCGCTCTGAATGTCCAACCAATACATACCGACAACCAAACTCTTTGAGCATTACACCTGAAATTTCTCCGGTAAATGCTCCAGCTGTTTCATCAGAAAGATCCTGTCCACCAAAATAAATGTCTTGATTAAGGATCAAGGCATTTAATTGCTGTAAATAAATACTTGGTGGACATATCACAATCTGACGTCCAGTTACATCAACATCTTTTAAGCCACTTGAAAATGCACTCGCATACGCTTCATTAAATGACCAGTTGCCATTTAACTTCCAATTCGCAATGATGAGTAAGGTGCGCATTTCACGACAACATCAATTATTGTTCGGCAGGTGGTTGCTCTCTCACGACTGGAGCAATCTCATCAGCAACTACAGCAGTTTGTTGAGCTACCGGAGGTAATGGACCACCTTCTTCCGGGGACAATGCCTTCATTGAAAGCTTCAGACGACCACGCTCATCTGCAGCTAACAACTTAACCTTCACCACTTGTCCTTCTTGCAAGAAGTCTTTTACTTCTTTGACACGCTCATGAGCAATTTCAGAGATATGTAATAAACCATCTTTACCTGGAAGAATATTAACTAAGGCACCAAACTCTAGAATCTTGACGACTGGGCCTTCATAAATCTTACCAACTTCAGCCTCAGCAGTAATTCCTTCAATTTGACGTTTTGCTTCTTCCATTCCAGAAGCGCTAGTTGATGCAATAGTTACTGTACCGTCATCTTTGATATCAATGCTGCAACCAGTTTCTTTGGTTAAAGCCTGAATCGTCGCACCGCCCTTACCAATCACTTCACGAATCTTATCTGGATGAATCTTAATCGTTACCATTCTTGGAGCATGCTCTGATAACTCAGTACGAACATTGGACATCGACTCTTGCATTTTTGACAAGATATGCAAACGACCTTCTTTTGCTTGCGCTAAAGCAACTTGCATGATTTCTTTCGTAATGCCTTGTACTTTAATATCCATCTGTAAAGCAGTTACGCCATTTGCTGTACCAGCAACTTTAAAGTCCATATCGCCTAGGTGATCTTCATCGCCAAGGATGTCTGTTAAAACAGCAAAACGGTTTCCGTCAAGAATTAAACCCATTGCAACGCCGGCCACATGCGCTTTAATCGGCACGCCAGCATCCATCAATGCTAGACATCCACCGCAAACTGACGCCATAGATGATGACCCATTTGATTCAGTAATTTCTGACACCAAACGAATACTGTAAGCAAAGTCTTCAGATTTAGGCAAAACAGGAATTAGTGCACGCTTGGCTAAACGGCCATGACCAATTTCACGACGCTTTGGGCTACCAACACGACCAGTTTCACCTGTGGCAAATGGAGGCATGTTGTAGTGGAACATGAAACGGTCACGGTATTCACCTTCGAGTGCATCAATAATTTGCTCATCTCTAGCAGTACCTAATGTTGCTACTACTAAAGCTTGAGTTTCACCACGAGTAAATAAAGCCGAACCATGAGTTCGTGGTAACACACCCGTTCTAATTTCAATCGGACGAACCGTTCTTGTGTCACGACCATCAATTCGTGGCTCACCACTGAGAACTTGGCTACGTACAATTTTGGACTCTAAGCCAAAAAGAATATTACCTACAGCAACGTCATCCACGTCACCTTCGGCAGCAAGTTGCTCAAGCACTTTAGAAGTTACTTGTTTTAACTCTGTTGAACGAGCTTGTTTTTGACGAATTTGATAAGCGGCACGAAGGCCTTCTTCAGCAAGTGCAGTCACCTTAGAGATGAGTTCTTCATTCTTCGGTGCAGGCTTCCAATCCCACTCTGGTTTACCCGCATCACGCACTAAATCTTGAATTGCATCAATGGCTATTTTTGCTTGATCATGTCCGTATACAACTCCACCCAACATGATTTCTTCAGACAACTCATGAGCCTCTGACTCAACCATTAATACTGCATTTTGCGTACCCGCAACAATCAAATCCAATTGACTTTCTAGTTGCTCTGAACGTGTTGGGTTGAGCATATACTCACCATCTTTATAGCCAACTCGAGCTGCCCCTAAAGGCCCATGGAATGGAATACCAGAAATCGCAAGAGCTGCAGATGCGCCGATCAATGAAGGAATGTCTGCAGGAACTTCCGGATTAATCGACATTACATGAATAACAATCTGAACTTCGTTATAAAAATCTTCAGGGAATAAAGGACGAATCGGGCGATCAATGAGTCTTGAGGTTAAAGTCTCACCCTCAGACGGGCGGCCTTCACGACGGAAAAATCCACCGGGTATCTTGCCTGCAGCATAAGTTTTTTCCACATAATCAACTGTTAATGGGAAAAAATCTTGGCCAGGCTTGGCTTTTTTTGCAGCTACCACTGTAGCTAATATAACGGTATCATCTACATTCACTAATACTGCGCCGCCAGACTGTCTAGCAATTTCACCAGTCTCCATAGTTACGGTGTGTTTACCCCATTGAAACGTTTTTGTTACTTTATTAAATATACTCATCTTCTTCTCCAATTCATGAACAATAGACGCAAGACATCATTGCGTCACTTATCGACGGTGATTTAATTCCCTCGAACATTAGAGCGTGAGATTTATTGATGAAATGAACAAGAAAGGGCATGCCATTCCAGTGGTGTTCTATCCATTAAAAAACAACAATGGAATGACACATACCCAAATATTTCTCTTTAAACCCAAACTCTATTACAACAGATAAAACAATAATGCCCGCATGTGAAAGCGGGCATATCTGATTTACTTACGTAAACCTAATTTTTCAATTAATACTTTATAACGATTTAAATCCTTACCTTTGAGGTAATCTAAAAGACGACGACGGCGGGAAACCATTTTTAACAAGCCACGACGGCTATGGTGATCTTTTAAATTTGCTTTAAAGTGAGGGGTTAAGTCATTGATCCTTGCAGTTAAAAGCGCAACTTGCACTTCTGGACTACCTGTATCATTTTCTGCACGTGCGTGCTCTTTAACAATGCCAGCTTTTGCTTCTGTATTAACAGCCATTAAATTACTCCTTACTTGCGAACACTAAAGTTCAATCACACAATGTGATGCAAACCTTATATATGTCGTGATTAAAAAACTATCTTTTTCAATAAGATAGCGTTCTATTGTAGCAAAATTCTGCATTCATTGAAAGATTTATCTTCCTAAGACTCTTCAAAGTTGCAACCGTTCAGCTAAATATCTAGATAAATCATATATTTAAAAAATATCCGCGCCAAAATAGGCTACTTAACCGTACATCTAGCAACCTGTTAATGGGTAATTTTAATAAATATAGAATGCTTATTTATGGTGTCATCTGCGCATTAAGTTTCTCTTGCGATGGGTCATGTAAACGATTTAAAGCAGCTAAATATGCTTTTGCTGAGGCCGCAACAATATCAGGGTCAGTTCCAATGCCATTAACCACTCTTCCGCCTTTCGCTAAACGAACCGTCACTTCACCTTGTGACTCTGTACCTGTTGTTATTGCGTTCACAGAATACAACAATAACTCAGCGCCACTGTTTGCCTGTTTTTCAATTGCATTTAATGTCGCATCAACTGGGCCGTTGCCGTCCGCTGAAGTTTCATACTCTTGCCCCGCAACTTGGAGAACAATCTTAGCGTGTGGTTTTTCTCCGGTCTCTGAGTGTTGCGCTATGGATACAAACCGATAATAATCGGTGCCATCTTTCACATCTGCATTCGAAACAATGGCCAAAATATCCTCATCAAAAATTTCTGATTTTTGATCGGCTAGAGCCTTAAATCGACCAAATGCCTCATTAATTTCTGCTTCAGAATCAAGGCTAACACCCAACTCTTGTAAGCGTTGTTTAAAAGCATTTCTGCCCGACAACTTACCAAGAACAATCTTATTAGCGCTCCAGCCCACGTCTTCAGCGCGCATAATCTCATAGGTATTTCTTGCTTTTAAAACCCCATCTTGATGAATTCCTGAAGCATGTGCAAACGCGTTCGCACCAACTACGGCTTTATTGGGCTGGACAACAAAACCGGTGATTTGAGAAACCATTTTGGAACTTGAAACAATTTGAGAAATATCAGTACCAACAGTTAAATTAAAGTAATCTTTACGAGTTTTAATTGCCATCACAATTTCTTCAAGTGAGGTATTACCAGCCCGCTCACCCAAGCCATTAATCGTGCACTCAACTTGTCTTGCACCGCCAATACGCACTCCGGCCAAAGAGTTTGCCACCGCCAAACCTAAGTCATTATGACAATGAACCGACCAAATAGCTTTATCAGAATTTGGTATCTTATTGCGTAAATCTAAAATGAACTCTCCATATAATTCAGGTATTGCGTAACCAACTGTATCAGGCACATTAATCGTTGTTGCCCCCTCTTTAATGACGGCTTCAAGAACTTGATATAAAAACTCAGGATCAGATCGGTAACCATCTTCTGGTGAAAATTCAATATCATCCGTAAAGTTGCGGGCAAACCTGATCGACTGTATCGCCTGCTCAAGTACTTGCTCCCTCGTCATTCTGAGTTTCATTTTCATGTGTAACTCACTCGTGGCAAGAAAAACATGAATTCTTTTTGAATTAGCGGCAGCGATCGCCTCAGCAGCTCTCGATATATCTTTATCATTAGCTCTTGCTAATGAACAAATAGTGGAGTCTTTGACAGCTCCGGCCACAGCCTTAATGGCTTCAAAATCGCCAGGTGAACTTGCCGCAAACCCAGCTTCAATGACGTCAACCTTTAAGCGCTCCAGTTGACGAGCAATTCTGACCTTTTCGTCTTTTGTCATCGAAGCACCAGGCGATTGCTCACCGTCTCTTAAGGTGGTATCAAAAATAATGACTTTATCTTCAGCTACTTGATTCATTCTCGTTCTCCTAAAACTTCATTTCCTAAAATAAAAAACCCCAGCAAATTTGCTGGGGCTGGTGTGGTGAGCTTCAATCTATTGTTTTATTGATGTACCCTTATACCGGCCCCGATGGTTAGATCAAGTCCTAGTAGGTTTAACAATAATAAAGATTGAAAGTTGAAATTCATAGAATCACTATACACCGAAATGGCATTTGTGTCATTTTTCCAATTTAGAACTGATTTTATTGTGATTAAAAGCCTTGAAATACTCCCATATCCACAATACATATCCTGATAAAGCATAAACCAGAAAAAAGCAAAAAATGGTCAGCGGTGGATAGGTCGACATTAATACTAGTCCTAATATGACAAAGACCATCACACCAAAAGATACCTTATAGCGAATATCTAAAGCCTTACCACTATAAAACTTGGCATTCGAGACCATGGTTATGCCGGCGTAGACCGTAATACAAAACATGGTCCAGGGTATTGCAGCGTCGCTCACTGGCAAGTGATTATCCTCTGCTAACCACACAAATCCAGCAACAATAGAAGCCGCCGCTGGACTCGGTAAACCCTGAAAAAAACGTTTGTCAATAACACCTGTACTAATGTTAAATCTCGCTAAACGAAGTGCAGCCCCAGCGCAATAAATAAACGCCGCCACCCAACCCCATTTACCTAACCCTTTGAGAACCCACTCATATGCAACTAAAGCTGGCGCAACACCGAATGAAACCATATCGGCAAGAGAATCATATTGTTCACCAAAGGCGCTTTGTGTATGGGTCATTCGTGCGACGCGACCATCCATACCATCCAAAATGAGGGAACAAAATATTGCCATCGAAGCGATTTCCCAATGCTGATTCATCGCTTGGACGATGGCAAAGAAACCAAAAAACAAAGCTCCTGTAGTAAAAGCATTCGGCAATAAATAAATCGCCTTATTGCGTGGACGCACCACCAACTCCTCTTGATCATCTTCAAGCAGATCATCTTGATAAGCTTGTCTAGATCGAGCAATTTTGCTTCGACTAAAAATCTTGGGGCGTTTTGGCCTTACTCTAGGTTTCATGAGTCCAAATGACTTAAGATAGCGAGCAGCGTTGAAGTGGCATGCACGGTATCACCTACAGAAACTAAAGGCTCTGCATCTAAGGGCATATAAACATCCACTCTTGAACCAAAGCGAATAAATCCATAACGCTCACCCTTTTTTACAGAGTCCCCAACCTGTACGTAACACAATATACGTCGTGCAATTAAGCCAGCAACTTGCACCAGCGTAATATCGCAACCATTTGCGTCGATAACGATTGCATTTCTTTCGTTTTCAACTGATGCTTTATCTAAGTCTGCATTAAAAAACTTACCAGGAAAGTACTCAATCGATTTGATGCGCCCATTCACTGCAATCCGATTGGAGTGAACGTTAAACACGTTCATAAAAATACTAATTTTTAAAGCGTCTCTTTTTGCATATGGATCAAATGTCTTTTCAACGGCAACAATTCTGCCATCAGCTGGGGCCAAAATGGCATTAGCGGCGATAGGAACGAGTCTCGGTGGATCGCGAAAAAACTGAAGTACAAAAATAAATACAATCCAAATCGGCAGGGAATAATAAACCCCTATAAATTTCGTAAAAACGACAGCCAATATCCCTATTCCAATCAGATATGGCCATCCTTCTCGAGCAATAATGGGGTGCTTATAGACTGACATAAATTAGTTCTTACTTTGATCAACTAATTTGTTTTTGGCAATCCAAGGCATCATTGAACGCAGTTTACCGCCGACTTGTTCAATTTGGTGCTCCGAATTTAAACGTCTACGTGAAATCAATGTTGGTGCACCTGCACGATTTTCTAGAATAAAACTCTTTGCATATTCACCAGTCTGAATATCTTTGAGAACATCACGCATCACTTGTTTCGTCTGCTCAGTCACTATTCTTGGTCCAGTGACATACTCACCATATTCTGCGTTGTTAGAAATTGAGTAATTCATGTTAGCGATGCCGCCTTCATAAATTAAATCTACAATCAGTTTAAGCTCATGCAAACATTCAAAGTAAGCCATTTCTGGAGCATAGCCAGCTTCTACCAAAGTCTCAAAACCAGCTTTAATTAATTCCACAGCACCACCGCATAAAACTGCTTGTTCGCCAAATAAGTCAGTTTCAGTTTCTTCACGGAAATTAGTTTCAATAATACCGGCACGACCACCACCATTTGCCGTTGCGTAAGAGAGTGCAATATCACGAGCAGCGCCAGATTTATCTTGATAAACAGCCACTAAATGAGGCACGCCACCACCCTGAGCATATGTACTCCTTACTGTGTGGCCTGGGGCTTTAGGTGCAATCATGATGACATCAACATCATCACGAGGAATGACTTGTCCATAATGCACATTAAATCCATGCGCAAATGCTAAAGCTGCTCCAACTTTGATATTTGGTGCAACTTCACTTTTATATACTTCGGCAATTTGCTCATCAGGTAAAAGCATCATCACAATATCTGCACCTTTAACTGCTTCAGCAACTTCTTTTACTTGTAAACCAGCGTTCACTGCTTTATTCCAAGAAGCACCATTCTTGCGTAAGCCTACAGTGACTTTTACGCCTGAATCATGCAAATTTAATGAGTGAGCATGACCCTGTGAGCCATAACCAATAATTGTTACTTGTTTACCTTTGACTAAGGATAAGTCAGCATCTTTATCGTAAAAAACTTTCATCTTTATTCCTATTTAAATATTGTTTTAATCATGAACTGCAACCACTCATTACAAGTACTAAACCCGTAAAATTCTTTCTCCTCGACCAATTCCAGAGGCACCTGTTCTGACAGTTTCCAAAATAGCCGATTTATCAATTGACTCAATAAATGCATCTAACTTTGCAGAATCACCTGTTAGCTCAATCGTATAACTCTTGTCAGTAACATCAATGACACGACCTCGAAAAATATCCGTAATTCGCATCATTTCTTCACGCTCTTTGCCAACAGCACGGACCTTAATCAACATAAGTTCGCGTTCAGTATGTGCGCCTTCACTCAAGTCATAAACTTTAACAACTTCAACCAAACGATTCAAATGCTTCGTAATCTGTTCAATCACTTCATCTGAACCTGCAGTCACAATCGTCATCCTTGAAAGAGATGAGTCCTCAGTTGGGGCCACAGTCAAGCTTTCAATGTTATAGCCTCGCGCAGAAAATAAACCAACAACGCGAGATAACGCTCCAGGCTCATTTTCTAGAAGTACAGAAATAATATGTCTCATTCGGCGTTCTCCGAACCTAAGATCATCTCAGTAATTCCTTTTCCTGCTTGAACCATTGGCCAAACATTCTCAGATGGATCTGTTTGGAAATCCATAAAGACAGTCCGATTTTTCAGAGCCAAGGCTTCACGCAAAGCTCCTTCTACATCAGATTTTTTCTCAATACGCATACCCACGTGACCATAAGCCTCAGCTAATTTCACAAAATCAGGCAAAGAATCCATGTAAGAATGTGAGTAGCGTTTGCTATAGCTAAGCTCTTGCCACTGACGAACCATACCTAAATAACGATTATTGAGTGAAATAATTTTGATTGGCGTGTCGTATTGCAAACAAGTGGATAGTTCCTGAATACACATTTGTACAGAACCTTCACCTGTAATCGTACAAACGGTTTCATTTGGAAAAGCCTTTTTAATGCCCATCGCATAGGGCAAACCAACACCCATTGTGCCAAGACCACCAGAATTAATCCAACGACGTGGTTTATTAAATTTATAAAATTGTGCCGCCCACATTTGATGCTGACCTACGTCAGAACAAATAAAAGCATCGCCATGAGTTAATTCGGATAGTGTCTCTACAACATATTGTGGCTTCACAATCTGTGATTCACGGTCATACTTTAAGCAATCAGTTTTACGCCATTCATTAATTTGACTCCACCAAGCATCAACAGCTAATTTATTTTTTAATGGTCCAGCGGCGCGTAACTGAGCAATCATTTCTTGTAAAACATCTTTCAGATTGCCCACAATAGGTACATCTGCACGAACTCTTTTTGAAATCACCGATGGATCGATATCAATATGAATAACTTTTCTTGGTAAGCTCATAAAGTGTGCAGGATTACCAATCACACGATCATCAAAACGCGCGCCAATGGCAATTACTACATCTGAGTGTTGCATGGTCATATTGGCTTCATAAGTGCCATGCATACCCGGCATCCCCAGGAAATTGGGATGCGTTCCAGGAAAGCCTCCAAGACCCATTAAGGTATTGGTTACTGGGTATCCTAGCAATTCTGCAAATTCTTTTAATTCAGCAGAAGCATTTGCCAAAATAACACCACCACCCGTATATATATAAGGTCTTTCAGCTTCGCGCAACAAACTCACAGCTTTACGAATTTGACCTGAATGACCTTTTAACACCGGACTATAAGAACGCATATCTACCGATGTAGGATATTCATAAGTGGTTTTGTGGAAGGAAATATCCTTCGGAATATCAATCACGACAGGTCCGGGACGACCAGTCTTTGCGATATAGAATGCTTTTTTGATCGTCAGTGCTAAATCACGTACATCTTTGACTAAAAAATTGTGCTTGACGATGGGGCGAGTAATACCTACAGTGTCGCACTCTTGGAATGCGTCTTCCCCAATCATATTGGAAGGAACATTGCCGGTAATAACAACTAGTGGTATCGAATCCATATATGCTGTTGCGATACCAGTTACTGCATTCGTAACACCTGGGCCCGATGTGACTAATGCTACGCCAACGTTGCCAGATGCTCTTGCATATCCGTCAGCAGCATGCACTGCACCTTGCTCATGACGGACTAATATATGTTCGAACTTATCTTGTTTATGGATCTCGTCATAAATATATAAAACGGATCCGCCTGGGTATCCCCAAACATACTCGACGCCTTCTTCGGCCAACGCACGAACAAGTATTTCTGCGCCAATCATTTCAGGGAGATTTTGGGGTTTTTGATTCATGGAATCAAGGGATGTTACATCTTTAATTGTATTCATATTCTTTCTATAGTCCTTTGCAATTTTCGGCAAAAAATTGGTTGGTCTGCCCTTCGTTTTGCTTTTGGCTAAACTTTGAGCCCTTTGCTTGTATTGATCTCAATCCATCTTTTGAAAGGTTTTGTACAAGCGAACTAATAATTGTATTACATTTTTAAGGTTTTTTTCCACAAAACTTTTCAATTGAAGTCTAAAATTCAATCTATGGCATCCGAAAAAGAACTATCCGACTTTTTAAAGGCAAGTGAAAAACGTGCGTTTAAACAAGTCCTCTATTCTGTTAGGGATGAAGATGCGGCATTAGACATTGTTCAGGACTCCATGATTAAGCTCGTCCAAAGTTATGGCCACAAAAATATCGAGGAATTGCCATTACTTTTCACAAGAATTGTGCAAAACTCCATGAAGGATTGGTTTAGACGTCAAAAAGTACGTAATACATGGGTTACTCTCTTTTCCAAATTTGGTAAAAATGATGATGGAGAAGATATTGATCCACAAGATTTTTTTGAAAATTCTGAAAATTCTAGCTTCGGCAAAGAATCTTCATTACAGATAGAAAGAATGGAATTATCAACAATTTTGGAAAAAGAGATAGAAAAGTTACCTAGACGTCAACGAGAAGCCTTCCTCATGCGTTACTGGGAAGAGTTAGATATTTCTGAGACTGCTATAGCCATGGGATGTAGTGAAGGAAGCGTAAAAACACACTGCTCAAGAGCTACACAAACTCTTGCAGCAGCCTTGAAAAAACTTGGAATTACCTTTTAAAATTGAAATTATGAACGCATCGCAAACGAATATCACGCTAATCAACTCTTCAGTGGGCAATCCGTTGACCAGTGACGACCTTTATGTTGATCAAATTGGTAAAACAATTGCTCGGTCGCTCGACAAAGAACTAGGGCATCTTTCACCTAAGGTGCTACAACGTCTTGAAAAATCAAGAGAAATTGCTTTATCTCTTCAAAATAATAAATCTTCTTCTGCGCCATCGCAAAATTCATCAAAATTTGGTTTTTTACAAAAGCTGGGTCCTTTAAGCCCTATTTTGTTCGTTCTCCTATTGGTTTTTGGAATTGCTCAATGGCAACAAAATACCCGAATTAATCACATTGCAGATGTTGATACTGCGATTTTGACGGACTCTGTCCCTCCAGATGCTTATGCCGATGATGGTTTTAGACTATTTTTGAAAAAAATGATGAATCCCTCGGATACAAAACTTCAAACAGATTCGGTGAAGATCGAAGATTCCTCCTCTTCAGCCCCTCAGGAAAATACCCCCTCGAATCTTGAGAATCGTGCTCCAGATATCAGTACAAATCCGTAAGCCAATTAGATAAAGGCAAAAAGTCATATTATGATCGGCCGACGATTTTTTCTAACATGCACTGTTTTAACTATATCTTTGACGGCAAGCTCTTTTAGTATTGCCCAAGGAGTCATGCCAAGCAATCCCTCATGGTATAGCTTAACAAACTCTCAAAAAGAAACGCTAGCGAGTCTTCAAGAAGACTGGAGCACACTCTCTGTTGAACAACGTTCAAAGTGGGTTCAATTAGCTAATCGCTATGAAAAACTACCAGAAACAGATCAAGAACGCTTGAAATCAAGAATGTCAGATTGGGCAAAGTTGTCCCCCAATGATCGTAGGTTAGCTAGAGCAAATTTTATTAAAAGTCTTGATATTCCTAATGATAAGAAATCAGAGGCTTGGGAAGCTTACCAACAATTAACTCCAGAAGAAAAAAAACAATTAGCAGATGAAGCTGCTGAGAAAAATAAATCAAAAAAGCCTTCTTTAGTTAATTCGCCGACACTGAAAAATTAAATAGATTTCTTTTGCAATTGATCTCACCTGCCCCAAGTATTCGTCGACGGATTTGTGTGAATCTCTATGAGATGCTGATATTGGTGGGTGTTTGGGCTTTGGGTTATTTAGTCCCATCTCTGTTGCTTGGCATCCTCTTTCAATTCCAATTACCTAATTGGTTAGCCTTTGGGCATGTGTATATTTTGTTCGGGATTTATTTCACTTGGTACTGGACTCATAGTGGCCAAACACTAGCCATGCAGACTTGGCATGTGAAAATAGTCGATGAAAATGAACAACTTTTAAAAAGAAATCAAGCCCTCATTCGCTATGCAATTTCAAGCTTATGGCTATTTCCAACCATCATTATTTATATTCTTTTTAAACATGTATTGATGACCCCGCTGGGAAATTGGCCAACAATCGAGTTGATGTTTTGTATGGTTCTATTGTTTTGGCCACTCACTTGTTTATTTGATCGATCAAATCCTCATGGGGCACAATCTTTGGCGGATAAGCTAGCAAAAACGAAATTCATTTTGGTGCTAAAAGAACCTATGAGTGGCTAAGTTTTTAGGATCATGTTTGGTGATGTTTGAAGCGTCTTCAATTTTAACCAAATACTTGCCATACTGTTGATGATTATCCCCAAGATAATGCCAAACCATATAAGCCATATGGGAAATGACATTTCAATCTCCAATATATAGTTAGATAAGTACCAACCAGCAAAGCTAGCAAAAAAGCCGCTCAACACACCAGCAACACCACCGCAAATGAATAACTCTAACAACCACACTCTAGAAAGATATTGTTGACTTGCGCCCAATGTTTTTAAAATAGCAACTTCATTCATTCGCTGTTCTTGAACCGATAATAGAGCAATCATTAACACCACAAAACCAGCTAACAAGGTAAATAAGAATAAAACCTGTATGGCAAAAATCAATTGTTTCAAGACCTCCTGCGCTTGAGTAATCGATTCTTCTATGTTGACTGAAGTGATATTGGGAAATCGATAAATAATATCCATATCCACCCTCTGATCAGACTCTTGTCGAAACGCCATAATCCAACTCTGTGGAGCCTCTTTTAATAAATCAGGGGGCATCATCGCAAAGAAATTCACTCGCATCGAATTCCAATCTAGTTTCCGCACAGAGGTAATCTTTACTTGGTAGGCTTGTCCTGCTATTTCAAAAGTCAGAAGATCCCCTAATTTTAATCGTAAAGACTTCATCATTCCTGACTCCATCGAGACTTGCATAGGATCACTATTGTCAAACCAACGGCCTGTAATAATGCGATTTTTTGCTGGGAGTTTATCTGTATATGAAAGATTAAATTCCCGTTCTATTAATCGCTGGGTATTTTGATCTGCAAAATCTACACCCCGAATCTCTCGATCATTAATGGCCATTAATCTCCCCCGAATCATCGGATAGGAATCAAAATCTTTACTACGTAATTGCTGCGATAAAATACCTTCTACTGATTCTTTTTGATCAGGTAAAACATTTAATATAAACCGATTATTTGCCCCAGGTGGAATACTGGTTTGCCAGGCATCAAGTACATTAAAGCGAATCACTATTAATAACAATATAGCCAACATGGCAATACCTAATGCGGTAATTTGGAAACTAATCCAGGATGGGTCGCCAGCTATACGCTGTCCCGCAAATCGAATACCTGGTAAAGAAAAATATTGATTGCTTATGAGCCTTCCAATCCATCGCGCAAGTATGTAAGCACTTCCAGCAAAAATAATACAAGCCCCTACAAATCCACTAAGAACGATCAAACTCAAGCGCAAGTTATTGGCTATCCATAACAATAAGAAAAAATAACTACCTATCCCTAAACCTACAGTCAACAAGTAATTAAACTGTATATTCATACTCTCTTTTCTTAAAACCATGTTTGGTGAAACTTGGGTAAGTGCTAACAACGGGGGAAGTGCAAATCCGAGTAGCAAAACACAAGCCACCAAGAGTCCCCAAATCAAGGGCCAAAGTGTTGGACTTGGTAAATTTTTTTCTAACAAATTTTGCATAATTTGGATCAGAACTTCTTGTAATCCATACCCAAATGCCACTCCCAAAGTTCCTCCAAACAACATCAAGAGAAAAAATAAGTACAAATGGGTCTTAATGATCTGGAATCCTGAGGCGCCAAAACATTTTTTGACGACCGTAGATATCACCTGTTTTTTGGCATATCGTCGACTTGCTAACGCGATGCCTACCGCAGCAATCATCCCCGTTAAAAGTGCAACTAATGACAAGAAACGATTGGCTTGGTCAATTGTTTTTCGTAATAAAGGCTGACCAGTTTCTAGGTTTTCAAGTTGAACGCCACGCATCTTACGCTCTTCTATCCATGATTTAGCCCATGAAGTAAAGGCTTGTATCGACTCTTCACTTTGTATGATAGATGCAGTTTCATTGCCCGCAATTAATAAACGATAACTTGCTCGACTACCTAAGCCAAGCAATCGTGTTTGGTCTAAGTCAGCTTCATGAATCATAACGCGTGGTGCAAAGTTCATAAAACCAGCTCCACGATCTGGTTCACGAATAATTAAATTACTAACTACAAACTGCTTCTCACCAAGAGTGATCACCTGACCTATCTTTAACTGATAAATAGCCGCTAACTGGGGATCTAGCCAAACTTGACCTGGTGATATAGAGGCATTTCGATACTCTACAGTCAAGTTCCCGCGTAAGGGATAGCTTGATGAAACCGCTTTTAAGGACACCAACTTACTCTCTTTTCCTACTTGCATCATAGTAGAAAAAATAGTAGTTTTTGCTACTCGTAGTCCTAATGCATGCGCTTTACTTTCAAAAGCTTGATCTAAGGTTTGATCGCCGCGCACAATCGTGTCGGCAGCAATCATCTCACGCGCTTTTTGGGAGAATGATTGCTGTAATCTATCAGACAAAAAGGTAACGCTCGTAATTGCCGTTACAGAAATCACTAATGCAATTAATAGCCAGATCAATTCACTGGCAATTGCAAATCTTTTCTTATATTCCAGCAAAACTTCCACCATCTACCCGCAAGGTAGTGCCAGTAATGTAAGATGCTTTCTCACTGGCTAAAAAGGTTGCTGCATCAGCATATTCCTCTGGTGTTCCGTAACGCTTCATCGGAATCGAACTCACGCTTCGCTTAGTGATATCTTCTAAAGGCTTTCCTTCATTATTCGATCTTTGCTGATCAAGATACAAAATTCTCTCAGTCAAGATTCTGCCAGGAAGGATAATGTTCACAGTAATGCCATCACCAGCCACTTCATTCGATAGAGTTTTTGTCCAACCATTTAGCGCCAAACGCAAGGTATTCGAAATAGCCAAATTAGCAATGGGTGCAATCGTCCCTGAACTAGTTGTGGTGATGACTCGCCCCCATTGGCGTGAGCGCATGCCAGGTAAAACTCGATCGGTCACCTTCATAATCATTAAAACCATGTGATTAAAGTTACTCTGCCAAGATTCAATCGACTGATTAAATGCCTGGCTCATTGGCGGACCACCAGAGTTATTAATCAAAATATCGACAGGCCCAACTTCATGCTCAATTTGGCTAATTTTGGCGTCAATCTGATCCAGTTGCTGTAAATCCCATGGCAATACATAGGCAAATCCACCATTGTCTTTTATCTGCTTTGCAGTCTCTTCCAATAGTTCAACGCTTCTTCCAGTTAAAACCACCTTGGCGCCCTCTTTTGCCAGAGACATGGCAATTGCTTTTCCGAGTCCCTTGCTAGATGCTAGTACAAGTGCGACTTTGTTATGAATTCCTAAATCCATATCTTCTCCATTTATTTTTTAATTAACCATTAACTCTTCCCATTTTGACATGAGATAGTCCAGTCGTTTTTGGATCGTTAAAGCACGTTCCTGAAGTTCTTTTGCTAACTCAGCTTGATCGATGTAAATTTGGGCATGACTGAGCTGTTCGGTAATACCTATTTGCTCTAGCTCCAGTAACTCGATTTCCGAAGTAATTTTATCTAATTCAACTTTTTGATATTTATTATTCGATTTTTTTTGAGGAGTTGACTCTTCTTTAACCTTTAAAGACTTAGAGACTTTATCCTCTTCAAACGCTGGTTTTTTTTGTAAATCTAATCGGCGTTGATTCTGAATCTTCCAATCTTCATATCCGCCTTCATATTCGCGCCACTTTCCATCACCCTCAAAGGCAATCATACTAGTCACAACATTATCTAAAAATTGGCGATCATGACTCACTAGAAATACTGTACCTTTATAGTCCTGTAAAAATTCCTCTAATAAATCTAGCGTATCAATATCTAAATCATTCGTTGGCTCATCTAAAACTAATACATTAGCAGGCTTGGCAAATAAACGCGCCAACAATAAGCGATTGCGCTCTCCACCTGATAATGTTTTGATAGGCGATCGTGCACGTTGTGGTGAAAACAAAAAATCATTGAGATAACTTTTGACATGCTTACGCTGCCCACCAATTTCAACCCACTCACTGCCAGGACTAATAAAGTCCTCCAAAGTTGCTTCCAAATCCAAAGATTCTCTAAGCTGATCAAAATAAGCAATTTCAATCATGCTACCCTGCTTAACTTCTCCTTGATTGGGCTGCAATTCGCCGAGAATAATTTTCAATAATGTGGATTTACCAGCACCGTTAGGTCCTAGAAGTCCAACTTTATCACCTCTTAAAATGGTTCCCGTAAAGTCTTTCACAATGTGTTTATTACCAAAAGCTAAGGAAACATTTTCCAATGCAGCGACAATTTTTCCAGTTTTTTGCCCGGAGTTAATATCTAACTTTACCTGTCCAACGAGCTCTCTTCGTTGTGATCTCTGTTCACGTAAGTGCTCTAACCTAGCGATTCGACTTACACTTCGCGTTCTTCTAGCTTCTACTCCTTGACGAATCCAAGTCTCTTCTTGAGCCAATAACTTATCCGCTCTTGCATTTGCTAGGGACTCATCCATCAACTGCCGCTCTTTTAATCCTAGATATGATTGAAAATTTCCGGGGTAACTACGAATAATCCCTCGGTCTAATTCAATAATTCGCGTCGCTACTCGATCTAAAAATGTCCGGTCATGGGTAATAAAGACTAAAGATCGATTCATGTCAATGAGCAGTTGCTCAAGCCACTCAATTGAATCCATATCTAAATGGTTAGTCGGCTCATCTAAGAGCAATACATCGGGCTGGGTTACCAATGCCTGGGCGAGAGCCACTCTTTTTTTATTTCCTCCAGATAATTCAGACATCAAACGTGAACCATCTAAATGTAATTGATGCAATACTTCATCAATTTTTTGCTCCCAAGCCCAACCTTGATTAGCGTCAATCAAACCATACAAATAATCCATGCGGTGTTGCACATCATCAGTCCATTCTTGCATGCTCAAGGCTTCATATTCTGCTCTAAAATCTTTGATTTCTTCAAGACCTTTTGCAACAGTATCAAAAACACTGTCCGTAGAAAGAAAGATTGGTTCTTGTGCCACATATGCAATTTTGATGCCCTGTTGCTTTTGTATGACTCCGGAATCTGGCTTTTCTAATTCGGCAATGATTTTTAAAAATGATGATTTACCTGCACCATTTCTACCAATTAAACCAACTCTTTCACCCTCCTCTAAGGAAAATGAAGTGTTTGCAAGTAAATCCACATGCCCATAAGCAAGCTGAGCATCACTAATAACGAATAAAGCCATGAAGAATAAACAATCTAGTTAGATGAAGACAAATTCAATGTGATTTGCCTGAAGAACGTATTTTAAGCCGAACTTGTGTCGATTGCTTGATAATAGAGGGGTGGAAAAAATACGAATATCTAAATTACTCTCTGAACAAGGTCTCTGCTCTCGAAGAGAAGCAGATCTTTACATTGAACAAGGGCTCGTCACTGTAGATGGCGAGGTTGTGACCGAGCTGGGCTCAAGGGCTTTTCCTAACCAGAAAATTGAGCTTAAAAAAGAAGCCAAACTCGCCCAAGCTGCAAGAATTACGATTCTTTTAAATAAACCTGTTGGTTTTATTTCTCATTTAGATGAGGATAAAGAATATGAACCTGCCGTTGCTTTAATTACCCCTGACCGATTTTTTAGAACGCATCTAGACGCGAATAAGAATGCCAAAGTAAATACCAGGGGATTGGCGCCAGCGGGTCGATTAGATATTGACTCCACTGGTTTATTAGTTTTGACTCAAGATGGTCGGATTGCAAAACAAATCATTGGAGAACATAGCAATATTGAAAAAGAATACTTGGTCCGGGTAGAAGGTTCTATCGACCACACGGGTCTTGCCACACTTTGTCATGGGCTTTCATTAGACGGCGTTGCTCTTCAACCCGCAAAAGTCAGCTGGCAAAATGAAAATCAATTACGTTTTGTATTACGTGAAGGGCGAAAGCGCCAAATTCGTCGCATGTGTGAAATGGTTGGCTTGCATGTCATTGGTTTAAAAAGAATTCGGATTGGTCAAATCACTCTTGGCAATTTACCTTTAGGGCAGTGGCGCTTTCTTCGTCCAAATGAGAAATTTTAGTGAGGGGTTAGATCTTGTTTTTAAATATCTCGACTTATCGCTTTTGTGAGCTTGACCAGCTTGAAAATCTTCAAGGTCAACTTCTTGATCAATGTGTACTCAAAGAATTAAAAGGCACGATTTTGATCGCTCCAGAAGGAATTAATATGTTTTTAGCTGGAAAGGAGAATCATATTCGCGAATTCTTTACTTGGCTGAATCAATTTCCAGAATTAGCGAACATCGTCACGAAAGATAGCTGGTCAGAGTACCAACCCTTTAAAAAAATGCTCGTCAAGATCAAAGATGAAATCATACGGATGAATCATCCCACCATACAAGCATTTAAAAAAAGGGCGCCTAGTGTAACTGCAAAAAAATTAAAGGAGTGGTTATCTCAAGGCTATGATGATGCGGGCAAACCCCTTATTCTGCTAGATACTCGCAATGCGTTTGAAGT
>CANHPL010000022.1 GCA_947462685.1 Burkholderiaceae bacterium | reverse complement strand
GGTGGCGGAGGGGGGGGCTTTGGTGGTGGCGGCGCTTCAGGGGGGTGGTAATGGACTATTTTTCAAGACTTTTAAAACACTTGTTTGCTAATAGTGGAAATACGAAAAAATACTTTAACAAAGATGTATTAATACGCATTGAACAAGCTATTGCTCAAAGTGAGATGACACATAGTGGTCAAATTCGTTTTGTTGTTGAAACGTCTCTATCGCCAATGGCGCTTTATCATCATCAGTCATCTCGAGAGAGAGCCTTGGAAATATTTTCTTTATTTCGGGTTTGGGACACTGAAGAAAATAATGGGGTATTAATTTATCTCCTCATGGCAGATCATGATTTTGAAATTATTGCGGATAGAAATATTCATGCGAAGGCTGGACAAGATTATTGGGTAAAGGTATGTAAAGAAATGGAAGTTTTACTGAAAAACAAGCAATTTTCAGAAGGGGTATTGTTAGGAATTGAGCGGATTCATGAAGTTTTACGCCAACATTACCCTGCTGAGGTGATTACCCCGAATGAACTGCCTGATCACCCAATCATCATTTAACTGAATCACCATGGCATTTCGTATAATCTGAGTATGCCTACTTTTGCCCTTTTATCCGGATCTTCTGCACTTTCTCAATTTCGTCAGCTTGGACTAATAGATGCTTTTAAAAAGCATCATCTTCCCATTCTATCCTTTGAAGCTCGTGAACTATATTTAATATGGACTGAGACTCCGTTAAGCTCAGAGCAACGATCTGATTTACATCGGTTACTCAATCTATCAAGTAATCAACCGTCTAAGCTTGAGAGTACCAAGCATTATTTTGTGATTCCCCGAGTAGGTACCATTTCACCCTGGGCAAGTAAAGCTACTGAAATAGCCAAATTATGTAATTTTCAATTGCTCCGTCTTGAAAAAGGTATTGAATATAAATATGCGTCGAAATCGAGCTTATCTAAAGTGCAAGAACAGCTTTTATATCAATTGACGCATGATCGTATGACGGAGTCCGTGGTTCTTGATTCAGCAGTTCTTGAGCATCAGTACCAAGTATTAACTGATCAAGAATTCAAGTTGATTGATCTAATGAGTTTAGGTCGGGTAGCTCTTGATCAAGCGAACGTTGAGTTAGGATTAGCGCTTTCTGATGATGAAATCATTTATTTATTGGATAGCTTTACAACATTAAACCGTAATCCAACGGATGTTGAACTCATCATGTTTGCACAAGCAAATAGTGAGCATTGTCGACACAAAATTTTTAATGCTTCATGGACAATTGATGGACAAAACATGGATCAAACCTTATTTGGGATGATTCGCAATACACATCGTTTACAGCCCAAAGGAACCGTAGTCGCATACTCAGATAATGCTGCAATTATGGAGGGGTGTGAATCCGCTGTTTGGGGACCTTCTCCCCAAACCAATTTGTACGAAGAGCGCCATCACCTTGTGCATACCTTAATGAAGGTGGAGACCCATAATCACCCGACGGCTATATCACCTTTCCCTGGAGCCTCAACAGGCGCTGGTGGAGAAATTCGTGATGAAGGAGCAACCGGTATTGGTGGAAAGCCGAAAGCTGGTTTAACGGGTTTTTCTGTCTCGCACTTACACATTCCACAAATGTCGATGGTTTGGGAAAAATCACCTTATGGAAAACCCAATACCATTGCCTCACCCTTAGATATTATGATTCAAGGGCCAATTGGCGGCGCAGCTTTTAATAACGAGTTTGGTCGTCCAATTCTTGGGGGCTATTTTCGGGTTTTTGAACAAAGTCTGTTGGGTAAGCGGTGGGGCTATCATAAACCCATCATGATTGCTGGTGGTATAGGCTCTATTCGTGATGAACATACCCATAAAAAAGATATTCAAGACGGTGATCTTTTAATCCAGCTTGGTGGACCAGGTATGAAGATTGGAATGGGTGGTGGCGCCGCTAGTTCGATGAACACTGGCGCCAATGCCCAAGATTTAGATTTTAATTCTGTACAACGTGGCAACCCGGAAATTGAACGTCGTGCTCAAGAGGTCATCAATACCTGCATCCGTTTTGGAACAAATAATCCTATTGTTTCCATTCATGACGTAGGCGCCGGTGGTTTATCGAATGCATTCCCTGAATTAGCTGATAGTGCAAAACTAGGTGCTATTTTTGACATGAGACGTATTTCTCTGGAAGAGACAGGGATGAGTCCCGCAGAAATTTGGTGTAATGAATCTCAAGAGCGCTATGTATTGGTTATTAAAGAAAATGATTTGCATCGGTTTCAAGCCATTTGTGAAAGAGAACGTTGTCCGTTTGTAGTTGTCGGTAAAACAACGCAAAATCGTCAATTGGTCTTATTTGATCAACATTATGACGAGTCAAACCGGCAGTATTTACCCATCAACATACCGATGGAGGTATTACTTGGAAAACCTCCACTAACACATCGGAATGTTCAAAGATTAGAACAAACTTCTTTTCGATCCGAATGGTCAGAATTTTCATTACAAGATTCCATCTTTCAGGTATTGCAACACCCGACTGTTGCGAGTAAGTCTTTTTTAATTACTATTGGAGACCGATCCGTTGGTGGTTTATCTCATCGTGATCAAATGGTTGGTCCATGGCAAGTTCCTGTAGCTGATTGCGCTGTCACCATGATGGATTATGTTGGTTATCGCGGTGAGGCGATGGCAATGGGAGAAAGATCCCCAATAGCGGTTTTTGATTCTGCTGCTGCTGCGAGAATGGCAGTCGGAGAAGCCATCACCAATGTATTAAGTGCGGATGTAAGAGATATTTCTCATATTAAATTGTCGGCCAATTGGATGGCAGCATGTGGCTCTTTGGGAGAAGACGCCAAATTATATGATGCCGTGAAAGCGGTCGGATTAGAGTTATGTCCAGCACTAGGAATTTCTATTCCTGTCGGTAAGGATTCATTGTCCATGCGCACCCAATGGCAGGATCAACAAGAATCAAAACATGTCACATCCCCAGTTTCACTTATTATTTCTGCATTTGCACCAGTTGAGAACGTAAAGAAAACTATTACGCCGCTGTTACAAAATGTTGATGACACAGAAATTGTTTTAATTGATCTAGGGCAGGGTGAAAATCGTTTAGGTGCAAGTATTCTCGCGCAAATTTTTAATCAAGAAGAGTCAATATGTCCGGATGTCGCAAATCCTGAACTGCTATTGAATGCTTTTGCAGCGTTTACGCAATTAAAAGACGCTGGTTTTGTACTTGCTTACCATGACCGCTCGGATGGTGGGTTATTGGCAACGATTTGTGAAATGGCATTCTGCTCACATCTTGGCGTAGCTTTGAATGTCGATCTTCTTGTTTTAGAAAAAGGTCACGAGTCAGACTATGGTGATGCCAAGAATTGGGCCAAACAGATCTCTGGAAGAAGAGATGAAAATACTTTAAGAGCATTATTTAATGAAGAGCTAGGCCTTGTGATACAAATTAGACGTCAAGATCGCGATGCAGTTTTTGATATTTTGCGACAGTACCGCTTAAGCGCTTTTTCCCATGTGATTGGTAAAGTCAATCGCAAAGACGTGATTGAAATTTGGCGAGATGCTCAGCAGATTTTCCAAGCAACAAGAAATGATCTACAGCAACTTTGGGAAAAGCCTAGTAGCGCCATTGTCGCACTTCGAGATAATCCAGAATGTGCGTTCAGCGAGCAATCCTTAGTAGAAGATTTACAAGATCCAGGTATTGCTCCGATTCTTAATTTTGATCTTCAAGATAAAACCGTTTTACATTATCTGAATGTAACCCAAAAACCCAAAATTGCTATTCTTCGTGAACAAGGTGTGAACTCCCATCAAGAAATGGCTTATGCATTTTCTTTAGCTGGTTTTGATGCTTATGATGTGCATATGACTGATCTGATTCAGGGGAATCAGGTGTTAAGTTCTTTTAACGGTTTGGTTGCTTGTGGTGGATTTAGTTATGGCGATGTTTTAGGTGCGGGTGAGGGGTGGGCCAAATCTATTTTATTTAACTCTCAATTAAGAGATAATTTTGAACAATTTTTTCAATCGCCCAACACCTTTGCATTAGGTGTTTGCAACGGTTGTCAAATGTTAAGTCAGCTCTCCGAAATTATTCCGGGGACCCAAGATTGGCCTTACTTTACTAAAAATATCTCTGAACAATACGAGTCTCGACTCGTACAAGTGGAGATTCTCACTTCTAAATCAATCTTTTTTGACGGAATGCAAGGCAGTCAATTACCTATCATCGTCGCACATGGTGAAGGTTACGCCAATTTTTCTAACAAAGGTTCATTATCAAATTTAATCAATCAAGAGTTGGTAGCTTTACGCTATACGGATCATGATGGCAAAGCAACCGAAAAATTCCCGCTCAATCCAAATGGTTCACCTGGCGGATTGACGAGCGTGACAACTGCAGATGGACGCTTTACTGTGTTAATGCCTCATCCAGAACGTGTTTTCCGTGTTGCCCAAATGAGTTGGTCACCAACTGAATGGTCTCTATGGGAGGATGGCTTAAGTCCTTGGATGAGAATGTTTAAAAATGCACGTTATTGGATCAATTAATCATTAAAGATGACTTATATGCAATATGAAGCTGTTACCTTTTCCGAAATCCAAGGTGTGCGTTATTTACACCTTGGCACTCCATGGGTACAAGGTGCGATGCGTATCAAAAAACCCTTCGCAATCGAGTTAGAATACGCCCAACAGATGATGGCATGGCTATTATTTTTAGATGCTAGTAATACAAAAACCTTACAATTAGGTCTTGGAACTGGGGCTTTAACGCAATTCACAAACCGTATAAATGACACGATTCAAACCGTCAGTGTTGAATTAAATCCAGGGATAATTGTTGCAGCACAAACGATGTTCTCGTTGGATGTGCTAAGCCCCAGAATGAAGGTTATTCAAAATAATGCTCTACATTATGTGCAAGACACAAGTAATCATCTCCAATTTGATAGTATGCAAGTAGATATTTTTAATGGTGAAGCTTCAGGACCAGCATTAAGTTCTTTGAGTTTTTATCAAGGATGTTTTGACACTTTAAAAGATGTTGGTGTAATGACTGTTAATTTGTTTAGCAGACATGCTAGTTTCAAAACTAATATCAACCACATTTGTGATGTTTTTGAAAATCGAGTCCTACTTTTTAATGAAGTGCATGATTGCAATGTCGTGGTGATTGCATTTAAGGGGCCGCACCTCAAAATTTCATGGGATGATTTAGAAAAAAGATCCCAATATGTAAGGAAAGAACTTGGTTTGCCTACTAAGAAATGGGTTAAACATCTTAAAAAATGTAATGTACAACCCAAAAAATTCTTAAGTATTTAATCCCTTATTGAATCTTTGCTTTTGATTTAAAGCTTTCCATCATTTCCGTAAATTTTGTTTTCTGGAAATTTTGATCTTGAGTCAACATTTGAATTAATTGCGGTTTGACTTCGGCTAAAGTGGGAACTTTTTGCTCACGAACCTCATCTAATTTAATGATGTGCCATCCAAATTGAGATTTAACTGGAGTTTGGCTCATTTGGCCAGGATTAAGAGCAACCATTGCATCTGAGAATTCAGGAACAAGAGAGGCTGGAGATACCCAATCCAAACTTCCTCCGTTAACCGCAGAACCCTTATCTAACGAGTTATTTTTAGCGAGATCTCCAAAGTTGGCTCCTGCTTTAATCTGAGTTAATAAGGATTTAGCGAGTTTTTCATTCTCTACTAAGATGTGACTTGCTTTGTATTCTTTACCACCCATTTGAGATTTCAGGGAGTCATACGCAGTTTGAAGATCCTTATCTTTAATTCCCTCTTTACCAATCCAATCCTCAAAAACGGCTGAAACTAAAACACTTAATTTCGCTTGTTCAATAGCATCTTGTACTTGAGGATCTTTCGTAATGCCGCGCTTATTCGCTTCTTGTGAAATAAGTTCTTTTGTAATTAAAACATCACGCGCTTTATTTCTAATCTCAGGTGTATTTTCCTGACCTGAATTTTTAACTAAACGATCTAATTTAGATAAAGGAATGGGGGTGCCATTGACCACGACAGCATTTTGAGCAATCGATTGAGTACTAAAAGCAATGGAAGATGCGAGTAAAAGAGTATTAACTAAATTAGATATTTTCATTTTTCTGAGGGTGTTTTAGCGTTTATAACAAGTGCGTGTATATGGGATTTCATCCAAGTATCCAAGATATCATACACTAAACGATGCCTTGCAACCCGAGACAGGCCATGGAATTTATCTGATACAAGATGAACCGTCAGATGGCTTGCACCAGCTGAAGTGTGTCCGGCATGGCCTGCGTGCTGGTGTGAATCATCAACAATTTCGATGCTATCGGGCTGAAGGTGCTCTACCAGAAGATTGTTGTAGATTTCAATTTGAGGGTGGATTTGCGTCATTTTAGGATGTTTCACTTTCATCAGATTGGATATATTTAGACAACCATACCCCCTGTATAACGATAAAAACCAGGAGTAAACCGATGGAGGAAAGCTTAAAGTTTACCCAGGTTTCTTCCGCTTCTTTTGTAAAAGGGTAAGCAACATATAAATTTAATACCCCTAAGATTGCAAAATAGATAACCCATGATAAGTTGATTTTTGTCCAAATATTTGCATCCGCATCGTCTTTTAATTTAATTTCTTTACCAAGCACCATTTGAATTAGATTTTTCTTGAAGAGATAAAAACTAACGGCCAAAGCTAGAGCAAAGCTCCAATATAGGATCGTTGGCTTCACCATAATAAAAAATTCATCTTTGAGAAAAATGGTGAGTCCACCGAATACTAAGATGATTAAGAAATTAAATATCTGCATTTTAGTGATGGGTTGATGTTTCATTTTCAACCAAATCATTTGCAATAAGGTAATCGCAATAGCCACCCCCGTGGCTACATAAATATCAAATGTTTTAAAGGCAATAAAAAATGCCAAAATGGGTAAAAATTCAAAAAGAAATTTCATTGATAGTTTTATTCTTGTGGTTTTAAATGAAGAGATGCAGAGTTAATACAATAACGCAGTCCCGTAGGTTTAGGCCCATCATCAAAGACATGACCTAGATGCGCATCACACGATTGACATCTAACCTCAGTACGAATCATGCCATGTGAAACATCTTTGACTTCTTGAATAGGCGCACCTTCAGCAGCAACAAAAAAGCTAGGCCAGCCACAACCAGCATCAAATTTACTGTCTGATAGAAATAATTCAGCACCACAGCAGATACATTCGTAACTACCCTTTGTCCATGTATCCCAATATTTTCCAGTAAAAGGGCGTTCTGTTGCAGCTTTTCTAGTGACTTCAAACTCAATAGGGCTTAACTTAGATTGATATTCTTGATCTGTTTTTTTCATTTAAAGTACCTTGTTGATGGGGGAACCTGGTATATGTGTCATCATTTTTCTTATTATAAATTCAAAGTAGAATTAATGAACGCTTACAAGTTAAAGTGAATTGATAAGTTCGCTAACAAATCTTATTTTTTCTCAAGTAAAATTCGGCTGCAGTTACTTAAAATAAACTAAACATGAATAATCAAAATCAAGCCCTGTCATTAGATGTCCCATTTTTGAATCTTCTAGGGGTCAAATTATTAAAAATGCAGGATGGTATTGGAGAAATCTCCTTGACCATAGAAGAAAAGCATACGAATTCTTGGTCAGTTGCTCATGGCGGCGTCCTGTTGGCTTTAGTAGATGCAGCAATGGCGGTAGCGGCTCGTTCTGCCGATCCAGATGATCGCAGTGTGGTGACTATCGAGTTAAAGAATAGTTTTATGCAAGCTGCAAATGGTCAAATTCATGTAGTTGGAAAAGTAGTCCATCAATCCACAACAATGGCTTTTTGTGAGGCTAGGGTTTTTGATGAGGGTCAAAAGCTGTGTTGCCTTGCAACGGGCACTTTTAAATATTTTAAAAATTTACCAACACGTGTTCGTAAAGGTTTAACACTAAACGATTAACGTCCGATTTGTTCGGAGTCTTGTAATTGCCCCTCAATAATGCTTGTTTCATGATCGTTTGTACCATCAAATCGTCTTTCAAGCATTTGAAAATTACCATCTTTTCGCACTCTAAGTAGGGTGGAAGATCTTGTGCCGTAATGAGCGGTTTTAATGAAAATGGGCGAAAGAGCTCTTTCCCAATCTGTGCTTACACCCGTTGAAGGTAATTCAGCATCGGAAAATAAAGTTGCGTTGCTCATAAATTTGAGATAGTGCTCAGGATGATTCAACTTGCCTAGATCCATTGCTATAGCTTGGGCAAAATGAGCAACCCCCAAACGAACTTTAGGCCACGGTGTGTCCAGCATAGAATTCGATAAGCCATAGATACCAGGGTTTATTTTGACTGGACTTACTATTTTCCGTTGACGAATCTTGTCACCAATTAAGATTCGATTACTAATCCACGTAAGTTCTTGTTGATCGCCTTTACTTAAATCGGCAGTTAATAAATTAAAGCCGTTGTATTGCATAAAAGTTTTTTGATTGGCTTGGATAAACTCATCGGCACTTAATTTTTGAGACAAATACTTAGCAGTTAATTCACCTCGTGTTCGTAAATCCGGATTTTTTTCACTTGGCGCACGGATATTGGTCACTGCCGCAAACTTACCATCTACAGAAAGCCCTAATGCAGTCCCCCTTAGGCCAATGACATCAGCATTATCCCTAGCCCCTAAAATATTCTGATGATCATCCCACCAAGACATGGATTGGGTTGGTCTTTCATAGAACTCATCACGATTAGCCGCCACAACGAGTGAATAATCAGGATGAGAGTTCCAGGCAAAAAGTATCAAACACATAAGACTAGATCGTTAATAAAGGATAGGGTGGCTCTTCAATATGGATGAATTTTGAAATCTTGCCATCTTCATTTTTGAAGTATAGATTGGACTTCAATTCAGATAACTTGACTTCAATTTGTAAATGATACCGTTCTTTTAAGGAGTCTAAACTAGATAAAACCACTACTCCGCATGCTTGCTCAGGATCGCTTTCGGAATAAATTTCAGATCCCGGCATGATTTTAATTAAATCAATCGATTGTGCAATAGATCCTATTTTGAGCCTTCGCTTGATATTGCCAAGATATTGACTTCTAGCAACAATTTCTTGCCCAGGGTAACAACCTTTTTTAAAGTCAATTCCACCAATTGATTCAAAATTAATCATCTGTGGTACAAATAAGTCTTTGGTATTGGCAGTAATTCTCGGTATGCCACTTTGCACCTCAAGAATTGGCCATAAATTAGAGTCATGGGTCGAATCAATAACTGTATTGGTCTGGGCTATCACTCTGCGGTAATAAGTGATTTCTTCATATTGAACAGCCGGTAAGTTGCAAATATTGTTAGGACTCGTTTGGAATGGGGTATTACTAACCTCTCCATAAATCAGCATAGAAGGGTCCAAAAGTGTAATTTCTACCTTCGATCTTAATTTGTACATCAATAACTTTTTAACAAGCTCTGAAGAAATATCTGTACTAATCCATAAATCATAGTGTTCATCACTAGGATGACTTACCCAAAAGCTCGCCAATAAACGTCCTTTAGGAGAACAAAATCCAGATAGGTGTTCTGATCCTGGAGATAAATGTAGGATATTGTTAGTTAATAGGTTTTGTAAAAACTGCATTGAATCTGGGCCATTAACATGAATTAATGTCCAGTCAGCAAGTGTTGTTTTTGAACTTGTATTAGTATTAGTCATCAGGTCTATTATCTAATGTTTTTTGGTTTTTAGCTAAAAATTTCTCACTGTTAAAATGATCGAATGAATCACTTGATGAATATTCAGAATAACCATTATCCAGGCATTTTTATCTCCTTTGAGGGTATCGATGGAGCCGGTAAAAGTACGCATATTCATTTTTTTTCTGAAGAAATTGCCAAGCGCTATCCTGAGAAAAAAATTGTTATTACAAGAGAGCCTGGAGGGACCTCACTTGGTGAAAAATTACGCGAAACACTTTTGAACGATTCTATGGACATTCGCACTGAGGCTTTATTGATGTTTGCGAGTCGTCAGGAGCACATTGCGCAAGTAATTGAACCAGCTTTACGTCAGGGTGATATTGTGATTTCAGATCGCTTCACGGATTCTTCTTTCGCCTATCAATGTGGTGGTCGAGGTCTTTTGGTTGAGGATTTAGAATACCTTGAGCGATGGGTACAAACACGCGTAGTGAATAACCACAGTTTCTTACTTCAACCCCAAACTACTTTTTTATTTGATTTATCTGCACAAGCTGCAGAGCAAAGGCGAAGCGCAACAAGAACTCCTGATAAATTTGAAGAACTTGATATTGAGTTTTTCAATCGAGTAAGGCAAGAATATTTGCGTAGAGCCTCGAATGATCTGCAACGATTTGTTTTAATCGATTCGAGCTTATCTATTATGGTCATTCAAGAACAGCTTAAATCTCGTATTGCGAGTATGTAATGAGCTCTAATGTTGTTACCTTAAATACTTTTTTATATCCTTGGTTAAGTAAGTCTTTTCTTGAACTTACGAGAAATAAAATTCCGCACTCATTATTATTATTTGCTCAAAAGGACATAGGAGAATTACATTTTGGCCTTGAGTTAGCTAATTATCTATTATGTGAATCAGCAGGCAGTAAGCCTTGTGGGGAATGTGAAGCTTGTCATTGGGTGCGCCAAGGTAATCATCCTGATTTATTTATTGTTGTTCCGCAAGCTCTCAAACACCTACTTCCTATAGCATTAGAAGATGAACAAGTGGGGGAGGAGGGGGAGGATAAGAAACAAAGTAAGTTTATCCGTATTGAGCAAATTCGGAATATCATTTCAAGTAATGAGTTGGGTTCTTATCGAGGTGGAAAAAGGGTTGTTTTAATTTACCCGATAGAGGCAATGCAAGCTGAGGCTGCCAATTGTTTACTCAAAACACTTGAAGAACCATCTAATCAGTTACATTTCATTTTGTTGACCAATCAATTAGAAAAAATCTTACCTACCATTCGCTCACGCTGTCATTTATTTCCTATACCAAGACCTTCACTTGAATTGGCGGTAAATTGGCTTCGGTCACAACTCCCACAAGAGTATTCTGACCAAGTTTTAGAGCAAAAATTATCCCTCCATACTGGGTCGCCATTGAAAGTGATTTCTTCACTAAATGAGAAGACATTAGATGATTCCATCATTACACACCAGTTATCTCAATGCAAGTTGTTGCGTTCAGGTGAGATAATTGAATTACTTGGACAATATGCTTTGCTAGATATATTAAATAGTATTTTAAAATGGTCTTTTGATATGAATTTAGTTCTATTTGGTCAAAAGCCTCGGTATTTTCCTCAACTAGAGGGGCAAATGAAAACGGCCTGTGGCAATTTAAATAAGAGATCTTTTCAACAATTTTTGGCCAGTTTGAAAGACGATATGCGTTTGGCCAATCATCCCTTATTCCCAAAAGTGCAATTAGACGCAGTTTTGATGCGGTATAAACAACTTTTTTAATTTATTATGTTCATTGACTCGCATTGCCATTTAGATTTTGAAGAATTCTCCAATCAATTGGATGAGATCTTATTGAACATGAAAAATGCTCAAGTTGATAAAGCCTTATGTATTAGTGTGGATGTTGTAGATTACCCAAAGGTATTAGCGTTAGCAACTCGTTATGAGCATTTATATGCCACGGTTGGGGTGCATCCCGACTATGAAGATACCATTGAACCAACCATAGAGTGGTTGGTAGAGCAGGCTCAACATCCAAAGGTACTTGCAATTGGTGAAACAGGTTTAGATTATTACCGCATAAATGATCGTCCGTATTCAGCATTAGAGTGGCAAAGAGAGCGTTTTCGGACCCATATTTCTGCAGCGATCGAGACTAAAAAACCATTGGTTATTCATACGCGATCCTCATCAGATGATACGATTCGGATTCTAAAAGAAGAGGGTGCAGACCGAGTTGGCGGTGTTATGCACTGCTTTACAGAGTCTAAAGAGGTTGCAAAGGCGGCAATGGATCTTGGCTTTTTTATTTCATTTTCAGGAATTGTGACTTTTAAGAATGCTTTAGAAATTAAAGAAACCTGTCAATTTGTCCCTTTAGATCGATTATTAATTGAAACGGACTCGCCTTATTTAGCGCCTGTGCCACATCGAGGTAAGATAAATCAACCGGCATGGGTCAGCCATGTCGCTGAATATGTTGCGCAATTAAAAGGCGTTTCAGTAGAGCAAATAGGCCAAATTACAAGTCGTAACTTTCATCAATTATTTAAAATTTAATTTATCCTATGCGTCGACTTCTTATTGCACTTACCCTGTTAATCAGTTTTCCTTATGAAGTGATTGCCCAAAACCTGAACAGTAAAAGCTATAGTGAAGAAATTGTTTTAGCTGAAATTGATACCTTATTTCGAAGAATAAGCTTTGATGATGTTGAAGGCGTTAAAAAAATATTAATGAATAAAGACTTAAGTCCAAATACATTAAGTAAATATGGTGATGCTTCATTGCCTTACGCCGTTAAAGAAGATGCTTATAAAGTTTTTAAATATCTTTTGCAAGTATCTGATATTAATGTAAATATGGAAAATAAAAGCACTGAAAATGCACTCATGATGTTGGCATTTAAAGGTAAATTCGAACTCGTTAAGTATATGGTTGAAGAAATAGGCGCAGAGCCAGACAAAGATGGATGGACGCCATTACATTACGCTGCGACTTCAGGTCATTTAGATATTGTTAAATTCTTGATTTCTAAAGAAGTTGATGTAGATGCTCAAAGTCCATCCGACACAACGCCATTAATGATGGCGGCAAGGTATGGGCACATCAAGGTGGTTAAATACCTGTTAGATAATGAAGCCGATCTTTCATTACACAATACACATCAGCTTACAGCAATTGATTTTGCATATTTAAATAATCAAAAAGAAATCGGTGATGGTTTAAGATCTCGCTGGAAGAAGTTATATGGTGAAGAGTACGTATTAAATCCTAAACTTCTCCCTTCAGGGAAATGATAAATTGCGTATAATAATTATTATGTTAAATAACATATGTTTGATAGAAAGATTGAATAATGAAGTTTCTTCACACCATGCTCAGGGTCACTAACCTTCAAGAATCCATTAGTTTTTATACTGAAGTTCTAGGTATGAATCTCCTTAGAACAACTGATCGTCCAGATCAGCAGTACTCTTTGGCATTTCTAGCTTATGGCGCAGGGAATAAAGAGAATCAAGGAGAATTGGAGTTAACTTACAACTATGGAGTGCATCAATATGATCATGGTGGATTTTATGGACATATCGCCTTAGGAGTTGAGGATGTCGCTCTTACCTGTCAAAATATCAAAGAAAAAGGCGGGAAAGTAACAAGAGACGCTGGGCCTGTAAAAGGTGGCAATACGATCATTGCGTTTGTCGAAGACCCAAATGGTTACAAAATAGAGTTGATCCAGCTAGGAACCCATCAATGAGCAGTGATTTTAGTGGAAACGACACCGAAAATGTAGACTCCCCCTGCATCGGCATATGCTCTTCTTTGTTTGATGACGTCTGTAAGGGATGTGGGAGAACTATTATGGAAGTATCGAATTGGGTTGCAATGAGCCCTGATGAGAAAAAAAGCGTATGGCGACGTATTACTCTCGAAGGTACATCTATGCGCTTTACGAACTCAAAGAACTAAATTAGTTCTCTAGGCCCTGACTAATAAGATATTCTTCGTAACTACCTGAGAAATCATTGACGGTACCATCCATTTGGACTTCTAAAATACGGTTGGCCAGGCCAGATACAAATTCGCGGTCATGAGAAACAAAAACTAAGGTCCCTTTAAACTTTTCAAGGGCAATTTGCATACTTTCAATCGATTCCATATCCATATGATTCGTTGGCTCATCTAGAGCCAATACATTATGTCTACCCAGCATCAATTTACCCCAAATCATTCGCCCTTTTTCTCCGCCAGAAATCACCTTTACGGATTTAGTGATATCTGGTCCTGAAAAGAGTAATCGACCCAATATGCTTCGTATTGCTTGGTCATCATCACCAGGCTTCGCCCATAAATTCATCCAATCAGACAGGATCATATCTTTCGGAAAGCACTCATTCGTATCTTGTGGCATAACTCCAAGATTGGCGTGCTCTGCCCAGCGGACTTTTCCATGGTCAGAGGGTATACCGTCAAAACGTTCACTCAGAATAGTATTTAAAAGAGTTGTCTTCCCTGCTCCATTTTGACCAATAATTGCAATTTTTTCACCAGGTTGTACAGTAATGTTCAAGTTTTTAAAAATGGTGCGGTCATACTCTTTGGTGATGCCCTCGCATTCAACAGCAATATTGTGCAGTACTTTTTCTAGTTCAAAGCGTATAAATGGGTTTTGACGAGATGACGGCTTGATGTCTGCAACCTCGATTTTTTCTAGTTGACGTTGCCTTGAAGTGGCTTGTCTAGCTTTGGACTTATTGGCAGAAAATCGTCGAACGAAATCTTGTAATTCAGCAATCTTTTCTTTTGCTTTTGAGTTATCGGACATTTGCTGCGTTCTGGCTTGGGCAGAAGCAAGCATGTAGTCATCATAATTACCGGGATAAACGCGTAAAGTCCCAAAATCCATATCAGCCATATGGGTACAAACGGAGTTCAAAAAGTGACGATCGTGAGAGATGATGATCATCGTGCTATTACGTTCATTGAGAACATCTTCTAACCAATGAATGGTATGAATATCTAAGTTATTGGTTGGTTCATCCAGCAGGAGAACATCAGGATCAGCAAAAAGTGCTTGAGCTAGCAAAACTCTTAATTTCCAACCAGGAGAAACGGCGCTCATAGGGCCTTGATGTTGATCGATTGGTACACCAACACCCAGTAATAACTCCCCTGCTTTAGCCTCGGCTATGTAGCCACCATACTCAGCGTACTTGGTTTCAAGTTCTGCCGCTTGCATATAGTCATCTTCTGTAGCATCAGGATTAGCATATATTGCATCCCGTTCTTGAGCTGCTAGCCACATTTCAGCATGCCCCATCATTACGACATCAAGCACGCGAAATTCCTCAAAAGCGAATTGATCTTGTCGTAATTTTCCCAAACGAATATTTGGTTCAAGCATCACGTGGCCAGAGGACGGCTCTAATTCACCGCCCAAGATTTTCATGAAAGTCGATTTACCACAGCCGTTTGCACCAATTAGTCCGTAACGATTTCCACCGCCAAATTTAACTGTAATGTTTTCAAACAAGGGCTTTTGCCCAAACTGCATGGTGATATTGGAGGTTGCTAGCACGTGATAACTCAGGGAAAAAGTAGTGAATTCGATTAAAGATGCTTATTTTAACATTGCATTACGGTTCTGAAGCATTTGTTATTAAATGTAAAACAGTAAGAAATACCCTCTAAGTAACCGGTATTAAATACTTTTAAGATGAAAGCCATCTCTATTGGCATTTATTTGGCACTTGCCGCCAACTGGTAGAGTCAATTTATCACGGCAGTGACCAAATGGTAAATTGTTGAGGATTTGGGTCTTTGCCCCGAGCTCTTTTAACTGAGATTTGATCAAAGAAATACTTGCATTAAGGCTGTAACCGTCATCATGTGGGCTGAGTTGATAGCTTGAGAAATCACCAAACAAAATGGCTTGCTGAGAGTCAAGGACTCCAGCCTGCAAAAGCTGTAGGAGCATTCTTTCCACGCGATATGGGTGTTCATTGACATCTTCAATAAATAAAATACCATTTTTAATCAATGGTTTATTCGGGAAATATGATGTATTTAGTAAACTCATTAGAATGCTTAAGTTTCCTCCCCAAAGCGTACCTTCATAATGCGCTTGGTTTGTTTCTAACCAGTGTTGCTGATGTTGAACTTGAACCTCAAACCTTTGATGAAGCACAGCCTCTTGAAAGTGATGCAGGGTAAATTGAGATAACTCGGCTATTTGAACCCCAAAATCATAACTAAGCATTGGGCCAGCGTAACTAACCCTTCCTGTTTTGGCAAATAAGCCAATTTCCAAAGAGCTTATATCGCTATGTCCAACAATCACCAAACCATCATCGACTGCTTTAGCAAGTCGATCCCACTGAATGTTTGGCAAAAGCCGTGAAATCCCATAGCCACCTCGCATCGCAAGGGCAATATGAGGGCCAATAGATGAGGTTATTTCAGGCAGGTCATTTATTTCATTAAGTCTTTCTTGATCAGATCCAGCAAATCGTTGATAAACACGGTTCGCACATTCGATATTATGAAGTTCAAACCCCTGCCCCTCGAGAAAGGACTTTCCTCTTGTAATGGACTCCATATCAGTTATTTTTCCTGAAGGAGCAAAACAATAAATAGGCAATAAGGAAGCATTCATAAAGACATTTTACACTTTTGCTATACGCTTGATTTTAAAGAAATCTTTTAATACTGTCGCACATTCTTGGGCCAAAATCCCGCCCTCAATTACACAATGATGATTCAGTTGGGTATTCTCAAAAGCATTCATTACACTTCCAGCCACCCCAGTTTTACTATCAGCAGCACCGAAATAAACATTGGATAATCTGGAATTCATGATGGCACCTGCACACATTAAACAAGGCTCTAAAGTTACGTACAAAGAAAGGCCTGGTAAACGATAGTTTTCAAGTGCAATAGCTGCTTTGCGCAACACGATGATTTCCGCATGTGCTGTTGGGTCATGACTTTGGAGAGGCATATTATGCCCCCGGGATACTTCTTGATTATTGAACACTAGCACTGCACCTACAGGCACCTCATTTTGCAAAGCAGCTTGATTTGCCTCATTTAAAGCTATTTTCATCCAATGTTGGTGGTCAAGCTGTTTCATCAAAAATATCTGCCCAACAATTGGGAGTTTCATAAAGTCTTAATTGATATAGGCGGATGCGCCCCAGATATTTCTCTAGGAATACTGGAGCTAAACGATCAAAAGCAATTTTGGCTAGATTTTCAGCAGTGGGAACACCGTCGATGATAGTCGTTTTGTGATCAGGAATTGTACTTAAAAAACCAATTAGTTGCGTATCGATTCTCGCCACAAAAAAAGAATGATCCCAAGGCTCCATAATAAATTCTTGCATGATCGATTTAATATGTCCAAAATCCATCATCATCCCCTCCTCCGAACTTCCTTGGCTTTGGTTTAAATCACCACGTAAAGTAACTTCAATTTGGTAACGATGGCCGTGAAGGTGACGACATTGACCTAGATGATTTGGAATTCGATGGCCTGCATCAAACTCAAGCCTTCTGGTAATTTGAAATAGTGACATTAGTTTCTCAAGGTAAATTTAAATATTTATGTTGCTGAATACTTAATCGCCATATAGGGCGATCTTTACATAACTCAATGGCAAGTTGGAGATGTTGATCTTTGGCTGGACTGTCCATAGCTTGGAGAAAAAAATTCTTAAAATTCATTTGCTCAAATCGCTTAAGTCGTTGGATGATTTTATCCTTTTGAGGAATTTCATTATTCTGCGGAACAACATACTTGATTTCGTCAGCTTGTAACAAGACTAGATTACTACCATCTTTAGGGCTAACACAAATCCAGTCAAGGCCCTTAGGAGCAGATAAGGTACCGTTAGTTTCAATTGCTATCTCAAACTGCTCATCCTTTAATGCTTGAATCAATTCATCATCTAGCTGTAAAAGTGGCTCACCGCCAGTAAACACAACATAACGATAGGTGCTGGATAAATTCATCTTAGCCCATTCTTGCGCAATAGCCTTTGCTAATTCTGCTGCGGTGGAATACTTCCCACCCCCTATGCCATCTGTGCCAATAAAATCAGTATCGCAAAATTGACATACTGAATTAAGGCGGTCTTCTTCGCGTCCCGACCATAAATTACAACCGGCAAAACGACAAAATACGGCAACTCTTCCAGCTTGTGCCCCTTCACCTTGTAAGGTACTAAAGATTTCTTTTACTGTATACATAGGTTTCTATTTTAAACTTGAACAAGGCAATATTTTTTTAATTGATAATAGAAATGAACCACTCTATTTAAAATACTGGAAATTAATGATTCAAGCTGATACAAATTCTCATATAAAAGTTAGCATTCATGAGCATATTTTAGAGATAGAAATTGACCGTCGAGAGAAAAAAAATGCTCTTACCTCTTTAATGTACCAGTCTCTCAAGGCTGCAATCCAGCATGGAGAGTCTAATTCAGAAGTGCATGTTATGTATTTACATGCTCAAGAGGATCTTTTTACTTCAGGTAATGATTTAAATGAATTTATTAAACCTATTCAAGGGGACGCATCAGCGGCCTTTGATTTTTTAAAACTGATTGCTAATTGTCAGAAACCTTTGGTAGCCGCAGTTGGTGGAAAAGCCATTGGTATTGGTACTACCCTACTGCTGCATTGTGATTACGTGATTGCTACTGAGGATGCTCAATTTCAACTACCTTTTGTCAATCTTGGTTTAAGCCCAGAAGGTGCATCAAGCTATATATTACCCTTTATAGCCGGTACAAAATTAAGTAATGAGCTCTTATTATTGGGGAATTATTTCGATAGTCAAACAGCTTATCGTGCTGGAATTATCAATCAGATATGCTCCAAAGAGCAATTGCTAACCAATGCTCTAGATATTTGTTGTCAATTAGCTTTGAAACCAGTTAATTCATTACAGTCGAGTAAAAGATTATTAAAAAAACATCATAGCGCTGCAATTAATGAAACAATCGATAACGAATTTAATGAGTTTGTCCAGTTGTTACAACAACCTGCGGCTAAAGAAATCCTTTTGGCTTTTATAGAGAAAAGGCTTCCTAATAGATCGCTTTTTAAAACTTCATCTAGTGTATAAAAATGACCATATCTAGTATTCCAGAGGGTTTTGAACATCACACAATGTCTGCATCAGCAGAAAAGTTTTTGACTTTACTCGGGCCCTGGTACTATAAAAATTATGTTCATGATGATGGACATCATGAAAAAATCTTTGGCATCTTGATAGAAGATAAGCATACGAATATTTGGGGTTCCGCACATGGTGGAATGTTGATTTCGATGGCAGATTCTGCATTGGGATACAACCTGTCAAGAGCGACGGATCCACCACAAAAGTTGGTGACAGTGCACCTAAATTCAGATTTTATTGCCAGTCCGAAACCTGGCGACTGGGTTCATACAGAAATAAAAATTCATAAGATTGGCGCGAAAATGAGCTTTGCGGATTGTTATTTAAAAGTAGGTGACAAGTTAATACTGCGGACAAGTGGAGTTTTTACAATGTTACAGCGCTTACAAAAAGTTAGTTCATGAATGAGATTAGGAACAGAAAATGAGTCATTTTTATTATTGGGAAGATTTCTTTAAAGGTCAAGTTATCCATTGTGGAACGATGACTATATCGGAATCACAGATTCTTGACTTCGCTAGTCAATATGATCCTCAGCGTTTCCATGTCAGTAAGGAAGCCGCGGAAAATACCATTTTTAAAGGTCTCATCGCCAGTGGATGGCAAACGGGTTCTTTTATGATGCGCATGGTTTGTGACGGCTTTATCACAAACTCTTCATCGGTTGGTTCGCCAGGACTTGAGAGTCTGAAATGGATAAAACCTGTTCGTCCAGGAGATACTCTAAGAACCGTTGTAGAAGTTCTCGATACTCGTCCACTCAATAGCAAGCCCCATCTTGGCATGATTCAGTCCAAGTGGTGTTGTTATAACCAATATGATGAACTTACCACAACGATTGAAGCAATGAATATGTTTGAGAAACGTCCGAGTGGAAAGTAGTTAATGAATAAATTACATGTTTTAACTAATAAATCAGAGTTAAAAAAAGAACAACTGCATGATAAAGTCGTGATTGTTCTTGATATCTTGATTGCAACTACCTCGATAGTGACAGCAATGGCAAATGGTTGTAAGCAGATTACTCCTGTGAGAAATTATGATCAGGCTTTATCTTTGCAAAACAATCCTGATTATTCAAACTACAAGTTTTCAGGTGAACTCAATGCAGATACTTTATCCGGATTCATTCAACCAACACCAATCGCACTTTTACAATCAGGCATGGAAAATTGTTATTTAGTGTATTGCACGACAAATGGTACAGTCGCCTTAAATGATTGCAAAACAGCAAAGAAAACATTGGTTGGCGCTCTTCTCAATGCTCAGTCGATTGTTCAGCATGTTATGAGCTATTGGCAAAATGAGACGATTCTTATTGTCTGTTCAGGGTCAAATGACCAATTTAATATCGAAGACTTTTATGGTGCCGGATACTTTGTAGAGATTTTTATGAATCACCATCGTGGACAAGATTTAGAACTATCCGATAGTGCAAAAGCTGCAAAGGTATTTCACGATAGTGGATCGGCTATCGACGTACTGAATACTTCACGTGTTGGAAAATTGTTAAACGATAGAAGATGGAATGAGGAGCTAGTTTTTGCTGCTCAAAAAGATATCTATCCTGTAGTTCCCTATTTAACATCTGAGGGTAGAGTTGAATTAATTTGAGTATTAATTTTGCTTCAAGTAATAGATATTGAATTGCTAGAAAATAAAGGAATAATATATGAGCCTTACGCATTTCGAGACTATAAATCAGGTGGCGTTAATCACCATGAATCACCCGCCCGTCAATGGCCTAGGTTATGACCTACGTATGGCAATTATTGAGGGGATTCGACAAGCTGTTGAAAATCCGGTTATTCAAGCAATTGTAATTACGGGATCAGAAAAATCATTTTCTGGTGGTGCCGATATTAAAGAATTTGGGACTTTAAAGGCACTTACTGAGCCTCACCTCCAGTCTGTGATTCGAGTGATTGAAAATTGTCCTAAACCAGTTATTGCTGCAATCCAGGGTGTATGTATGGGAGGTGGAATGGAATTAGCACTGGGATGTCATTACCGAGTTGCTAGTCCTAAAGCATCCTTTGCCTTACCCGAAATTAAACTAGGTCTAATACCAGGAGCTGGCGGCACACAACGGATGCCTAGAGTCATTGGTGTCGAAAAAGCACTTAACTTTATTCTTTCAGGAGATCCCGTACCTGCTGCTACATTTAAAGGTACTCCTTTAATTGATGCCATCTTTGAAACAGACTTGATTCTATCTGCGATTCAATTTGCAGAGCAGATCATTGAAGAAAAAAAACCTCTTAAAAAGATCCGAGATATGCTTATTCAATATCCGGAATATGAGGGATTTTTACAGTTTTCAAGAAATACCGTGAAGACAATTGCTGCGCCCTATCCTGCTGCGATGAAAGCGATAGATGCAATTTCTGCAGCAATTACTCTGCCCTTTGAGCAAGGTATTGCTAAGGAACGTGATTACTTTTTAGAGTTAATGAATACCTCTGTTTCACGCGCCATGCGTTATGCATTTTTTGCTAAAAGAAATACGATTAAGGTAGCCGATATTCCAAGTGATACGCCATTACGGGAAATAAAGCATGTTGGCATTATTGGTGCTGGAACTATGGGCGGTGGAATCGCGATGAACTTCGTGAACGCTGGAATACCGGTGACGATTTTGGAGTCCTCGCAAGAAAAACTGACGAAGGGATTAAGTATCATTAAATCCAATTATGAGGGCTCAGTCAAAAAGGGGAAGTTAACAATCGAAAAACTCCAGCAAAGAATGGGGTTAATTAAAACTTCCTTAGACTATCAAGAATTAAGCCAGGTGGATTTAGTGATTGAAGCAGTATTTGAAGACATTGGGGTAAAAGAACAAGTGTTTAAGAAGCTTGATGCCATTGTCAAATCAGGCGCGATTTTAGCAACCAATACTTCTACACTTGATGTGAATCAAATTGCGCAGTTTACAAGTCGTCCCCAAGATGTAATTGGCATGCATTTTTTTAGCCCCGCAAATGTCATGCAGCTTGTTGAGGTGATTCGTGGTGATCACACTTCAAAAGACGTTATTGCTACGATCATGAAGTTATCCCAAAAGATGAAGAAAACTCCAGTAATTTGTCGAGTTTGTGATGGTTTTATTGGTAATCGGATGGTGGAACAATATTTAAGAATGGCTGGATTTTTGTTGGAACAAGGTGCAACTCCATGGCAAATTGATCAAGCTTTAGAAGATTTTGGTATGGTCATGGGGCCATTTCGAATGAGCGATTTAGCTGGTAATGATATTGGTTGGGCAATACGAAAGCGCCGTGCAATAGAGCAGCCTGAATTGAAGTACTCTGCATTTGCAGATCAGATCTGTGAAGCTGGCAGATTTGGTCAAAAAACAGGAAAAGGTTGGTATCTCTACGAAAAAGGAAGTCGCAAGCCTATTCCAGATCCAGGCCTTGAACAACTCTTAGTGGAATTTAGAGCGAATCATGGAATACAAGCAAGAGAGATTTCGAGTGAAGAGATTGTTCAATATTGTATTTTTGCGTTGATCAACGAGGGTGCTCGAATCATCGAAGAAGGAATCGCTCAAAGAGCATCGGATATTGATATTGTCTACCTTACAGGTTATGGTTTCCCTATCTATCGGGGGGGGCCTTTGAAGTATGCTGATGAAGTTGGTTTATTTCAAGTCATTCAAGTTTGTTTGAAATTCTATGAAGCAAGTAAAGATCCATTTTGGCTTCCTGCTAAGTTATTGCAAGATTCTTTAACTCAAATGAAAACCTTAACTGGTTCCTAATGATTAATTCATGGAGATATTATGACTGATGCCGTAATTGTTTCAACAGCTCGCACTCCTCTGACGAAGTCTTGGCGAGGTGGTTTTAACATGACTCATGGAGCAGTCCTTGGTGGGCATGTTGTTCAAGAGGCTGTTGCTCGGGCTAAAGTCGATCCTGCCGAGATTGAAGATGTCATGATGGGTTGTGCAAACCCCGAAGGTGCGACCGGTTTAAATATTGCTAGACAAATAGCCATTAAAGCAGGACTTCCAGTAAGCGTTGGAGGCGTAACGATTAATCGTTTTTGCTCATCAGGTTTACAAGCGATTGCCATGGCTGCACAAAGCGTGATAGTTGATCAAGTTCCTGTCATAGTTGCTGGTGGTGTTGAATCTATCTCTTGTGTGCAACTAGAAATGAATCAACATATGCTTCTTGAACCAACCCTCCAAAAAACTAAACCAGAACTTTATTGGACGATGCTTCAAACGGCTGAGCAAGTAGCAAAGCGCTACAACATCAGTAAAGATCTTCAAGATGAATATGGTGTTCGTAGTCAATTGCGAGCAGCCAATGCAAGAGACCAAGGCCTCTTTGTTGACGAAATATCGCCAATAAAAGTCACCATGGGAGTTGTAGATACAGATACCAAAATGCTTTTAACGAAGGAAGTGACTATTTCAACGGATGAAGGTATTCGTGCAGATACTAACCTAGAAGCTGTCAGAAAAATTCGTTCAGCTTTGCCTGGTGGTGTTATTACTGCAGGGAATGCTAGTCAATTTTCTGATGGAGCAAGTGCTGCGGTGGTGATGAATGCAAAATTGGCTGAAAAAAGAGGCTTATCACCGTTGGGTATTTTTAGAGGTTTTGCTATTGCTGGGTGTGAACCTGATGAAATGGGGATTGGACCGGTATTTGCTATCCCAAGGCTATTAGAAAGAGCTGGGGTAAAAATTTCAGACATCGGGCTTTGGGAGCTTAATGAAGCTTTTGCTGTTCAAGTATTATATTGTCGAGACAAACTTGGTATTCCAGATGAAATTTTAAATGTTAACGGTGGTGCTATTGCTGTTGGCCATCCTTATGGGGTTTCTGGTGCCAGAATGGTTGGTCATGCATTAATTGAAGGAAAGCGTCGGAAAGCCAAATATGTCGTCGTCACCATGTGTGTTGGTGGTGGACAAGGTGCCGCAGGTTTATTTGAAGTTTGTTAAGGACGAAAAAAATTGAAAAAAGAATATTTTGGTATACATGTGCCCTTTATTGCGCATCTTGGAGTTGAAGCGCGAGAGATTGCTGAAGGTGAAGTTGAAGCTACGCTGGAGTTAAAAGATCATCACCTCAATCCTATGGGGTTTTCCCATGGAGGGATCTTAATGACATTGATGGATTTTGCTATGGCGATGTCTGCAAAATCTAAAGCAAAACATCATGGAGCAGGCTTGACCATCGATATGTCTATTGCTTTTATGAAAGGTGGTCAAGAAAAACTTATCGTCCGTGGTAAGGTTTTAAGAAGTGGTAAATCGATCCACTTCTGTGAATCCACAATTACTGATATCACTGGTGAAATGGTTGCAAAAGCAATGGGAACATTTAAATTGGTCGATGTTAAAAAATGAGTGATTTTTCTGGCACTAAATTATTGAGCGAGGAAAATACTTTCTCTAGCAATGATTTTTTAGCTTGGGCTAAGGATTATCTTCCCAATATCGACCCCAAATTACCGCTAGAAGTTAGCCAGTTTAAAGGTGGCCAATCTAACCCTACTTTTTTATTGAAACACAATGAATCATCTTTTGTTTTGAGAAGAAAACCCCCAGGCACACTTCTGCCAAGTGCCCATGCTATCGATCGTGAATATAAGGTCATAAAGGCTCTGCATCAACATCATTTTCCTGTAGCTCAACCACTTGGATATTGTTCCGATACAAATGTTATCGGATCTGAGTTTTATTTGATGAGTTATCTTCAAGGGCGGATTTTTTGGGATCCACGTTTAACCGAATTATCTCATCAAGATAGAAAACAAGTATTTGATGCCATGAATTCAGTAATTGCTCAAATGCATTCCCTCGATCCTATTGCGATTGGCTTGGAAGATTATGGTCGTTTCGGCGGGTACGTTCAACGCCAAATAGAACGTTGGACGAAACAGTATCGATCTTCAGAGACTGAAAAAATTCCTGCAATGGACAATCTAATTGATTGGTTACCTCAACATATTCCAGAACATGATTCAACAAGTCTTGTCCATGGTGATTTTAGATTAGATAATTTAATCTTCGATCCTGTTGAACCCAAAATAATTGGTGTTCTAGATTGGGAATTATCTACCCTTGGGAATCCATTGTCCGATTTTGCATATCATGCCATGGTATGGCGCCTTTCTCCTGATTTGTTTAGAGGTCTAGGTGGAGTTGATGTTGAAAGTCTTCATATTCCAAATGAGACAGAATATTTAAAAGCTTACCTCAAACGAACTGGCCTGGTTATCGCACACCCTAGAGATTGGGAGTTTTATATTATTTTTAATATGTTTCGTTTAGCGGCTATCTTACAGGGAATTATGTCAAGAGCTCTTCAGGGAAATGCCTCAAGTGATTCCGCAATGGATGCTGGCAGAAAAGCTAAACCACTGGCTGAACTAGCTTGGGAACAGGTTTTGACATCCTCCGCCGCTTAAACGCGAAGGAATTTATTATAATTTTCTTTAAAAATACAAGCGGATCAGCATATCGGCTACACAAGCGGGTTTTTCAATACCGTCAATCTCAATATTGATTTTCCACTCGATTTGAATACCCCCTTCAATAGCGATGACTTCTTGCACAAAAAATTTGCCCCGTAATTTACTATTAACCGTGACCGCATGAGGGAACCGTACTTTATTTAAGCCGTAATTAATCGATCTTTTGGCAAAGGGATATTCGATGCAAGACTCTAAAAAAAATGGTATCAACGATAGAGTTAAAAAGCCATGAGCAATTGTGGTGCCGTAAATAGACTCCTTTTTTGCTTTTTCAACATCAGTATGGATCCACTGATGATCGTTTGTACAATCTGCAAATGTTTGAATCATCGATTGTTTGATTTCTAACCATTCACTTACAGCAACTTCTTTTCCAGTGAATTGAGTCAATTCATTTGAGTCATGAAACAAAATCTTGGTCATGGATGGTTATCCTGTAAAAAATCAATTTCCATATCAGTAAATCCGGCTTGTTTACGAGCTTCAATATTAAAAGGCCCTCTCAAGTGAGGTGCTTTGTATTGCTGACACAAGAACTTAAAAATTTGGATTGGGTCAACCTCTCGCTCTATACACAAAAAATTAAACCAACGATTGCCTATTTCCACATGCCCAATCTCGTCTTTTAGGATGAAATCTAAAATTTCGACCATTTCAGTATCTTTGGCTTGTAAAAACCTAGCCCGAATCAACGGAACTGCATCTAATCCTCTTGCCTCCATCGTTCTTGGTACAAGGGCCATACGAGAAAGTATATCCCCTTTCGTTTTTTCGACCATTTCCCATAAACTATCATGCGCCGGAAAATTTCCATAATCATATCCGAGTGATTTGAGATGATTCTTTAACATAAAAAAATGTTTAGCCTCTTCCCCAGCAACCTTAATCCAATCCAGATAATATTGTTTCGGCATATTCGGGAAACGCCAAACAGCGTCAAGAGCAAGATTAATCGCATTGAATTCAATATGAGCTAATGCATGAATAGCAATCGCTCTTCCCTCAATAGTATGCATCGATCGTTTTTTTACTGATAAAGGATTCACTAATTGGGGCTCTTGAGGTCGTCCTGGAATCAGTGCTTCTTGAATTTCGTGAATGGGAGGATTTTGAATACAAAAATCTTTTTTAATAATACATCCCACAATCTGATCGACCATGGCTTTTTTAGGCAAAGGATCCCTTTCTACCAGTGCTTGATAAGCCAGAAATCGAATATTGTCTTCAGAAAAATGTTGTTGTCGTGACATAGGCATTCATGGATGAGAAACATTACCTTAAAAGTGGTAAATTATATGAATATTAATTATCCCATTGGAGCAGACCCATGAGAATCATCACCTATATTGTTGCAACTCTTTTATGCTTGCCAGGCATCTTGCTTGCACAAGCTTATCCCACCAAATCAGTCAAAATCATTGTACCCTTTGCTGCTGGAGGGCCGGCAGATAATTATGCGCGTTTTATGGCCCAAAGATTACAAGATGAGCTAAAACAATCATTTATTGTTGAGAATAAGCCTGGTGCTGGATCTATTATTGGTACCGATTTCGCTGCAAAATCTCCTGCAGATGGTTATACCCTATTGATGATGTCCAATACACAGACCGTTAATGAATCCTTGGTTCCCAATAAGCCTTTTCAATTAATGAAGGATTTTATTGCAATTGCTCCCGTCAATTATTCTGATTTAATTTTGGTGGTTAATCCAAAAATACCCGCTAAAAACTTAGCAGAATTACTCGCCCTCGTTAAAGCATCGCCTGGCAAGTATAACTATGCTTCTTCTGGTAATGGAACACCATATCATATGGCTGGTGAATTATTTAAATCCATGGCTGGTCTTGATATTACCCATGTTCCATATAAAGGTAGTTCAGGTGCAAGAACAGATGTTATAGGTGGTCAAGTAGATTTGATGTTTGACGCTGTCACAACAATGAATGAGTTTGTGAAAGAAAATAAAGTAATTGCCCTTGCTACGACTGGTAAAACTCGTTCTGCAATTACACCAAATATTCCAACGGTAAATGATGCTGGAGTACCTAGATATGAAGCCACCATCTGGTTAGGGTTCATGGCTCCAAAAGGAACTCCAACTGAAGTCGTTACTACTTTAAATAACGCGATTAGGAAAATCATATCTCAACAGGATGTAAAAGAGACTTGGGCAAAACAAGGCGCTCTTCCTCTTGTGATGACTCCAACGGAGTTCACGAAATATTTAGATGCGGATATTGCCAAATGGTCAGCCATTGTCAAGTCTGCTGGTATTAAACCTGATTAATGTGTAACTTGGAATTAGATAATGATTGAAATTAGAGTATTAAGTGGTGGGGCCGCAGCTGGAGTTGTTAAAGGTATACAAGAAGATTTTGAAAATACGCATCAATGCAAAATTAATGGCACATTTAGTGCTGTTGGTGCTATGCGTGATTTGGTTTTGCAAGGTGAAGCATGTGACCTCGTGATCCTCTCAAAATCTTTAGTTGATGAACTTGTGTCGTCTGGCCATGTAGATCCTATCACCGTCAAGTCGTTAGGAATAGTTCCCACTGGAATAGCAATTCCCAGTAAAAGAACCTCGCCATCGCCAAAAATAACAACGGTTGATGAACTAAAAGAAGCTTTTATGTCTGCGCCGGCCCTGTATTTCCCAGATATGCAAAAATCAACTGCTGGCATTCACTTTATGAAGGTAATGAAAACTCTTGGTTTAGATAAGGAATTAGCCGATCGTTTTAAAACCTTTCCGAATGGTGCAACAGCGATGGCGCAAATGGCCTTAGATCCTAATACGAATGTCATTGGCGGCACACAGACTACGGAAATTAATATCTGTCCAGGTGTCAATTTAGTTGGTTTGTTACCACAGGCACTTGAGCTGAATACGGATTACACACTTGGTATCTGTAAGAATTCTAAAAATCCTGATTTAGCAAAAATTCTTGCGAATGTCTTAGTCGGTAACGATTCATTAGCAATTAGACAACAAATTGGTTATTTAATCTAAGCAATTTTTCTCAAATTTCTTCATGGATTAACGCCTATCAGTCCATAAGATGATTTTGCAACCTTATCTTGATAGACTAAATAAATATTTTTACCATTATCTTTAATTACTACTCCTTTTTTTAATTCAGATAAATTTTTAAATTGATTAATAACTTTTGGTTGAATGCATTCTCTACTAGATATAATTTGACTTGCAAAAGCTTGAGTACTTACAGAAAGTAAATCTACCATCATACGGGCAGAATTAAAGTCTTGACCATTGCCAGTTGGGTCTACGCATATAACTGCTATATTAAATTGCATTTTTTGCATCCTTGACCATCTCGCTTGTGCATCGATGTTGTTGTCATGAGCTTTAACTGTTAATTGTGCAGATGAGTCACCCCCTTGGGCAGCTAACCTTGACCATTTAATCCCCTCTTCTTCATTTTTAGGGACGCCAAGACCATATAAATAAATCAATCCAAGCATTCTTTGTCCCGCAGGATCACCCTTTTCCGCAGCAATTTTTGCCCATTTGAATGTTTCTTTTTGATCTTTTTGAACTCCATCACCTTCCCAATACATGCTAGCTAATTCGCGAGCGGCAACGGAGCTTCCCTGATTCACTGAAAGCTTAAACCACATTGCTGCCTCTGGACCATTTCGAGGAGTGTCCTCAGTACCCTTGCGATACATTTGCCCCAATCTAATTTGATCACTTACATCTAAAGTTCTTGATATTTGCACTTCAGATACATTGACCGTTTGACTAACCTTAAAGTTATCATTTTCCCAAATACCTTCTTTTTTAGATTGACCATTGCTAAATGTGTAAATACCTCTCCCATGATAATTATTTTCTTTAAATTCCCCAATATATTTATCACCATTTTTCATATAATGAATCCCGAATCCTTCCCCGGCGTCATTGACTAACTGACCAAAATATATATCACCATTTGATAAATAATACTTTCCATATCCATTTTTTTTACCATTTTTATAAGGGCCGTCATAGCGAGAGCCATCTGCAAAACTTGCTTTAGCAAGACAATTATTCCAGGCCGAAATAATTTCGCCAACGCACGGTGAATAAGTATTTTGTGCAAAGGATAATGAATGAACTAAAAATGCAGAAAAGAAAAATATAAAGACCTTGTATTTACGCATTAGTTTGCTTTCAATTGGATAAAGAGATAAAAACTTATTCCCACTCAATCGTTGCCGGTGGTTTTCCGGAAATATCATAAACCACTCGATTAATGCCCCTTACCTCATTTATGATTCTATTAGATACTTTACCTAATAAATCATGGGGTAAATGTGCCCAATCCGCTGTCATAAAATCTTGCGTTTGCACTGCTCTTAATGCAACGACATACTCATATGTTCGGCCATCACCCATTACCCCTACTGACTTCACAGGTAAAAACACTGCAAATGCTTGACTTGTAAGTTCATACCAGGACTTGTTAGTTTGCGGATCAATTGTTTTTCTAAGTTCATCAATAAAAATATCGTCAGCCTTTTGCAGTAAATGAGCAAACTCTCTTTTGACTTCTCCCAAAATTCTGACAGCTAAACCTGGTCCAGGGAAAGGATGGCGATACACCATTTCTTTTGGTAAGCCTAATTCGATTCCCAACTGTCTCACTTCATCCTTAAATAATTCGCTTAAAGGCTCTAAAAGTTTTAAGTGCATATCATCGGGCAGCCCACCAACATTGTGATGGCTCTTAATCGTATGAGCACCTTTTTTGCCTTTGCCTGCAGATTCAATAACATCGGGATAGATGGTCCCTTGGGCGAGCCATTTGGCATTCTTAACTTTCCCAGACTCACTTTGGAATACTTCAATAAACTCACGACCAATGATTTTTCTTTTTTGCTCAGGATCTGCAACCCCTGCTAATTGAGACATAAATTGATCAGCCGCATCAACATGGATCACCTTAACTCCGAGGTTACGAGCAAACATATCCATGACCATGTTGGCCTCATTTAACCTTAAAAGACCATGATCTACAAATACGCAAGTTAACTGATTACCAATTGCTTGATGAATCAAGGCGGCAGCAACTGAAGAATCTACTCCACCAGATAAACCCAGAATAACCTCATCAGTACCAACTTGTTGACGAATATTTGCAATAGCTTCATCAATATAGTTACCCATTTCCCAATCTGGAACACATTGACAAATAGTTTTGACAAAGCGATCAAGTATTTCTGTACCCTGGAGAGTGTGCGTTACTTCTGGATGAAACTGAAGTGCATAAAATTTTCGATATTCATCTGCCATTCCAGCAATAGGACAAGAATCTGTTGAAGCCATTAATTTGAAACCGACTGGCATTACAGTAACTGAATCACCATGACTCATCCAGACCTTCAAAACACCATGCCCTTCACTCGTGGTGAAGTCAGCTATTTCATTGAGTAATTGTGTATGCCCTCTTGCCCTGACTTCAGCATAACCAAACTCGCGAGCTTTACCCAAGGATTCTGCAGTTTTTACTTCTCCACCAAGCTGTTGCGCCATGGTCTGCATACCATAGCAAATACCAAGAACTGGAACCCCTATGGTAAATACATTATCTGGCGCTCTTGGTGTATCCCCTTCAGTAACTGAGTTTGGCCCACCAGATAAAATGACACCCTTGAAGCCCTCATTCTTAATTTTTTGTTCCAATTGATTAGGATCAATGTCATAAGGGAAAATTTCTGCTAAGACTTGCAAATCCCTAACCCTACGGGCAATCAGTTGAGTCACTTGAGACCCAAAATCTAATATCAATATTTTATCGTGCACGAATCAAATCTTTTTTGGAATAAATTAATCAATGTGGTAATTGGGTGCTTCTTTTGTAATCATCACATCGTGAACATGTGATTCACGAACTCCAGCTGAGGTGATTTCAACAAATTCTGCTTTGTCATGAAGTTCAGCAATCGTATTGCAGCCACAGTAACCCATAGAAGCCCTTACGCCACCGGTCAATTGATGAACAATTGCCAAAACACTTCCTTTGTAAGGAACTTGCCCTTCAATACCTTCAGGAACTAATTTATCTACGTTGGCGCTATTATCCTCTTGGAAATATCGATCGGCTGCACCATCTTTCATAGCACCTACAGATCCCATTCCTCGATAGCTCTTAAATGATCTGCCTTGAAATAGAAAGACTTCTCCAGGGGCTTCTTCTGTACCTGCAAACATAGAACCCATCATGACTGTATGCGCACCAGCGGCAAGCGCCTTTGACAGATCTCCAGAATAGCGGATTCCACCATCAGCAATCAAAGGAACTCCAGTTCCCTTAAGAGCAGATGCAACGTTTTCAATTGCGGTAATTTGAGGAACACCCACACCAGCAATAATTCGGGTCGTACAAATTGAACCTGGTCCAATACCTACTTTGACGCCATCAGCACCATGTTTCACCAAATCAAGCGCAGCCTCCCCAGTAGCGATATTACCGCCAATAACCTGTACATTTGGATAATTAGTTTTCACCCATTTGACACGATTTAAAACACCTTGACTGTGACCGTGGGCCGTATCAACCACAATGACATCAACACCAGCTTTGACTAATAGTTCGACGCGTTCGTCGTTATCTTGACCAACCCCAACTGCTGCTCCTACAATTAAACGCCCAAGGTGATCTTTCGAAGCATTTGGATGCTCTGTAGCTTTCATAATGTCTTTAACGGTAACTAGGCCTTTTAATTCAAAAGCTTCATTAACAACCAAGACCCGCTCTAAACGATGCTTATTCATCAACCGCTTAGCTTCTTCTAAAGTGGCACCCTCACTTACAGTAACCAATCTCTCACGCGGCGTCATTTTTGACTTCACGGGGGCATCTAACTCTTCTTCAAAACGTAGATCACGATTGGTAATAATCCCAACCACTGTCTTTCCCTCAAGTACAGGGAACCCTGAAAAGCCATGTTCTTTCGAGAGGTGAATAACTTCGCGCACAGTCATCGATGGCGGAATCGTAATTGGATCTCTCAATACACCTGATTCATAGCGCTTAACTTTAAGTACTTCTCTGGCTTGTTCCGCTGGCTTGAGGTTTTTGTGAATAATCCCAATACCTCCTTCAGATGCCATCGCAATTGCTAATCTTCCTTCTGTAACAGTATCCATTGCAGCGGAAACGAGAGGAATATTTAAGGAAATTTGACGTGTAAGTTGGGTACCTAAAAGAGTATCCCTAGGTAAAACCGCCGAATAGGCAGGTATTAATAGCACATCGTCAAAGGTAAGTGCTTTTTTAATTAGACGCATAAAAACCCCTAGACACAAATCATGATTATAAATGCTTCAGACTACAAGGTCATAATTCCTTTAATTCTTTGCGCTCTTTTCTCATTTTGGCTTTAATTTTTAATTCTGCATCTTTATTTTGGTTAGCTTTTTTTCGTCTGATTTTTTTTGGATCAATCAAAATCGGACGGTAAAGTTCAATTCGGTCTCCGTCGTAAATCGGATCATCGGGTCCCAAGGGAACGCTAAATACTCCAACTGATCCTTTTTTTTGGAATAGTACATCATCCTTGTCTTTCACAATATTCATATATAAAAGAGCTTCAAGTAAAGATGGACTTGAAGCTTGAGCAGGGGTGAATGAGAAAAAAAATTGCTTGGGGGGAGATTCTCGAGCGTCAAACAATTCCAACTCAATTGTTTGAACTGATTTATTCTCCATATAAATCGTCCGCTCTTTTGACAAAACTGTTTACAAATGTATTTGCAATGACACTAAATACAGGGCCAATTAGTTTATCTAAAACAAAATTAGAGAATTCATACTTTAAGGAAAACTCTATTTTGCAAGCATCCTCCCCTAATGGAGTAAAAATCCATCGGCCTTCAAATTTTTTGAATGGGCCTGAAACGAAGGTCATATCAATATTGGTAGGAGAGTTTTGAATATTTTTGGTATGAAAATATTGTTTTACCCCCTTAAAGTTAATGTTAATTTTTGCTTCCATTAACTCAGGAGTCGACTGAAAAACTTCAACACCGCCACACCAAGGTAAAAATTCAGGGTATTTTGTAACATCAGTCACCAAGTCATACATGCGCTTGGCTGAGTGCTGAATAAGTAGTGATTTTTGAACGTCTGCCATAATTCTTCCAATTTCATACTATTATCAATGATTTAGGAAAACAACTCCAACTTTTTGTTGGAGAAGTAAATATAATGTAACTATGAGCATTGTTGAAAACAAAAAAGCATTTTTTGACTACTTTATCGAAGACCGCATCGAAGCAGGTCTTGTTCTTGAAGGTTGGGAAGTCAAAGCAATTCGAGCAGGACGTGGCAACATCAAAGAAGCCTACGTAGTGATTCGTCAAGCGGAATTGTATTTAATTGGTTCTCACATTAGCCCCCTGCCGGAGGCCTCGACCCACATTCATCCGGATCCTGTAAGAACACGTAAATTATTGATGCATACAGAACAAATCAATAAATGGATTGGTAAAGCTGAGCAAAAAGGCTATACCCTTGTACCACTGAATCTGCACTACTCCAAAGGTAGGGTCAAGTGTGAAATTGGTTTAGCGAAAGGTAAAAAACAGTTTGATAAACGTGAAACTCAAAAGGAAAAAGACTGGGTAAGAGAAAAGGCCCAAATTAGTCGCGGCAAGTATATGTAAATCAATTGCACTATTGCAGTGCAAAAATGTATTTTTTAGTACATTTACGTTCATTTACTCACAAGAAAGCTGTATCTTGTATCTATGACTACACCTTTTGATGAAATGTATGACGAGCATGGTCATGTTCGTCCTCACTACAAAGAGTTTGATAACTGGCTTTCACGTCAAGTTGATGGTCATATTGCTCATAAACGAGCTGAAGCTGAATTGATCTTTCGTCGGATTGGCATTACTTTTGCTGTTGATGGAGATGAAAAAGGAACTGAAAGGACTATCCCATTCGATCAAGTCCCCCGTATCATTCCCGTAAAAGAGTGGAGTGTTTTAGAGGTTGGCCTAAAACAAAGGGTTAAAGCTCTCAATATGTTTTTACATGATATTTATCATGAAGAAAAAATCTTAAAAGCAGGACTTATTCCTAAGGAGCACATTTATAACAACTCCCAATATCGCCCTGAAATGCGTTTTGTCGATGTACCTAGAAATATTTATGCCCATATTGCGGGGATTGATATCATACGTGCGGGTCAAGGTGAGTATTATGTTTTAGAAGATAACTTAAGAGTTCCATCTGGTGTGTCTTATATGGTTGAAAACCGTAAAATGATGATGCGCTTATTTCCTGAGTTATTTGAGCGTCATCGTATTGCACCAGTTGAACATTACCCTGATTTATTGCTGGAATGTTTAAAAACCGCAATTCATTCAAACTCAAGAAAACCTAACGTAGTTGTATTAACTCCAGGCATGTTTAATGCAGCTTATTTTGAACACTCTTATCTTGCCCAACAAATGGGTGTTGAATTGGTCGAAGGTAAGGATTTATTTGTTAAAAATGAACAAGTATTCATGCGAACTACACAAGGACCACAATTAGTCGATGTGATCTATCGAAGAATTGATGATGATTATTTAGATCCTTTGTCACTTCGTGTCGATTCAACTTTAGGTATCCCAGGGATTTTAAATGCCTATCGTGCTGGAAATGTGGGTATTGCAAATGCAATTGGAACTGGAATTGCTGATGACAAATCAATCTATCCTTATGTCCCAAAAATGATTGAGTTTTATCTCAGCGAAAAACCTATCTTACAAAATGTACCTACTTACCAGTGTCGTATTAAAGAAGATTTGCAGTTTACCCTCGCTCATTTAAAAGACCTCGTTGTTAAAGAAACTCACGGTGCTGGAGGTTATGGTATGTTAATTGGGCCATTAGCAACTAATGCCGAAATTGAAAATTTCAGAAAATATTTAATTGACCATCCGAATAAGTATATTGCTCAACCGACGCTGGCATTATCAACATGCCCTACTTTTGTGGAGTCTGGTGTAGCTCCACGTCATATTGATTTACGTCCTTTGGTGTTGTCAGGTAAACAAATAAAAATGGTTCAAGGCGGTCTTACTCGTGTTGCGTTAAAGGAAGGCTCTTTAGTCGTTAACTCCTCCCAAGGTGGTGGTACTAAAGATACTTGGGTGCTGGAATCATAATGCTCAGTAGAACAGCTGACTGCCTCTATTGGATGGCCCGCTATAACGAGCGTGCTGAAAATACTGCCCGTATGTTAGATGTGGCATATCAAACTTCTTTAATGCCTCAACCAGTCGAATTGATGCATGAGAGCTGGCGGAAGCTTTTGAATGTTTCACTCCTGGAAAATTTATTTGAAAGTAAATATCCTGTTTATAACCGTGAAAATATTTTGAAATTTATGATATTTGACGACGATAATCCATCTAGCATTGTCTGTTGCCTGAATGCTGCTCGTGTCAATGCAAGAATTATTCGGGGAACAATTCCCTCAGAAGTCTGGGAAACCCAAAATTTAAGTTGGCTCAACTTAAAACAATTTTTGCCAGACAATCCATCTCAAGATCCCTCAGCATTTTTTGAGTGGGTCAAGTACCGTTGTCATCTCTTTCGTGGTGTTGTATTTGGTACGATGTTATCGAATGAAGCACTTCACTTTATGGAATTTGGCACCTATCTAGAGAGAGCAGATAATACGGCTAGAATATTAAAGGCAAAATACCGCTCTCAAAATCAACAAAGCTCGTTTAATAATCATCAAACAAGTCTGTTAAAGATTGAAAATACCTCAGAAACTATTGATTTTTATCATTGGGTTTCTCTACTGAGGTCAGTATCTGCATTTGAGATATTTCGACATACCTACGCTGATCAAATTACTCCGGAACGTATTGTTGAATTATTAGTATTTAATTCTCAATTACCGCGATCGCTCAATAAGTGCGTTAATCAACTTTTGCAATTAATTACGTTACTCAAAAATAGTAAATCAAAAGAGATCGAACGTTTAATTGGTAAATTAAAATCAGAGTTAGATTATTCAACGATTGATGATGTTTACACCGAAGGTTTAGATCAATTTATTCAACGATTTTTAGAAAAAATCAATCATATTGCAGATGAATTTAGCAGCACATATTTAATCCCGTTATCAGGCTAAAAATTATGCGTTACATCATTACTCATCGAACCGAATATTTGTATGAACGATCTGTCCATCACTCCATCCAAGAGCTTCGCCTCACCCCGCAAGATTCTACAAGTCAATTACTTGAGCGTTGGAAAATTAATGCCCCAAGTAAATTAACAGAATCAATTGACGCATTTGGGAATATTTGCCATGTTTTTGTCCTTGATCATAACTATTTAGGAATGTTGATTGAGGCTCACGGGGAAGTTCTTACTAAAGACCAATTTATATTTACAGATGCTAAGTCAGCAGTTTCACCATACTATCTATTACAACAGACCCCATTGACCGAACCATCTGATGAGATGAAGCGTTATTTATCAGGTAAAAAAATAGCCGCCCCATCCCCAGAATCTATTATGCAATTAGGTATCGATGTGCAAAAAAAAGTGGCTTATATCACAGGGATAACCAATTCAAATACTAGCGCCGCACAGGCTTGGATACTGAAAAGTGGTGTGTGCCAAGATCATTCTCATATCATGTTGGGTCTTTGTCGTTATTTAAAATTACCAGCACGTTATGTGAGTGGCTATTTTTATGATGAAAACTCTTCCAATATGGCTAGTCATGCCTGGGTGGATGTTTGTTTTGATATTGAAAATGCGATATGGCACAGTATCGACATTACGAATAGTTGCTTTAGTGATGAGCGGCATATTCGTCTTGCTATTGGTCGTGATTATTCACATGTTGCACCAGTCAAAGGAATTCGCTCAGGTGGTGGTGTTGAACAATTAAATTCTAAAGTATCCATAGAAAAGTGTTAAATTGATAAATTGATAAATTCTTAGAACTATATATTTACTGTCATGACCTATTGCGTCGCTATTTGCCTTAAAGATGGATTAGTTTTTTTATCTGATACACGAACGAATGCGGGGGTTGATGATATTGGCACTTTTCGTAAGATGACCATATATAAAAAATCAGGCAATCGAATTTTTACTCTGCTTAGCGCTGGTAATTTAGCTATTTCTCAATCTGTCCGCGAAATTCTTACTCAAGGTACTTTGTTTGATGGCGCTAACCTTTGGAACGCAACAAGCACCTACGATGCTGCAATCGTGGTTGGAATGGCAATTCGTAAAGTAAAAGAACGCGATGAAAAATCATTACTGAGCGCTGGAATTGACTTCAACTGTAGTTTTATTTTCGGCGGTCAAGTCGGCGAGGAAAAACCACGTTTGTTTAATATTTATTCTGCAGGTAATTTTGTTGAATCCACTTTGGAAACCTGCTATTTCCAAATTGGAGAGGCAAAGTACGGAAAGCCCATTCTTGACCGTGTTATTAAATATGAAACACCACTCGATTTAGCAACTAAGGCTGCTCTCATCTCGATGGATTCAACTTTAAAAAGTAATATTTCAGTTGGTTTACCATTAGACCTGTTTGTATACCCTACCCATTCATTTTCAAAAGAAAAAGCCATTACAGTCGATGAAAATAACCCCTATTTTTCAATGATTAGAAATGTATGGGGGCAAAAATTAACTGAAATTGTGACATCTATTCAAGAACCCAATTGGGAAAATGATCAAGAAATGTTGACGATACTCTCGTCGCCAAAAAAATTAGGCCCAATTCTCGTCATAGAGAATTAAACCTATTTCTAATCCTATTTAGATTAAAGACTTTCCTAAATCTTCCCAGGTTTTAATTACAGTATCTGGATTTAAAGAGATGGAGGTAATTCCTTTTGCCGTTAACCATCTTGCAAAATCCGGATGATCAGAAGGTCCTTGACCACAAATACCAATATATTTACCTTTGGCTAAGCATGCTTGTATTGCTTTTTCTATCAGGTACAGAATCGCCGGATCTCTTTCATCAAAATCAATGGCCAGTAATTCCATTCCAGAGTCTCTATCTAAACCTAAAGTCAACTGTGTTAAATCGTTCGATCCAATAGAAAATCCATCAAAATATTCTAAGAATTCGTCAGCCAAGATGGCATTTGAGGGAATTTCACACATCATGATGATTCTTAAATCATCTTGACCACGCTTTAAGCCATTAGAAGCCAGTAAGCTAATGACTTTTTCAGCTTGTTTTACAGTTCTCACAAATGGAATCATGAGTTCAACATTATTTAAACCCATGTCATTTCGGACGCGTTTAATCGCGCTACATTCCATTTCAAATGCTTTTGCAAAGTCTGCAGATAAATACCGGGACGCTCCTCTAAAACCTAACATAGGATTTTCTTCATCAGGTTCATAACGAGATCCACCGATAAGTTTTTTATATTCATTCGACTTGAAATCCGACAAACGAACAATGACAGGTTTGGGATAGAATGCTGCGGCTATGGTCGCAATTCCTTCGGCCAGTTTATCGATATAAAAAGACTGTGGGCTTGCATGTCCGCGAGCAATACTCTCAACAGCAATTTTCAAGTCAGAGTCTATATTAGGGTATTGCAATATAGCACTTGGATGTACGCCAATATTATTATTAATAATAAACTCAAGCCTTGCAAGGCCAACTCCTTGGTTCGGCGTTTGGCAAAAGTTAAAAGCTAATTGAGGGTTACCTACGTTCATCATAATTTTGACAGGAATATCAGGTAATAGTCCGCGATGCACTTCACTCACTTCTGTTTCTATCAAACCGTCATAAATTTTCCCCTCATCTCCCTCAGCACAGGAAACCGTCACCATTGCACCGTTCTTCAGAACCTCTGTAGCATCGCCGCAGCCAACTACTGCAGGAACCCCTAATTCTCGGGCAATAATCGCAGCATGACATGTTCTGCCGCCACGATTAGTAACAATGGCTGAGGCTCTTTTCATCACAGGTTCCCAATTAGGGTCTGTCATGTCAGCAACCAAAACATCTCCAGGTTGTACTCGATCCATTTCCGATGGATCATGAATAATACGAACTGGTCCGGCACCAATTTTTTGACCGATAGCTCGTCCATGCGTAAGAACAGTTGAATTACCTTTTAGCTGATACTTTAATTCTGCTTGATTTCCGGCTTGGCTTCTTACCGTCTCTGGTCTAGCTTGTAAGATATAAATTTTTTGATCGATACCATCTTTACCCCACTCTATATCCATGGGTCTTTGATAGTGTTCTTCAATAATTAAGGCGTATTGCGCAAGTTCAATCACATCCTCATCATTTAATGAATAGCGATTTCGAGCCTCTAAGGGAACTTCAACTGTTTTAATGCGACCCTCTTCCCCTGCTTCTGTAAAACGCATTTGTATTAATTTAGAACCTATGTTACGTCGGATAATTGGGTATTTACCTTTGCGTAAGGAAGGTTTAAAAACATAAAACTCATCTGGATTAACTGCACCTTGGACAACTGTTTCACCAAGACCATAGCTAGAAGTAATAAATACAGCATCTTTAAAGCCTGACTCAGTGTCTAAGGTAAACATAACTCCTGATGAGGCCTTGTCAGAACGAACCATGCGCTGCACTCCTGCAGAAAGGGCTACCTCAGCATGTAAAAATCCTTTGTGGACTCGATAGGAAATCGCACGATCGTTATAGAGTGAGGCAAATACTTCTTTAATTCTTAATAAAATGTCTTCTATGCCGACAACATTTAAATAACTTTCTTGCTGTCCTGCAAAAGATGCGTCCGGTAAATCCTCTGCTGTTGCAGAAGATCTAACAGCAAATGAACCCCGACCATCAGCATCCAGCTGAGAAAAAGCGACGCGCACTTCTTGTTCCAATCGATCCTGAAGTGGTACTTCAATAATCCATCGACGAATCTCCTGTCCAGCAAGGGCTAAAGCTTTAACATCGTCAATATTAAGCTGAGAGAGTCGATCGATAATACGTTGGGTCAATTGATGGTGGTTTAAAAAGTCTCGAAAAGCAAGTGCCGTCGTTGCAAAGCCAGTCGGTACACGAACTCCTTTAGAATGAAGCTGTGAAATCATTTCCCCTAAAGAGGAGTTTTTGCCGCCAACTATTTCAACGTCAGCCATGCGTAACTCTTCAAATGGAATAACATAAGCATTTTGGTGGGACACTGTAGACATAGATACTCTCTAAAAATTGAAAATTCTTTACTTATTAATGACTTAATTTTATCAGCCAAAATTTATATGACAAATAAACCACGCACTGTATTTATTGTTTCTGATGGCACAGGTATTACTGCTGAAACCTTTAGTCACTCAATTTTGGCTCAATTTGAAACTGAATTTAAGCAAATTCGGATACCTTTTGTTAATACGATTGAAAAAGCGCGGCAAGCACTCATAGAGATTAATAGTAATTCCCAAAAAAATGGTGTAAAACCCATTGTTTTCAGTACCTTGGTCAATCCTGAGATTAATGCCCTCATTGACACTTCACAAGCAATGGTTTTAGACATGTTCCATACCTTTGTTGCACCTCTTGAGGTGGAACTGGGGCTGAAATCAACCCATGCAATGGGTCGTTTTCATCAAAATATTGAAACTGAGAGTTATAAAAATCGTATTGAAGCAATTAATTTTTCACTTGCGCACGATGATGGACAGTCTCATAAAAATTTAGAAGAGGCGGATATTATTTTAGTGGGGGTTTCACGGAGTGGTAAGACACCGACATGCCTCTATTTGGCTATGCAGTATGGTATTAAATCAGCAAATTATCCGTTAATACCAGATGACTTTGAAAGGGGTGAGCTTCCTTCAGAGTTGAACAAGTACTACTCCAAACTTTTCGGTCTAACTATTGAAGCGCAAAGGTTATCACAAATTCGTAATGAAAGAAGACCTGGTAGCAAATATGCTTCTCTTGAAAATTGTCGATATGAAATCAATGAAGCTCAAGTCATGATGGAGCGGTATAACATTCCGTGGTTGTCCTCTACCCATAAATCAATTGAAGAAATTGCTACGACCATCTTACAGCTCATCAGATCAGATAAAACCGCGTATTAGTTTGCGCCGTGACGGATTCGTCTTGCTTCAAATAAGCAAATGGCAGCAGCGGCAGATACATTTAAAGATTCAACACCAGCTTCTTGTGGAATAAAAATCTTGGTACTGCGGTCTAAAAATATAGGACTTACCCCCTGCCCTTCATTGCCAAAGACAAAGGTGTGAGAATCTAGTAAGAAATCCCCTAACTGATACAAATTTTTAGCTGATGCATCTACAGCTGTGGCATAGATAGGTTGCAATGTTCGTTCAATCAGGGTCTGTGAATCGACCATTTCTACAATCTCGAGAAATAAATGCGCACCCATCGCGGCCCGTAATACTTTACTCGACCAAATACTTGCTGTTCCAACCGTACATAAGATGCGCTTATAACCTGCAGCCAAAGCTGTCCGTAGGATAGTTCCAACATTTCCACTATCTTGAATCGCATCTAAGACGACCGTATTTATTTGTTCTTCAAGTTGAATCACCGTTTTTGGCATATCTATCAGAGCAACCAAATAAGGTCCATTAACAACACTACTTACAGAAGACTTCATTTGATCTTCAATCATAATCAAATCCGGAAAATCTAAATCATGATCTTGACATTGTGCAATCAAGTATTGCAAGGTGGCTGAAATCTCGGGATGGTGGATATCCTCTAGGGAGGTAACAATCGTTTTGATTTCTTTGAGCCGAAAGGAACGTATCCATGCATCTACTAAATGAATTCCTTCAATGCAAGCCTGACCAGATTCTTTTCGCAATTTAGCAGACTTTGATCCACCCTCAAGGTGTATTTTAATTTGTTTTACTACCTCGTTTTGAGGTGATTGTATAAGCCTAAAAAAAGATGCAATATCAACCATGTTGCTCTCGAGAAATGATTTTTTTGATGGGACCGAAAGTTAAACGATATCCTG
>CANHPL010000021.1 GCA_947462685.1 Burkholderiaceae bacterium | reverse complement strand
TAGTAATGATAAAAGGCATCATATTCTCCGGCGCCTAGAGTTGACATCTATTGAGCAAAGAAGTTATCCCAATTGGAAACTTAGATTTTATGGGGCAGAGCAAATCGCCAGGCATTTCAAAGAAATGGCCAAGGTATTAGATGGTATGCCAGAACACGATCACGATTTATTAAGGCTGATGAAAATAGTTTCAAGTGTTTAATTCGTTGGCGCAAACTTCTATAAATTGAAGCATCGTCGATGTTTGGAGATTAGTATAGGGAATCGTTCAATCCGTTTAATTTCTTCTATTCTTAAGCATGAAACAAAGCTAATCTATAGATATTTTTTTAAACCTAATCATGCTTAAATATCGTAGATGACTGAGTCTTACGCTTTAGAATATGTCAAAATATGCAAATTAACGTTTAAAGGAGATTCATTGTGAGCAAACTTTCTAATAATATAGCGTGGGTATTTATTGGATGGATATTAATTCTTGTGGGCTTCATGCTTTATGTTCAGGGTTATAAGCCGATTATCTTTGGAGCTGGTATTCTAGTTATTCTTTATCGTGTCGTAACTACGCATACAGATGAGTATGAGCCAAAAATAAAGCATTAAACATTAAAAACGTAATTCGTTATTAGTTTAAATGAAGTTCAAATTCGATACTGATCTGATGATTACTAATTAGCCACTAATTTAATGCCCTCTCTAAGGGTTCAATATTCTCATGCCAAGAGCTTCGAAGGCTGGGCTCACCGCGGAGAAATCCTGTGGGACTATTGGATCACTTTAAAGATGTTAGTAGCCAATTCTTGAAGAACTAATTCCTCCACCACAAGCAGAAATCAAAAAGATGGCTCCAAATCTAAGCAGCCCATTTAGATTAAACATATAATTTCCGTCCGTGTAGAGTAGTAATGAGAACCAATAACATGCTTTTAAATATTATAAATATAGTCACGTTTACCCTCTTTTTAAAGACCATATTGGAACTTTACGATGCATTTAGTTTTTTTTCATGTATATATCAAGTACTCAGGTTATTGGAAATTTTATTGCCTAGAACAACACATACGTAGCTAGATATTAAAAAGATAACTCCATTTTTTCCATTTAATTCAACTGACTTTATGTGGGATAACGCACATAAAACACGGTTAACTTCACGTATAGTTTTTTGCATAACAGTGACTGAGAACTTATCCTTATTTTTTTGGTATTTATGAGGTTAGTCCACCGCTGTGAAAGAAGTTTTTTAATTTAATAATATATTTAACCCAATAAATAAGTGACATTACATGAGCCTGCAAAAAAATGAAACAAGACAGCATTATTCACAAATTGATTCGAAGTCAATTAAACCAAGCTATGAAAATTTAGAAGATGAACTGATTAATTTGTATCCTCAAGTTGATTTATTGAATTCGCAACTTCTCGCATTAAAATTGACTCTGGGTTCTATCTGCTCTTCTTGCGAAATCAAAGATGAGCTTTATAAAAGGATAGCTGTTGAAAAGTTTAGTAAAGATATTAAATTAAATAATCTCACAAAAATTGGCGTTCTTGCTCTTGAAACAGCACAAATAGTTGCGAAGTTACGTGAGGATAGTGAAAAGTCAGTACTATTTGAAAATGCTGTTATTAGTATCAAAATGCTTAATGACCACACGGAAAATTCTGAGAAATATTGAATACCCTATTTGTTATAGTGTTCCATGACCGACATCCTTATTGGCAGTCCTAAAAAGCGTGAAAGCATCCTCAGGGATAGACCCATGTGGCACATCTGTGTACACCAATCTTAGAAGTCATTGATTACTAATAGGCTTGAAGCGTTTAGATATCTTGCTTGTCTTAAGTTGAGAAAACTCTACTTTTAAATCAAGCTTTGTTACCCTGTGGGGAGATTACCTTCGAATTTTTTCAATGGACCAAAATCTAAATAGAAAATAAAATACAAGCGTCCAGTAACAAAACGATCATCCTCGTTCAACCTTCTGCTGATACTAAACCCCAACAAACAAATTTAAGTTTTTTATTCATCTTCGCACTTTGAAACTCAGGCATAAGTTGCCGCCCCTTATGCTCAAAACTGTAAAGTATGTGTCCGGTATAAAGTGTAAAGTATGCATTAGGTCATACAATGAGTTGTTGCTAATAACGGGATTGAAGCATGCTCCAATAATAAGATCCAAATACTCTACTAAGTAGTAATGCTAAACTTAAATTAGTTCTTTCTGAGCAAATGAGGAATAGTCTTAATTTTTATCGTCATCAAAAGTATGAATATCAAGTTAAATTTTGCCATTTATATCAAGGGGTAATTTATGTTTCATCTGCTAGCAAAGTATGAGGACGACAAAAAACTAAATAGGCTGTTAACAACTTTCTACAATAGAGTTAGCAATGAAGTAACGGTCAAACATTTTTTAATGGCATTATCCCTAGAGAAAATGTTGAGTGATCTTGGCAGATTTAATCAATTTATATTGGATAAGCCAAAAAAAACGTATACAGACTCTCCGGTTCAGACTGCAGATTCAGCAAGTCAAGTCAGCTCTAGTTCGTTTAAAGAAATTTGCCATCACTTAGTAGAGGTCCTCAAAGAAGAAAGTATTGAAGAGGACGATATACCAAGGTTAGTTACAGATATTATGGAGATTATTGAAGAGTCAAGAGCAGAGGCATTTGATCGTATCAGTTCAGTTTATGAAGTGGATAATATCAATTATGATCATTTAATTGAAATATTTTCCCATGCAAACATAAAAGCTGAAGTAGATGAGAAAAGTATTTTAAATATTCGGATAAGGGGTAGTCAACCACCCATTTATTTAAAATTGAATAAAGCCAATCAAGAGCTCTATTTTTTTGGTAAAGTACGATGTGAAACCAATGATTTAAATTCCTTGAATGAAATTATCATAAAAGCTAACGAAGGATACCCACATTTTCCTGTGAGCGCTTTAGCCGAAGATGGTGACTTATATTTATATGCTGAACATAAGTTCTCGATTCAAAATGGCCTGCCTACCCGTCTCTTGAACCGAATTGCAAAGCAATTTGTAGTATTTTTTGAGAGTGCAATACGGTGTGATCAGCAGAGAATTTTGAAATTATAAAAATTGTAAGTTGTAGCTAACTATTTTCCCGCTGTTATTATGAATTCCAATTGCCCATTCAGATTTAACTACATTGAACTATTATGGGTTGTGGGCTAGTGGTCTTACTGCGATGAGGATGCGAATTGCTAAATATTTTTATTGCCTGAATTGGCAGTAGTTTCTCGGAGATTGCACGATACCGCTAGAAGTGGGTGGTGGCAACTTTTTTTACAATAATTGGAATTATTCTACTTATTATTTGGGTTGCCTCAGAGGGGAAAAAATAGGTAAAAAAATAGGGTGATCCAACAATAGTAGATTAACTAAATATTTTGAAAACCCGTGAGTCGGGGGTTCGATTCCGCGGACTACCAAAATAAACTGACACCTAATGAACTTATGTCAGTGGAGTATTCATCTAAATATGTTACATTTAAAATCACTAAAAAAGGAGACGATATGTCTAAAGTAAGTTTTTTTTCAAAAGTTATTTTTAGTATTTTTTTTCTATTTTCTCTTAATGCACAAGCGAATTTAATGTCGGACTGCAATGCCACAGCCGCTGAAATTAATAAATCTGTCCCTCAAAAAATAGATAAGGTAACTACGTTATTAAACTCAATTTGTACAAATGACACTGGGGCCGTAACTTTGGTTTATAGGAATAAGTTAGACGTAGCTTCTGGATCTGTAAAACAAGAACAAATTAGCTCCTTAAAACCAGGTATGATAAACACACTCTGCACAGACCCATCTCTAAGGGTGTTGATAAATACTTTTAATGTTCGTTACACCTACTCTGACTCTTCTGGTCGTTTTATAGGTCAAGTTGATCTGAATAAAAAAGAGTGTCGTTAAATTTTCATTGTGTGAGTTAATTGGAAGAGTCTATTACAGTTTTAAATAGTAGGTATGACTCGCTTTTTAGCTATTGTTCAGGTTTAAGATGATTGGTTTAAAAATTGAACTACTAATCGAATTGGTTGTTATTCTATTATCACCCATCATTCATACTTACTATCTTTGGAAATACAAGCATGTTGATAAGAAAGAGCTGATTAAAAATATAAAGATATTTGTTGTCCTTTATGCAATCCTCGGATTAGTTGGATTAGCATTAGTGATTAAATAAAAAGAACTTTTGAATTGCTAGTTAATTCGTAACAACCGTACTCATAAGCTTCCAGTAACTGGACGCGTTACTCATCTAACTAGCTGTAGAACCACATCCCAAGCATTCAAAGCCAACAAAACCCTTACTTCAAACTGCATAATTAAAACTTAAAGTGAGAGACTATCGCTAATTTTAAGTTATTATTTTAAATGAATTTTTCTACCTTCTTCGCCGTAGGGCGCGCGTTCGAGTCGTCCTGGCAGGCCAAAATTATAAAAATACGTTTACTGTGGTTGATTGAGCTGATTGTGATTTAGATCAGCCACGACTTAGACTTTCCTTCGATAGTGCCTTAGAACTAATGGCTTGGGTTAGGGGTTGTCAAATATTTCTTTAGATAAACCAACTTTTTATATCTTTTTAGCTTCTGGCGAAATGTGAATCACCGTTGCAGGTGACACAATCGATTTTGCGTTATTCCGGGCTGAATTGTTATGTCTATTGTCTTGTTGCCCGGGTGCACCGAGAGAATTAGTCTGATAAGGATTTCGAGCGTAGCTTTTTACTGCGCCATAATAATTCAAGTAATTCTTATTTATTTTGCTCATTATTATGAATTGTTATCAATTTAGTGCCTGTGAATGATCCGACTCTAAGAAGTTGGACGATTTTATTAGCTTAGCATGAGAGATTGAGTTCTGTGTTGAACTGGACTTAATCCCTGTAGCTTTAATATAGAGGAGAGTAGTTTTAGGGGCATAAAAATTACAGGAAAAGTATCTCACAATAAGAGATAATATTTAGTCAATTTCAAATTTAGTAGTGAGTGAATAACGCAATTTCGATTTTATAGGACTCCTGATGTCAATTAAAGATTCTCTCCAGACCCGAGATGCTCTGTCTGTTGTCCATGGACTTACCAATTTATCAACGCATGCTAAGCGTGGTGCCACCGTCATAAAGTCTGGAAAAGGAGTATGGGTTCAAGACATAGATGGGCGTGATTATATCGAGGCGATGTCTGGCTTGTGGTGTATTGCTCTGGGTTATGGAAACGAGCGATTAGCCGACGTAGCTCATCGGCAAATGATGGAATTAGCTTACTACCCTTTAACCAATCACAAAAGTCACCCAAGTGTGATTGAATTAGCAGAAAAATTACTTTCCACAGCACCCGTACCCATGGCGAGAATTTGGTTTGCAAGTACTGGTTCAGAAGCGATTGATTGCGCGGCGCGTCTAAGTTGGTATTTTTGGAATGCACTTGGGCAACCTGAAAAAAAGAAATTTATATCGCATCAGTTGGCTTACCATGGCAATACGATCGCCTCAGCAAGTCTTTCAGGAGTGAGTTATGCGCATAATAAGTTTAATTTACCACTACCGGGATTCTTACATGTTCAAACCCCGCACTTTTCTCGGTTTGCTCATCCAGGAGAAACAGAAGATGCATTTAGCGATCGATTGATCGCTCATATTGAAAAGCTTATTCATCTAGAGGGTGCAGACACAATTGCTGCTTTTTTTGTCGAGCCAGTGATGGGGGCAGGTGGCATCGTCATTCCACCTACCCGCTATTACGAACAGCTCCAAATTCTTCTTAAAAAGCATGACATTTTGTTGGTCTGTGACGAGGTAGTTACGGCATTTGGAAGAACTGGAAATATGTTTGGTTCTACAACCATGCAACTTCAACCAGATCTGTTAGTTTGCGCTAAAGCATTGTCTAGCGCTTACATTCCGATATCTGCACTCATGATTTCCTTGCGCGTTTATGAAGCTATAGAGCGACAAAGTGGGGAATTAGGTCTGTTTGGATTAACAATGACTTACTCAGGACATCCCGTTGCTTCGGCAGTCGCATTAGAGACTATAAAGATTTATGAGGAACTCCAAATTGTTAATCATGTACGGCAGCTTAGCCCCGTCCTTCTGGAGGGCTTAATGAATCTTCAGAGTCATTCTTTGGTGAAAGAAGTTCGTGGTATTGGTTTGTTAGCAGGTGTTGAACTCGAAGCTAAATATGGCAACGAATGTGCTCGTATTGCTGAAGAGGAGGGCTTAATTGTTCGGGCCATTGGGGATACTATTGCCTTTTGCCCACCATTGATTATTTCTGAGTTGGAAGTACAAGAACTACTAAAACGTTTTACTAAGGCTTTGAATCGTCTCTAGATAGAACCCTAAATAAACAATTAATTACGTATTCAAATGGGTTTGAATTGTGATTGTTAAAGTAATTAAATGGGCCTGTACCAGCTTTTACAAACCGTTCATCACAGATATGAGTTCAATCGAACTTGTGGTAATTTTTTTGAAATTCAAACCAGAAGCATTATGATGAAGGTTTAATAGGCCTCACTCAAAGCTCATCATACAAGTGACATACTAAATAATGGAAAATTCTTACCTACCGATTGCATTATGTTCGATGTTTTTTTATGGGTTAGGTGACGTTATTTTTAAAATAGCGGCTCGTAAAGGCCTACCATCTCATCAGTTTTTAATTATGCAGACGATTTTTTTTCTCCCAAGTGCTTTGGCTCTAGGAATAGCATCATCATCAATTCAATTTGGTATTCCATTTTTGTACGGGATGTCTGCTGGAGTGACGCTTTATTTCGCATTACTATATTTTGCAACTAGTTTAAGCGCTGGCGATGTGAGTATTGTAGCTCCGGTTTTCAGGAGTAGCTTTATTTTATCGGCGATCCTTGCGATTATTTTTCTAAATGAACCTCTTACTGTTTATAAAATTCTGGCATTCTTTTTATTAGTGATTGCCGCATTTTTACTTTTGAGTAATCTTAATGTTCAGGTGAGTCGTGTGGCGCAAAGTGCTAAAAAAAATAGAACGATTCGGACTCTTGCTATTGCAACTATCCTACTTGGCATTACGGGTTTTATTTATAAATTAGGTGCAATCGCCGGCGGTAATTCAATATCTATTTTGACTGGTCAAGCGATTGTCTTCTTTACACTGGCATTTTTATCTTGTTACCATAAAGAAAAAAAGATTATTTTTGTTTGGAAATATCTTTATTTAGGTTTCTCAGCAGCACTTTTTTTATTTTTAGGACTATACCTTTTGCTTGAAGCTTTAAAGTATGGTCCGGCAAGTACTATTGTGCCAATCTCACAAATGAGTTTCGTAGTAACTGCTATTGTGGGTATTTATATTTTCAAAGAAAAAATCTTATGGCAGAAAATTTTAGGTTTGGCCTGTTCGATTGGAGCGATTATTCTTTTAGCTAAGTAACTGTTACCCGCAATCGAATATCGGAGGAAGAACATGTTGGGCTTTTTTTGAACCCATACCAATAAATAGATCACTATAAGGCATAAGCTGATTGTGATCAAGATTGGCGATCTTAGAGGCCCCATTGTAGTGAGATTTTTGGCTATCACTAACCATGATGAACTAAAGTTCCAGCTTTTTAATATTTTATTGGCGTACGTACCTTCGTCTTAAATAAGCAATACCATATTTAATCATTGCGATGAAGACGATTGAGCCAAAGATATCTCCAAAGAACATAGTAACAAAAAGACTCCAACTGCCTGAGTCTATGCCACGGGTCATAAACCATAGTTGATGTAATCCTGACGAGAACAATGCGAATGTAAAAATGATCATAACTAATTGACGAATAGTCAGGTTATGGAGATCTCGATCCACTTGAAAATGGTGGATGACAAAGAGCCTACTTAGTAAAGGCGCCAACCCGCTAATGATAACCACACCTAACATAGTGCAATTGTCTAAATCAGAAAAACTCATATAGTTGATGAACAGCGAGGCAATACATAGCCCAACAGCTCCTGAGTATATAAATATAAGAATTAAAAAAATTCTCAGCCCAGCAGGAGGAAACAACCAACTGACACTTTTGTTGACTTCAAATTGTTGATTGATGAAACCAGTCAAATAGAAAAATCCCACATAACCGACGATGCAAATGGCGATTTCAAAAGAATAAGTTTTCAGGCGGTTCATAATTCAATAGTAACTAATTTGAATATGCACTAAACTAGTGCTACAACTTGCGGCATGGATTGAAAAAATTTATTATAATATTCAGATGAAAAGTTTATCTTACATTCGCTTTCTTAATATGACTAATGCTATCGATTATATTAAATCAGTAGATTATTTGGACAGCATTGAAGAATCACTATTGAACTATATCGCCTTGTCACAGATTGAGGGTCATGGGTTTTTGGTAATGGATCTTATTGCATTAGAACATCTTGGCTCAAGGGCTACCCTACATAAAAGAATTAAAAGTCTTGTTGTCAAAGGATACATTCAATTGATAACTGATACCCAAGACGAGCGTAAAAAAAACGTTGCGCTCACCTCCAAAGCCAATCGTTACTTCGAAAAGTTGTCTAAGCTAATTGACAACGCCGCAAAAGGTAACTAGAAATTTATTTAGATTTCTTGAGGAGTTCACGATTGTCCAAAAGCTAAATAGAGAATAAAACTAGAGTGTCAGGCAGTTAAAATTATCCCACTAAGTATCTCACCTAAGTTGATTTCTTTACTGAAAAAATCTTTAAAAGCTCCGACTTAAAAGACTAAATATTTTTGGATCTAGAGTACTTTGACTCTTCTGGATAGCTTTATCTATTTCGGTGATTACAAATACAGATACTGCAATATTTGTAGTCTTCGCCTTGCCCTTAATTGCAGTAGTTTCAATTTTAAAGACTAAAGATACGAAAATAGGGCTACTTAATCCTTGGTATATTTTAGCTATTTTGATTATCTCTAGAAGATTAGGGAAGGTTTGACTGTTGATAATATAATCAAAAAAAAATCTTATGGTTGATAAGAAAAAATATTTCAATATAAGCAATACGATGGGGGAAGACGAAAAGTGAATAAGTGCCGAATAAATCGTGAGAAGAAGACTTATCATCAGTATTTCATATGATTCTTTCATCAAATTAATAAAATTTCTTTTTAATTATCTAAAATAATGTTGTAGCAATTTGTAATAGTGCGGATTAAAAATATTTTCTAGTGGCGTTTTATCAAATTTATTAGAAAAGGTGAGAAATAAAAGTAATGATTTATGTTGCAGATGAAGAGGTAGAACTTGATTTAAGTATTACAGTTAAAAAGAGCTTAATCACTGCTGTGCAATTTGATTGTTTGCGATCATATGAAGAAAAAACGGTTTATTTGAAAGGTAAGGACTGTATTGAGTTCAGTCTTTTATATAACTATGCATCTTTCCAATATAGGCTTAATGATTTATTGCCTCAAGTAGCAATTGATTCGAACTATTATGAGATTCCAAACCCATATTTTTCAATCGTTGGCGATGTTTACTCTCAAGGATTAAAAATAAAGATTAGTGATCTCCAATTTAAGAATGAGATTCAAAAGTTAATTGAATCTTGCAATCACATGGATTTAGAGCAAGTACTCTTTGAAAAGGGATTTAAATATATTGATTTACAGACTATGTTTAGTAAAGGTACGCAAATAACGAAAACTTAAGCTTATTTGGATAAGACTAGACCATTTTTCAGTGGCATTAATTCCCGCAATCGAAGATCAAACTTCCTAAAATTCATAAAGAATAAACAATACAAGCGCCGCTTAACCTGACGCTTGTAGATGTATCACTTAATGTTTTTATTTCGTAGCTATAACGTTAAAAGAACCTCATCCTAAAAACCACCAAGGTTAAGTATTCTTTTTTACTTTTTTAGGTAGACTAAATTTAATATTTTCTGAGTTCCTGAATTGTCCCTTAGAATTTATATCCAATACTGATCGATGGACCGGCAACTGAGACATTGTTTTTATTGTAGTAGCTCATGTAATCAATTTGTCCGTAAATTTCTTTAGTAAAGTTATATTGAGCACCTCCACGTATGAAAAGTCAAAGCCGCTAGACCAATCACTACCCAAACTTGATGACGAGTTTAACCTTGCATCTGTAATTCCAAGTCGAACAAATAAAGAAAAAGTATCGTTTACTGGTAAAGAAAACTTACCGTAGGCCCCGTATGCACTGCTTATTTTTGCATTTACAATTGCGCCATTGTAGGTTGTGTCTGATGAATTCAAATTATTCCCAAGCATCACCTCTGCAGCAATGTTTTTGTTAAAGTTGTAGCCAACTTTTATTTCTGCCATTGTATTATTAAAATCAGTATCACCTTGTTTAAAATATACCTGCCCTAGACCTAATTCAGCATAATAACCAGTTTCTTTTTTTGCCGTTTCTTGCGCCATTGCGCCAGCCGATAAAACGGTGAATAGTGTAGCCACAAAAAGTTTATTTCTCATTTCATCATTCCTCATTCTTATAAGTAAGAAATTAATTTATAGGTAAACTTAATAAACTTCAGTCTGATAACGAACATACTTTGTGGCTTGGAATGTCATGCCTAGATATTTCTTCCCAATATATTTAACCAAAAAATAGTTTATGTTCTAGTAAAGTTTAGTGGGGTCATAACTTGTTGTATTAAATAATATTTTATGCACGTTATTTGGATGAATTCAGGGCCTAGTATATAAAATTAATTCACCCACTTTTCTCTTCCTTTTGGGAGGGGAAGATGTCCATGTGTCTCTAAATTGAGGGCCTCAAACAGCGTTCGGGTTTAATAGAATGTGACGGTCGCCTGGACAAGATTGCCTAAGGTTTTTTGTATAAAAAGACATTTAAGGATATCAGTATCCAGTTATGGGATGACTGAAGTCGTTTAATACGATAGTCATTGATATCACTTCAAATAAGTTAAATAAATTTAATTACTGTTCTCTTGTAATTTTTTCGAGGATTAGTCAAAGTAGCATTTATGCACATCAAAAAATATTTTTTACTATGTGTGTTGGCGAACTATTATTTAAAAATTTAGCAACCATACTTTACTTAGAAATAGTCATGAAGATATCAGAGGATGTGTCAAGTAGTTTTATTTCTTTTTCTAATTACAGACATTAATCGCCAAATCTTCATTTCAAAAAGACTTGTTTTAAGACTTTCCCGCTTGTCTATACATATTGACAATAAGCTTTTGAAAAATTGAATTTGTAATATTAAGGAGAATTTTGTAATGGAAAATGGTAATAGTTCGTTGTATAGTTTATTAAAAAATTTCGACATCGCCATGTTGGTTACCCATCATGCTAAAGAAATGCATGCTAGACCAATGGGAATTGCTCGCTTAGATAAAGGAATGGATGCCTATCTTTTAACGGACTCTGATTCAGTAAAGGTTCACGAAATTGATAAAAATCCAAATGCCTTACTTACTTTTCAAAGCCCGCGACAATTTGCTTCAGTGAAAGGTGAAGTAGTTGTTGCCCACGACAGAGCACTCCTTGAAACAATGTGGAAAGAAGCCTGGAAAGTCTGGTTTCCACTTGGCAAATCCGACCCGAACATCGCAATACTTAAGTTTACGGCCCACGAAGGCGAATTTTGGGACAACGCCGGAATGCAAGGTCTCAAATACGCCTGTGGTGCTGCGAAGGCCTATATTAGTGGTGAAAGACCAAACATCGACAGCTCTCAACATAACAAAGTTAAGCTCTAGGCAAACAAATCGTCCGCAAGTCAGAAAGATGCAAACAGCACTTCTAGCAAAGAAAACATGGTCACGACACATCATCTTTACATTTTTCTTTTGCTGGTGGTGGATCACCGTTACGGTTGCTTTAGCTGCAATATTTGATATCTATCATTATTGGTGATGCGGGATTTCCTTATCAGTTAAGGCTTATCTAGGAATACTACCGCACATAGTTAATTGATCTATGTGCCTAAATCGATCTGGTTCATGACTCAAGCGAGGGCAAGGGTAGTCAAACCTAATTTTTAGCATTATTTCGAGAAAGAGATTTTTGATAATTGGTCTTAAAATCAGGAAGCTATTTCCCTACTCAAAATAATCTAAAACATCATATTAATTAAACATATCGGCATTCATAACCTTTGTCCATGCCGCAACAAAGTCTTCAACAAACTTCTCTTGATTGTCATCCTGTGCATAGACTTCAGCATAAGAACGTAATATCGAGTTTGAGCCAAATATTAAATCTACTCTAGAAGCAGTCCATTGTGTTTTACCGTTGCTTCGATTGACTACATCGTAACTATTGCGACCTGTTGGTTGCCAAGTGTAATTCATATCAGTCAGGTTAACAAAAAAGTCATTACTCAGGACACCTAACTTGTTTGTAAATACCCCATGTTTAGTTCCGCCAAAATTTGTGCCTAATACTCGCATTCCTCCAATTAGCACAGTCATTTCTTTTGCGGTAAGACCCATTAATTGAGTGCGATCTAACAGTAATTCTTCTGGGGTTACAACAAATTCTTCTTTTAACCAATTGCGATACCCATCAGCAACTGGTTCTAGAACTTCAAACGATTCCACATCAGTCATCAATGGCGTGGCATCACCACGACCTGGAGTAAATGGCACCTTAATATGAAAGCCACCATCTTTAATTGCTTGTTCAATACCAGTATTGCCTGCTAGAACAATGATATCGGCAATACTACTACCTGTTTTTTTCGCAATCTTTCCGTAAATGTCCAGTACTTTAGATAGACGCTTTGGCTCATTTCCAGCCCAGTCTTTTTGTGGCGATAAACGAATTCTAGCGCCATTGGCACCGCCTCGCTTATCTGATCCTCGATAAGTTCGGGCACTATCCCATGCAGTTGTAATTTTGTCGTTTAAAGAAAGTCCGCTAGCCAAAATTTCAGTCTTGACGACATCAATGTCATAGTCCTTCGAACCCGCTGGGATTGGATCTTGCCAGATTAATTCTTCTTTTGGTAGATCTGGACCAAAATATCGTGCCTTCGGTCCCATATCACGATGTGTTAATTTGAACCAAGCACGCGCAAATGTATCTGAGAAATATGCCTGATCTGCATGAAACTTATCTAAAATTTTTCGATACTCTGGGTCCATTTTCATTGCCATATCAGCATCTGTCATCATAGGCATAGTTCGTATCAAAGGATCTTCAATATCAAGGGGCTTATCTTTTTCTTTGATGTTGATCGGCTGATATTGCCATGCACCTGCTGGGCTCTTAGTCAATTCCCATTCATAATTAAGTAGTGAGTTGAAGTAACCGTTATCCCATTGGGTTGGATTCGTTGTCCAAGCGCCTTCGATACCACTAGTCATCGCATCGCGACCAATCCCTCTAGAAGTATGGTTCATCCACCCAAGACCCTGTTCTTCGATAGGTGCAGCCTCAGGCTCTGGCCCTAAGTTTGTAACCTTGCCATTGCCGTGGGCTTTACCTACCGTGTGTCCACCTGCTGTTAAGGCAACAGTTTCTTCGTCGTTCATAGCCATCCGTGCGAATGTAACGCGGATATCTTGCGCCGTTTTTAGCGGATCAGGCTTGCCATCGACACCTTCTGGATTAACATAAATTAGTCCCATCATCACAGCTGCCAATGGGTTTGCTAAATCACGATCACCTGAATAGCGGCTTCCTTCCCCGCCACTTTTTTGGAGCCACTCTTTTTCTGAGCCCCAATAGATATCTTTTTCAGGATGCCAAATGTCTTCTCGACCAAATGAGAAACCAAATGTTCTCAAGCCCATGGACTCGTAAGCCAGTGTGCCCGCTAGAATAATAAGATCAGCCCAACTTACCTTGTTGCCGTATTTCTTTTTAATAGGCCATAAGATTCGACGTGCTTTATCTAAGTTGGTATTGTCTGGCCAAGAGTTAAGTGGCGCAAATCGTTGATTACCTGTGCCCGCACCACCTCTGCCATCAGCAATACGATAGGAACCAGCCGAGTGCCAAGCCATACGAATCATCAAGCCACCATAATGTCCCCAATCAGCAGGCCACCAATCTTGGCTGGTTAATAGAAGATCTAGAACATCTTTTTTTAGTGTATCAATATCTAATTTTTTTAATTCTTCTCGATAATTAAAGGCTGATCCCATTGGATTAGTTTTAGTATCATGCTGATGCAAAATATCAAGATTAAGTGACTTAGGCCACCATGTTGTGGGTGAAAGACTTGATTCAGTATTGGATCCATGAGCAACTGGACAAGTACTATTTGAAGTCATTGAGGTTTCCTTTAGGGATGATTAATAGTTGATGAAGAAAAAGAACAGTCTTTATTTATAAATACGCATATGCGGATACTAATTCTTTTGACCTTTCAAAACATATTTAAGGTGGGATATCACACTACGACTTGTGAAGTTAATGTTCAGATGAATTAATTAGATCATGTCGTTGGTTTGATCTACATTCATATGATGCCTTATCATGTGTAAGTCTATATTTAAATTGGTTTAATTCAGTTTAGGTGGATCAATGACAATTAGCAATTACTGAATACAACAACTAGGGTGGTTTGTGAACTTTCTTTGATATAAATCAAATAATCTACTTAGATTTTTATTGATTTAAGTAGAATGCCTCGCAACAGAAAATTCCAAATCCAAATCTAACCTTCTTGACAAAAGCTTTTAGTGGAAGGAGCCTTTTAATACCTATTGAAAACTTTGTTAAATAAAGGTTTGTTTAATCATTCTAATTTGATGATTTAGTTTCGATTAATTTAAAAATTAAATAACCAGTTATTAAAATACTAATAATGAGAAGAATGAGTAAAGGCCAAGAAAAATTTTGACTAATTAAATAAATTGCTAAGAACGTATAAATAATTCCAGTTAAAATTGAGGAATAAGAGCCCCATGATTGATTAAGTAAAAGACCTATTGATTCACATAGTCGCAATATGCCTAGTGCCAAAAATATTAATGCAATTTTAAATAATACATCGCTAGAAAGCACTTCAAAAAAAGAAATGATTGTAGTTAAGATTACGTCTTGGTTGTTAAGTAGTGGTTCGAGTAAATAGTTAAAATCATACTTGCCGGTATTTTTTGCAATATAGTAAAGAATACTAGCTACTCCGATCGCCAGAAAACTTCTAAGCAGTTTCAAAAAAGCGATTAATAGAATCCCTCTATCTTTTGTAAAAGATATCTCTTTCATAAAAATTTAATTAAGTACTAAATTAGTGATGAGCATTTCCAAATAGTAGCGTGCAATTTTCTATAAGAAATTCTCTATATTCTGAGGTGAAGCCATAAGGGTTTTGTTCTAAATAAGTTGATCGCATCATATAGGACAAACCACGAAGGTTAATTTTAATTTCATTGATGTTCGGGGTCTTAAATGTCCCAGTTTTATCGTTCAGCATAATGTTATGTATGGGAGCGATGAGAACATCGACAGCACTTGAAACTTGCTCAGGACGCGAAACATTCTGCATGAATATTTTATATAAAATCAACACATTATTGATGTTTCTGTGTTTTAAGTCTTCAAGATAATGGTCAACAATAAGTATGGCAAGTTGTCTGCAATTGCCACTGTCTGGGAAGGATTCTAATTTTTCCACACAAGTTCGATGAATTTTTCCAAGATAAAAACCAAATATCTTATTTAGAATATCGTTTTTATCCTTAAAGTACCGATAAACAGCCCCCACGGAATAGCCGGATTTTTTAGCAACATCGAGCATGCTGATTTTATCGAGAGAGATTTTATCTACTTCAGTTAGATATAGAGTCGTCTCAACAATATTTGAAGCTGTAATTTCAGCTCTTAATTGCTGAGGCTTAGCTTTAGTTTTGGGAGTAATTTCGGGCATTTTAAAATTCTTAAAATTGATTTTCTACCAAATTAGCAGAAAAAAGATTGTCAGACAAATTTCGTATTGAATAAAACAAAATAAAATTAGTTATTTTAAAAAAATTTTATTTAAATTCAATAAGTTAAATTGTTTTATAAAGTGAATTAATACTACATGATTTATCCGAAAAATGATACCAATTTCCATTAAATTATCTGTTCAAAGTGATCAATCTAAAGATTAAGTTCTTTAAAGTTTTACAGTTCACTAACCAACTTTTAACATAGGGAATGTCAAAGTGAGTTTAGAAAAGAAGCCTGAGATGTATGTTCTACCACGTGCGATTTTTATGTCTCGTTGGCTGCAAGCTCCTTTATATGTTGGGCTTATTGTTGCACAAGGTATTTATGTTTGGCAATTTTGGGTTGAGTTATACGTGTTATTGATAAATGTATTTTCTTCCCACAAGCACGTTACAGATGCAGAGCTAATGCTAGTAGTTTTAGGTTTGATTGATGTTGTGATGATCTCTAATTTGTTAGTGATGGTTATTGTTGGTGGTTGGGAGACATTTATATCAAAGTTGGGTCTCGAAAGCCATCCCGATCAACCAGAATGGCTCTCACACGTGAATGCTGGCGTTCTTAAAGTCAAACTAGCAACTGCAATTATTGGTATTTCATCAATTCACTTACTAAAGACTTTTATTAATGCAGAGACATTAGATGAAAAAACACTACTTTGGCAAACAGTTATTCACATGGCTTTAGTCTTATCAGCAATTGCGATTGCTTATACAGAAAAAATTACTGCATCCATTGCTACTTCAGAAAAATAAAGTCTTTCACCCTAACTTTTTGAATGCATTCATTGAGAAACAAACATTTCATTCCTGAAGTGTGATGTTTCTCATGAAGTGTTCTGTAGTATCAATTAACAAAATTCGATAGCTTTTAGAAAAAAAGAAGGGATCTTTTTCGAGGGCTGGGGAAAAGATCATAGCTGATAATCCCCTTAAATAAATTCGAAGGGCATCCGTTTCGATGTTAGGAAAAGTCTCGCTAGTATTTCTTTTACTAGCTTGTATAAAATCAGGAATTAGTTGGTCTATCAATTTACGAACTAATTCTGGCTCTAAAAGAGATCTAATAAAGAGTCGATAAATCGGAATAAATTGATGGAGATCATGAGACTTTAAGTTGTCTAGATAATGATCTATTAATGTTTCTAAAAGATTTCTAAAGTTTCCGTGATCAGGAAATTCATTTAAAATTTCTTTCGCTTGTATATGAATTTTAGATAAGTAAAATCCACCGAGTGAAGCTAACAAATCATCCTTGTCTTCAAAATAACGATAGATGGTACCTATGGAAAATCCTGTTTGATTTGATAAGTCTTTAAGTGTAATTTTTTCATAAGAAATGTGACCCTTCTCAATCAAATCAAGGGCACTTTCCAAAATAGCTAAACTAGTTAATTCTCCTCTTTTTTGTTTAGCTGGGTGTTTTAAATAATGAAAAAAATCCATAAACATTCTCTACTTTATAAAAATCTACATATTATTAAAGCATGGCTTATCCATAAAACAATCCTTAAAAAATGATATTGAAAATTACAAAATAAAACGCCCATAACTTAAAAATAAATACATTACTTTCAATAGCTTATGTCGTAATGAAAAGTGAATGAATCATATGCAATGAATAGATAATTTTTTGTAAATTTCCCTTAAAGTGAATGTCATTGAGTAACAATTTTAAGTAGCTTCTAAGCACTTTTATCACAGCAACTTATTAACGTGTTTGGAGGCAACCTATGATTGGCAGACTTTATTCCAGAAAAAAATTTCAATGATAAAAAATATAAAAAAACTATCCCAAGCCATCTGTTATGGCAAGAAATTAAAACAGATTATTGGAATTGTAAAATGAAGAGTAACAATCAGAAAATACACCCCTTAGCACGATCTTTTTTTATGTCGAGATGGCTTCAGGCTCCACTTTATGTCGGTCTGATTGTTGCACAGGGCATCTATGTTTGGCAATTTTGGGTAGAAATTTACGCATTACTTATCAATGTATTTTCTTTAAATACGCATTTAACTGACACAGCATTAATGCTGATTGTTCTTGGGTTAATCGATGTTGTAATGATCTCGAATTTATTAGTGATGGTTATCGTTGGTGGTTGGGAGATTTTTATATCACGCTTAAGATTAGATACACATCCTGATCAACCGGAATGGCTGTCTCATGTCAACGCGGGAATATTAAGAGTTAAATTAGCAGTTTCAATTATTGGGATATCGTCTATTCATCTACTGAAAACTTTTATTAATGCAGAGACCTTAGATGGGAAAATACTGCTGTGGCAAACAATCATTCATATGGTGTTAGTATTTTCTGCAATTCTTATTGCGTACACAGAAAAAATTACGGTTGAAATTTCGCCAATGGTCTCTAAGGAAAATTCAACTATTGAAGATCAATTGATAAACTCATGGGATGATATCCGAGAAGTTGAAAGTCAAAATCATCAACAATTGAAAATTGCTGATAAACAGGATTTTAAAGATTCAAAAGTTGCCTAATCTTTTATTCTTTTAGCATATTGATTTGCGAGTATTGAGCAAATAATGAGTTGAACTTGGTGAAATAAAATAATAGGCAACATAATTAGACCTAATCCTGGATGGGCTCCAAAAATAATTTTTGCCATCGGTACTCCAGACGCTAGTGTTTTCTTGGAGGCACAAAAAACAGCAGCGATTTCATCTTCCGTATTAAAGCTTAATTTTCTAGAAATTAATGTTGTAGCAAATAGTACGCAGATGAGTAAAAGAGTTACGAGAGCTAACACCATAAAAATCATACCGATGCCGTTGTCTTTCCATAAACCAGATATAACCGAATCACTAAATGCAGAAAATACCAGCATTAAAATAACTAATCGGTCAGCTGAACTTGTAATTGATTTATATTTTTGATGCAATTGAAGCAAGAAAGATCGAGATAACTGGCCGATTACCAGAGGCAATAAGAGTAATTTTGCGATACTGATTACCGTCGATTCAAAAGATAAATCACCGCCGTGAAAACCGATAAAGAGTGCCACGATAAATGGTGTAGCAACTATACCAATTAAGCCCGAAATAGTCGCATTAAATATGGCGGCAGGTACATTGCCCTTCGCTACTCCAGTAAGAGCAACTGAAGAAGAAACAGTGGAGGGTAAGGCGCATAAATAACAAAAGCCCAACATTAAGTCATTAGAAATAAAGTTGTCAAAAAAATGATTGAAGATGAAAAAGATGATTGGAAAAACAATAAATGTAGTGACTTGAACTAGGATATGAATTTTCCAAGAAAACATTCCTAGTTTCAGTTTGTCGAATGACAGACCAAGTCCATATAAAAAGAAGACTAAGGCAATACCTATCCCGGATAATTGATCGATATGCAAATAACCACCAGTTTTGCCTATATCTGGATTGATGCTAGCGATGATAATCAGAAGAAACATCGCCACTAAGAACCATTGAGTTTTTAAAAGACCGATTATTTTATTCATTTATTTATGTATTCAGATTGTCAGAAGGCATAGTTTAGATGATTATGAATAACATCGATTATTTCTTAAAAGTGGAAATCAATCGATGACTGACCGTGGAATAATATTGCGTAGTAAATTGCTTGAATTCAATAAAGTTAAATAATACTAACTCTATGAACATTAAACTTATTTATAGGCATCACACATACATTTATTCTAAATAGATCAACTAATTTCGAGTATTTTTATAAAGGCTAAATAAATTTGACATATATCAAATGAAAACATAACTTATTTGTTATTGTGGTGATAACCAAGGAGGACAACATGTTCAAACATATTTTAGCCCCAATTAGTGGCGATGATTTAACTAAATTAGAACTTAAAAAAATTATTCGCTTAGCGAAGCTAGATGGGGCGAAGATTACTTTAGTTTACGTATCTGACCCACTAGGCCCATATATGTATTCAGATATGGTCAACGAAGTGTTAATTAGCGAAAAAGCTCATCAAAAAGCTTGCAAAGATTTTGCTAAGCATCTTTTTACGAAATCAAGAGCATTAATACCAGAAGGTTTAGAAGTTGGTAGCGTTCACGTTTTTCATCCAAATATAGCTGATGGTGTGATTGATGTTGCAGAACAGGTGGAAGCAGACGTTATCATGATGGCTTCCCACAAAAGAAAAGGTATTAAAGGATTCTTTTTGCGGGGCGAGGCGCATGAAATCATTTTGCATAGCAAAATACCTGTATTGGTCCTGAATGCCTAACGAACTACAACTATTGTCGAATGGGTTGTGTTAATTCAGACCCGGCCAATCGATATAGCTCTTTGATATTCAGTATTTTTAGGTGCTTACTCTTGACTTCAATAATTCCTGCTTGTGAAAATTTCGATAAGATACGGCTGACGGTTTCTATTTGCAGACCAAGATAGTCGCCGATTTCTTCACGCCCCATCGCTAAATTAAATTCTGTCGCAGATAAACCTCTTTTAGCAAGCCGTTCAGACAAATAGATAAATAAATAAGCCAACTTTTCTTCAGCTTTTAAACTACCCAAAGTCAGCAAATGTCGATGATCTTGAGTAATTTCACGGCTGAGAAGTTGGTATAAGTGTCGCTGTAAAGAGGGTATCTTCTGACACAAGGTTTCAAACTCTGAGAATTGTGCAATACAAACTTCACAATCCTCTAAAGCAATTGCCTCGGACTGATAAACATTGTTACCGATACCATCTAGCCCTAATATTTCCCCTTGTAAATGAAAACCAATAATTTGACTTCTCCCATCTTGTAAGAGAAGTTCTGTCTTCATTGAGCCAAAACGAATACTATATAAAGAAACAAAAGGATCACCTTGGCGGTAAAGGTATTCTCCCTTATGTAGCCTTAATTTTTGATTAACTAGAATATCGATTTGTTCGGCCTCTTTTTTAGTAAGGCCCGGCGGCAGACAAAATTTTCCAATTACACACGTGGAGCATTTTGCAGCCTGTGGTAATAAATTCATAGGTACCTTATTAAATTAAAATACGCATGTTTTGATTATGTGTGATGCAGCACTAAATGAACAGTTAAATTTTTAATTATTTCAATAGATTAAAAATTTAATAACAATATAGTTAAGTTTGAAGGACGTCTTCCAGTTTTCTAGCATCATTCATTCAAGCTTAATCAGATAATTTTTTATCATCTGCACAAACTTGAATACAACTGGGTTTAATTTTAGATTGTTTTAACGATCAAGCTAATTGCCACAATAAAAGTAAAAATGGCAAACAATTGTTGTAGCCTCGCACCACTGATTTTCTTTTCTAAACCTTTGCCCATTAAAAGGCCAAGCATTGATCCTAGGGAAAATGGTAGAGCAATCGCAATGTTTAAATGACCAGAAGCCAATGAAACAATTGCTCCCCCAGAGGAAACAATTGCTAAAACTCCAAGTGATGTGGCAACAATCGACTTCATGGGTAGGTCAGTAAATTTTTTCAACGCTGGGACAATAATAAATCCACCCCCGACCCCTAATAAACCTGATAAAAAACCAGCCCCTGCTCCCGCATACATTAGGGAGCGTGCACACGGAACTGTCCATATGAGCTTACCAATCGAGAGGTCTAGTTTGCAGGGTGGGGGAGTTTTTTCTTTTGGGACTGTGCCATTAATAGATTGAGAGGCCTGATGAAAAAGTCTAATGGATGTATAGAACAAAATTGCACTAAAAAGAATAATTAAAGGGGTATTCGGTATTATTTTTGCAATCCATAATCCAACTGGAGAAAGTATAAGTCCGAAAATGGACATGAATATTGCCGCTTTGTATCGTAAAGTATGATTCTTAAAGCCAATGACTGCGCCGATACTTGCTGAAAATGCAATCGCACATAGTGCAATTGGGCTAGCTTGTGCCATGGGCAGATGCAGAAAAAAGACAAGAAGAGGCACGGAAAGAATGCCACCACCAGCACCTGTGAGTCCCATCAAAAGACCAACAAATATACCTAAAAGAATAATTAATAAAATACTTTGATCCATGAGTACTAAGCCTCAATTTGAACCAATACAAAACGTATTGATTAGCTTCATTACTTCGAATTATAAAGATATAATCGTTATCAATGAAGATTTATCTCGTGAGGATGTTATTTTGAGTTATTGCAAATCATTTGTAGAGGAATAATGCTTGAATCCGATAGTGAAATCATTTTTCGATAGTGTCACTGATACATTTACCTATATTGTGTATACAAAAGAAGGTGGTTCTTGTGCGGTCATTGATAGCGTTTTACATTTCGATCAAAAGTCTGGCAGAACGAATACCTCTTCTGTTGATCCTGTTATTTCATTTATTCAAAGCAATAAACTTCAAGTTGAATGGATTTTGGAGACGCATGCCCATGCAGATCATATAAGTGCTGCGCAATTAATCAAGACGCAGCTTGGTGGAAAAGTTGCCATCGGTCAGCACATTCTGCAAGTTCAAACTACATTTAAAGATATTTTTAATTTGGAGGGAGCGTTTGTTGCTGATGGATCACAATTTGACTATTTGATTCAAGATGGCGAGAAACTTGTGTGTGGTGAATTAGTTTTTCAATGCTTTGGTGTTCCTGGGCATACTCCTGCTTGTATGGCTTATCAGTTTGGAGACTCAATATTTGTAGGAGATACATTATTTCCTCCAGATGTGGGAACTGCGCGGTGTGACTTCCCCGGCGGTGATGCTCATAGTCTGTATTGCTCCATCAAAAGAATTTTAAGTTTTCCAGATCACACGAAGTTATACATGTGTCATGACTATCCGCCTGCTGGTCGAGATTTTCAAAGCTTCACAACTGTTGCCGAGCAACGAAAAGATAATATCCATATTCACGATGGCGTGAGTGAAGAGGCGTTTGTCAATATGCGAAAAATGCGAGATGCAACTTTAGAAATGCCAACCTTAATCCTGCCTTCAATTCAGATTAATATTCGAGCAGGTCATTTTCCGCCAAAGGAATCTAATCAAGTCTCTTATCTCAAGTTGCCTTTAAACTTATTATGACCATTGATTGGATAGCTTTTACTCCGTGGAGTGCAATCATTGGCGGTGTTTTGATTGGGGTAGCGGCTAGCTTATTAGCATTGTTTAATGGTCGTATTGCAGGCATTAGTGGGATTATTTCTCAATTACTACATTTTAAGAGTGCTCCTAAAGAGCACCTTCCGTGGAGAATATTATTTTTGCTCGGCTTAATCAGCTCAGGATGGATTTATCAACTATTTTTTCAATTACCAGTGATTACACCGAGTAATTCCATAGCGACATTAATGATTGCGGGATTATTGGTCGGAGTGGGAACTAGACTTGGTTCAGGCTGTACAAGTGGGCATGGTGTCTGTGGACTAGGGCGTTTATCAACGAGATCATTAATAGCAACTATCAGTTTTATGACGGCTGGTTTTGTTGCTTGTTATTTATTTTTACATAGTGGTCTAATATGAAACTCAGGATGGCATACTTATCTGGACTGATTTTTGGATTTGGTTTAATTGTTTCGGGCATGACTAATCCAAAAAAAGTTATTGGCTTTTTGGACCTATTTGGCCAATGGGATCCATCATTGATGTTGGTGATGGGCGCCGCAATTCCTCTTACTTTCATCACGTTTCGATGGTTAGAAAAAAAACAAACGACGATTTTGAATGAGGTTCTTCACCTGCCAGGAACAAGGAAGATTGATTTACCATTAATTATTGGCAGTATCTTCTTTGGCGTAGGTTGGGCTTTGGCGGGATATTGTCCTGGACCAGCTATCGTTTCACTCGGACTTGGCAATGAAAGTGTGGTGTATTTTGTCATAGCAATGCTTATAGGAATGAAATTAGTAGATATCGTTACAAAAAAATAAAATGTAGAAGATATTTGCTTCAATAAGTTAAATATATGGAAAAACTCATCAATCTTTAACGTATTGGAAGGTGTAAATATTTCTTACGTTGAGGCCTACTTTAACCAACCCTTGGACATTGAGGTTTATGGCAGCTTCTGGGAATTAGTTACGAAGTTTGTTGTATGGGATAAAAGAGTCATTGCAATCATCGGGAAGCAAAAGTAACTTCCCGATGTTCGCAATTGTTTATAGAGGGCCTAGATTGCTTGACTCATCCTCAATGTGATTCGAAAGAATACCAATTTTTTCAATTTCCACTTCTGCGATATCACCCGGTTTCATGAAGATAGGGGGAGTTCTTGCGAATCCAACCCCGCCCATCGTACCCGTTGCGATGAGGTCGCCTGGTTGTAAGGTAGTCCACTCAGTGATGTACTCAATAGTTGCTTCAATCGAGTGAATCATTTGTGCGGTGTTTGCTTTTTGCATGACGACACCATTGAGCCTCATCTCAATATTTAGATTCATTGGATCTGGGATCTCATCAGCAGTTACCATCCATGGGCCATTTGCACCAGTCTTTTCGAAGTTTTTACCTGGATTGATTTGACTAGAGTGGCGTTGATAATCACGCAGACATGCTTCATTCAGGCAGGCATAACCAAATATATAGTTTAGGGCTTTATTTTTTGGTACATAACGGCCTGTAGGTTTGCCAATGACAACCAAAAGTTCTGCTTCCCAGTCGAGCATCTGTGAGACTTTTGGACGCATAATCGGTTGCTTATGGCCGGTTAAGGACTCTGGCCAGCGGGCAAAAATCATGGCTCTGTCAGGCGCTTTACGGTTGCCAATAGCGCGATTAGCTTCATCTACGTGATCATGATAATTAAGTCCAACACAAAATGTCTTGCCAGGGTTTGGAATTACAGATAACAGGTGAAGACTATCATAGTCATAATCACCCGCAGATTCCTGGATTAAAGTTTGCGCAACAGCTTTGCCATCATTGGCAATAAAGCTAATGATGTCAGGATATAGGCCCCCAAGTCGTGCACTTAAATCGACAACTTTATTGCCTTTAATGACACCATAGTGATTTTTTCCGGCGTGTAAAAATGATACGAGTTTCATAAAAATTTCCTGTATAAGGTGAAGTAAAAAAGAATTAGTTAATTATTTGTAACCGAGAGCTCATTGCATTACGCCAATCATCTTGAGAGCTAAAACTTGGATTTTCTTTAATCAAATTTTCTGTATGAGCATAAATTTGATCATCGGTTAACGATAAATCGAATGGTTTTCCATGGGGTTGAGCAACATGCCATGGTGTATCCATGTATATTTCTAAGCCATTACCTTCAGGATCCTGCGAGTAGATTGACCAAGCATTGCCATGAGTGATTGGAGTGATGCTGGTAATGCCATTGTTGAGTAATCTTTTTTCTATGCGACGTAAATCATCTAATTCATCTACAAAAAACGACATCTGAAAGACTACACTTGGACCAGATTTTGGATCTTTACCATCAATTAAAACCAATTGGTGATGAGCATCATCGCTACCACTTAGGAAAACAATATTGCGATTACCGAGTCTTGGAACTTGGCCTCGATCAGTCACTATAAGGTCAAATACCGATGAGTAAAACTGTTCCATTTGCTCTAAGTTGTCTACATATAAACCGAGATGTTTTAATTGCGGAATTTTTTTCACTGTTAGTCTACTTTCATATTGACTGATTTTGCAATCGCGGAATATTTTTTAATATCATTGCGTACTTTTTCTGTAAATTCCGCTGAATTCAAAGGTAATGAATTACAGCCCATCTTGCCTAAATTAGCTTGTAAATTATCTGAGCGAGCAGCATCATTTACCACTTTATTGTAGGCTTCCAAGATGTGTGGTGGGGTGTTCGAAGAGGCTGCTACCCCATACCAAAAACTCTCATTGAAATCTGTTAAACCACCTTCAGCTAGCGTTGGCACATTCGGAATTTGACTCATACGCTTTGCTGTTGTAACTCCCAGTGCCTTTAACTTACCTGATTGAACTTGGGACAAAATAATTGCAGGAGTACCAATATAAATAATCGAATCCTGACCACTCAAAACATGTGCTACGGCTGGACCTTCACCTTTAAAAGGGATGTGTGTCATTTTGACACCAATCTTGGTGTTAAGCATCTCAATCATCATATGAGAAAAAGATCCATTACCACTCGAAGCACCAAAAATACTTTGAGAGTCCGACTTTAAGGAAGAGATTAGTTCTTTAAGATTTGTGGCGGGTACTTTGGAACTAGCAATCATTACTAAGGGGACTTCACAGATGGCACCTAAAGATCGTAAGTCTTTTAAAGGGTCATAATTGATTTTTTCATAGACCGCTGGATTAATCGCCATCATTGAGGTAAACACGAGGATGAGATTGTATCCATCGGCTGGCGCATTCATGAGGACATCCATGCCTACCCCACCATTGGTTCCAGGACGATTATCAATAATGACTGGCTGACCTAATTTCTCTGATAGAGCTTGTCCGATCGTTCTTCCAATAGCATCAGCGCCACCACCAGCAACTTGAGGAATGATCAGGCGTACAGGTTTAGTTGCTGACCAAGGTGGCGTTTGTGAGAGCGCTGATTGAGATAAAAAAAACAGCACGCCAACCCAAAGTAATTTGATGTTCATGATTTGCCTCTCCTAGTATGTTGAGTTTATATTTAACCCTTTATTACATCATAGATTATTTTGATATAAATGCCTAATTTACCTATCCGTCTCTCTTCCAGGATTTGCAGCAATATGGTGGATGGATAAGTCGGCGCCGCGATGCTCTTCTTCTGGAGTCATTTTTAGACCTACAAGCGCTTTTAAAGTACCGTAGACGATAAGACCTCCTAAAAGTCCAACTAGAACTCCTAAAGAAGTACCAATGAGTTGACTCAAAAATGATATACCACCGAGTCCGCCTAAACTGGTTTGGCCAAAAATTCCAGCGGCGAGTCCACCCCATACACCACATAGGCCATGTAAAGGCCAAACACCTAGAACATCATCGATCTTCCAACGATTTTGTTCTAAGGTAAATACTTGTACAAAAAGAGCACCGGCGATTAAGCCAACGACAAGAGCGCCTATGGGATGCATCAAATCTGAACCAGCGCATACCGCAACTAAACCAGCGAGAGGGCCGTTGTAAGCAAAGCCAGGATCATTTTTACCAATCCACCAAGCAGATAAAGTTCCTCCAACCATTGCCATGAGTGAGTTCAGGGCGACAAGACCGCTAATTTTATCGATGGTTTGTGCACTCATTACATTAAAACCAAACCAACCTACTGCAAGTACCCATGCACCTAGAGCGAGGAAGGGAATACTTGAAGGAGGATGAGCTGAAATTTGTCCATCTTTTCCGTATCTTCCATGACGAGCGCCTAGTAAAATAATCGCTGGTAATGCAATCCAACCACCCATAGCGTGGACTACGACTGATCCTGCGAAGTCATGAAACTCCTCTCCACCAAATACCTTAAGCCATGCCTGAAAACCAAAATGTTGATTCCAGACAATCCCTTCAAAAAAAGGATAAATAAATCCAACTAAAACAAAAGTAGCGATTAATTGGGGGTTAAATTTTGCGCGTTCAGCAATTCCCCCCGACACAATTGCGGGAACTGCTGCTGCGAAAGTTAATAAAAAGAAAAATTTGAGTAATTCAAAGCCACTTTTTTGAACTAAGACTTCCGATGTTTCCCAAAAACCAACACCGTAGGCGATACCATAGCCTATAAAAAAATAGGCTATGGTTGAGACGCTAAAATCAAGCAGTATTTTGACTAAGGCATTAACTTGATTTTTATGCCTTACAGTACCAAGCTCTAAAAATGCAAAACCCCCATGCATAGCCAAAACCATGAGAGCACCCATCATGATGAAGAGTGCATCAATTGCAACTTTAACGTCTTCCAAAATTTTCCCCTATTTCGTTTATTTTTTGAATTCGTAAAGTCTACTTTAAAAATTAAATGAATGATTAAAAAAAGTTAAGGGTAAACCCTTAAATATCTCAACAGTTCATTGTTTAAGTAAAACTAAAACAATTGGAGATTCGCTTTGCTTTGAAAAACCCCTCGGCCGGCAAAATTTTTGTAAGTTGGTCCACGTGTCATGAGAGAGGAACAAATTAATACCATGGAAGAGATGATTTTTTCATAGCCCAAATTGCCCTTTTTTAAGATATTTAAAAAGTATAATATTTCATATAAGATAAAAATCATTTTTTTGTCATGTAGAGGGCTAATGATGGCTTTAGGAAAATTACAATTAAAAAATTTGCAAGGTCTTGTTTCAAATGAAGAGTGGCAAGCCAGAATTGATTTAGCTGCTTGCTATCGATTGGTGGCACATTATGGTATGTCTGATATGGTAGCTAACCACATTACGCTTCGAGTGCCTGGTGAAGATGATGCTTTTCTAATCAATCCTTATGGCATGATGTATGAGGAAATGACAGCCTCATGTTTTATTAAAATCACGCACGAGGGAGAGATACTGTTTAAGCCTGATTTTGGAGATCTCAATTATGGATTTAATAAGCCAGGTTACATTTTGCACAGTGCGATTCATCATGCGCGTCCCGAAGTTGGTTGCGTCATTCATACACACACCTATGCAGGTATGGCAGTTTCTTCATTGCAGTGTGGACTGTTACCCCTAAATCAAACCTCAATGCGCTTTTTGAAAATTGCCTATCATGACTATATGGGTGTGGTGTTGGATATGGCGGAGCAAGAGGTATTAGTGCGTGATTTAGGTCATTGCGAAGCATTAATTCTGCGTAATCATGGTTTACTGACATTAGGAAAAACGGTGGGTGAAGCATTTAATTGGATGCATCGCCTGGAGCTGTCTTGCCGTGCCCAGATAGCCGCAATGTCATGTCATGTGCCATTACAAGAAGTTTCTGAAAAAGTATTACAGGAAACTTACATGAACTACCAACCACAAGTTCGTCGTCCATATGGAGTGATGGAGTGGCCAGCTTTACTAAGGATGATGGATCGAATGGATCCTAGTTTTAGAGATTAAATAAACTATAAAAATAAATCGATAAATCAACTGGAGCCACAATGATAAATTTAAAAAGGTATTTAGCTGTTGCATTCTTAGGAATTACTGTTCTTCCTGTATGCGCGCAAAATTTCCCCAATAAACCTATTACGATTGTTGCGCCATTTGCTCCTGGTGGAAACGTGGATATTGTTGCTAGGGCAGTAGCTCAAGGTTTGAGTAATACTCTGGGGCAATCTGTATTAGTGGATAACCGAGCCGGAGCAGGTGGTTCGATTGGCTCTTCCTCCGTTGCTCGGGCTGAGCCGGATGGTTATACCTTATTACTTGCCACAACAAATACTATTTCTGTTTTGCCCTATATGATGAAAATACCACCTTATAAACCTTCTGGATTTAGTCCAATTGGTTTAGCAGCAGTTTCACCACTCGTGATTGTGGTACGAGCAGATGATAAGCGATTGAATGATGTGAATGCAGTTATTACTGCCGCAAAAAAAGAGCCAACACGAGTCTCCGTTGGTCACTCAGGATTGGGCACTTCTAATCACCTAGCCATTTTAAAAATAGAAGATGCTGCAAAGGTAGAATTTAACATCATTCCATATAAAGGATCGACACCCGCTTTAACTGATTTAATGGGTGGTCAATTAGATTTTATGATTGATCAATTATCGAGTTCTAAGGGTTTTGTTGATTCTGGTAAATTAAAAATACTAGCCGTACTTTCAAGAGAAAGGGATTTTAGTATTCCTCAAGTACCAACTTTTAATGAAGTAACTAAACTGGAAGTCGAAGCGAATACCACTTCTGGTTTAATGGCGCCTCCCGGTACTCCACCAGAAATTATCAGGACATTAAATATGGCATTGAATAAAGTTGTGAATGATGCGGCTTTTAAAAATAGATTAATTGCTGTTGGCAGCATTCCGAAATCATCAACACCCCAAGAGTGGGCGAGTCTTCTAAATCAAGAGTCACTCAACTCTCAAAAATTATCACAAGCTGGTAAATTAAAAGCTGAGTAAATCAAATGACAAAAATTTGCTGCCTTCCCAAAAAAGATTATCAACCGATAGCTTTTCATCCTCCTGCACTGGCATGTGATAGTCATGTCCATGTATTTGGTCCATTTGCAAAATATCCCCTTAGTGATGATCGAAGTTATACACCTGCTGAATTTTCTGCGGACGAATTTAAGGCGCACCTCAATCGAATTGGATTTTCTCGAGGTGTATTAGTAACTGCGAGTGTTTGTGGTACAAATAATGGAGCAATTCTTGCTGCTTTACGTCAATATCCAGATCAATTCCGAGGAGTGGTAGTGTGTTCTGCAGATGTAACAGATGCAGAGCTAGATGATTGGCATGCACTGGGGGTTCGAGGTGTTCGTTTTAATTTATTACGTAAAAATGGAAAAGCAGTTTATCGCAACGGTGTAGGTCTTGAAGTATTAGAGCAGTTGGCCCCAAGAATGGCTGCGCGAGGCTGGCATGCGCAAATTTGGGCGCATGCTCCCGACATACTCGAATTGGCTCCAAGATTGTTAGCACTCCATTTGCCTTTAGTGATTGATCATATGGGGCGCATGGATACAGTTAATGGCATTTCTCATCCTGGCTTTGAAGAGTTACTTCGTTTAGTAGGGGAGGGTTTGGCATGGGTAAAAATTTCAGGAGCGGATCGAATTCGAGCATCTCATGAGAGTTATGCTGATGTAGACCCCTTTGCCAAAGCTTTAATCCATGCAAACATTGAACGTGTGGTGTGGGGAACTGATTGGCCGCATATCAATTATTTTGATGAACGAGCGATTCCAGATGATGGCGATTTAACCAATTTATTATTACGTTGGTTGCCTTCTGAAAAAGATCGTGAACAAATTCTAGTGCATAATCCAGCGCATCTTTACGGGTTCTAATACGTGAAAGAAACCAAAAAAATCGTTTTTTTAACCCCCTCGCTTCCTATTTTACGAAATGAGATGCAGAGTTTACTTCCAACAGGATTTACGATTGAGTTTGCCGATGTTAATGAAAAAGAGTGTCATAGAAAGCTCTTAAAGGATGCTGATTATGTTTTCTTGGGAGCTAGCTATTTAGATGCTGAGCTTATTCAAGGAGCAACCAAGTTAAAGATGATTCAGAAGTGGGGTATTGGGGTGGATAAGATTGATGTTCAAGCTGCCAATGCCAGAAATATTCCCGTAGCTATAACCAATGGATCGAATGCCGCTCAAGTTGCTGAGCAGGCTATTTTATTAATGTTGGCTACCTTACGAAGACTTAGCTATGCGCAGAAAAGTTTCATGGCTGGAAAATGGCCTAATACTGAGCTGCGCACCAGTTGTTTGCAGTTAACAGGCAAAACCGTAGGATTATTTGGCTTTGGTAATATTGCTCGGCAAGTTGCAAAACAATTACAAGGTTTTGATACCAAAATCATTTACTTCAGTCGAAAACGCGCCTCACAAGAAATCGAGCAAACCTATAAAGCAGAATATGTAGATTTTGATACATTACTCAGGCAGAGTGATGTTTTGAGCTTGCATGCACCCTTTAATGAACAAACTCGAGACATCATCTCCAATCAAGCACTACAAAAAATGAAACAAAGTGCGATCATTGTTAATACTGCTAGGGGGGAACTGATTGATGAACCTGCCTTGGTTCAGGCCATTCACGAACAGCGCCTATTTGGCGCAGGGCTGGATGTGTTTGTTAATGAACCTCCGCAAATGGATAATCCATTATTCAGTTTAGATAATGTAGTTGTGACGCCCCATGCTGGAGCGAGTGTAAAGGAAGCAGTAAGTAAAATAGTTCAGCATGGCTTTAACAATATTGCACTCTTTGAAAGAGGCGAGCCTTTAGATCCTGCGGATTTAGTGAAGTAATCTAGGGGCGTTACTCAGGCTTAATGCCAGCAGATTTTGCCAGTTTTTGCAGACGGCTAACTTCGGATTTAATGAGTAGACCTAAATCATCGGTGCTTGGACTAGTTACTAAATCAATTCCTCTTTCTGCAAATTTTGCTTTAAGTTCAGGTTGATTCAGTGCCTTTACTACAGCTGCATGAAGTTTTTGGGTGATTTCTTTCGGGGTACCAGCGGGTGCAAGAAGCAGATTTAAGGTGACGTCCTCGTATCCGGGATATCCTGCTTCTGCCATTGTAGGAACTTCAGGCATGAGTGAAGAACGTTCTAGGCTAGTGATAGCAAGAGCGCGTAACTTCCCACTCTTGGCATTTTGTACCCCGGTGCTAATTTGATCGAACATCATTGGTACTTGCCCACTAAAAACATCGATCATAGCTTGGGCATTTCCTTTATAAAAAATATTAGTAAATTTAATACCGGCACGATTGGCAAATACTTCTGCAGCAATGTGACCCGTTGAGCCATTGCCACTACTCGCAACGGCAACTCCTGGATTAGTTTTTGAGTATTGAACAAATTCCTGAATACTCTTTGCTTGTATGTTGGGGTTCACCATTATGAACATGGGCACTTTACACGTTAATGAGATCGGTAAGAAGTCTTTTACAGGGTCATAACCTGCGTTGTTTGAAATGAGAGGAGCCGCAAAAAACGTGCTTGAATGGGCCAAAAGGGTATATCCATCAGGGGGTGCCTTTGCCACATATTGTGTTCCTACAATAGATGCTGAGCTTGGCTTATTTTCGATGATGACAGATTGCCCAAGGATTTTTGATATTTCATTGCCAAGTGTTCTTGCTACGATATCCACATTTCCACCTGCCGCTACAGGAACAATGATATGGATGGGTTTATTTGGATAATCAGCTGAGTTTTGAGCAAAGCTAATCAGCGAAAAAAATATGCCAGTGATCATACATATATAACGAACCATTGGTTTTTTCATGATGAGTATTCTATTATTGGTCGTAACGAGGATAAGAGGAGTTTTTTGATTGCGCTTCTAAAAGTCGAATCATAGCGTGCCACTCGAGAACACCGTAGGGTCTTCTAGTACCTGGTTGGTATAAATGAGCAGTTTTCGCTAAAACGGATTCATCTGGAATCACTAATTTAGTGTTACCGGCCATTGCATCGACTTGAGCGCGGCATGACATTTCTAATTGATACATGGTGTTAAATGCCTCTGGGACGCTAGGGCCGCAAGTCAATAAGCCGTGATTTTTAAATATCATTGCATTATGCGGTCCCAGATCCGCCACTAAGCGTTTTTGTTCATCTAAATCGATGGCAGGGCCTTCATAATCATGGTAACCAAGGTGGTTTACAAAGCGAATTGAAGTTTGCGTTAGCGGTAATAAACCACATTCCATGGTGGAGACGGCCATTCCAGCTCGTGTGTGCGTATGAATAACACAGTTAACATCTTCTCTTGCTCCATGGATTGCTCCATGGATAACATAGCCAGATTTATTAATACCATAATCGGTTGGTGGTTTAGCCAAAATGTTGCCATCTAAATCAATTTTTACTAAGCTAGATGCAGTGATTTCTTTATAAAGTAATCCGTATAGATTAATCAGAAAATGTTCTGTACCAGGAATTTTTGCAGTGATGTGGTTGTAGATTAAATCCGTCATGCCATAGGCATCTATTAGGCGATAACAGGCCGCAAGTTCAACTCGGGTTTGCCATTCTTCTGCGCTGACTGATCCTTGAAGAGCAGGAAAGTTCGTGCTGTAGTTCATAATTCCCCTAATATTTTTTATTTCTACATATTACTATTAATTTTTAAATAAAATCAAATTTATTCGATCAATTTGAGGAAAAAGTCATGCTACCTATTCAGGAACAAGAAGCTATTGCATTTGAGATGCCGCCTGGAGCCTGTGATTGTCATACGCATGTTTTTGGACCAGAAAAACAATTTCCGTATTGGTCAGAAAGAGCCTATACACCAGCTGATGCTAGCATTTCACAGCTAAAGCAGTTACATCATCAACTAGGTATCGAGCGCCTTGTCATTGTGCATCCAAGTCCTTATGGCGTCGATAATACTCGATCTTTAGTAGCCATTCGTGAGCTAAGGAATCAGGCAAGAGGTGTAGCCGTTATTGATGAGAGCACAATAACGATGCAAGAGATTGAAAAACTTCATCAAGCGGGTTTTAGAGGCGCACGTTTAAATTTAGAAACATCTGGAGTTGAAGACTCACTTTTTGCAAAAAACAAACTTGTAAAAACAGCACAATTAATTCAATCATTTGGGTGGCATGTTCAGATTTACTCTAACCCTAAATTGGTTGCGCAACTCACGCATGACATCATTCATTGTGCAGTGCCTGTTGTTTTGGATCATTTTGCAAGGATTCCAATCGATGATGGGTTAGAGCAATCATTCATTGTGCAACTGATTGAGATGTTAAATTCAGGCAATGTTTGGATGAAACTCTCCGCGCCTCAACGGATCACAGATCATCCAGACTCTGATCAAATGGCGGAGTTTACGAAGGTCTTAATTAAGACAAATCAAGATCGTTTGGTATGGGGGTCTGATTGGCCACATTCCGGAGCACAACCTGGAAAGAAAAGAATCAAGGAAGAAATCGAACCATTTCATCAGATTAATGATGGTCATGCGCTGAACCGGTTAAATCAGTGGGTGAAAGACCCTAGTATTTTGCAAAAAATCTTGGTAGATAATCCTGTCCAGTTGTATGGTTTTGAAAAGCTCTAAAGATCTCACGCAACTTACTCAAGTATTACATTTGTTAATAATTGACACGTGCAATTTGATTGGAGCAGTCATTGATGATTCTTAAAGCTTGATCTCCGGATTTAATTTGAGAACTATAGCCTCCAACTAAGTCATCCAAAGTCGAAGTTGGAGTGCCGTTTGCAAGCATATATTGACGTAGTGATCCAAGAATAGTCCCTAGAGATCGATTGGAATCTTTGATTGTTTGATTGATCGGATCGCCTCGTGCAATGAGTGCTGAAATAGCTACTTGACCAGCTGTGCAATTCGCCCATCCAGAGGGACCTAATTGATTATATAAAGCCTTATTGAGTTGATTGGAATTATTGGTTTTACTAGTTGGCGGAGTGACTGGAATCATCGGTGCAATAAATGGTGCAGGACTTGGAATAAAGATCGCATTTTTGACAGTACCTTGGGCAGTTGCTCCATTAGGATAAAACATAGTACCTTGTATACCAGCATCGTTTTGCCAATTTCCAACATATCTTGAGCCATCCGGCCAATTATATGTTCCTTGACCTTGAAAAGTATCTTGATAAAAATTGCCCGAATATACCCCACCACTTTTGTAGGCCGTATAGGTACCGAAGCCATGAGCTTTACCATTGAAAACTTCGCCAACATATTTCCCATGAGAGTAGAACAGTGTTTGGGCATTTTGACTATGCACAATATTTGACCAACAACAAATGAGTAAGAAAATTACAACAAAATATTTTTTGGCCGACATATAAAACCTTATATTATCTATAATGAAAAATATTATATGAGGTTTTAATGCCATCCAATTTAAGCATACGTCGAAAAGTTTTAACCGGCATAGCTTTAACTTTGCTGAGTCCATTCGGTATCGCACAAAAAAAAAGGGCTACGTTAAAAGAAATTGATGGTCAACCACCAATTGTTTTTGACAGTAAGACCATAGATCCTAAGACACAACGTCATTTAAGTATTCGTATTCGCCTACCTCAGGTGAAGAAAAAATCACCATTGATTATTTATTCACCAGGTCTTGGTAGTGGTTTGTCGAATGGAGAGTCTTGGTGTGAAGCGTGGGTAAAGGCTGGCAACGTTGTTGTGACGATTTCTCATCCAATAACGAATGACGTTATTTGGGATACGGGAAAGACAACTTTTACGAATCGATTACAACAGTCTCTAGCTGGGCCACAATATGATTTGAGAGTATTGGATTGTAAATTTGTCATTAGTGAATTATTAAAAGGGCCGCAATCATCTTTTTTGGAAAAAGGTGGGCTAGGTCAGGGTGATTTGAAGTTGGAAGACTATTTTGACCCGGAGAGAATTGGCATTGCAGGTCACTCATATGGTGCTTTAACAGTACAGTCGATTTGTGGTCAAAGTGGTGTTGGTATGATTGATCATCGGATTAAAGCTGCGATTGCTTTTTCACCAGGATCAATGACAGAATCTAGTGCAAAAAAAATGGTGAATGTCAAAGTGCCATTTTTCTGCATCATGGGGGATCATGATAATCAAGTCACTTTTAAAAAAGGACTAGAAAAAATGACCTTAGGGATGCCTTTGGCTAAGCGTCGTTGGGTATACGACAATCTGCCTCGTGGAGCTCGTCAGCTATGGATTATTCGCCCTGCCGATCATATGACTTTTGCGGGAGAGAAAGTTGATGAGCAATCTTTTAGTCGTGACATTCCCATTGGATCAGAGGGCGAGTTAGAGACTTGGGAGCGCATTAATCAAATGACTACATTATTTTGGAATTACCACTTATCCAGCCAAGTAAAAATAGATAATCCCAAATCATTATTTGTTGAATATGAAAAAGCTGTCAAAATGCTGATTCAGCCAAAAGAAGTTTTTGAAATCAGTTAGCTTTAAACTCTTATAATTTTTCAAGACCTGAGGTTTGGGGGCGCCAAACCATTAACTTTTTCTCAATGATGCCAACTATCGAGTCTAATAGGAGTGCGCAGGTGGTTAAAAGAATAATTCCGGCAATCACCGTGTTGATATCAAAAGAGCCTTCGGCTTGGAGGATGAGGTATCCAACACCGGCTGCTGATCCCAAGTATTCACCTACGACAGCGCCAACAAAAGCAAGCCCAATAGAAGTATGTAAGCTAGAGAAAACCCAGCTAGTTGCTGACGGAAGATAGACAGTTCGAATCAATTGTTTTCGACTAGCACCCAACATTTTGGCATTCGCTAAAATACTTGGACTTACTTCTTTAATGCCTTGATAAACATTAAAAAACACAACAAAAAATACAAGCGTGATTGCTAAAGCAACTTTTGACCACATACCTAAACCAAACCAAACTGAAAAGATGGGCGCAAGAATTACTCTTGGCATAGAGTTTAAAGCTTTAATATAAGGGTCAAAGATGGCCGAAAAAATCGGCGATAACCCTAAAAATAGACCACAAAAAGTACCAGCAAGGGTTCCAATAGAAAAGGCAAGACAAGTTTCAAGAAGTGTAATACCAAGATGCCAATAAACATTTTTTTCGATGATTAACCAATTCACTAGTCGTTGAAAAACAATCAGTGGTTCACCGATAAAAAAAGCAACATGGTTTGAGCGACTAAAAAACTGCCATGCCAATATGATCATGAGAAGTATCAATACTTGCCAAGTAATAATCTTGGTTTTATTTGAAATAAGATTCTTATACATGAGTCAAAGTTTTCATCTGGTTTGAGTAACTTTTCATGACTTCGGATCTAAGTACATCCCATATTTGTTTGTAATATTCCTGAAATCTTGGATTTGACTTAATTTCGGCAACATCTCTTGGTTTAGGAAGATCAATTTCAAAGTTCCCTATCGGATGTGAAGCGGGTCCGGCAGACATAACAATGACACGGTCACTCATTGCAATTGCTTCATCAAGATCATGTGTAATAAAAAGAACCGACTTACCCTTTTGAGTGGAGGATGCCTGACATAGTTGTAGTAGTTCATTTTCCATCAATTGACGCGTTTGCACGTCTAGGGCTGAAAAGGGTTCATCCATAAAAATGATATCTGGATCAAGGGCAAGAGTTTGAGCTAAAGCTACTCGTTTTTGCATACCACCTGATAGCTGATGCGGAAATCGATCACCAAAATCTCCTAGGCCGACTTTACGCAACCATTCATTCGCAATATGCCCTCTCTTATCTTTAGAAAGGTTGTGATATTCCAGTCCTAGCATAATATTATCTTTAGCGCTTCTCCATGGCATCAGAGTGTTGGTTTGAAACATATAACCTGCATGCTGATTAATGGAGCGAAGTTCTTCCCCAAATACGATAACCTTGCCCTTACTGGGACTAATTAGGCCAGCAGCCACATTAAGAATGGTTGATTTGCCGCACCCAGTTGGCCCAACGATGGAAACAAACTCGCCAGAATAAAGATCTAAACAAACCTTATCAATAGCAATATATTCAGATTTTGTTTCAGATGAAACAAAATTGCACTGAATATCTTGTAAAGAGAGAACATATGTGGCGTTCATGAAAATTGATTACTTATATTTTTGATTTGCTTTGATTACAAAAGAATTTGTATAGGTTTTAGATAAATCAATTTTTTTATCGGCAATCTCTTTTTCAAATTGTGACAACATCCGAAGTGCTGTATTAGGTCCATCAGCTGGAATCATGCCGTCAGGAGAAATCGCCTCTTTAACACCTTGCCAAGCTGTAAGATATAAAGATCGATCACCTAAAAGATAATTTTCAGGAACAGTTTTAACAATATCTGAAGGACCCGCTTGATTGAGCCATTTCAGAGCTCGAACAATGGCATTTGTTAAAGCTTGAGTGGTATTAGGATTCTTTTCAATAAAACTTGTAGGGGCATACATTACTGCTGCTGGCATATTGCCACCATAAACAGCTTTTGTATCTTTTAGTGTTCGAGTATCTGAAATGATTTTGATATCGTTTTTCTCCAAAAGCATCGTAATGACAGGGTCTAAATTACAAATTGCATCAAGCTGTCCTGAGCGCATGGCAGCAACAGCTCCTGGACCTGCTCCAACACCAATAAAAGACACATCAGAGGGTTTTATACCGGCTTTCGTCAACATATAACTAGCCATCATGCTAGTGGAAGAACCTGGAGCTGTAACGCCAATTTTTTTACCTTTTAAATCGGCAATCGATTGAAAGTTCGGCATATTCTTAGTTGAATAGGCAAGTACAATTTGTGGCGCACGCCCTTGCAAAACAAAAGCTTGGATATTTTGCCCCTTCGCCTGCATATTTATGGTGTGTTCATATGCTCCAGATACGACATCGGCGCTACCGCCTACAAGTGCTTGCAAAGCTTTTGCACCACCAGGAAAGTCAGATATTTCGACGTCAAGTCCCTCATCTTTGAAATAACCTAAACGTTCGGCAATTGTTAGTGGTAAATAATAGAAGAGATTTTTACCTCCTACAGCAATACTTATCTTTGTTTTTTCCAGCTTGTTTTGTGCACAAACTGTTTGAAATGAAAAGCTTGCAAAGAGAATTGTGAGTAAAAATACTTTAAGTATTTTGCATTGTTTAGTTATCATATTTACCAAATGGGATAATGTTGAAACAATTAAAGAATGTTTTAATGTTAATACTAGTCTTATATGAGTATATACATCTTGAACAACTTAGAAAATGGCTAGTAATAGTCTACATTTATTTTTTAGCCATAACTAATCAAATTACCTGACAAAATGAGTTTTTCATCAAATGAAGTTTAATTGTTTAAAAATTATTACGTATCTTTTGGGCATTAGTTTGTTGCCGCCAGCATCGTCTCAAGGTTTGGTCAACGGTTTATTGCAACAACGAGCCAATTCTTTTTTAACTGTGATTAGTTATTCTTTGACTCCTGATGTTACAACGGGATCTCTTTCTTTGAATGATAGTGCATTGAGTAATCCTGGGTTATCAATGACATCCTTAGGTGGGGGAGGAACATTAAGTGAGGGTTTCCCTTTATATCTTGAGGGCACTATAGCTTTCAATCGCTACAATCCGACTTTTATTACTAATGGTTCTTCGCCAATCTCCATACCTGTGAGGTGGAATAGTATTTCTGGAACTGGTGGGATTGGATGGGATTTTAAATTAAATGAGCAATTGAAAATTAGACCTATACTCAATGTGTCCCTAGGTCACGTAGAAAGTGATCTATCTATAGCAGCAAGAGTGATTGAGAACAAAACAGGGATAGGCCTTGATTTCTTGAATAACGGGCGCCTAAATGCTTATGGATTAGGGGGCTCCATCGTGCTCGACTATGAAGACTATCGTCCCGATCAAGAAAATGAATTTGAATTACGCTACACCAATATTCAATTAACTAGTTTTGACTCTTCAAAATCTGTAGAAGGTCATACCAGTGCTCAAAGTATAGGATTATGGTCGCGTCGCAGAGTTCCTACAGGGTTTACCCTGATGGGTAGTGTCGTTAGGAGTGTTGTTGAGTTTGCTCATACACAGTATTTGGGAGATTCGCGAGGTGCTTTGGGTTTTAACTTCCTGTCAAGCATTGGCACAGGTTTGGAGCTTGATATTAAAGATTATGATATTTTTTTTACCCGAGCAAGATTAATGGTCCGATACCAATTTGCCCCAGATATTTCAGGATATTCTATTGGGATTGCTGCTAGTTTCTAATCATTTAATAGTTGCAAAATTCAATAGTTATTCATTTTGTATTGATCCGAATGAGCCCTTAAAAGCACCCCTAAACTCAGAATCACGTGTTATTCTTTGTCATGTAAAATTCAAAAAACATTTACTTTTAGAAATTAATTGAGGGCATTATGAAAAAAAATAAGTTCATACAACTTGGTTTAGTAATTTTGAGTGGATTGATGATGAGCGTTACTTCAGCTCAAACAGTCAAAATTGGATTTATGGGAACATATAGTGGCCCAGGAGCTGCTCAAGGCGATCAGTTAGATAAAGGCGTTAAGCTTTTCATGAAATTAAATGGAGATAAATTACCTCCTGGTGTCAAAGTAGAAATTATTACGCGTGATGATACTGGACCAAATCCAGATGTTGCCAAGCGTGTGGCGCAGGAATTAATTGTGCGTGAAAAAGTTAACTATCTGACTGGTTTTGTTTGGTCTCCTAACATGGCCGCAATCGGGCCATTAACAACAGAAGCAAAAGTACCATTCATTAGTATGAATGCCGCAGCTGCAAGGGTGATGAACAATGCGCCTTATATGGCTCGCACCTCATTTACTCTTTGGCAATCTGCTTATCCATTAGGACAATGGGCAGCGAAAAAATATAAAAAAGCTTACACAGCCGTGAGCGATTTTGCACCTGGCCATGAAGCTGAGGAAGGCTTTATTAAAGGATTTAAAGAGGGTGGTGGAGAGATTTTAGGTAGTGTAAGAATCCCTTTGGCAAATCCTGATTTCACGCCATTTATTCAAAAAATTAAAGATACTAAACCTGAAGTAATCTTTGGCTTTAATCCAGCAGGAAAAGCAGCTACTGGAATGATGAAAGCTTATTCAGACTTAGGATTAGCTAAAGCTGGTATTAAGTTTATTGGTACTGGTGATGTGGTAACTGACGAAGAATTGCAAGGTATGGGTGATGTTGCCCTTGGGGTCACTACGGTGCATCATTATTCTGCAAATTCAACTCGTGCTAGCAATCGTGCATTTGTGGCGGCGTACAAAAAAGAGTTTGGTGAAAATTTAGAACCTGGTTTTATGGCTGTTGGTGCTTGGGATGCGATGGAGGCGATTTTTTATACGATTCGTGAGCAAAATGGCAAAGTTGATCCTGATAAAACGATGGAGCTATTGAAAAAATATAAAAGTACAACAAGTCCTCGCGGTGAATTCTCTATCGACCCTGAGACGAGAGATGTGATTAATCCTGAATACTTACGTGAAGTACGTAAAGTTAATGGAAAATTGGCAAACGTTGAAATTGAAACACTCAGTACTGGCATTAAAGACCCAATGAAGGAATTTGATAAAAAGAAATAATTGTTATTAACTTTTATTTTTTTCATCAGCTCTAAACTGAATGGATTCTTTTTTAGCAGCCGTTGTTAGTGTTTTATTTTACGGTGTGGCCTACGGAATGGTACTTTATGTTATTTCCGTAGGTTTATCCATCACAATGGGGATGATGGGTATTGCCAATTTGGCCCACGGAGTTTTTGCAATGTGCGGCGGTTATATTCTCGTGACTGCTTTGGCTAAATATCAAATCCCATTTCCAATTGCACTAGCACTTTCATTTTTGATCGTTGCATTTTTTAGTGTTTTTCTTGACCGTCTGTTATACAAACATATTTATGATGCTCCTGAACTTGAGCAGGTCTTATTTAGTATTGCCTTAATTTTTATTTCTATTGCTATTGCACGTTTGATTTATGGAACATTACAACAACCAGTGATGTTGCCTGAGTACTTAAAGGATCAATTTACTTTTCTCGGTAGAGACTTCCCTGCCTATAGGGTATTTATTATAGTTTTTAGTGCAATCCTCATTGCTACTTTATGGTTTGGTGTTGAAAATACTAAATGGGGCGCAATGGTAAGGGCCACAGTTGATAATCGTCCAATGGCACAGTCTATTGGGATTAATACAAAGTTATTGTTTAGTATAACTTTTGCAGTTGGCAGTGGCCTCGCTGGTATGGGCGGAGCATTAGGCGCAGAAATTATCGCTATTCAGCCCACATACCCTTTTGAACAATTAGTATTCTTTCTGATTGTTGTTGCCGTAGGTGGATTAGGAAGTTTAAAAGGGCCATTTTTTGCCGCTCTATTGATAGGCGTGCTTGATACGGCATGCAAGTATTGGATACCTGAAGTGGGTGCGTTCTTAATTTATATCGTGACTATTGGCATTTTATTGTGGCGTCCTCTTGGTTTAATGGGAAAACGTGCATGAGTAAATTAGTAGGTTTCCAATCCAATCCGCGTTTAAAAATTTTAGAGCTCATCCCTTGGGTATTAGCTTTAGCTGTTTTCTTTGTATTGCCAGACTACCTATCATTGGGAGCGCAAATACTTGCCTATATTTTGTTTGCACTTTCTTTGGATTTGATTACTGGATACGCTGGTGTGGTGACTTTAGGGCATGCAGCTTTTTTTGGAGTTGGGGCTTATACCTGTGGAATTTTGTCTGCCAAGGTGGGCATAACAGATCCATTGCTACTTCTTTTGATGAGTGCCATTGTTTGTGGTTTGCTAGGAATTAGCACAGGTCTTATTATTTTGCGAACACAAAAATTAACTCAGTTAATGTTAACTTTGGCAATAGCTGCATTATGTTTTGAAGTAGCAAATAAGGCAACGACTATCACTGGTGGGGCAGATGGATTAACTGGAGTAGTTATTGGTCCAGTTTTTGGTTTATTTAAATTTGATTTTTTAAATAAAACAGCTTATCTATGGTGTTTAGGCATTTTATTTATTTTTTGGTACCTTGTTAGACGGTTAGTATATTCGCCGTTTGGCATTACCTTAACAGGGATTAAAGAGAATAAACAAAGGATGCAGGCAATTGGAGTACCTGTTACTTCATACTTGTTAAAGGCGTACACTTTTTCCGCAATTATTGCTGGTGTTGCGGGTGCTTTGATAGCACAAACCAACCAATTTGTAGGACTTAATTTGATAGGCTTTGAGCCGTCAGGTGAAATACTTGTTATGTTGATTTTAGGTGGTGTCGGCAGAATATATGGGGCCTTTGTAGGACCGCTCGTTTTTTTAGTTGCCCAAGATTTTCTGGCTAAACAATTTCCAGAGTATTGGAACTTAGGAATTGGATTGATGTTATTGATTGTTGTTTTGTTTGCTAAGGGTGGGGTATTAGGAATATTTGACAAAGTTACTGCATTTGGGAGATCTAGTAAGTGACATTAGCTCTTGAGACTATTAGATTATCCAAGCAATTTGGAGCTCTGACAGTAGCCGATCAGATTGACTTCAAATTAGAGGCAGGTGCAAGGCATGCTTTGATTGGCCCCAATGGCGCTGGTAAAACCACATTCATTAATCTATTAACGGGAAGATTAACGCCATCATCCGGACAAGTAAAAATGATGGGGCACGAAATTAGTTCGCTCAATGAAAGTAAAAGAGTGAAGATGGGCCTAGGGCGAACATT
>CANHPL010000020.1 GCA_947462685.1 Burkholderiaceae bacterium | reverse complement strand
TAGCAAAAACTGAGGTTTTAGAATCTGCGATGAACTTGTATTTATTACCTTTAAATCAAATATTGGAAAACAAAACTTTTTTATTGGATGACAAGCTCAGTATGTTGGATATTGCTATCTTTCCATTTATTCGACAGTTTGCGGCAAGTGATTCAAAAAAGTTTCACGAATTACCTTTAAAAAATCTTTCAAGGTGGCTAAATTACTTTATTCTGTCAGATTTGTTTCTTAAGGCTATGACAAAGTATCCATTATGGAGAGATGCTGAAAAATGATCAATACTGTATTTACTACCTTACCCTTGTTTCCTTTAGGTGCAACCCTATATCCCTCAGGGTTATTAAGTCTAAAAATATTTGAAGTCAGATACTTGGATATGATCAAAACCTGTGTAAGAGAAAATTCTTCCTTTGGAGTTGTGACTCTTGACCAAGGGAGTGAGGTCCGAACCCCGCAGGAAAACATCAGCTTTGCTAAGGTAGGTACTTTTGCCAATATTACGCACTTTGATGCTATTCAGCCCAGTCTTTATTTTATTCAGTGCCAAGGTGGAGTGCGTTTTACGATTCGTGGTTGTGAGCGTCAAAAGAATGGCTTGTGGGTTGCTGATGTCGAGAAGATGGCAGATGATGAGGCAATGCCTATACCTCCTGAGTTACAAGTTGCTGCTGACACCTTGCACAAGGTAATTCAATCGATGACTAAGCAAGGATTGTCTGAACAACAAATACCATTTAGTGCTCCCTATTTACTTAATGATTGTGGATGGGTGGCTAACCGATGGTGTGAGATATTACCATTGTCCGCCGGGCAAAGGGAGCATTTACTGGGCCTAGCAAATCCAAGGTTACGTTTGGATCTAGTGGTCGATATTCTCGAAGAAATTGGAATACAAAATATTCACAATCTTTAGTAATTATCGAGCTTGAACTTTAAATGAAAGGGAAGACAAATGAGAGAATTAGAATATTCTTTTTTGCGTTCCAGTAATTCTGCATGTTAATAGTTATCCTAAATAACTGATGTTTTATCGGGCACTCAATTGGCACATCAGAAGAGGTTCGTGAAATATTAGTTGGTATTGAAATGGGACTGCATAGCCGTTAGACGTTCTTTTAGATGTGCCATTTAAGGATTGGGACAACATGGCAATCCACCACGAAGTAAGTAATACTACTCAATCACCTTAGTTTTTAAAAGCTGGATAAGTTTCGTCAATACGTTTGGCAAGATTAATGTCTAATTGTGTTAATCCTCCAGAATCATGCGTAGATAAACGAATTTCTACACGATTCCACACATTAAACCATTCTGGGTGATGGTTCATTTCCTCAGCAATTTCTGCCACTCGAGTCATAAAACCGAAGGCTTTTTTAAAGTCTTTAAATAAAAAATTCTTATGAATAGCATCAACACCATCAACAAATTCCCAACTGGGCATTTCAGTATGAACGTGTTTTCGCTCTAGGGATGTTAAGAGTGTTTTCATAGTTTCATTTTATACAGGTGTTAGAAATAATGCTTGGTGGGCATAATTCCCCTAAAAGTTTTGTGCGTAATTCTGGAGAGTTCGTTTTTTGATCAAGCCAAATACTGAAGAATATTTTTGAAAATTGTTGGTCATTAATTTTTCCAGCCAATTTGCCATTATGAATAAACGTGGTCGATCCAGAGGGTTGATAAATTGCGGTGATGTGATGACCTTGATCCACAGTGGGGTAAATTTTTTCTAATTCGTTTTGCCATTTTGTAATTTCATTTTCTGAGGCGCCAAGTCGAATCATTTGTTTTATCGTGGCTTTGACTAAATCTTCATTCGTTATTTTGCGAACATAGTTAAGTCGAAGTGCAAATCCTAATTTTCCTGATTCGTCGGTACTGTAAAATTGCGCATCATAGACCTTAAAACCCAAATAAGTAAAAGGGCCTGTGCCAATATGTTTGGGATTGTTTAAATAGGGTTTGAGCTCTTGAATTCCAATAGACTGGTCGACTCCATATGCCATATTACACAATGATAGTGTAATCAGAAGCTGCGAAATTTGAATAAAATATTTCATTTTAAAAAGATTGGCATTCAATTTTTAGACAATGATCCATTACGAAATCAAGACCTGCATGGGTGGCTAAATCTTGCGCCTCTTCACTCACAATGCCCAGTTGCAGCCAAAGTGATTTAGCATTAATGGTGACAGTGCTGTGAGCTATTTCTAGGCAGTCTTTTGCTGGGCGAAAGACATTTACCATATCAATCGGATGCGGTATTGCTTCTAAAGAAGGGTAGCACTTTTCACCCAAAATATTTACTTCATTTGGGTTCACAGGAACAATGGTATAGCCACGACGTTGCATAAATTCCGCGACCCGAAATGATGCTTTTTCAGGATTATTGGATAAACCTACAATAGCAATGACTTGGGTGTTATTAAGAAGTGATTTAAATGGGCTCATTGATTTTATAAAGCGTTACATTGATAGCGTACACCTTTTATCATTAATATACCTAATTTTTGTTCAAATATAAATTCGGATTGATTGATGATTGGCGGACATTCTTGATTAAAGTAACTAATAGGCCCTAAACTTCCACAGTACCGATATTGGTTTTGACCGATCTTAAGATTTGACCCATCTAAAATCATCGTAAAGTTTTTCTCATTTGTTGAACTTGTTTGACACTTCCAAGTAACATAATCTCTTCGATCGCAACCAGTTAGGCCTATTAGAGCAATCAAAAAATATGTAATTTTTATATAATTCATTAATATGATTAATTCTATGAGTGCCCATGTTCGATGGGTGTTTAAAAAAAACTGCTCGTTTACACCTAAGCAGGTAGGTTTATTTTATCTAGCTCAATCAAGCTTGTCTTTGATTGTCGCAGGCTTTTTTTTGAGTCAAGGTGTTTGGCTGGTATTTCCCTTTACCATTTTGGAATTGATTGTTTTAGGCTTTGCCTTATTAGTCTATGCGCGTCATGCAACCGACTACGAATGCATTACCTTAAATAAAGGCGAATTAGCGATTGAGACTTCGAGTGCAGGAGCAGTAAACAAACAAGTATTCAATCCCGCGTGGGTGAGGTTAGAGCGATTGTTAAGTTCACGGAAATTAATTGCATTGGCGTACCAAGGGCAAAAAGTGGAAATCGGACAATTTATGCATGTTTCATTGAGAAATGATTTTTTACAAGAGTTTAAGCAGGAATTAAAAAAATATGCCTGATGCGCAATCTGCTAGCACCATTCAAGATAAAAGCCAGTGGCTTCAATTTTCTGGCAATTGGATGAGTCGCTCGATATTAAAAATGTTGGGGTGGCAAATACGTTTTCATGGGTTACCGAAAAATCATGGCATTCTCATCGTATATCCACACACATCAAACGTAGATTTTTTTATTGGGATTTTGGCAAAGTGGGCGATTGGTATTCCAGTGAATTATTTGGCCAAAGAGAGTTTATTTAAGATTCCATTGGTGGGATGGTGGTTAAAGCATGTAGGCGGCAGACCAGTGGTTCGGACTAGTCCGCAGGGTTACGTTGCGGAGTTAGCGCAGGAAATGCAGTCAAACGATTATTTTTGGTTGGTAATCACACCTGAGGGAACTAGAAAAAAAACGCCAGGTTGGAGAAGTGGGTTTTATCGTCTAGCCATCTTGACAGGTTATCCGGTAGGTTTTGCCTATATAGATTATGCAAAAAAAGAGGTAGGGGTAACAGAATTTGCTTATTTTCAGGGTGACGAATCTCTTGATATGTCCTTGATTCAACTGCAGTATCAAGGAAAAGTGGGGCGATTTCCACAAAGCATGGCTCCCATAGAGCTTTGGAGTCCCTCAGATAGTAAAAAGAGTGTATAGCAACACTGTATACATAAACAGTAAAAAAACAACATAATTATAAAAAGTACTTGAATACTGTATAAATGTACAGTATATTAATATCTCAACGAACGAAGGAGATATACGATGAAAACAATGACTTTTGGATTGAAATCATTTTTAGTTTGGCTTATTTTTGATGAGAGCTTAGGCGAGTTTGGTCGCAAAGAGTGGATTTGCAAAGATAGCGTTTAATTCGGCTAGGATCATTGTTTGCACAGCCTATTTGATGTAGAATAGAAATCTTTTCTATGGTGGCTGTAGCTCAGTCGGTAGAGTCCAGGATTGTGATTCCTGTTGTCGTGGGTTCGAGCCCCATCAGCCACCCCAATAATTAAACATTTCCTACAGTATCCTATTAAGGATGACCTGCAATTAATTGACGAAGAGCGGGATCAATCCTACTTTGCTATTCGGATCGATATTTATATTGATTGGTTTACTCTGGTTGCGCAGGTGCTACTGCGGCTCCTTGTATTTGATGTCTTTTTAACGCATCTTTGACAAATCCTGAGGATTTCATCCGTTCAACATAATTTTTTAGATATACCTTTGCGGCATCACTGACATCCTTGTTAACACCCATGGATTGATTAATTTGCATAAAACGGCCCGGTAACAATCTTAAATTGGGATATATTGTCAAATCCATTTCTAACTGTTGTCTAACACCTGCGCCGACCTCATAGCCACCATTTACAAAAAATTCAACAACTTTGGGTGACGTAGGTGCATGCACAATTTGCGCATGTTTAATTTCACGTGTGAGATAGAGATCGTAAGCGCTGCCTTTGCCAACTACAATTCTATTTTTTGCTTGATCGACTTCCTCATTTGTTTTGATTGAAGAATTACCAGGCACGACATAAGCACCTTCAATCACGACATAAGCATTCGTAAAACTAATTTCTTTGCCGCGAACCGGGTCAATAGCGAAGAATCCAAAGTCAGCTTTTTTATTGGCAACCGCGTCAACCGATTTTCCAGCTGAATCAAAAACGACAAGTTCCAATTCAACACCTAGTTCTTTGGCTAAGTTTTTTGCAAGGTCAATCGAAACGCCATAGGGTTCTGATTGTAAAGAATCTCTTTTCGCTAAGATAGGGTTTCCCACGTTAATTGAGGCGCGGATTTTTCCTGAAGGAGCAAGTTCAGATTGAATTGATTGAAGAGGGTTAGCTAAGGTCATAGTAGTAAAAAAGTGAAGTATGGTTGTAAGGGCAAGTATGATTAGTCTTTTCATAGTATCTTAATGTATTCTTTTGTCATTCGTGTCTAAAACTATTATATGGAACAAAAAGTTAGCATTCCTCAAATGGGCCCCAAATCTTTATCTGAGCTCTATTGGGCACTGACGAAATTAGCACTGCAAGGATTTGGAGGTGTTTTTCCAGTCGCTCAGCGTGTTCTTGTGGAAGAGCGAAAATGGTTTACCCCACAAGTTTTTTTGGAGGAATGGGCTGTCGCTCAAGTTCTCCCAGGGCCTAATATTGTTAATTTGTCAGTTATGTTGGGGGCTAGATGCTTTGGAGCAATGGGGGCATTTATGGCTGTTGCGGGCATTTTTTCGATGCCAGCGCTATTGCTTATATTAATTGCAATCTTTTTTGAACAGTTTCGTGAATATCCTGCTATCGCTGGAGCACTGCATGGGATGGGTGCAGTATCTGCTGGTTTGATTGGCGGAACTTCTTTAAAGATGGCAGCGAGTTTAAAGACACATCCATTGACTTTTTTTGGCGCAATTACTTTTACAGTAATTACATTTACCCTCTTAGCAATTGTTAAGTTTCCTCTGATACCAGTTTTATTAATCATGGGTACTTTGAGTGTATTCCTTACTTATTGGAAAATTAAGCATTCCTATCCTGAAAAGGGACAAGAATGAATATAGGGTTAAGTGATTGGTTGGCCGTTTTACTTCATTTTGCAACCATGTCATTTTTTGCAATTGGTGGAGCAATTGCGCTCATTCCGGAGTTTCATCGCTTTTTTATTGATGAACATGCTTGGCTAACAGAGTCGCAGTTTTCATCCGGGATTGCGCTTGCTCAAGCATCTCCAGGACCTAATGCATTGATGTTAGCCATGATGGGTTGGAGCTTTGGTATGAATGCTACCCCTGTTGGTCATTCTCAGTATGTATTTGCTATCTTAGGATTTGTATCTTGTCTTTTATGTGCTTTGACACCGTCTTGCATCTTGACGTTTACCGCTACAAGGTGGGTGCAAAAGAATAGTGAAAAAATGGGGGTTGTCGCATTTAAAAAAGGATTAGCACCAGTCGTGATTGGTTCAATGCTGGTCTCAAGCTGGGTGATTGTGCGCGGAGATTTTGTGCTTGCGCACAATTGGCCGATATGGCTTATAGCGCTCACAACACTTTTTCTTGTTTGGGGCACCAAGATACATATTTTATGGTTACTCGCTGGTGGGGCCGTGATTGGTGCGAGTGGCTTATTGGGCTCTATTTAAGCGTTGAAATTTTTCGACACATCTTGTAAGACGTTCTGCCGAACAAGATGTGAGGTCAAACCAACCAATACTTTCTGGATCACTTGCAATGCCTTCATACACTGGCTCAAGTAAGAAAGCAAAATCAATGTGCAGATGTTCAGGCTCTTGCTTTTTTGGATTAGCTGGAATGATGTGAACATCAATATCAATTGGTAAATCATTTCTCCATAGTGAGGAGGGCATGGATTGCCAGCCTGTCTCTTCTGCAACTTCTCGAATAGCGCCTTCTAGTGGTGACTCACCAGGATCGATATGCCCTCCGGGCTGAAACCACTCTTTAATATAGCGATGATGAATTAAGAGCATCTTTTCATTCCGAATCAAAATACCGCTACCAGTGATATGTCCTGGAAGGAGATCACGGGGAAATGGATCGATCACTGACTCTAAAAAGCGTGTTTTCTCAAGAAGTTTCATTGCCTCCATCGGAAAAGCCAAACAATATTCTTGAATTACATGCCACATATGCATTTATTTTTTACGAGTTGACCGTATGCCTGAACGGGGAGGCAGGCCCGTGTGTTGCGTCAATATGGTGCCCTTTGATGGACGGCTAGAGCGTTGTTCATTCTCTGGGATAGTGAAGTCTCGTGGATTGTTAGCGGTTTTTGAGCTAATTCGTGTGCGACTAGTGGCATTTGCACCAGCAACTGTCGTTGAATTTTTTCTACGAGCACTTTGATAAGTTCCATCCGTTTTAGGCTGATAACTCGGAATGAGGTGATGCTTGCCATTACCAATTAAATCAGCGCGCCCCATTTTTTTCAAAGCCTCACGTAATAGCGGCCAATTATTGGCATCGTGGTAGCGTAAAAAAGCTTTATGTAAACGACGTCTTTTTTCACCACGGACAATATCAACTGTTTCACTATCTCGTGTGACTTTTCGTAGTGGGTTTTTATTGGTATGGTACATCGCAGTAGCGGTTGCCATTGGCGATGGATAAAAAGTTTGCACCTGGTCAGCCCGAAAGCCATTGGACTTTAACCATATTGCAAGGTGCATCATATCTTCATCACTAGTACCGGGGTGTGCTGCAATGAAGTAGGGAATTAAGTATTGTTCTTTTCCGGCTTCTTTGGAGTATTTATCAAATAGTTCTTTAAAGCGATCATAGCTCCCGATACCAGGCTTCATCATTTTGGTGAGTGGTCCTGACTCCGTATGTTCAGGCGCAATCTTTAAATATCCACCGACGTGATGTGTGACAAGTTCCTTTATATACGCTGGCGCTTTAATTGCAAGGTCATACCGTAAGCCTGAGCTGATTAAAATCTTTTTTACACCTCGTATAGTCCGAGCTCTTCGATATAACTGAATTAATGGCGTGTGATCAGTATTGAGATTGGGGCAAATATCAGGAAATACACACGAAGGTTTTCGACAATGGGCTTCAATCTCGGGTGATTTACAAGCAATGCGATACATATTGGCTGTTGGACCACCAAGATCAGAGATCACACCCGTAAATCCTGGAACTTTATCTCGAATGTCTTCAATTTCGCGGATGATGGAATCTGAGGATCTATTTTGAATAATGCGGCCTTCGTGTTCAGTGATCGAACAGAAAGTACAGCCACCAAAACAACCGCGCATGATGTTAACTGAAAAACGAATCATTTCCCAAGCGGGGATTTTTGCATCTCCATAAATGGGATGGGGGGCCCTAGCATAAGGTTGATCAAAGACAAAATCCATTTCTTCGGTAGTCAACGGGATGGGAGGCGCGTTTAACCAAACGTCTCTAATGGAAGCACCTTCACCATGTTGCTGAACAAGTGCGCGGGCATTACCTGGGTTGGTTTCAAGATGCAAAACGCGATTCGCATGAGCGTAAAGAACAGCATCTCGTTTAACTGCTTCATAACTAGGTAGTCGAATGACGGTCGTATCACGATGTAATTTTTGTTTTTTTGGTATTTGAAACTGAATCGTTTGTTCAGTTACAACTTTCTGGACGGATGCATCTGATGATTTAGCACAAGTTTCACCCTGTGCTGCAGCTTGTTCATCTGGCATTAAGTAGGGGTTAATCGCAGCGTCAATTTTTCCTGGTTCATCCACCTCACTAGAGTCAATCTCTAGGTAATCTGAAGCTGGTGTCCGACGAATGAATGCTGTTCCTCTAACATCTGTAATTTCTTGAACCTTCTCGCCGCGAGAGAGGCGATGGGTGATTTCAACTAGAGCTCTTTCAGCATTACCATAAAGCAAAATATCCGCTTTGGCATCAACCAAAATAGACCTGCGAACTTTATCCTGCCAATAGTCGTAATGAGCAATTCTTCGTAAAGAGGCTTCAATTCCACCCATAATGATGGGACTTTGTGGATAAGCTTCTTTGCAGCGTTGTGCATATACCAACGAACAGCGATCAGGACGTTTCCCACTCATACCCCCGGCTGTGTAAGCATCATCTTTACGAATCTTTCGATCGGCGGTGTAACCATTGATCATTGAGTCCATGTTGCCGGCAGTCACACCGAAATACAGATTGGGCTGACCTAAAGTTTTGAATGGATCTGCAGATTGCCAATCTGGTTGAGAAATGATCCCAACACGAAAACCTTGAGATTCAAGAAGTCTACCAATAATAGCCATGCCAAAACTAGGGTGATCTACATAAGCGTCACCAGTTACGATAATGATGTCGCAGCTATCCCATCCTAAAATGTCCATTTCTTTTTTCGACATGGGCAAAAATGGTGCGCGACCGTAACACTCAGCCCAAAATTTCGGATAAGAATTAAGATGAGGCGCAGAGGGAATCGAAAATAGAGTGCGCGGGGCGTTCATAGAGCATTATTTTAAGCGATTCTAGGCTTTTATGCCCAGCTAAATGATTTATTATGAAATTCTTGTAGCCTTTTAAATCAATAAGTTAAATATCCATATCGATATGCTCAGTTTTCGAACGAAATTACGAAGGTACTTTTTCCTATTAGTATTTGTTCTCTCTGGTTGTGCGAGCCAACAAACTAAAGTGAATCAAACGCGACAAGTATTTGCCATGGGTAACTTACCAGCCGCATCGGTTGCTATTGAACAATCTATCCCATCAAGAAATAACCTTTATAACCTAGAGCAGGGAAGTATTTTGCGCTTGATGGGCACCTACCGTCTGGCTCAAAGTAATGCTGAATTCTTGGCGGCTGATGCGATTCTTCGTCAAAACGAGTTAACTCAGTCCACGATTAAATCTTCTATATCAAATGTGGGTGGGTACTTTTTGGCCGAAGGTATCGGTAAAGATTACATTTTGAAGGGATTTGAGGGAACGATGTTAGCTTACTCGATTGCTTTAAATCATGCCTTACTTGGTGACTGGGATAATGCACGCGTTGAAGTGATGAAGATGGTCAAACGAGAGCAAGACATTGCTAGTTTCAATGATGTTAAATATCAAGCCCTTGCTGAGGTAAGAAATAAAGGGATTAATGGGGTGCAAGGAAAATTAGATAATCGAGTTTTCCAGGGGAATCCGATGATTAATGGCTATCCCGTCAATACGATTTCTGATCCGCAAACGATGAGTTTAATAAATTCTTATCAAAGTGCCGCCGCGCATTATCTAGCAGGGTTTATTTTTGAAAAACTGCGAGAGCCTTCATTAGCCGCGCCGGGCTATCGTCAAGCCATTGAACTACGTCCTGACCTACCTTTTTTGCATGAAGGCCTAAAAAACTTAGATACAAATATCAGTAAGCCAATTAATACAACACCAAGCGGGACAACGGATACGTTATTTGTTATTGAAACTGGTTTTTTACCCTTTATAGATAATTTTAAATCGAGTATTCCAATCCCAATTGGTGGCCAAATTCGATTTGCGACTGTATCTTATCCATTCATCGCCCCTAATACCGAGTTATATAATCCTGGACAAATTGTGATGGGAGGTCAATCAGTTAATTTAAATATGGTAACAAGTGTGGATAGTATGGCCAGACGTGATTTGCGTGATGAAATGCCAGGTTATATGATTCGTGGCGCCAGTCGAGCTATTGCACAAGTTTTTGCCCAAATTGGGACACAGAGGGCCATTCAAGGAAATCATGCCAATAATTCCAATCAAGCTACATTAGGCGCGATCGCAGGCCTGATTACTGGCCTAACGATGGCTGAAATTAGCTCAGCAGATGTTCGTCATTGGTCTAATTTACCAGCTAATGTTTTTTTAGCCCGTACTCAAATACCTAATGGTTTACAAGACTTGCTGATTCGAGTACCCAATGGGGCAACGGTTGGCCGACAAATTAGTTTTCAAGGAGATAAAAACATCGTATATATCCGCGTTTTTAGGGATCGAGCTAGCATCATGTCGAGTAATGATATCCAAGCAGGTTTTGGATCAATTGGGCAACCTATTTCTTTTATACTCAAAAATTCGTCAAGGCATATAATTCCTTCTAGAAGTCAACCAATGCTAGAGCTTAAACGTTGATATTTTAGATTTATTAAAATTAACTGAAATGGTGGTTTTATGAGAATTAGCAAACTAATTAACCTGCTGTCTTTATCTTTAGTCATGATGCTTGCCTCATGTTCTTCCTATATTGATAAACACTCCGTAAAGATGGGCAAAACTGGTGATGTCAAAATTCAGGATTTGAAGAGTTTTGACCGTAATGGTCTGTTGGTTGCTCAAGCAACCATCAAAAATAACGGAAATTCAAAGCCTGTGCAGTATCGTTTTCAGTGGTTTGGTGATAAGGGTGAGAGAGTTTGGGGAGATGAAGCCTGGAAGCCACTGGTGATTCCTGAAGGACGAACCGCTATGATTGAGGGCGTAGCTCCGAATTTGGAAGCTTCCGAATATAAAATTGAATTAGATTCTTATTAATTAAGATTGAGGCCATTATGCAAACACGTTATTTGAAGCTAGGATTGATTGGGGTTTCTAGTTTATTTTTATTTGCTTGTTCTTCCCCTCCAAAAGTTTCTTATCAGGATCCGAATAAGATTGAAACTATTTCAGGTGATTACGGCGTTACTGATTTGCAAATGTTAGCTGAGTCCATGACAAGATCTTTATTGCAAACGCGAATTATTATGAATTCACCAACACCACCACTCTTGACTGTCGCACCGGTAAAAAACAAAACCAATGAATATATCGATACAAATTTAATAACTAATAAGATTGAGACACAGCTAATTAAAAGCGGTCAAGTTCGTTTTGCAGTCAAAGCGACCGATATGTCTTCGCAAGTTGGTGAGCTAACTCGTCAAAATTCTGGTTTGTACAACAGAGAGACAGCAAGTAAAAGTGGAAATATGGAGGGAGCTAAATACCGTATCGAAGGTGATATTAGCTCAATTATTAAGTCAGATAAAAATGTAAAGGATATATTTTATATTCTTACATTACGTCTGATTAACAATGAAACTGGTACATATGAGTGGCAGGACGAAAAAGAAATCAGAAAGCTACAACGTCGCTAAAGAATTCAATAGTCAAGTTCTCAAGTTAGAAACTGATTTATTGGGTAATGATGTTGTGGGGCAACAGAAAAATGACCTTGCATCAGAATAATTTGTTTGGCTATTTTAGATGTAATGAGAAATATTAAACATATCAAACTGGGCGTAGCCCAGTTTGATATGTTTTAAAGACCGTTGGGGCGTATCAGTCCTACTGCAAGTCCTTCGATAGAAAAATCCCGACCATCATTTTCAATAATGATGGGTTCAAAATCAGGATTTTCCGCAATAAGTTGGATTTGTACTCCGTTGGTAGTTTTTGTTTTAAGCCAGCGTTTAACGGTCACTTCGTCTTCGATACGAGCAACGACGATATCGCCATTCCGGGCTTCTGATGTTTTTTTGACAGCTAAATAGTCACCATCAAGAATTCCAGCGTCCCTCATGCTGAGGCCTTTAACTTTTAATAAGTAATCAGCACCTTGAGAAAACAGTGATGGATCGACAGGGACTTGTCTTTCAATATGCTCCATGGCCAATATGGGAGATCCAGCAGCTACTCTGCCGATCAGAGGGAGAGTTAATTGTGCAATCATTTGGGAGGGTAAGTTCAGTTGTTGGGCTGTTTGACGAATCGATTCGCAAAGACGAATGCCCCTGGAGGTTCCCGGGCTTAATTCAAGATAACCTTTTTTAGCAAGAGCCTTCAAATGTTCTTCGGCAGCGTTTGCAGAAGCAAAGCCGAGTTTTTGAGCAATTTCTGACCGAGTGGGGGGCGCGCCATTTTCAGAAATCGAGTCTTGAACAAGCTGTAAAATTTCTTCTTGTCGAGCAGTTAATTTGGGGAGGAGCTGATTCATAGGTTCTTTTTACTTGAATTTATATACATGCTGTAATTTTATACAGTTTATGCTTATAAGCGCAAGTTTTTTATAGTAAAAGTGTTTAACAAACAAAATAGCAAGAAATCCCCCTACTTTTGAAATAGTCACTATGTTTTTGACATAATTTAACGTTTTTCGGGAGGGTATAGACCGGTGAGGATGTCAATTACAAATTACTTGGTTTAATTTGGGTTGTTTGTTAGAATAGAGGGCTAACTTGCATTTTGCGGTTAGTTAATTTTCACCCTTGCTACACTGACTATTCCTAAACAGGGAATCGACGCCCAGGTAGCTATTAACCATAAGGAGTGTTTGATGCGTCATTATGAAATCGTATTTATCGTCCATCCGGACCAAAGCGAGCAAGTGCCCGCGATGATTGACCGCTATAAAGCTGTATTAACTGCAGCCAATGGTAAGGTTCATCGTATTGAAGATTGGGGTCGTCGTCAGATGGCCTACATGATCAATAAACTAGCAAAAGCCCATTATGTATGTATGAATATTGAGTGCGACCAGGCAACGCTTGCTGAACTTGAGCATGCTTTTAAATTTAACGATGCTGTTTTGCGTCATTTAATTATCCAGATGAAAAAAGCTGAAATTGAACCTTCAATTATGATGAAAGAAGTTCAGCGTGAAGAGTCTCGTAAAAATCAACAAGTGGAGGCACCTGCTGCTTAATGACGAAGTCTGGTCAGCAATTGAATGACTTTCGACTCACAGCTAGATTGGTTCATAAAGATACAATTCGTTACACACCTGCAGGTCAAGCCGTCCTTGAGTGTCAATTAGAGTATTCAGGAAACGTGGTTGAAGCAGGAATACAACGAAAAGTGGATTTAAAACTTCTAGCAATTGCAATTGGGCAAGAGGCAAATACCTTAGACCAAATGCAAATCGGTGGAGTAGGAAATTTTCAAGGTTTTATTGCACACCAGAGTATTCGACGTCAAGCTCTCGTCTTTCATATTACTCATATTTCTATTTAAAGGAACTAAAATGGCTTTTGGTAAAAAAAATATAGATCTCAAAAAGAAGCCGGCACAAAACCCGCTTTTTAAACGTAAGCGTTTTTGCCGCTTCACAGTTGCAAAAGTTGTTGAGATTGATTATAAAGATGTTGATACATTAAAAGATTTCATTGGTGAGAATGGCAAAATCACGCCAGCTCGATTGACAGGTACTAAAGCAAAATATCAGCGTCAATTAGACACTGCGATCAAGCGTGCGCGTTTTCTTGCGTTCTTACCTTTCACTGATCAACATAAAAACTAATTGGAGATATATTCATGCAAGTCATTCTTCTTGAAAAAGTAGCCAATTTAGGCAATTTAGGTGATGTAGTTCGTGTTAAAGATGGTTTTGCACGTAATTTTTTAATTCCGCAACGTAAAGCACGTCGTGCTACTGAAACTGCTATTGCTGACTTTGAAGCACGTCGTGCTGAGTTGGAAAAAGTTGCTGCTGAAAAGTTAGCCGCTTGCCAAGCAATTGGTGAAAAAATGCAGGGCACCGTGGTTGAGATTCATCAAAAAGCTGGTGTTGATGGCCGTTTGTTTGGTTCTGTTACGAATCATGACATTGCGGAGAAATTAACACAAAAAGGGTTCACCATTGAAAAAGGTGCTGTTCGTCTTCCAAATGGCCCTCTTAAAGCTGTTGGTGAATATCCCGTTGCAATCGTATTGCATACAGATGTAGTCTCTGAAGTAGTTGTAAAAGTTATTGGCGAAGCTGCTTAATTAACATTCATACAATCATTTAGGGAAGACAGATGCCTGACGCAGGCCCGCTCCGATTACTAACACCTTCGGGTGAAGAGGATCGGGCTGTGCAAGGATTAAAGGTTCCGCCTCATTCAATTGAGGCAGAACAATCTGTTTTAGGAGCATTGCTCCTTGATAACAATTCTTTAGATATGGTTGCTCCCTTATTGCGTGAAGTGGATTTTTATCGATCAGAGCACGCCATCATTTATCAAGCTATTTCCAAATTAGTTAACGATAATAAGCCAGCTGATGTTCTTACCGTTCATGAAGAGTTAAAGACTTACGGTATTGCAGAAAACTTTGGTATTTCCTATCTCAATCAATTAGCCTCGAACACACCTAGCTCAGCAAATATTCGGGGCTATGCTCAAATTATTAGTGACCGCAGTATTTTGCGACGTTTAATTCAAACGGCTGATAGTATTGCGAACGCTGCATTCTCGCCTGAAAAAGGTGTCAGAACACTCTTAGATGAAGCGGAAGCACGTATTCTTGCAATAGGTCAAGAAGGTGGACGTCAAAATGAGTTTCATGAAATAGAAACACTCATGACTGAAACTGTGCAGCGCATTCAAGAGTTGTACGCGCGTGGTGGGTCGAATGAAATTACAGGTGTGGCCACAGGATTTATTGATCTTGATCGAATGACAAGTGGACTCCAAAAGGGTGACCTAGTGATTGTTGCTGGTCGTCCAAGCATGGGGAAGACCTCTTTTGCTATGAATATTGCAGAGCACGTGGCAATTAAAGAAGGTTTGCCTGTCTTAATCTTTTCCATGGAGATGTCAGCTTCACAGTTGGCTGCAAGAATGTTAGGTTCAGTCGGGCGAGTAAACCAAGGGCGATTACGTACTGGGCGTTTGAACGATGAAGAGTGGCCAAGAGTGACTCAATCGATTGGTTTACTGACAAAAGCGCCCATGTTGATTGATGAAACAGGATCCTTAAACTCCTTGGAGTTAAGGGCACGCGCTAGACGGATGGCCAGAAAATATGGCAATGTTGGACTCATCGTGATTGATTACTTACAGTTGATGTCCGGGAAGAGTAGCGGGTCCACTGAAAATCGTGCAACCGAGATTTCAGAAATATCCCGGTCATTAAAATCTTTAGCAAAAGAAATGCAATGTCCTGTAATCGCTCTTTCACAGCTCAATCGTAGTTTAGAAAACCGTGAAAATAAACGTCCCATGATGTCTGACTTAAGAGAATCAGGTGCGATTGAGCAAGATGCAGACGTTATCTTATTTATTTATCGTGATGAGGTTTACCATCCTGAGACTGATGCAGTCGGTATTGCTGAAGTGATTATTGGTAAACAACGTAATGGGCCTATTGGCCCTGTAAAACTGTCTTGGCAGGGAGAGTTTACCAAGTTTGATAATTTAGCTTTAGGATATAGTCCGCCATTCCAAAAAGGTCCCGCCACCAATTCGTCGAATGTGCCATTTTAAAAAAAGATTTCTTATTTTCTAGTGAAGTATGATGTAGGATTAATCATTGAAGGTGCTTGAAATGAACCCTTTAAAAAAATTTCTTATAGAGCAACCCTGTACTTGGCCAATCAATATTGGCGGAGCATCTATTGATGCGATTGATATGCTGGCAACTGCTGGAGCTCGATGTATTTTTATAGATTGCGAGCGAACTGCGATTCATATCGAGAGTGTAAGACCCATGGTTTTAGCAGCTAAAAGTCATGGATTGTTTACGATGCTTCGAAGCGAAAATCAACAAGCAGAAACTTTGATCCGATATCTTGATCGTGGAATTGATGCGATTGTGGTCCCTCATACTGAGACCGTGGAAGAATTAAAAATGATTGCTGAAGTAGTAGATTATGTCAGCAAAGGTCAAAAAGATAAGTTTATGACAATTGCTCAGATTGAGTCCCTAAATGCAGTCAATCATATTCAATCTTTGGCATCATCAACTGATGTTGATAGTTTTTTAATCGGGCCCAATGACTTATCCCATAGTATGGGTTTTAAAGGAGATCTTAAGCCGCCTGCTTTATGGCAAGCTATTGATCGGGTAATCCAAGAGTTAAAGTCACATCAGCGAATTTGGGGAATTCCGGGCTTGCCTGAAAGTCAGCCAAAATATACTCAACAAGGAGCCAAGTATTTATATTGCACTTTGTCGCAAATTATTCAACAAGGTTTTAAACCTTTCCATTCCATATCTTAATTTATAGAAAGAAAATATATGTCAATGATGCCTTCTGAAAGAACCCCATTTTCTGCAATTGTCGATCGTCCACCGCTTAAATTTCCAGGTGGTGCAAAAGTGATTGTTTGGAGTATTGTTAATTTAGAAGTCTGGGATATTTCTAGACCGATGGCTAGACAAGTCATACCTGCACCGACGGGTGTCCCTTTGTTACCTGACGTGCCGAATTGGGCTTGGCACGAATACGGGATGCGCGTTGGCTTTTGGCGTTTTAAAAGTTTATACGACTCATTAAATATCACTCCTACATTAGCTTTAAATGCGAGGGTTTGTAAAGATTATCCACGTGTAGCGCAAGCTTGTTTAGATGCGGGTTGGGAGTTTATGGGGCACTCTTATGAACAAATGCCAATTCATAAAGTTGAAAATCAAGCAGAGATGATTGCTAAATCGATGGATACGATTGAGACATTTACTGGTAAGCGTCCAGTTGGATGGTTGGGCCCCGGCCTTACTCAGACATTTGAGACACCTGATTTATTAGCTAAGGCAGGAGTGAAGTATGTGGGTGATTTCCCTTATGATGATGAGCCAACCCGAATTAAAACTGAGCATGGCTCTTTAGTAACACTACCATATACCGTTGAAAATAATGATATTCCGATGATGATCGTACAACATCATGAAGCAAATTACTGGACTCAAAAATGTATTGATACGTTTGATCAATATTATTTGGAAGCGCAGGAGCGCCCTAAAATTTTATCGATTGCTATCCACCCCTACATTAGTGGCATGCCATTCAGAATTGCTTATTTGAAAAAAGTGTATGACTATATCAATCGTCATGAGGGAGTTGTTCATATGACTGGCGAGCAAATCTATGACTGGTATAACCAAGCATATCCTGAGAAATAAGATGAACGATATTTTGCATTGGGATTTATGTGCTGCGGTTGAAGCCATACGCCAGAAAAAAATTAGTTCTGTGGAGCTTACAAGATGGTCTATTGATCGATTAAAAAGCATCGGTGGACCACTCAATGCAGTATTTCGATTAGATGAAGAAAGTGCGATCAAGCGCGCAAATGTATTAGATGATATTCAAGCGCATCATCGTCCTTTAGGGATGTTACATGGAGTTCCATTTGCACATAAAGACTTAATTTTTATGGCAGACAGAGTCGCTCATGTAGGATCTAAAATCTTGAAAAAAAATATTCCGGATCAAAGTGCAGCAGTCATGGATTATTTTGAAGCTGCTGGCCAGGTGTATTGCGGGTCGTTGCATATGACCGAGTTCGCTCTGGGGCCAACTGGATTTAACAAGCACTATGGGCATGCTAAAAATCCTTGGAATCCTTTATATGTTTGTGGAGGATCGTCTAGTGGATCGGCTATTGCAGTGAGTTCAAGATTAGTTTTTGGGGCAATTGGGAGTGACACGGGCGGATCGATTCGACATCCAGCAACGATGTGTGGCGTGACTGGATTGAAGCCGACTAGTGGACTTGTTACGATCGAAGGGGCATTTCCATTGGCCCATACCTTGGACTGTATTGGGCCAATTGCGCAAAGTGCAAGAGATTGTGCCAAGATGTTAACCGTGCTAACCAGTCAAAAAACTAATTATGAAGAATCAATTGATTTACCTGTAAAAGGATTGAAAGTTGGTATACCTAAGCACTATTTTTGGGAAGGTGTTGACGAAAATATTCAGCAGGTACTATTCGAAAATACTCGGGTGTTTCAAGAATTAGGTATGCAGATTGTGGAGATTGATAATCCCCCAATGGAGTCTATCAATCAAATGATGGCCGTGGTGATGGCAGTAGAGTCTTTAGAAGTCCATCATGAATGGCTAAGACAATTTACAGATGATTATGCCGATCAAGTCAAAGCCAGAATTGAGCTTGGGTATCTATACTCAAGTGAAGATTACCGTCATGCAATCGAAATGCGTAAAGTGTATCGCCAACAATTTGCGGATCAAGTATTTGCCCATTGTGATGTGATGTTCATTCCCACGATTCAAGTACATACCCCAACCATTGAGCAGAGTACCCATGGTAGTTTAGAGGAAGTTTTAAAAGGTGTTGGACGCTTAACGCATGTCACGAAAGCAATGAATTATTTAGGTTTTCCAGCAATGAGTCTTCCTGGTGGATTCTCGAATCAAGAAATGCCGGTTGGGTTTCAGTTGGTTGGGCGAGATTGTAGTGAAGAGATCATTTTGCGGATTGGCCATGCCTATCAAACGCAAACGCAATGGCATCAGAAGATACCATCTTTTGCAAACACCTAGGAGTATTGATGATTAAAGGAAGTTGTCTATGTGGCGGTATTCAATATCAAATCAATGATGTACTTGGCCCAATCATTTATTGCCATTGCAAACGTTGTAGAAAATCAAGTGGCTCAGTGTGCGTGACCTCAACTGAAATTCATCGAGCTAAGTTTGAAGTCATACAAGGCAAAGACCTTATCAAAAAATTTGAGAACCCTGGAGCGGTTGATCGGTTTTTTTGTTCTCATTGCGGATCACAACTCTATAGTGAAAGAACTGCTACCCCACTGACAATGAGGATAAGGTTAGGGACTCTTGATACTAAAATTACTGAGAGGGTAAGTTCTCATATTTTTGTAGGAAGTAAGGCGGAATGGCATGAAATACAAGATCAGGCGATTCAACATCAAGAACGACCACCAGCCATTTAAGGTCACGATCATATGTTATGAACATGCTTGTTAGGCAAATTCTTAAAGTCAACTTTAGGTTCAAAAGAATTGCGCCATCTTTATTAAGTAATATGCTTGTAGATAAATCTACAGTCCTATCAAGATGGATTTAAAGATGAATAATAAATTTATCAAATTAAGGAACTACCTCATGCGTCGTCTATTATCAGTTGGGATGTTAGTAATTACAGTTGCTATTGCATCTCCATCATTTGCGCAGAAATCCATCATTGTCTCTTCAACAACATCTACAGAGCAATCTGGACTATTTGGCTTTCTCTTACCCATTTATAAAAGTAAATCTGGAGTTGATGTCAAAGTGATTGCTGTTGGCACTGGACAGGCTTTAGATATTGGTCGTCGTGGTGATGCTGATGTTGTTTTTGTGCATGATAGGGTTGGTGAGACGAAATTCTTGGAAGAGGGCAATGCGACCAAGAGATATGATGTCATGTATAACGACTTTGTATTGATTGGACCAAAGTCGGATCCAGCCAAGCTTGCTGGAGTTAAAGATATTAAGGCGTCGTTACAAAAAATTGCTAATTTAAAAGTTACCTTTGTTTCTAGAGGGGATAAGAGCGGTACTCATGCGGCAGAACTTCGTTATTGGAAGGCTGCTGGGATTGAGCCTAATAAAGATATGAGTTGGTACAAAGACACTGGAAGTGGTATGGGTCAAGCTTTAAATTCAGCTTCGGCAATGAATGCCTATATCTTGGCTGACAGAGGTACATGGCTGTCGTTTAAAAACCGCGGAGATTTAGACATACTGGTTGAGGGTGACCCGCAACTCTTTAATCAATACGGAGTGATGTTAGTGAACCCAGCAAAATTTCCTCATGTAAAGGCTAAAGAAGGGCAGGATTTTATTGATTGGATTACTTCTAAAGATGGGCAAGAAGTTATTTCTTTATACAAGATTGACGGTAAACAACTCTTTTTCCCAAATGCTAAGAAATAAATGTTGTTTCAATCAATTCAAACTATTATTGGGGCACCCTCTAGTAAATCCAGGCCTAACTCAAGGTGCTCTAGAACTGTTTGATTGCGGCCACCCGCCACAACCAATGAATAGCATCGATAGGTTATAAACTGATTGAGAAGTTTTTTGCAGGTGACTTTAAAGATTGATAGTTAGAAAAAGCTTCAACTGTCAGAATCTCATCGGTTGAGTTCATGGAGCTCAAAGGGATAGAGCAAGAACGTATCGTTTTACCATTGATGTGAACAGAGCAGGCACCACACTCAAAATGGTCACAACCATATTTTGTAGCAATTAAGCCAAGCTGCTCCCGTAGTATCCAAATCAATGGCGTATTAGGATGTGAATGAATTTCTACAAATTGTCCGTTGACATTGAGCGTCGTCATGACAATAACCTTTTCTCAAAATAAGTCTTAAAAACTTACTTTAGACGAAAAAAGTCTTTGAATACATAGGTGTATAACCTATTAGTACTTTTACTGAATTTTAATTTGACAAGAAAGACTTATTTACACCAAGGAAGGGGTGCCAAGACTGCATCAAGACCTGTTTCTTGAATAGTTGGGACAGCAGCTTCAGAAGCTAGAAAAGCTATCAGCTCTTGTGCGAGCGCGCGTTCTTGACTTGCTGCACCGATCCCTGCTGTAAAAAAGAAAGTTTTCTGTATTTCGCTAGGAAGGTCACGAATAATATCAATGCCAGCAATAGGTAGTAATTCTGAGTATTGTTGGAATCCAAGATCCGTCTCATTTCTCATCAAAATAGTGCCAACACGCTCACCAAAAATCTTTTTGGCGGAAATAGCCATTTGATCAGCAATACCTAGTTTTGGAAAAACCTCTTCTGATAAATAGGTGCCGCTTGCGCTAGCTGAGTATGCAACTCGTTGAGAGTTGAGAAGGGCGTGTTTGAAAGACTCTACGGTTGATAGATTAGGGACAGGATCACCAGTGCGAACAGCTGCAGCCATTCTAGAACCAGCAAGATCTACTTTAGAGCCAGAGGCAATGACGCCTTGTTGAATGAATTGATCAAGGGCAGGACCTGCTAAAACGAGGACATCAAAAACTTCACCTTTAGCCAGTCGAGTAGGAATAGAATCAGCGGCAGTCCCCATGGATGATCCAAAAGAAAGATTGACAGTATTACCTGATTTTTTTTCATACATCGGGCCAAGAAGTTTTAAAGCTGCAGCGAATGCGCCTGATGTAATGACTGAGATAGTTTGATTAGACATAATTAATCCACGGTAATTTTGGCTGATTCAACAACTTTTTTCCAACGAGCAACTTCTTTTTTAACTAGTTCTGCCAATTCTTCAGGAGTAGAGGTATCGACTGTTGCACCTTGCTCTTCAATTTTAGTTTCATTCGATTTTTCATTTAAAACAGCAATTAATTCTTTATTGAGTAATTGAATAATTGATTTAGGGGTTCCTGCTGGAGCAAACATGGCGTACCACTGATCTACTTCAACATTCGAAATACCTTGTTCAGCTAAGGTTGGTACATTGGGTAGAACAGGACTGCGTTTTTTTCCGGCTATACCAAGTGCAATCAATTTATTCCCTTTGACTTGTGGATAGGCCGTAAATAAACTTGGGAACATCACTTGGGTTGTTCCACCAATCGTATCTAGAATCGCAGGAGAAGAGCCTTTGTAAGGGACGTGAAGCATATCTGTGCCAGTATTTAATTTAAAAAGTTCACCTGTTAAATGTGGCGCGGTGCCCTTACCAGAAGTGGCATAGGAAATCTTGCCGGGTTGCGACTTGAGAAGTGCGACTAATTCCTTAATGTTTTTAACTGGTAAGTTGTTATTTGCTACGACAAGAGTCGGAGAAGTTGCAACTAATGAAATCGGTTCAAAGCTTTTGATTGGGTCGTAGCGTAACTTTTGCAGAGCTGGGTTAATTGCATGCGTAGCAATATAGCCAAACATTAAAACATAACCATCTGCAGGAGCCCTTGCCACGAATTCACTCGCAATTGCCCCATTGGCACCAGCTCGATTTTCAACAATGACGGATTGGCCTAATTTTTGACTGAGTCCCTGGGCAATAATACGGGCCATCGCATCATTTGCGCCACCAGGCGAGGTTGGAACAACAATGGTAATTGATTTAGAAGGATAGGTATCAGCGACTACTTTTTGGGAAAAACAGATAAAAAATGCAATGAAACTAATAAATAAAACGGACAAACGGGATTTTGTAAGTATCATTTTGTGGTGTCTTTCTGAGTAGTTTTGGCGTAGTTCTTGCTGATTCGGTATTATAAGGGTATCTAAGGAGAGTACATGTTTACCAATTTAAAGAAACTATTATGCTTCATCAGTTTATTTTTTTGCAGTCTTTTTGCACTTCAGGCAGAGGCGCAAAGCTATCCAAATAAGCCTATCAAGATTGTTGTAGGGTTTTCTCCCGGAGGAGGCCCTGATATCTCGGCGAGGGTCATTGGTCAAAAAATGACTGATAAGTGGGGGCAGCCTGTTGTTGTAGAAAACCGCCCAGGCGCTGGTTCAAATATAGCTACACAAGTAGTTGCCACTTCAAAGCCAGATGGCTATACCTTACTTTCTGTTTCAAATGCATTTGCAATTGCGCCAGCTATTTACAGCAAATTACCATTTGACACGATTAAGGATTTAGAGGGAGTGACATTGACTGCTACTGGTTCAGCTTTAGTCTTAGTTTCCCCAAACTTAAAGGTAAGTACCATTGCTGAACTAATTGCTTTAGCAAAAAAAGATCCAGGAAAGTATTCTTATAGTTCAGCAGGAATTGGCAGTGGATCGCATTTTGCTGTAGAAATCTTAAAAGCTAAAACGGGGACAGATTTTTTACATGTACCAACAAAAGGAATTCCTGAAGGAATTACTGAGGTTTTGTCTGGTCGCGTCGATTTTTTCATCAGTCCCTATGCAAGCGCCATTAATATGGTCCGTGATGGTCGAGCAAAAGCCATTGCAATAACCTCCCTTCAAAGAGGGAAAGAGTTTCCTAATTTACCTACAGTAGCAGAAACAGTTCCGGGTTATAAGTGGGAATTTTGGTACGGGTTGATTGCGCCTGCAAATACACCTAAGGATATCTTGCAACAAATAGCTCAAGAGGTAAAAAGAATTAATGAGTTTACAGATGTGAAAGAACGTTACGCTAATTTAGGGCTTGAACCCATATCGAACACACCTGCAGAATTTGACAAGATGATTAAATCTGAAGTGGTTGAATTTACACGTATAGCAAAAGCAGCAAAGATTTCAGCTGAATAATTTAAGGGGAAAAAATGCAGGGAACTAGCAAAAATGGTTTGTATTATGAGATTGAGGGCAATGGCCCATGGTTAACACTCGCACATTCGTTGGCTTGTGATCTTCATATGTGGGATCCACAAATGGAATTATTGACCAAGCATTTCAAAGTATTACGTTTTGATACCAGAGGACATGGTAAGAGTCATGTTCCAGCAGCACCATATTCACTAGACGAATTAGCTGCCGATGTTGTTGAGTTGTTTGCAGAATTAGGTATTCAACGAACCCATTGGATGGGTTTATCCATGGGGGGGATGATTGGTCAGACCATGATTTTAAAGTGGCCGCAACTTTTCCTGTCGATCGTGCTTGCTGACACAACAAGTCGACGTCCAGATAATGCTGCGCAGATGTGGGCAGATCGTGCAAAGATTGCTCGCGAACAAGGAATGCAAGGTTTATTAGAAAGTACCTTGTCACGATGGTTTACCCAAGCATATAAGGATGCTAATTCCGCCAAGTTGCAAAAAATTGCTCAAGGAATATTAGCTACTCCCGTTGAGGGATTCGCTGGTTGTAGTAGTGCGATTGCCCATATCAATACATTTGATCGATTAAATGAAATCGATTGTCCGACAATGATTGTAGTTGGAATCGAGGATCACGGTACCCCTCCAGAGATGGCTAAGAAAATTCATTCGCAAATTAAAGACTCTGTTCTACACATCATTCCTGATGCATCACATATATCTAATGTCGAGCAAACAGAAGTTTTTAATCAACTTCTCGAAGAATTTTGGGGCCTCGAGGATGATGAACTCGTTGACGATGAAGCCTTTGAAAATTAAGGAGTAACTATTCGGCGCGCTTCAGTATATCTGGGCGCCCAGTAGGGATTTTTGATTTCATCTAAACGCACCGTGCCGCCGGTTGTTGGGGCATGGACAAATCGCCCGGAACCAACATAAATACCGACATGCGAATGGCTTTCGCCTAAAGTGTTAAAGAAAACCAAATCTCCAGGAGCTGGAGTTTCTTGAGCCAGTGATTTTCCATACTTACCTAAGTCACCAGTAGTTCGTGGAAGATTTTTTTGTCTCGTGTTTTTAACGACATATACGATTAGCCCGCTACAGTCAAAGCCACTTTGTGGGGTATTGCCTCCCCATTTATAAGGAGTGCCAATGAGGCTAATAGCCGCTATAGAAATATCATCTTGCCCTACATTTTTCTCAAGAGAAAAATCTGGCAATTTAGCAGAGTTAGTTGATAGACTTTTAATACCACCCAAAGAACTACAGCCTGATAGGAACACGATCAGGCTGTAGACAAGATAGTGCCTATAAAATATCCGCTGCATGATCAGCTAAACGTGAGCGTTCACCGCGCGCTAGTGTGATGTGACCTCCATGACGCCAACCTTTAAATCGATCAACCACGTAGGTAAGACCAGATGAGCCTTCGGTTAGGTAAGGCGTATCAATCTGCGCAATATTACCCAAGCAGATTAATTTAGTTCCAGGACCTGCACGAGTCACCAAAGTTTTCATTTGTTTAGGGGTGAGATTTTGAGCCTCATCAATAATTACAAACTTACTCACAAAAGTTCTACCCCTCATAAAATTCATACTCTTAACTTTAATACGTGAGCGAATCAGTTCTTGAGTTGCAGCACGACCCCATTCTCCTGCAGAGTCATCACTGCGGTGAAGTACTTCTAAATTATCATCAAATGCCCCCATCCAGGGTTGCATTTTCTCTTCTTCAGTACCTGGTAAAAAACCAATATCTTCACCGACCGGAACAGTCGCGCGAGTAATAATGATTTCGTTATAACGCTTACTATCAAGAACCTGCTCAAGTCCCGCGGCTAAAGCAAGAAGTGTTTTACCAGTACCTGCTTGACCAAGCAGTGTCACAAAATCGATTTCGGGATTCATTAGTAAATTCAGAGCAAAGTTTTGTTCGCGATTACGCGCCGTAATGCTCCACACATTATTTTTCTGGTGAGAAAAATCTTTCAGTGTTTGCAGCAATGCTGTTTTTCCATTAATTTCTTTTACTTGAGCATAAAAGGGCGTACTACCATCCGTGTTTTCTTGATAGACAAATTGATTAACCATCATCGACATAACTAGCGGCCCTGTGATGCGATAGTACATGGTACCTGATTTACCATCACTCCAACTCTCCATAGATTTGCCATGCTGTGGCCAAAAATCTGCAGGAAGAGCAAGGATTCCGGCATACATCAGATCCCGGTCTTCAAGCACCTGATCATTAAAATAATCTTCCGCAGGAAGACCAAGAGCTCGTGCTTTGATGCGCATGTTGATATCTTTGGATACCAACACAACTTCGCCGTAATTTTTGTGTGTTTCTTGCAATGAGCGAACCACACTTAAAATCATGTTATCGCCTTTACCAACAGGCAATCCCTCGGGTAATTTCATTTCTTTTAAATCTGTTTGGAAAAATAATTTCCCGGTTGCGTCTTTATTCCCTAATTTAGATAACGGAATTCCTTCATCTAGAGCACCACTTGTGCCATCAATCAAGCCATCGAGCGCGCGACTTACCATTCTTGCATTTCTTGCGACTTCGCTCATTCCCTTTTTATGATTGTCTAGTTCTTCAAGGGTCGTCATTGGCAGATAAATATCGTGCTCTTCAAAGCGAAATAATGAAGAAGGATCATGCATTAAAACATTCGTATCTAATACAAACAAACGGGTTTTATTGGATATGTCGGCACGTTTATTTTTAGGATTACCGCGGGTCGGCTTTGCCGGGGCGAGCTGTTTCATTTTATTGATAGTGTCACGTGCTATATGAGAAGCATGTGGCGGTGATTGTATAACATCGAGGGTACTTAGTTCATCTACTTTATCTTCAGCAACAATGGCAATAGCTTGTGGTGTGGGTGGTTTATTAAGTTCCGGTTTTTTAATTCTTGGAAGATTGATTTCATCAGCTGTTTGTGTTGGTGCTGGGGGGAGTGGCATGCACTAGCTCCTTATGGTTATAAAAATAAAAGGTAGAAAATATGAAAAAAAGCATCGATTGATGCGATTTTTAAAATGGTTTGAATGTGTTCTTAAGAGAAGTTTGTCTGAATCTTGTAGGGGAGATTGTCTATCTCGAGTCGTGTTATCAAGATTTTTTGAAACAGTGAACAAACTTCGATTTCTTTGCATTAACTATAAGTTAACGCATATTTCAAGACATTGCAAGCACGGCCTTCAAAACATCTTCCACATGACCAGCAACCTTTAAACCACGCCACTCATGACGTAAAATTCCTTTAGAATCAAAGATAAAAGTACTTCTTTCAATCCCTTGAACTTGTTTGCCATACATATTTTTTGTTTTGATGACGTCAAAAAAATGACATAAAGTCTCACCCGCATCAGAAATTAATTCAAAGGGTAACTCATACTTTGATTTAAAGCTTTCGTGTGATTTTAGTGAGTCTCTAGAAACACCAATGATTAAGGTATTCGCTTTTGTGAACGCGTCAATATTGTCACGAAAATTGCCAGCCTCGATGGTGCATCCTGGCGTCGCATCTTTTGGGTAAAAATACAAAACAACATTTTTACCTTCGCAAGAGGATGGACTAAAAGTTAATCCAGAAGTGGCTGGAAGAGAGCACGCTGGAAATGTATCACCAATTTTTATGGACATTCTTTATCTCCTAAATTAACAATCGAACACTCTATTGTATGCCGACTTCGTTACTAATTTATGTTTTCATGAGTTTGGCATTACCATCAGTTCGCCGCTGCGGTTGGCAATTTGATCAAAATACAGTGGCATACTAATTAAGTGTTTCGTTTGTCCTGTAGCTGCCCACGACGCGTGTAAAGTTCGCATATCTACACATTGATGTCCCTGAGCAATCCAAGCTTTGACGAGTTGTATAAAAAATGGTAATAGTTTTTGACCTTCAAGCTCTGCATGCAAAGTAAAAACTTGATCATTGGGGTTTTCGGCGGTTAATTTTAATAAATAATGCACTGCATCTTGAGCATTCATATTGTTCACCCCCAATAATTCATCAAATGTGGGGAGGGTTGTTGGATATTGAATATGTTTCGATGGACCGTCTTTAAATTGTATGCGATATGGTACAAGGTTGATGGGCGCGCGTCCATCAGAAGAGTAGGGCATATGCCACTGATCTAATTGGTGGAGTGCATCAAGATTCATTTGCCAACCTGCAGCACCGTGTGTTTTGGGAGACTCATTAAAAATATCTACAAAACGATCAAATGACTGCGTCATTTGTGAAAGGGTCCAAGCTTGACTCGCATAGCGAACTTGGTCATGCCAGACAATATGATCCCATGTATGAATCCCCACTTCAAAACCATCTTTGGCAACCGCTTGCATGATATGTTTTGCTTTTAAGCCAATATCAGGTGCTGGTAATAGAACGCCATAGCTTAGGGTCTTTAGCCCGTAGTGTTCAATGACAGAAGTACGTGAAACCTTTTTAAAAAAACCAGGCCGAAAGATTCGCTTGAGGGCCCAACCTGTATGGTCAGGTCCTAAACTAAACAAAAAAGTCGCCGGTACACCGATTTGTTGCAATTGTTGTTGCAAACCAGGAACCCCCTCGAGAGTTCCTCTTAATGTATCTACATCAACTTTAAGGGCAATACTTCCCACAATTAATGATCGACTAATCGACGAGCTTTTACTACGTCATAACGATAGGCCTCAAAAATATGCTCTAGGGCTTGCGACATGGTTGTGCTTGGTTGCCAACCAAGCTCTTGCATCGTGTTCTCGATTTTAGGTACGCGGTTTTGGACATCTTGATAGCCTGTTCCATAGTATTGTGCTGACGTTGTTTCTTGAATGACAACTTGCTTTGCTGATGCTTGATATTCAGGAATTCGATTAGCGATATCCATCATCATGTGGGCTAACTCTTTGACTGAGTGGTTGTTCTGTGGATTGCCGATGTTATAAATTTTGCCATTGGCAATATCATTTTTATTTTCAATAATTAAACTCAGTGCATCAATACCATCGTCAATATAGGTAAATGCTCTTTTTTGAGAACCGCCATCCACTAAATTAATCGGCTCACCTCGAGCAATATGACCTAAAAATTGCGTAACCACTCTGGAAGAACCCTCTTTAGAAGTATAGATACTATCTAATCCAGGACCGATCCAATTAAAGGGTCTAAACAACGTAAAGCGAAGACCCTCCATACCGTAACCCCAAATGACGCGATCCATTAACTGCTTTGCGCAGGCGTAGATCCAGCGTGGTTTATTGATTGGTCCATACACTAGTGGTGATGAAGCTGGATCAAACTCTGCATCAGTACTCATCCCATAGACTTCCGATGTAGAAGGAAAAACCAGATGTTTACCGTACTTATGAGCGGAACGAACGATTGGTAAATTGGCTTCAAAATCAAGCTCAAAAACTTTCAGTGGTTCTTTGACGTATGTTGCAGGAGTTGCAATAGCCACGAGGGGCAAGATCACATCACATTTACGAACGTGGTATTCGACCCACTCTTTATTAATTGTAATATCACCTTCAAAGAAGTGCATTTTAGGGTGGTTAGCCAAATCACCCAAACGATCATCTTGCATATCCATGCCATAGACGTCCCAATCGGTTGTTTCAAGAATGCGCTTGGAAAGATGGTGTCCGATGAAGCCGTTCACGCCTAAGATTAAAACCTTTTTGGTCATAAGTGAATTCCGTTGGTAAATAAGCTCTATTTTATGCTTTTGTAATGCTTAAAAGAATTTGTTGAAGATCTGTAGGTAAAACCTCTTGACCATCGCAGACTAATTGCATTACAAGGATGGCGCGATCATCCCCACAAAAGCCATAAATCCGATTATCAACTACTTGTAAACCTAGCAATTGATTGTTTTGGCGAAAAGGGGGACTAGCCAGCATCGCTTGATGAATAATATATTTTTTATTAGCAATTTCTGTAAAAGCACCGGGATAGGGCGGTGCAACTGCACGAAAGAGGTTATAAACTTCTTGTGCATTATTTTGCCAATCAATTTTTCCATCCTCGGGTTTGCGAGCGCCAAAATAACTACCTTCTTGCAATCGGTTGGGACGTCTTGAAAATTCCCCAGTCAATAAATTAGGTATCACTTCTTCCAGTGTGGTTTTTGCAACAACAGCGACTTTATTGAATACTTCATAAGCAGTTTCATCTGGGAGTATGGGAATTGCTTTTTGATGCAAGATATCTCCTGCATCTGGTTTTGCTTCCATGATGTGTAGAGTAGCACCTGTTTTAGTTTCGCCATGGAGAACTGCCCAATTGATGGGAACTCGGCCTCTGTATTTCGGCAATAAAGAGCCATGCATATTTAATGCAGCAATTTTGGCAATTTCTAAAATCTGCTGCGGGATCATGTATCGATAATAGAAAGAAAATAAATAATCTGGCTGATAGGATCGCAGTCGGTTAATCAATTCGGGATCATTGAAGTCACTTGGAGTAATAAACGCAATCTTCCGTTCGAGACATAAATCACGGACTGATCGAAACCAAATATTTTCTGTCGGAGAGTCTTCATGAGTAACAACTAAGGGTATCTCAAAGCCATGATCTAAGAGACTACTAAGGCATTCGAAGCCTACAGTATGGTAGGCGAAGACAATAGCTTTATTCTTGCTCATCCTGTTCCAATACTCCCATGACCACATAGCGAGGACGTTTTCGTACTTGTTGGTAGATACGTCCCACATATTCTCCGAGTAATCCAAGTCCAAAAAGGAGTACTCCCATCAGGAAAAAATTTAACGCGAATAACGTAAATACACCCTCTACCTCAGCACCAATAATAAACCTTCGAATCATGAGATAGATAAACAAAGTTGCAGATCCGAGCGCTAAAAAGAAACCAATTAATGAAAAAGCTTGTAATGGAAGCACCGAGAAACCGGTCACCAAATCAAAGTTGAGACGAATCAATTGATATAAGGAGTATTTGGATTCGCCGGCAAAGCGTTCTTCATGATTAATGTTAATTTCGATGGGGTTGCTGGCATAAGTAAAACCTAAAGCAGGAATAAAGGTATTTAACTCTTTACTCTTTTTCATGAGATCGACGATACGACGGCTATAGCCGCGCATCATACATCCTTGATCGGTGATGGTAATTTTTGTAATTCGATCACGCAATTGATTCATTGCTTTTGAAGCATATCTTCTGAAACGCGAATCTTTTCTGGCAACTCGAATTGTGCCAACGTAGTCATGTCCCTTTAATAAATTCTCAACAATACGATGGATTTCTTCTGGAGGATTTTGTAAATCAGCGTCTAAAGTGATTATAAAATCACCTTTGGAATAGCTAAAGCCCGCCATAATGGCCATATGTTGGCCAAAATTACCGTTGAAGAGCACGACCCGAGTTGTATCTGGGCGTTTTTCAAATTGTTCCGCGAGTTTTGCCGCAGACTGATCACGACTCCCATCATTCACAAAGACCACCTCATAACGAACTGATAGTTCCATCACTAAGTTGTCAAGAGAGGTATAAAGACGAGTAAAAAGCTGCTCCAAGCCATCTTCCTCGTTATACACCGGTATCACAATGGAAACCAATGGGTTCGATGGAATTTTTGGAGTTAGCTGTAGTAAAGAATCAGAAATTGTCTGCATTCTTCGATTTTAAGTCGGTTTTTTGAAAAAGGGAAAAAACTCAAATTTCTTGTAAGACAAGTTGTAAAGCATGCACCACTCGTTCTACATCGAAAGTTGTCATTAACGGGAATAGTGGTAAGGTCAGTATGGCAGAGCCCACGCGTTGCGCAACAGGGGTTTGATCCGAGCTATACCCCAATTTTCGGTATAACTTAAAGTCGCTGATTAGTGGGTAGTGGACTCCAGTTCCAATATTCATATCTTTGAGTTTTTGCATGACAGACGCGCGATTCATGCCAAATTGATGTAGTTTTTCAATCGGTAAAACCACTTGAAACATATGCCAGTTGGAATGAATAAAGTCTTCTAGTGGAAGTTCTAATCCTTGTTCTAATAGGTTGGTTTTCTTAAAACAAGCAAAATAATGCTGAGCCAATGCTTGGCGTTGCTTCATCAAGTCAGGTAATTGTTTCAGTTGATGAATGCCAATGACGGCATTCACATCGGTAAGGTTGTGTTTACCACCTAAAACATCAACATCCATGCCATCAAAACCGGTCTTCGTTACACCTTGAATACGTAATTTTTGTGCCAGAATTGCTTCCGTTTCATTATTCATTACGAGGCAACCACCTTCAATGGTTGTTAGGTTTTTATTTGCCTGAAAACTAAAACTGACCAGATCAGAGGGGAAATTGTTCGCGCTGCCGATGTGCTCACCTAGCCAAGTTGAACCCAATGCTTGTGCAGCATCTTCCACAACACGCAGTTTGTATTGACGGGCGATTTGATAAAGACGCACAATATCGACGGGAAGTCCAGACAGGTAGACTGGCATGATTGCCCTCGTCTGTGGCGTAATGGCGGCTTCGATAAGCTCTAAATCGATATTGCGTGTTCGTGGATCAATATCCACAAATATAGGTTTTGCACCAACGGCTAAGATGACATTCGAAGTAGAGACCCATGACATTGGGGTTGTAATGACTTCATCCCCAGGCCCAATATTTGCAATGCGTAAAGCAATTTCCATCGTAGCGCTACCATTGGCAAAACAGCGAACCGTTCTACCACCAAAATAATCTGACAACATTTTTTCAAACTCAAGGCATTTAGGACCATTTGTGATCCATCCAGAGCGTAAAACGTCACCTACAGCTGCAATGGTTGCTTCATCAATCGTTGGTTTTGTAAAAGGAAGGAAAGGAGAATTAAAGTGGTTCATGAGAAAGGACCTTATGAGCGCGCTAAGATATAAACACCAAGGAGAATAATGCCAATCGCAATGAGTCTTTGAGGGGTCAATGCTTCACCAAAAAGAAAATAAGCAGCAATCGCATTGACAACGTAGCCTAATGATAAAAGTGGATAGGCGATGGAAACATCAACCCGAGATAGACCAGCTATCCAAGTAATGACAGACAGGCCGTAAAGACACAAGCCAGCAATAATGGGTAGGTTGGTAGAGAGGTGTCCAAGAGTCGTGATTAAGGTACTGGGTGCTAATGAAACCTCCCCTAAACGCAGCGTCCCAGCTTTGAGGAGTAATTGTGCGCAAGCATTCAATAAAATGCCGACAAATAGATAAGAAAATGTGGTTAAATTCATCAATTATTTCGCGGTTGGTTTACTTATTATGATGCGTAAAGGATCTTCTGCGATAACTTCCATGGGTAATTTTTTTTGAAGTAGCTCTTGATACAAATGAGGCGTCATTAAAGCAAATTCTTTTTTATTGGGGTTTGCTAACCAAAGCGCCATCCACTCATCTATCGTAGGAATCCATTTTGTAGGTTCCTGAGAAATGCCAAATGCCAGCTCATCTTTAAATTCAACCATGATTAAAGGGTGCTCTAAATAAAATGGCACTGTATGATCCAGCATTCTGACACCATATAACGGATCACTTTTTTGTATCAAAGGTTTCGCTTTTTGCGCAACATCGTAGCCTGAAAGTAATCGTCCGATTATTTGATGCCCTGTACCAGCAGTTAAAGCAACCACAATCATCGTACTTGAGAAAATCAAAATACTTTTCATCGCATGTCGGCGAAGGATCCAGGCAAAGAAGCAACCAAATAAGCCGATGAAAAGAGATACTCCAATCATCTTTGCATAAGTAGCATATCCTTGCGCTTCATATACCTCACCCATTGATGAAATATTGCGTACGAAAAAAAGCCCAATAAAAAATACGAGTCCAAAAAGAATCAATTGTGCAGTCCAGAGCTTTAAGCCAAGGGGGCTTAGTTGATGTTTATTTTCTAGAAGTAGCAAAATCGAGTAACCCAACAAGATCGCCAATGCTGGAATGACGGGAAAGATATAACCAGGTAATTTTGAATTTGATAAGCTAAAAAAAACAGTAATACAGATGACCCAAGTCACACACAACCAAAGTGGTTTAAATGGATTTGACGGATCTTTCCGGCTATTAAAGCCAATTAAAATGGCACGTGGAAGATGAAGCAACCAGGGAATAACACCAACTAATATGAGTGGAATAAAAAAATACCAAGGAGCGCTTCTTTGATGTTCATTTGTTGTGAAGCGATCAAAATGCTCATGAATAAAGAAAAAATCAAGAAAGCTGGCGTGTTGTTGAGCAACCAATACAAACCACGGTGTTGTGATCAGAAAGAATATAAATGCACCCCAAAGCCAATGCATCCTCTTCCAAGAATGCCAATCTCTACCGCTAATGGAATACATGATTAAAACAAAGCCAGGTAACACGATGCCAATTAACCCCTTGGATAAAACCGATAGAGCCATCATCGCCCAGCAAGTAAGCATCCACCGTTGTTCTGCCCGTGATTTTTCAGGGGCATGAAGAGCCAAGATCAGAGTACATAAAGCCGCTGACATAAAAAATGCAATGCCCATATCAAGGGAATTAAAGTGACCACCAATAACCCATAGGGGACAGGATGCGAGAACGAGAGCTGAAATCGTACCTGCTCGCCTCCCCCATATTTTATAAACTGTAAAACCTACCAATAGAATGCTGAAAAATGATGTAAGACCAGTACAAAGACGTGCTTGCCATTCACCCAGGCCAAAAAGTTGAAATGTGAGAGCATTTGCCCACATTTGTAGTGGTGGTTTTTCAAAGTAGAGATAACCGTTGTAGCGAGGGACTATCCAATTACCACTTACTAGCATTTCTCGGGCAATTTCCGCATAACGACCCTCATCCGATGGTATCAGGTGACGCCATCCTAAAGATCCTAACCAAACAATCGCTAATAAAGAAATCCAAACGAGATGACTAATTCCCCAATTTGTATTAGAAAAGAATGATGCATTGGTTTTGAAGTTTGAAATAATCATTATTTTTCGATTAAAAATGCCCCCAAAACAAGGCGTCCTTCACCCATGAGAATGTTATAAGTCCTACAAGCGGCTTGCGTATCCATGGTTTCAAAGCCGATTTTAGCTTGAATGAGGCCTTGAAGAATTGCTGGTTGTAAAAAATGTAAACGTTCACCGCTTCCAAAGATGACTAGGGCCGGTTTTTTCTCAAGGATCAGATTAAAGTCTGATTGTTCGAGTTGCGTGAAATGATTTACATTCCATGGCGATACTTCCCCTTCCGGCATCACAATAATGGAGTTTTCAAAGCGTTGCTCATTGATTTCTATGTATTGAGAATCATATCGAGTAACGGTATTAAAAGATTGTTTTGGGTCTGGTTGTAGTTTCACGGCTTAGGCTCTGTCATAATATACACATTATAGCTAGCGTTAATAAAGCTGGAAAACTTAAAATTTAAATTATTGTGAAAACATTTTTAAAATCTAACAAATTAAACAATGTCTGTTATGACATTCGTGGACCTGTTTTAGAGCTTGCCTCACGCATGGAAGAAGAGGGGCATAAGATTATTAAGCTCAACATTGGCAATGTTGGTGTATTTGGCTTTGATCCACCAGAAGAAATCCAGCAGGACATGATCAGGAATTTGGTTAATTCTGCGGCTTACTCTGATTCAAAAGGAATCTTTACCGCCCGAAAAGCCATCATGCATTATTCCCAAGAAAAAAATATCAAAGGTGTCACATTAGACGATATTTATACAGGCAACGGTGTCTCCGAATTAATTGTTTTAGCAATGAATGCATTGCTCAATAATGGTGATGAAGTATTGGTGCCTGCTCCGGATTACCCCTTGTGGACAGCTGCGGTGAGTTTGTCTGGCGGTACACCGATTCATTACTTGTGTGATGAGGAGAATAATTGGGCGCCAAATATTGACGATATGCGAGCAAAGATTACGGATAACACGAAGGGTATTGTCGTGATTAATCCCAATAATCCTACGGGAGCTATTTATAGTGATCAATCTTTAAAAGCTATCGTGCAGCTTGCTGAGGAATTTGGGCTGATTATTTTTGCCGATGAAATATACGATAAAACATTGTACGAAGGTAAAACACATACATCGATTGCATCATTGTCAGAAGATGTTTTGATGATTACATTTAATGGATTATCAAAAAATTATCGTTCTTGTGGTTATCGCGCCGGTTGGATGATTGTTTCAGGTGATAAAGAACTCGCTAAGGACTATATCGAAGGTCTAAATATGTTATCTTCGATGCGCTTGTGCTCGAATGTTCCAGGTCAATGGGCGATCCAGACCGCTTTGGGTGGGTATCAAAGTATTGATGAGTTAGTTGCTGAAGGTGGTAGGTTAAGGCGTCAGCGTGATCTTGCCTTTGACTTAATCACCAAAATTCCTGGTGTGACATGCGTAAAGCCCGATGCGGCCTTATATTTGTTTCCTAAATTAGATCCGCAGATGTACCCTATTAAAAATGATCAAGAATTTATTGCTGAATTTTTAAAGGAAGAGAAAGTTCTTTTAGTTCAGGGATCTGGCTTTAATTGGCCCGACCCAGATCACTTTCGCTTGGTGTTTTTACCCAATGAAGATGTTTTACGAGAAGCTATTGCGCGTCTGGCCAAATTTTTGGCTCGTTACCGCGCTCGCATGGGTACCAGCTCCCTTAAAATAGCGGTTAAGTAATTTTTTCAAATGTGTTGTATCTCTTATGGTTAATGAAATGAAGCCTTTACAAGTTGGTTTATTGGGTGTTGGCACGGTTGGTGGTGGAGTATTTTCGGTTTTGCAACGCAATCATTCGGAAATCGAGCGTCGTGCTGGAAGAGATATTCAGATTAAGATGGTTGCTGATATTAATACTGCACGTGCAGAAGAAATTGTGCAAGGTCGTGCACACATTGTCAGTGACGCTTATCAAGTGATCCAAAACCCTGATATTGATGTTGTGATTGAATTAATTGGTGGGTATGGAATTGCAAAAGAGTTGGTGATGGCAGCAATTGCGAATGGCAAGCATGTGGTGACTGCGAACAAAGCTTTGATTGCTGTTCATGGCAACGAGATTTTTGCAGCAGCAAAAGAAAAAGGTGTGATTGTCGCTTTTGAAGCCGCAGTTGCGGGCGGTATCCCCATTATTAAAGCCTTAAGGGAAGGTTTAACTGCCAATCGAATCGAATGGATTGCAGGCATTATTAATGGTACGACGAATTTTATTCTCTCAGAAATGAGAGATAAAGGGTCTTCCTTTGATGAAGTCCTAAAAGAAGCACAACGACTAGGCTATGCAGAGACAGACCCCACATTTGATATTGAAGGGATTGACGCAGCTCATAAAGCTTCGATTATGAGTGCGATTGCTTTTGGTGTTCCTGTGCAATTTGATCAAGCTTACATTGAGGGCATTACGCAATTAGAGCCCATTGATATTCAATATGCAGAGCAATTAGGTTATCGGATTAAATTATTAGGTATTACCAAAAAAACATCGTATGGAATTGAGTTACGGGTTCATCCAACGCTCATTCCAGCTAAAAGACTCATTGCTAGTGTCGAGGGTGCTATGAATGCAGTTCAGGTTCATGGAGATGCTGTCGGTACAACCCTTTACTACGGTAAAGGCGCCGGATCTGAAGCAACTGCATCTGCGGTCATTGCCGATTTAGTTGATGTGGTACGTTATGAAGCAGTCCAGCCAAGCAAGCGGGTTCCTTATCTGGCATTTCAAGAAGATAAGGTGATGCCAACGGTTGTGATGCCGATTGGAGAAATTACTACAAGTTATTATTTGCGATTAAAAGTGTCCGATGAAAAAGGCGTACTAGCCAATATTACGAAGATACTGGCAGATCATAATATTTCGATTGACGCATTATTGCAAAAAGAAGCAGCGCAGGGTGAAAGTCAAACAGATTTAGTGATACTGACTCACCAGACTCAAGAAAAATACATGTTGGAAGCGATTGGGTCGATTGAACAACTTGCTACTGTCAAAGGTACAGTTACTAAAATTAGATTAGAAGAGTTGAGCTAGGACTGTCATGAAATATGTATCAACACGAGGAGATTCTGAACAACTTTCTTTTTTAGAAATTTTGTTGGCTGGTTTGGCCCCAGATGGGGGCTTGTATATGCCTGCTTCTTATCCACAGATTTCAAAAGCTACTTTGGATTCTTGGCGCAAGCTCAGTTATGCTGACTTAGCATTTGAGGTATTGAGATTGTTTTCAGATGATATTCCCGAGGAGGACTTACGTCAGATTGTACGGAAGACTTATACTGCAAAGGTCTACTGTAATGGTCGCGCAGATGATGATGCAAACCAAATTACACCGATTCACTGGTTAGGTGAAGAAGCAGGCACGCAAATTGGTTTATTAAGTTTATCTAATGGCCCAACCTTGGCGTTTAAAGATATGGCCATGCAATTGCTCGGTAATCTTTTTGAATATGTGTTAGCAAAAGAGGGTAGGGAATTAAATATTTTAGGCGCTACTTCTGGAGATACGGGTAGTGCTGCTGAATATGCAATGCGAGGTAAAAAAGGTATTCGTGTATTCATGCTTTCCCCAGTTGGGAAAATGAGTGCGTTTCAATGTGCCCAAATGTATTCTTTGCAAGACCCCAACATTTTTAATATTGCAATCCAAGGTGTTTTTGACGATGCCCAAGATATCGTTAAAGCAGTTAGTAACGACTTAGCATTCAAATCAAAACATAAGATTGGTACAGTCAACTCAATTAATTGGGCAAGGGTTGTTGCCCAAGTTGTATATTATTTCGCAGGATATTTGAAGGCTACATCTACCAGTTCCGAGAAGGTATCATTTTGTGTACCTTCAGGAAATTTTGGTAATGTGTGCGCCGGCCATATTGCTCGCATGATGGGACTACCCATTCATCAATTAGTCGTTGCGACTAATGAAAATGATGTTTTAGATGAGTTTTTTAAAACAGGACTTTATCGAGCCAGAAAATCTGCTGAAACCTTCCACACATCTAGTCCATCTATGGACATTTCTAAGGCGAGTAATTTTGAGAGATTTGTGTTTGATTGGTTAGGACGGGATGGGTCATTAGTCAAAGATCTTTTTGCTCAAGTGGAAAAACAAGGTGGATTTGATTACTCAGAACATCCGGCTCGTGAGCAGATCAAACAGTTTGGTTTTGTATCAGGTAGAAGTACCCACACCAATCGTATCGAAACTATTCAACAAGTATCGCGAAAATATGGTGTTGTGATCGATACTCACACGGCCGATGGTATTCAGGTTGCGAGAAATTATTTGCAATCAGGAATTAAGATGTTGGTTTTAGAGACTGCTTTACCCGTAAAGTTTTCAGAAACCATTGAGGTTGCTTTAGGGTATCTGCCAGATCGACCAGATGCATTTATCGGTATTGAAAATTTACCCCAGCGCTTATTTACTTTGCCGCCAGAAGTGAATTTGATTCAAGAGTTTATTGTTGAGCATACCCAATGAGTATGAAAACGGCAGCTCAGGCTTTGGAAATATTGCTGTCGCAGGCGAAGGGAATTCAACATTTCGAAACTGTTATTCTTCAAGAAGCTTTGGGCAGAGTTCTAGCAAAAGATGTCATCAGTACCGTGAATGTGCCCCCTATGAATAATACCCAAATGGATGGTTATGTTTTGCGCGCCCAAGATGTTACAGAATCAGGCACGATCCTACCAGTGACGCAGCGTATACCCGCGGGTTATGTCGGAAATCTACTAGAGCCAAACACTGCGGCAAGAATTTTTACAGGGGCGTCTATCCCCCTAGGGGCAAATGCGGTGGTGATGCAGGAGGATTGTGAGATCATTGGTACGCCGAATGCCTCTGGAATTAACTTTCAAATTAAAGTAAACCATGTTCCTAAAATAGGGGAGTGGATTCGTGAAAAGGGTGAAGACATTCGTGAAAACACCGTTATTCTTCAAGCAGGAACTTATTTGCGCCCCCAAGAACTAGGCGTCGCTGCATCCTCTGGCATGACTCATTTGGAAGTTAAGCAACGAGTAAAAGTAGCTTTATTTTTTACCGGTGATGAACTCACTTTACCTGGTCAGCCCTTAAAGCCCGGCGGTATCTATAATTCGAATCGAGATACCCTCATTGCCTGTGTAAAGGCATTGGGCTGTGATTTTACAGACTTTGGAATTGTTCCTGATACATTAGAAGCAACCAGAAAAACTCTCCGAGCTGCTGCTGAGCACCATGATTTAATCGTCACCTCAGGTGGCGTATCGGTTGGTGAAGAAGATCATATTAAACCTGCAGTCCAAGCTGAAGGTCAATTAGATATGTGGCAAATTGCCATTAAGCCTGGTAAGCCACTGGCTTTCGGTGTCATCAATCGTAATCAAGTGGATTCATCTTGGTTTATGGGGTTGCCTGGTAATCCAGTGTCCAGTTTTGTTACTTTTTTATTATTTGTTAAGCCATTTATAAGAGCCCTGCAAGGTGCGCAAGTCACTGATGAGCCTCGTTTTGAATTAGAGTCTGATTTTGATTGGATTAAGCCTGACAAAAGAAATGAATTTCTAAGGGTAAAAATAAATCCCTTTGGAAAGTTAGATTTGTATCCAAATCAAAGTTCAGGTGTTTTAACAAGCGCAGTTTGGGCAGATGGATTAGCAGATGTGCCTGCTGGTCAGGTGATAAGAAAAGGTGATAAGGTAAGGTTTATTCCTTTTTCGCAACTGTTGGGGCATTAAATCATGAAAATCACTATACGTTTTTTTGCATCTCTCAAAGAGGCATTAAAAACTGATCAAATTGATGAAGATATCCCTAATCAAGTCATCACCATTGGTGATTTAAGAATTTATTTGTCAAAAAAAGATTCTGTTTGGGCAGAGTCACTTGCACCACATAAAAATATTCGAGCCGCACAAAATTTAGAAATGGTGACGATGGAAGAACCTATCCAAGAGCGTGCAGAAATTGCTTTTTTTCCACCAGTCACCGGGGGTTAAATGAAAATTGCTATTCAGGTAGAAGACTTTGACGTTTCTACTGAATTAGACCTTCTTTGTAAAGGGTTTCCAGGTATTGGAGGGATTAACCTTTTTGTAGGAACTGTACGTGACTCCCACCTTGGAGATCAAGTAGCGGGGATGGAGCTCGAGCATTATCCAGGCATGACCGAAAAGTGCTTGCAAGACATCCTAGCGCAAGCAGAAAAACGTTGGGATGTCATCAATGCGACGATTATTCATCGTGTTGGCAAATTGCTTCCCATGGACCAAATTGTATTGGTTGCAGTTGCAAGTTCGCACCGAGGTGATGCTTACGCTGCATGCGAGTTTATGATGGATTATTTAAAAACATCAGCCCCTTTTTGGAAGAAAGAACACACACCACAGGGTTCAAGGTGGGTTGATGCAAGAACAAGTGATGAAGAACGTTTAAAGAAATGGGGGAAATAATGCAAGAATCAAGAAGAGCTTTTGTTATTGGGGGACTAACCTTGCCTTTAAGTCTGACCTTAGTTGGCTGTGCTATTCAGTCATTGTCACCAATAAAGACAACCCCAACACTCCAACCCACACCATTAAATTTACGTGAAGCAAGGGTAGGTCAGTCATGGAAATATTTAAAGATCAATCAATTTAATTCTGAGCCAATTGAATTAATAGAAGATCAAATTAGTGCTATTGAAAATGGGCAAATTATTATTTCCCGTAAAGGTCAGAAAAATCAAAACTTGGGAAATGAAGTTCAGTCGCCTTATGGCAAGTTATTGTCAGATTCAGATTGGGATGCGAGTCAGACCTATCAATCTGTAGTGCCTATTTATCTTAATTTGAATCAAATCAACTTATCTGACACCGTCAGGACAAGCTATCAAGTTGGAAATTCCTCCTACCGATTACCTATGGCTGTAACTATTCGCCAACATGGATGGGAGAGCATCACGATTCCTAGTGGGACTTTTACCGCAATGAAAGTTGAGAAGTTGATACGATTCCAGCATAACGATTCATCTAGGTTAGATTCAACACGTGTTGATCGATATTGGTATTCCCCAGAAATTGGTCGTTGGGTAGTGCGTGAAACTAGTGGAACATACTTCACTATGGCGGGACCGAGAAGGAACGACATGAAAGAAGATTTTCTTAGATATGAGTTGCAATCTTGGTCTAAATAATTTTAACTAGGACTGAAAAAAACCCCTTTTTTTTAATCGAGGTAATTTTTTAATTTGATACTCAAGTCTTAAAGCTTCTGATTGGCTTGAAACAGTTTTGAATTCCAATAAAGTAACTGGTGTTCTGCCGCGCGTATATTTCGCTCCAAGACCAGCATTATGACTAGCCAATCTTTTTGCTAGATCATTGGTAATACCTGTATATAAACTACCGTCTTTACACTCTAGCAAGTAAATTATCCAAGATTTATCTATAGTGTTCGTGTTTTTCATGAATCTATTTTAGACGGCCTCTTGAAATATTCAGATATGGACGTATCTATAGGATATCAATAAATTCTTAATGAATGGAGCATCCTATGAGAATTGAAAAACTAACAACCAAATTTCAAGAAGCTTTGGCTGAGGGTCAAAGTTTGGCTGTAAGTGCTGAGAACCAGTTTATCGAGCCAGAACACGTATTGTTAGCCCTTTTAAAGGATAAAGAAGGATCTGCTCGAAATTTATTAACACGGGCGGGCGTCAATATCCCTGCTTTGGAACAAAGTATTGGGACTGTCGCGCAAAAATTACCTCAAGTTGAAGGCTCCGGTGATGTTCAGGTTGGCCGAAATCTAGGTGCTTGGTTAAATCTGGCTGAAAAAGAAGCCAATAAGCGTGGTGACCAGTTTGTTGCAGTTGAATTATTTTTACTGGTGTTGGCAGATGATAAAGGTGATTTAGGTAAAGCAGCTAAAGTTGCTGGTTTGTCTCGTAAAAGCTTAGAGGCAACCATTGACACCGTTCGAGGAGGCCAGTCTGTGAATAGTAACGATGCAGAAAGTCAACGCGAAGCCCTTAAAAAATATACCGTAGATTTGACTGAGCGTGCGCGTATGGGAAAGTTAGATCCAGTAATTGGTCGTGACGATGAAATTCGTCGCGCCATTCAAATTTTAATGCGCCGAACAAAAAATAATCCCGTCTTAATTGGTGAACCCGGAGTTGGAAAAACAGCCATTGTAGAAGGTCTTGCACAGCGGATTGTGAATGAAGAAGTTCCGGAGTCATTGAAGAATAAGCGTGTGCTGGTTTTAGACATGGCTTTATTGCTTGCTGGAGCAAAATTTCGTGGCGAATTTGAGGAGCGCTTAAAAGCTGTCTTATCTGATATTGCTAAGGATGATGGTCAAACAATTGTTTTCATCGATGAAATCCATACCATGGTGGGCGCAGGTAAGACAGAAGGATCAATGGATGCTGGTAATATGCTTAAGCCCGCATTGGCAAGAGGGGAGTTACATTGCATAGGCGCAACTACTTTAGACGAGTATCGCAAGTACATTGAAAAAGATGCAGCACTGGAAAGGCGTTTTCAAAAGGTGCTAGTTGACGAGCCTAGTGTTGAGGCAACAATTGCGATTTTACGTGGATTACAAGAACGATATGAGTTACACCATGGTGTAGAAATCACCGATCCAGCGATTGTTGCTGCGGCAGAGCTTTCTCATCGCTATATTACTGATCGCTTTTTGCCAGATAAAGCTATTGATTTGATTGATGAAGCTGCTTCAAGAATTAAAATGGAAATTGACTCCAAGCCTGAAGTGATGGATAAGTTAGAACGTCGAATTATTCAATTAAAAATTGAACGTGAGGCGGTTAAAAAAGAAAAAGATGAAGCTTCTATTAAACGATTTGGACTGATTGAAGAGGAAATTACCCGTCTAGGAAAAGAATTAGCGGATCTTGAAGAAATTTGGAAGTCGGAAAAAGGTGCTGCTCAAGGCACAGCACATATTAAAGAAGAAATAGATCGAGTACGTGCGGATATCGTGAAGTTACAACGAGAAGGTAAGCTCGATAAAGTGGCTGAGTTGCAATATGGCAAATTACCAGAGTTAGAAGGTAAATTAAAAAGTGCTGCAACCGCTGAACAAACTCCAGGCAGCAAGAAAAATAAACTTTTAAGAACCCAAGTGGGTGCCGAAGAAATTGCGGAAGTAGTCTCTCGAGCAACCGGCATTCCTGTTTCGAAAATGATGCAGGGAGAAAGAGATAAGTTACTTAGCATGGAAGATAAATTGCATGACAGGGTGGTGGGTCAAGATGATGCAATAGCTGCTGTTGCCAATGCAATTAGAAGATCCAGAGCAGGCTTGTCCGACGAAGGAAGACCCTATGGTTCATTTTTATTTTTAGGTCCGACGGGGGTTGGCAAAACAGAATTATGTAAAGCTTTAGCCTCCTTTTTGTTTGATAGCGATGAGCATATGATTCGAATTGACATGAGTGAGTTCATGGAAAAACATAGTGTTTCAAGACTCATAGGAGCTCCTCCAGGATACGTAGGGTATGAAGAGGGAGGCTACTTAACTGAGCTAGTCAGACGCAAACCATACAGTGTCATTTTGCTAGATGAAATCGAGAAGGCTCATCCAGACGTGTTTAATGTCTTGTTACAAGTTCTTGATGATGGTCGAATGACCGATGGTCAAGGCCGAACCGTCGATTTTAAAAACACGGTGATCGTTATGACTAGCAATCTCGGTTCACCGATTATTCAGGCGATGGTTGGTCAG
>CANHPL010000019.1 GCA_947462685.1 Burkholderiaceae bacterium | reverse complement strand
GAAGCCATGCAAGAGGCGTTACCAGCTTTTGATAAAAAAATTAAAGGTTTTGCGATGCAAGATGCTGTTTTAACAGGTGTAGAAACAAGAACTTCCTCACCTCTTCGAATGACCAGAGGGCACAATTATCAAAGTCTTAATGTTAAAGGCTTATACCCAGCTGGAGAAGGGGCTGGATATGCTGGTGGAATTTTATCTGCAGGGGTAGATGGCATCAAAGTTGCTCAAGCAGTTGCTTTAAGTATGACAGGGAAAAGTGATTAATCATTTGACGTATTTGACTTGTACAATGATTACATATTACTAAAAGGAATTTTCATGAAATTGAATCATTTGGTGTTTTCCTCTTTCCTCGTTGTAGTATTTCCTTATGCGGTTGTGCAGGCGCAAACGAGTGCCACTGGCGCAATTGTTACTGTCAATGGCACGAAGATCATGCAAAAAGAAGTGGATGGTTTTGTTAAAAATGCCATCGCTAGAGGTGCTCAAGATTCTGCGGAATTACGCCAAGTTATTGTGAACGACCTCATTCTAAAAGAGGCAATTTTGCAAGATGTCAAAAAATTGGGTATTGATAAGAAAGGTGATAACCCAGAAAAAATCAAATTAGCGCAACAGCAATTTTTACAAGAATTATGGTTTGAAGACTATCTCAAGGCGCATCCCATTAATGAGTCTGACGTGAAGGCTGATTATGATCGTCAAGCCAATTTGACAAAAGAGGGTCGTAATTCAAACGAATATAAAGTGTCGCAAATTGTCGTGGCATCTGAAGCAGAAGCTACTAGTTTAATCACGCAAATTAATGGTGGGGCTTCTTTCGAAAAGCTTGCTAAAGAAAAATCTCTAGAAAAATCGAGTGGCGCACAAGGTGGTGCAATTTCTAATTGGGTATTGCCAGATATGGTCGTAGCACCTCTCGGGGATGCGCTAGTGAACTTAACCAAAGGGAAGCTTGACTCAAAGCCGACCAAAACAAATATCGGTTGGCATGTTGTTCGCGTTGATGAAGTGCGTAAGTTTAAAATGCCAAGCTTTGATGAAGCCAAAGGTAATATTTATCAAGGGCTCTTAGCAAGAAAAAAACAAGAATCAATTGATGCACTTATTAAAAAGACCACAATTGCTAAAGTAAATTAATACTTCAAATTAAGCCTTCATGAGTGAAGACGCGGGTTCATATTGAGTAAGCATCTCTATCCAATCCTTCGGAATAGGGGTGCTTTTTCCTTGGCTCGTATTGACGTAGACATAAATCATTTCACCATTTACCAGTAGTGTCTCGTTGCGATAGATTTCCAGGAGGATGGTTAACGAAGTTTTACCTACTCTGCTCGCTCTGACGCCGATTTGGAGATCATCATCAAACTGAGCTGAGGCATGATACTCAAGCGTTGCTTTTTTAACAAATAGCTCCACACCCTCTTCGGCTTGTATCAGCGGTGAAGGTAATTTGACCACGCGCCAATACTCCGTCAGGGCGACATCAAAATATGTCAAGTAGTGCCCATTGAAGACAACGGATTGCATATCAACTTCAGCCCAGCGCACACGAAGTGGGTGAAAAAAAGTAAAGTCTATATATGCCATGCTAAGTAATATAAATGATATAGATTAGTTTAAGCAATAAAAAAGGAGCCAATTGGCTCCTTTTTGGAACATGTCCGGATTCTTAATGAACTGTCGGCGTTGAGAAAGCAAATGATGCGAATCCAGTAATTTTCATTAATAGCTCGTTAAACTCTTCCTGAGTAACTGGTAAGAGACCTCGGGCAGCTCTGCGACGATTAAAAGTGTCGAGCTCTTGAATATCTGAACCACCTAAGGTAGGATTTGCCGATTGTCTACTTACATTATTCGTTTTCATTTCAATCTCCGTTTTTGATCAACTAGGCCACTCAAGTTTTAACATTTCATATAAATTGATTAACCTGTATATTCAACGCAGTCATTTCTTTAAAGTTGACAAAAATTGGAAAAAATATAAAAAACTTTTTTCTTTTTAAGTTATTGTTTTTATTGAGTTATTATAATTTTAGTTCTTCTAGGATATGTAACTTTTGAGCATTTGTAAATATTTAGCCCTTACTTTCATTGGTTTATCCACTCTACTTGCTGGTGGAGTTTGTTATGCTCAATCTCACGTTACAGAGTGGGCTAACAAATACGCTCAGGAATTTGGCCAATTGATAGCTTATGTGATTGATTTTAATAAGTTAAAATTTCAAATTCGCAAGCCAAGCGCAGTAGTTTCTGAGCTATAAATTACGTAAATTGCCAATTAACATCAACCCATCCAAGTGAAAGATCTGCCGAAAAAGATGGGCCACCAGTTGAAGTAGAAATCGTATCTAATTAGTAAGGCAAGCCAACGTAATTTTCTGCTAGTGATTGTTGTGCGAGCTCTGATTGGCACAGATAATCAAATTCCGCTAGTTGGATGCGTTGATCAAAGCGTGATTTTTCCGGAAAATGATGCAACATATTCGTCAGCCACCAAGAAAACCGCTCAGCTTTCCAGATTCTTTGTAATGCGGTAGCTGAATAGTGATCGATCCCAGCTGTTTGATGGTCCAAATAGTATTCAATGAATGCCTTGGAGAGGTAGTAAATATCAGAAGCGGCTAGATTAAGGCCTTTTGCCCCAGTTGGTGGCACAATATGTCCAGCATCTCCAGCTAAAAACATCTGACCATAGCGCAAAGGTTCGGCAACAAAACTGCGCAGTGGAGCAATACTTTTTTCGATGGAAGGGCTGCGTACCAGATTGCCTGCAATGCTCGTTGGTAAACGAGATTGAAGGGTGTCCCAAAAACGCTCATCCGACCATTTGGTGATATCTTCATCGACTGCACATTGCAGATAGTATCGACTTCGTATGGGGGAGCGCATGCTACATAAATAAAAACCATCAGGATGGTTTCCATATATAAGCTCTTCTTGGACTGGAGGAGTATCCGCAAGAATACCCAACCAACCAAATGGATACACGCGCTCAAATTCCTGAATCGAGTCCCTGGGTATGGAGGCACGACAGATGCCATGATAACCATCGCATCCTGCAATAAAATCAGCTTTGATAGAGTAAGCTTGCTGCTCATGAATAAACTGAACACAGGGTTGTTGGCTCAGTAAGTCATGCACTTTCACCTCAGAAGCCTCATAAAAAGTTGGCATGTTCAGAGCTTGTCTAGCATCACTTAAATCTTTGGTTACTTCCGTTTGACCATACACAGTAACATGCTTACCTGCAGTTAACTTCTCGAGATCTAAGCGAAGATGTTGTTGATCAAACGCGATATCGAAACCGTGATGAACTAGTCCTTCGCGGTGAAGTCGATCTCCTACTCCTGCTTGATCGAGTAAGTTGACGGTTCCTTGCTCTAAAACACCGGCACGGATGCGTGACAGAACATAGTCTTTTGATTGACGTTCAATGACGATATTATCTACCCCTGCTTTTGCTAACAATTGCCCAAGTAGCAATCCGGATGGACCTGCTCCAATAATAGCTACTTGCGTTTGAAGTTGTTTTTGCATGGGGAATCTAAGGGATTTATGTTGGGTATTGTTCTGTATCTACTTCTAATTGACTCACAGCATTGTAGCGATTGCCAAATACTGGAATACCATCAAGAATGTCGTCAATTTGTTGTAAGCTCTGCGCAGATAGTTGAATTTGATCTGCCGCAATATTTTCACGTAGGTGGGATAGCTTCGCCGTACCAGGGATCACTAAAACATCATTCCCTTGATGTAATACCCAAGCCAGTGCAAGTTGTGGCAGTGTACAGTGATGATTGTGTGCAACTTGTTTTAAGGCATCATAAAAAGGAATATTTTTCTCAAAATTTTCTGCCTGAAAACGCGGCATCCCACGGCGAATATCTTTTTCTAAAAATTGATCGATTGCGAGCAAGGACTGACTAAAAAACCCTCTAGCTAATGGACTAAATGCGACAAATGAAATCCCTAGTTCACGACAGGTTTGCAAAAGTGCAATTTCTGGATTTCTCGACCACATCGAATATTCCGTTTGAAGCGCCGCGATAGGGAAGGTTGCATGTCCCTTACGTAAAGTTTGTGCAGAAATTTCAGACATACCGATAGCTCTAACTTTACCTTCCTTAACAAAATCTCCTAAAGTTCCAATCGCATCCTCAATAGGAACTTTTTTGTCCCAACGGTGAAGATAATATAAATCGATTACATCAGTTTGAAGGCGTTGAAGACTACCTTCGATATCACGTCGTAAAGATTCTGGACGGCTATCAATGACCCTCTTACCCTCTGCAGGACCAACACCACCTTTGCTAATTAAAGTAATTTGTTGACGATATTTTTTTAAAAAGTTTTTCCCTAAAAGCGTTTCATTATGGCCAAGACCGTAAAGAGCCGCAGAGTCGAAGTGGGTAATCCCAAGATCAAAGGCCTCTTGCAAGAGACGGTTTGCATCTTCGTCACTAGGAGGTGCGCCATAAGCATGACTTAAGTTCATGCAGCCTAAACCAATGGCGCTCACTTGGTAAGGCCCTAATTGACGTGTAGAGAGTTGAGTTGACATATCTTTTCCTAGGAGGCATTCTTCATTTGCATTTCCAATTGATGCATAATTTCATAACAAGGAAGCACTTTCGCAACACTAGAGTTCGGTTCACGTCCCTCACGAATCGCGCCAAAAAATTCACGATCTTGTAGTTCGATACCATTCATAGAAACATCTACTTTGCTCACATCTATTTGATTGTTTTTGCCATCAAATAAATCATCATAACTAGCAATATATGTGTTCTCATCACAAATATATCTAAAGATAGTTCCTAATGGACCATTGTTGTTAAAGGACAAGCTGAAAGTGCATATGGCACCAGTACTTGCTTTCAACTGGATTGACATATCCATTGCAATCCCTAGTGTGGGGTGAATCGGTCCTTGCACCGCACTAGCTGCGATGATAGTGCCTTGCGTTTGATAAGCAAACAGGTCGATGGTGTGTGCCGCATGGTGCCAAAGTAAATGATCAGTCCAACTCCTTGGTTGTCCTAAGGCATTTATATTGGTGCGACGAAAAAAGTAGGTTTGAACATCCATTTGCTGAATATGGGTTTGTCCAGCAACGATTTTTTGATGAAGATACTGATGGCTGGGATTAAATCGTCTTGTATGACCGACCATAGCAATTTTGCCAGTTTCTTTTTGTAACCGAACGATTGCTTGCGCCCCTGCAAGAGAGTCAGCCATTGGTATTTCTACCTGAACGTGCTTACCCGCCTTGAGACATGCGATTGCTTGATCAGCATGCATTTGTGTCGGCGTACATAAAATAACTGCATCAATTTCAGCTATGGCAAGACTGTCTGTGAGATTGGTGGTGACATGCGGGATTTTATATTTGTCAGCAATTTCTTGCGTTTTCGATAACTCTCTTCCAACTAAAGAAACTACTTCGATACCCCCGATTTGAGCCATTGAATCCAAATGTTTATTACCAAAGGCGCCTGCACCAGCTAAAGCAACTTTCATAGGTTCTCCAAAATAATATGTCCGACAGCTGTATTTGATGCCGGAACGTGATAATGACGATGAATTTCTTTTACGGAGGTATCAAGAGCGCCACGCATAATTAACCACATGACCAGTTCGATACCTTCTGAGCCCGCTTCCTCGACATAGGTAAGGTGGGAAATTTTTGCTAGACCCTCAGGATCCTTCGTTAAACCATCTAAAAAATCTTTGTCAAAAGCTTTGTTGATAAATCCTGCGCGAGGTCCTTGTAATTGGTGAGACATGCCACCGGTCCCCATAATTACGATACGCTCATCGCTTGCAAAAGATTCAACCGCTTTACGAATAGCCTTACCTAATTGGTAGCAACGATTACCGGTTGGCGGCGGGTATTGAACCACGTTGACTGCAAGAGGAACTACTCGGCAAGGCCACTGACTCGGTTGACCAAACATCAAAGATAGCGGAACCGTGAGGCCATGATCAACATCCATTTTGTTGATGATGGTCATATCAAACTCATCCAAAATCGTACTTTGTGCAATATGCCAACCTAGTTCTGGGTAGCCTTCTACCATGGGAACAGGTCTTGGGCCCCAGCCTTCATCTGCAGGAGCAAATGAAGGAGCACAGCCGATGGCAAACGTGGGAATCATTTCTAAAGAAAATGCCGAAGCATGATCGTTATATATCAGAATAATAGCGTCAGGCTTTACTTCTTTGAACCATTCTTTAGCACGGTCATAACCAGCAAATACAGGACTCCAATAAGGTTCTGTGGTTTTACCTAAGTCGAGAGCTGCGCCAACCGCAGGAATATGAGAAGTTGCCACACCAGCAATTATTTTGGCCATTTATTTCTCCACAGGTCCAACAGGCATAGAGGGATTACGCCCGCCAGCAATCATCATTTGTCGATAACTTTCCTCTGGCATGCCAGTCATGAGTGAGGCAAGCTTCTGAAAGGAGTGCCCATCCGTCGCACCAATTTTGGCTAAAAAATAAATATTGCCCCCAAGCTGAATCATTTGGTTATAGTTGCGTTCGCGTACTGCTTGGTGTTGTTCATCCGTCATCGGAAATTGTTTGAGATAAGTATCCTCATCCGCTTTAAATGAGGTACGGTTTGCCTCTTTCATGAGCGACATGGCAAACATATTAAGGTGATAACCAATTCTGGATTGAGTGGCATCAAATATGACAGTACCGGGTATTTTTTTAAAGGCATCGTAATAATCAAGCATTTAGTTACTCCAATACAATCGGTTAGGGTTGTCAACGAGCAAGGCCTGTTGCAGTTTTTCTGTATTGGCAATCTGTGGTATCCAATCGACTAATAAGCCATCATCTGGCATGTGGTCTTTCAGATTAGGGTGGGGCCAATCTGTGCCAGTTAGAACTCGATCAGTAAAATTTTCAACTAAATATTTAGCAAATGGTACAACGTCCCTATAGGCCTGCTGTTCTCCATGTAAGGCCTTAGGACCTGTTACAGAAAGTCTTTCAGGACAAGTAACTTTGCTCCAAATATTTTCATGCTCACGCATGAGTTGGACGAAGAGCTGAAATTGTGGCCCACCCATCGGCAGACTAACATCTGGACGTCCCATGTGATCAACGACAACACGTGTTGGTAGGGCTGTAAAAAAATCCCATAATTCAGGTAAGTCGACTGCTTCAAAATAAATAACAATATGCCAGCCAAAATTGTTGATGCGATGGGCAATTTCGAGTAATTCTTCTTTGGGCGTGAAATCAACCAATCGTTTAACAAAATTAAATCGAACGCCTCTGACTCCAGCAGCGTGAAGTCTTTCGAGTTCTTGATCAGAAATATCCCGCCTTACAGTTGCAACACCTCTGGCACGACCTTCACTTCGATGAAGTGCATCCACCATGGCACTATTGTCAGCCCCGTGGCAAGTTGCTTGGACAATAACATTCTTATCAAAACCCAAACGATCTCGAAGGGCAAATAGTTGCTCATAACTCGCATCGCAGGGAGTATATTTTCTTTCGGGGGCAAATGGAAATAGGTGACCAGGTCCAAAGACATGGCAGTGAGCATCTACAGAACCCTTGGGTAATTGAAAGCGTGGTTGGCTTGGGTTGGAATACCAATCTAACCAGCCGGCAGTTTTCTCAAATGTCGTCATGGAATGGATCAATCTTCAATGTACTCTAAACCAGCTTGTTTTAATTTATCACGCATTTTATACATATCGAGCCCTAAAACACCAGAGGCTAATCGAGCACGTTTTTCTGTCTCGTTACTCTCACGAGCTTGGGAGGCTTTAGCAACTTCCTGAGCTAAGTGAGCGGGCACGACAACTACTCCATCATCATCAGCAATAATCACATCACCGGGATTGACATTGGCACCTGCACAAACCACAGGAACATTGACTGAGCCAAGTGTTTCTTTGACGGTTCCCTTGGCACTAATGGCTTTACTGAAAACTGGAAACCCCATGTGAGTTAATTCTTTGACATCTCGAACTCCTGCATCAATGATTAAACCCTTTGCGCCACGAGCTTGAAAAGAAGTCGCTAGTAAATCACCAAAAAAACCATCTGTATTGTCTGTAGTACAAGCTGCTACGACAACATCACCCGGTTGGATTTGTTCCGCTACCACATGCATCATCCAGTTATCACCTGGCTGAAGTAGTACAGTCACGGCCGGTCCGCACATCTGTGCACCGTTATAAATTGGGCGCATATAGGTTTGCATGAGGCCAATACGCCCCATCGCTTCATGAATCGTAGCAACACCAAAATGAGACAGAGCCTCAACAGCAACAGAGTCTGCACGAATAATTTTTGTTTTTACAATGCCAAAAGCTTTCATGGTTATTCCCTTTATTTACCTTGTTGTTGCAATAGGTGATCTAAGCGTGAGAAAACTCGGCGCGCATTACCAGAGTAAATTTGCTCGCGATCTTCTGTACTCAGTTGTCTATTGGATTCAATATAACGTTTTGTGTCATCAAAGTAATGGCCTGTTTGAGGATCAATACCACGTACGGCACCAATCATTTCTGAGGCAAATAAAATATTTTTGACTGGTATGACCTCGGTTAATAAGTTAATACCAGGTTGATGATAAACACAAGTATCAAAATAAATATTATTTAAGAGATGCTCTTCCAGTAATGGTTTTTTCAGTTCTTGAGCAAGCCCCCTAAATCTTCCCCAGTGATAAGGAACCGCTCCACCGCCGTGCGGGATTAAAAATTTCAGTGTTGGGAAATCCTTGAATAAGTCTGAAGTCAAGCACTGCATAAAAGCAGTTGTATCTGCATTCAGGTAGTGTGCACCGGTCGTATGAAAGCATGCATTACAACTTGTACTTACATGAATCATTGCAGGGACGTCGTATTCCACCATTTTTTCATAAATGGGATACCAGTGTTTGTCAGATAGAGGTGGTTCACGCCAATGACCACCGGATGGATCTGGGTTGAGGTTGAGGCCCACAAAGCCATACTCACGAACACATTTTTCTAATTCTTGTACAGATGTTTTGGGATCAACACCCGGCGATTGGGGCAACATTGCTGCGCCAATAAAATGGTTTGGGAAAAGTTGATTGACGCGATAAATCAATTCATTACAAATAGCTGCCCAAGTAGAAGATGTATTGAAATCACCAACGTGGTGTGCCATGAAGCTGGCTCTTGGTGAAAAAATAGTCAGATCACTGCCACGTTCAAGCATCTTTGCGAGTTGATTTTTTTCAATCGATTCCCGTAAATCGTCATCAGAAATTTTTAAATCACTTACTTTTGGACCCAGTGCAGGAGTATTTAAATTAGCAATTTGCAGATTTCGCCAATCTTCTAGGGCTTTAGGCGCGGTAGTGTAGTGACCATGACAATCAATTATCATTTTTTTCCTTATGTAGCTCAATGATGAACCTGTATTTATTACTGTTTCGGGATGCGCGCTTTATCAATGACATTTCCCCAACGTTTTATATCATTTTCCAAGAGTGATCTTGCATCCTTAGTGGAGGATGCACTGGCCTCCACAAAAATATCTTGTAATTTAGCTTTTACTTCAGGATCATTAACTGCGTCATTAATGGTTTTATTTAAAAGATTGACGACTGCAGACGGTGTTTTTGCAGGAGCCGCCAAACCATTCCATGACGATGCGATAAAGTTTTTTAAACCCATTTCGCTAACCGTTGGTACCTCTGGGAAAAATGCGGATCGTTGGTTACCGGTTACAGCGAGGAGACGCACCGCTTTAGATTTAATTTGTGGAACTAATGGGCCTAAGATTTCCACGCCAGCATCCACTTGCCCACCACGAATGGCCGTAATAACTGCGGGTGTGCCATTAAATGGGACTACTTGGACATCAATATTCGCCGTACTTTTAAATAGTTCTGCAGCTAAGTTTTGGGTGCTACCGATATTAATGCTACCGACATTCAGCTTTCCTGGATTGGCTTGAGCTGCCTGAATCAAGTCTTTGAATTGCATGTATTTGGAAGACTCATTCACCACAATGGCAATATCAAAAAAGCCGAGGGTAGAAAGAGGCTCAAAATCCTTCAGAGTGTCATAGGGCAGTTTGTGGAATAAATTTGCACTAACGGCTGTGCCATTTGACATGAGCAACAAGGTGTAACCATCTGGCTCAGACTTTGCTACGAGATCGGTCGCAACGACTCCCCCCGCACTTGGTTTGTTCTCAATGATTACACCTTGCCCGAGATTGGTACTCATTTTTTGGGCAACAATTCGCGCTGTTAGATCAGCAATGCCTCCAGGACCAAATGGAACAATGATTTTGATAGGTTTTAGAGGAAAGTTTTGTGCAAAACAAGAAAAGCTACAAAAAAAAGCAAATAGGAGGACGTTAATTTGGCGAATCAAGCATTGAGAAAGGAGTGGTTTCATAAGGACTCTGTAAAGGTAAAAGGTATTAAATAATTATATGGCGAGAAAAAAGTGTTATAACGTCTGCTAGAAATTCAAATTTTAAATTTATCCATATGACGAAAACCTTCAAATCAATTAAAACACAGACTAAGCAATTATTTCATTTTATCGCACTGACATTTTTGGCGATTAGTTTTCATGTCAGCATCATGGAATCTGCACAAGCTCAGAATTCTAAGCCCGAAAAATCTGAACAGCTTAAAACCCTCTTAGCCATTTCATGCCCTAATTTTAATGAGATGGTAAATAATTATCAGCAAAAATTTGTGACCAAGATGACGAATTGGAGTTCGGCGCATTTATCTCAGGCTGACTATCAAACTGCTTTTTATCCTTTTTCAGGACCAGACGTTGTAACGGTGATGTCTTTATACCCAAAGGCAAATTATTATGTCCTTGTGGCTGACCAAATTCCAGAATACGCTTTTATTGATACCCCTGAAAAGTTGAGTAATGAATCGCAATCATTTGAGTGTCAAATGTTGAGTAATTTTTCCAGAAAGGGATTTTATTTAACGAATGATTTAATTGGAAAAAATGGCCCAAGACCAAGATTTATTAAGCTCTTGATATATAACATAGCGTTTGCTGGAGCCAAAGTAAATGATGTAAAAATATTAACGATTAATCCCGATGGGATGATTTTGCCTCAAACGAAAGGTACTCGTGCGGATGGCGTTCGGTTTTTGGTTGAAGCCCAAGATGGTCGAGCGGTGACCGTTGATTATATTAGCGCAAATATTGCTGATAGTGGTCTTGAAAACAAACCCCACCTTGTTAAAGCATTGCAACGTAAAGCCAGTCAAGTTGTCTTAGTTAAATCGGCGTCTCACTTACTACAAAATACCTATTTTTCAATAATGAAAAACATATTGATTCAACAGGCGCAATGGGTTACTCAGGATGAGACCGGGTTAGATATAGTTCCCTATGCAGAAAATTTTAATTTACAACTGTTTGGTCGATTTATTTCACCGAACAATATATGGGCAAAAAGTCCTTCAGCACAACGCTTAGCAAAGTATTACCATGAGCATCCAAGTAATCAAGAACTGCCTTTCTCACTTGGGTACGAGAAAGCTGGTGGATCCATGTTAATAATAGGGCAACGTAAATAAGTTTTACTTGAGTAAAGAAGAGAAGAGAACGATATTTGTTGTCAATTGATTTTGATCAAACGGACTTAAAGTCCAAAGATCAAGTTCAAGACCGTTGGATAAAGGGTTGAGATAGACATTATTTTTTCGCAACTCAAAGTGCAGATGTGGGCCGGTAGAGTGGCCAGTGGAGCCCACATATCCAATTTCAAGACCACGCCTGACTTCGCTACCAACCGATAACTCTGTGTTATATGCGCTCAAATGAGCATAGTAGGTTTTATAGTTACCAGGGTGCTCAATAATGACCAAATTGCCATATCCCGCATACGGGCTATATTGAACGATCTTACCATTCGCTACGGCATAAATGGGTGTTCCTGGGGGCGCTGCAAAATCGATGCCTTGATGCCCTGAATAACTCGTATAGGATTGCAAAACGACAACATTTTTCTTGCCTTTTTTTACGATGGCTTGACGACGACTGGTTGAGGCAAAATTACCCACACCGCGTGAAATTCTGGTGTAATTTAAAGGATTAATCCAAAAATTTTGCTCAAGTTCTTGACCAAAAGAAGTAAAAAATCCCCCTGGCAAATCATCTCGCTGTACCCAGAAGGCATCAGCCACAATATTTTTTTGTGTTTGATCCAGAATTTCTAAACTAATCACTTGAGCCCATTTATCCTTGCCACCCGCGTCGTAAACAACGCGAACAAAGTTCTTGTCACTTTGTCGAATTTTAGGGTAAAGCTCTTTGATTAAAGATGCTAGCTCCCAAATAAGTTCAGGGGGGATTGAGGTATTTGCTTGATTTGCTTTATAAACAAGTAAATCATTTACATCCAGAGTAACTTCAAGATAATTTTCAAAGCCACTGCCAAGAGGTTGAACGTTGACTATATATCCTTCTGTATTGGGAGACCGATTGAGAGTAACCAACGTTGTGGAGGGCTCACGTTTTTCATTATTGAGTATGGAAAACGCTTGAATTTGATTGGTGTTGTTATCAATCGAAAAGGCATAGGGAAGGCAATTTGCCTTGAGGTTGCTAAAAAAATCTGGTGCTTGACGATTAAAGGCAGAGAGAAATTCCTTGTCTTGAATATACAGACTTTTTAATAATTCAGCCATGGACGTCGTGACAGTTCCGCAACCATTTTTAAAGGTAAATCGTTGGAAATTAGAGGCGGGTTTAACGACCTCTGGGCTTGGTGTTTTTAGAATATTTTCAATAATGTTAGGCGTCGGCAAAGGCTCGCCTGATGTGTTTTGAGTTTGTCCTATCGAGTAAGGATTGAGATAGTTGTGCTTATAAGCGGGTTGCGCACCTAGTCTTGGAGAAGGAACTTTAGCGACTTGCTTATTTGGGGCTGTCTTTTTAGGAGCGCTATTATTTTTAGAGTTCGCACTGAAGGCGAAATTAGATAGTAAGCACAAAAAAACCAAGCAGATCATTTGACGATAAAAAGGAAAGGTCAATTCAATTTCCTCAGAAAATTTTCTAAATCCAAATTAAATTCAATTGCTTTATCCACAAACAGCCCATGCCCTGTATTGTCCTCGTAAATTTTAAATTCACCAAAGGGATGTTTTTCGCTGAACAAAAGAGCTTGTTCGCTATATCTAGGAGTAATAGCATACCAAATAGGCACTTGGGTTTTATAAATAGTATCTCTATAGTATTCACGTGAATAAGGTTTTCTGAGAATAGCAAACGCATCTTCAGGGCTTGAAGCTAGTCGAAGTGCCGAATTTTCGATGGTTTGAATAAACTCTGACGGGGGATTCGATTTAAAAATTGCGCTAACGAATCCTTTGACGTATTTTTTAAAAGAGGCCGTCGTCATTTTTGCGCGATTACTTGACACGCTTGTCTTTGGGGGAGTGCCTTCACCAATCGAATTATCGATTAATACTAAACTTTGTAAGCCTCGATCGCCATAGCGATTGACATAGTCCAACGCTTCCATCACCCCTAAGGACCATCCAATAAGGGTAAATTCCGTGGTTTGAGTGCTAGCAAGTAATTCTTTGATATCTCTTGCCCGAAGTTCAGCTAAATTTGCCCCCAAATAAATATCGGATTTACCTTGCGAGCGGGGGCTAAAAGAGATCACACGATAATCTTTAGCAAAATAATTGAGCTGAGCATTAAAAACTTCAGCTGGCATCATCCATCCTGGAATAAAAAACAAGGTTTTTGTTCCTTGCCCACCAACCAAATATTGCAGTTTGATACGGTCAGAGGTGATAAAGCTTTTTTGTTGAATATCGGGAGTCAAATTAAACGATTGAGCCTGTAAAGGGGCTGAGTTGATTCCTAACAACAGAAACAACATAAAAGAAGTAAAAATAATATGTTTTTTATAAACAAGCATCATAATGCTATTTTGCACGATTGCAGCAATTCGTTCTACCATTTCTTATAAGCCTTTAATTCATAATGACAAATCCAATTAACCCGAACCCCACTACGAGCCCGAAAAGGACTTTAAAAACCTTCGACATTGCCGCATTAATTATCGGCACCATTTTAGGGGCCGGTATTTTTAGAGTGCCATCGATGGTTGCTGGACAGCTCAATAATGAATATTTCATTATTGGAGCTTGGTTATTAGGTGGCTTGATTTCCATTATTGGAGCATTGTGCTACGCCGAATTAGCGACCACTTACCCAAATGTTGGTGGTGAATATCATTTTTTACAAAAAGCCTACGGGCGTCGAATCGCTTTCCTGTATGGCTGGGCTAGATCGATTGTGATTGTAACGGGCTCATTAGGGATATTAGGCATTACGCTAGGCGACTATATGACGAAAATTATCCCTTTGGGGTCTTATTCATCAACTATTTGGGCCATGTTGGTCATTATTACCTTGAGTGTTTTAAATGCAATCGGTATTAAAGAAGGCAAAACAGCGCAAAATATTTTGACCGTATTCGAAGTCTTGGGGGTGATTGGTATCATCGTGACTGGATTTTTGGTTCAAGGTGTCGCACCTCAAGAGATGCCGGTGAGTACTAGCACACCTAGTTTTGGTGCGGCAAGCTTGGCTATTATTTTTGTCTTATTGACTTATGGCGGCTGGAATGAGGCTGCTTATGTATCCGCTGAAGCCGTTGATCAGCGTCGAGGTATTCTAAAAGCCCTTATTTTGGGGATTGGGATTGTGACTTTACTGTATGTCTTAGTCAATTTAGCTTTAATTCATGCCTTTGGTGCATCTAAAATGGGCCAATCTAAGGCTCTTGCCAGTGATTTATTTGATTTGGCTTACGGTCATCAATCTGCTATTTTATTCAGCGCTATCGTTGTGTTTTCCTGCTTGAACTCCATTAATGCCACCATCATCTTTGGTTCAAGAAGTAGTTTTGCTTTAGGGCAAGATTGGAAGCTATTTTCTTGGATTGGCCAATGGGACGAGTCTGGATCACCCAGAAAAGCAATTTTTCTGCAATGTCTCATTGCCTTAGTCCTTGTTTTTGGCGCATCCTTTGCGAGAGAGAGTTTTGAGTCAGTCGTTGAGTTCACGGCCCCCGTGTTTTGGCTTTTTATTCTATTGATTGGAATCTCTTTATTTATACTCCGAAAAAAGAACCCTGACCAAGAGATTCCTTGCCCGGTGCCACTTTACCCGGTTTTGCCTATTATTTTTATTCTGACCGTTGCTTGGTTACTTTGGTCTAGTCTGGCTTATTCAGGTTGGGGAGCCTTAGTTGGAGTTGCTTGCTTAGGCGTTGGGGCTGTAATATTATTATTTGAATCGAAGCATTAATTCGATTCAATGCAATAAATGTTCATAAACCTTTGTTATGGTAAATAATAATTTTAATGGAGATTAATATGAAAACTATCTTGTTTGCAATAGCAGCTCTTTTTGTAGCCAATGTCTCATATGCTGAAAATGCTTGTGAAATGAAAGCGGCTGAAAAAAAATTAAACGGTGCAGCAAAAAACAGTTTCATTAAGAAATGTGAGAAAGATGCTCGCGCAGTTTGTGAAAATGATGAGATAAGTAAAAGAACAAATGGTGCTGCAAAAGAAGCTCATATTAAAAAATGTGTCAAGGACAGCTTAGGAAACTAAGCCCTCTGACCCTATATGTTTAAAACACTCGGTAGTTTTTCAAGATTTATTCCGTGGGGATTGTGTATTTTTTTCACAATTCTGATGGCCCTTCAAATTCAAAGTGGTCACGATAGTCTTGGAGCCTTTCTTTGGTTAGGCGTATTTACTTTTTTAAGTGTGATTGGTTTTAAGGATGCCACACAAAGGAAGCACGCCATTTTAAGAAACTATCCAGTTTCTGGCCATCTACGTTTTTTATTCGAAACCTTTCGTCCAGAGTTGCGACAATACCTCATTGAATCAGATACTGAAAAATTACCATTTTCGAGAAATCAACGTGCTTTAGTCTATCAACGCGCCAAGGGTGCTTCTGATAAGCGTCCACTTGGGACAATTGAAGATAACTATAAAAGTGGTACAGAGTGGCTTATGCACACCATCAACCCAGTTGGTCACGTGAAGCCCGAGTCATTGCGTGTCAACGTTGGCGGGGCCAAATGTCAGAAGCCTTATTCAATTTCTATCTTTAATGTTTCTGCGATGAGTTTTGGTTCCTTATCAGCTAATGCCATCATGGCATTAAATAAGGGTGCCAAAATGGGCGGCTTTGCTCATGACACAGGCGAAGGTTCTGTGTCAGATTACCATCGTCGCTATGACGGCGATTTGATTTGGGAGCTTGGTTCAGGCTACTTTGGTTGCCGCACAGCGGAAGGTCGCTTTGATCCAGAGAAGTTTGCTAAGGTTGCCGCGGAGCCTCAAATTAAAATGATTGAGATAAAGATTTCTCAAGGCGCAAAGCCCGGGCATGGCGGCGTTTTACCTGCGGCAAAAATTACTCCTGAGATTGCTAAAACGCGCGGTATTCCAATGGGTATTGATTGTAATTCGCCTGCAGGTCATTCCGCATTTACGACACCACTTGAGCTAATGCAGTTTATTACGCAATTGCGCGATCTTTCAGGTGGCAAGCCAGTCGGTTTTAAATTATGTATTGGTAAAATTGACGAGTGGTTTGCCTTGATTAAAGCCATGCTTGAAACCAAGGTTGTACCTGACTTTATTGTGGTCGACGGTAGTGAAGGTGGAACAGGCGCAGCACCAGTTGAATTTGTAGATCATGTAGGAACACCCATGCGAGATGCATTGCGTCTAGTTCATATGACCTTAGTTGGAGTTGGTCTGCGTGATCAAGTGAAAATTGGTGTTGCCGGTAAAATTGTTTCGGCATTTGATATTGCAAGAGCATGCGCCATTGGCGCTGATTGGTGTAACTCTGCAAGAGGTTTCATGTTTGCCATTGGCTGTATTCAATCAAGAACTTGTCACACCGACTTATGTCCAACCGGAGTTGCTACACAAGATGCCATGCGTCAACAAGCATTAGATCCTGAAGATAAGGCACACAGAGTCTTCCATTTTCATCAAAATACCTTGGTTGCCCTTGGCGAGTTGCTGACAGCTTCGGGATTTTCACATCCTTCGCAGCTCGATGCCAATGTGATTGTTAGAAGAAATGAGAGTGGGATTGCTATTCCAATGGGTAAGAATTTGTTAACAATTGAACCGGGTGAACTACTCACCCGTGATGCAGAAATTCATTTAAATAAACACTTTGATGGTATGGGTAGTTATTGGTCAAAGGCAACCCCTGCTCATTGGTAAGGTCATAATAGATATGCTTAGTCCAAAATCGATTGCTGCTGCTGTTCTTTCATTTGTAGTCATCATCGCATTAGCATTACATTACTTTGTCCCGGCACCACCTAAAAAAATCGTGATTGCTACCGGGGGGAAAACAGGGCAGTATTTTCGCTTGGGGAATGAATACAAGGAAGCTCTTGAGAAGAACGGCATTCAAGTCGAAATTTTAGTCACCAAAGGATCGATTGAGAATCTTGAATTACTCAATGATTCAAATAGTCAAGTTGACCTTGCTTTTGTGCAATCAGGAACATCTTCTTCCAAAGAGTATCCTCAAATTCAATCTTTAGCTGGTGTGTTTTATGAGCCGCTTTGGATTGTTTACCGAGATAAATCATTTAAAGCCACACCTGATACTTTAGATGATTTAGTTAAAAAGAAAGTATCAATTGGGGTTTCAGGAAGTGGTACTCGAAAATTAGTTGAACGTATCTTTGCGTTGGATCAGATTAAAACCGATGCGCCCAATTTTTTCGCATTCAATACGGATCAGTCCTTAGAGAAATTACAAGCTGGGGAGATTGATGCCATGTTTATTTCGGTCAATAATCGTGCGCAGATTATGCAAAAGATTTTTTCTGATCCGCAATTAAAAATCATGTCATTCTCAAAAGCTTATGGATATCCTCCAAGAATAAAAGGTTTAAGTGTTCTACAGGTGAAAAGAGCGACTTTAGATGTCTATAACGACTCCCCAAGTAAAGATATCCTCATGTTGTCCTCTACCGCAGAATTGGTATCTAGAAAAAATTTACACCCGGCGATTACCTCACTAGTGGTGGATCTATCAATCGATATGCTCTCTCAAGCCGATATTTTGAATGCCGAAAAAGAGTTTCCAAGCCCTAATCACTTAAGTTTTGATACGAATGAAGACGCACAAAAAGTATTACGAGAAGGACCAGGGTTCTTGCATCGTTATTTGCCATTTTGGGTAGCTGTTTGGATAGATCGATTATTTCGAGTGGCTATTCCACTGGCTGCTATTTTGATTCCATTATTTAATTTCTTACCTTCTATTTTGCAATATAGGATCAAATATAAATTCGCAATGATTTATAAAGAGTTGTACTCAATTGAAAATCAAGTGAATGCAGGTAAATATGAGAAGGGGCAAGTAAATATCTCTTTACAAGATTTACTTGACCGTTCTATGTTGTTAAAAGTTTCGCAATTCAATACGAAAGACGTCTATGATCTCTTGGCGCATATTGGAGATGTGCAGCGCAGAGTTGCGGAAGAGAAAAAGAATTTAATTGAGTAGAAATAAATTCAAGAATTTTAAAGAAAGGTTGATGAGTGGCTCAAGCCATAATCCTCCCAAAATACCAGCAATCATCAAACCAATCACAATAAAAATTCCGTAAGGCTCAAGCTTGGCTAACATTCGAGCCTGTTGATAAGGTAATAATCCCACTAAAATTCTGCCACCATCCAAGGGCGGGATTGGAAACAAGTTAAATACGGCTAATACTACGTTCCAATAAATACCTGCTTTTGCCATCGCGAATAAAAAGGGTGAGTCGATTGACACTCTTAAAACAGAAAAAATTAGCGTCCAAATAAAGGCTTGAATAAAATTCGATGCAGGTCCTGCTAGAGACACCCAAATCATATCTCTTTTGGGATTATTCAGGGCAGAAAAATTCACAGGAACCGGTTTTGCATAACCAAATAAAAAAGGTGATCCAGATAGTTTTAATACCAAAGGAATTAAAAAAGTACCGATGGGATCAACATGTTTCAGAGGATTTAAAGTTACTCGGCCTAAAGAATATGCCGTGTAATCACCAAAATATTTAGCAGCATAGCCATGTGCGGCTTCATGCAGTGTAATGGCAAGAATCAGTGGTGGGGCGACTGTCAAAATAGTAAAAATTAAATCTGAATCCATCATTTCTTTCTTTTACTGAATAGGGGGCAAACCAAAGCCAAAGCCAAAGCTTAACATGCTAATCGATGACATTTCTATACCTTCTGTGATTACGCTGGCAGACTCAGACTCGTGCTTTAGACCTAGAGTATAAATTGCCGGTAAATAATGTTCTGGGGTAGGTATGGCATAAGAGGCGTATGGATTAGAATTTTCCCAATCAATCAGAGGTTCAAGGTCATTATTTAATACATGATGCTTAAAGAACGCTTCATAATCAGTTGCCCATGGAGGCGGGAAAGCATTGCTTCTTGATAGTAATCGTAAATTATGAACCACATTACCACTGCTGATGATCAATACATTCTCTTGACGAAGAGATTGCAATAGTTGCCCTAATTGCCAGTGTTCTTGATTGAGTAGGGTAGCATCAATACTCATTTGAATAACAGGAATATTGGCTTTAGGGTACACATATTTTAAGATGGACCATGCGCCATGATCTAAACCCCATTCGGCATCCTCTAGTGTGATATTCGTAAAATGTGGCTGAATTAAGTCTCTGACCTGCAATGCTAGTTCAGGTGAGCCAGGTGCTTGGTATTGAAGCGCTGATAACTCTTCTGGAAACCCACTAAAATCATGAATCGTTTTTGGGTGTTGCATAGCAGTTAACCAAATACCTCTCGTATACCAATGCGCTGATAGCATCAAAATAGCTCTCGGTTGAGGCATACTTTGCCCTAGCTTCGCCCAAGATTGTGTATATCGATTGGGCTCAAGAGCGTACATTGGACTCCCATGTCCAATAAATAATGCTGGCATTAACATGGGGTAGGTAGTCGATTAATGAGAGCCAACCCTACGTGGCTTTGCTGCAGGGGGAAGGTCAAATAGTAAAATTTCCGCATCTTTACCCTGTTCAATCTGAACCCTACTTTCTTGCGCAAGCATCATGGCATCACCTGTGTCAAGTTGTTCACCATTGACATTGACGCTACCTTTAGCTACGTGAAGATAAGCCAAACGTCCAGCCGCCAAATCGTGTTGGATGGTTTCATCCCCATCGATTAACGCTGCATACAAGCGTGTATCTGAATGAATTTTTACGGAGTTATCAGCCCCATTTTCAGAGGCAACCAAACGTAATTTACCCCTTTTTTCCGCAGGCGGGAACAAGGTTTGTTCGTAACTAGGGTCAACCCCCAAATTGTCAGGCTGAATCCAAATTTGGAGCAGATGCGTAGTTTGCCCTTCAGCATGGTTGTATTCGCTATGCATCACACCTCGACCAGCGCTCATGCGTTGAACTTCATGGGGATAAATTGCTCTTCCATTACCCATATTGTCTTTATGAGCCAGTTCACCCTCGAGGACATAGGTAATAATTTCCATATCTTGATGACCATGGGTGCCAAAACCTTTTCCAGAGGCAATCCAGTCCTCGTTAATCACTCGCAGAGGGCCAAAGCCCATGAATTCGGGGTCATGATAGTCCGCAAAAGAAAAACTATGAAACGATTTGAGCCAGCCGTGATCAGCGTAGCCTCTTGATAAAGCAGGACGTTTAATTTTCATGTTTGTGTAATCAGTAAAAATAGAATACTTTAAGAATAATCCATTTTAGTTAACTGCACCGACATCTCCTGAACTACAGTCAATTTAGCTTAGTCCGTCACAAAGTGAGTGATCACCGAGGTACTTTACCCAATAGAGGATAATCAGTGGAATTCAATTAGTTGAGGACACTCTTTATGTTTACGCTTGCAGCAGTCATGTTTGCAGTTTTTATGGGTTTTTTTATGTCAATGACATTGACATTTTGTATCAGTATTTACCTATTGGGGTTTTCTTTTGGAGCTATAGATAATTGGCTAGAACTTTGGCCGATTGCTTACCCTATTGCTGTTATTTCAATTATTGTATATCGACCTTTGGCCCTTTATCTATCTGGCAAGGTCATTCGGTGGTGGCAGTCACATCACCATCCATAAGGGTCAACCAAATACTAATCCTATGTGCGCAGCTGCAAGTGCAAAGAGGATTGCTAGACAAGTTGCTACTGCGAGCATAACAATTAACGTGATTACTTTTTTGTTGATAGCTTCTTTTGATTCGCCGTGCCATTCATTCATTTTAATTATTCCTTTTAAACATCTTTAACTATTTTTACTATTATCCATCAAAAAGATGAAGGTATTTACTTTTTCTGTAAAGTGTCAGCCTCTGCCAACCAGGGGCATATTAGTGGCCATAATGGTCATAAATAGGATATTGCTATCTAGCGGTAAATTACTCATATGTAATACGGCATTGGCAACTTCTTGGACAGGCATTCTGTCTTCCGGGAGTATTTCACCATTCGCTTGTAAAATTCCTTTTGCCATGGGTTCACTCATTTCTGTTGCAGCATTCCCAATATCAATTTGACTGCAAGCAATATGAAAAGGTCTACCATCTAGAGCAATCGATTTGGTAAGTCCTGTAATAGCGTGCTTGGTGCTGGTGTAAGGTGCAGAAAAAGGGCGCGGCGCTTGCGCAGCAATAGAGCCATTATTGATAATTCGGCCACCTTGAGGACTTTGTTCCCGCATCATTTTAAAAGCACGTTGCGCGCATAAAAAAGTTCCAGTGAGGTTGACCCCTACTGTTTTTTGCCACATGTCAAAGGGGATCTCATCAAACGGCATCATAGGGGTGCCACGACCAGCATTATTAAAAAGTACATCTAATCGACCAAAGCGATTTTTTACCTGTTCGAACAATTGATCCACCTGGTTGACATCGCTAATATCCGTTTGGCAAGCTAAGCTTTGAGTCTGCGGCGCTGAACTTTCAGAAATAACTGACTCGAGTAACTCCCGACGACGACCTACCAAGACGACTTGATAACCATTTTCTAAAAGAGTGAGAGCGCACGCTTTACCGATACCAGTTCCAGCACCGGTGATCAGCGCTACTTTATTCAGAAGCTTCATGTTTATACCTTCCGTTTTCCTTAAACAATAAATATAATCCGCAGGCAACCACAACGACAGCGCCAAAAAGTACATTCATTTGAGGGATTTGCCCAAAAATCAACCACCCCAAAAAAATCATATACAAAATTTGTTGGTAAAAGAACGGGGAGATAGTAGTCGGCTTGGCAAAGCGATACGCAATGGCCAAAAGATAATGTCCTAAGAAGCCAAATAATCCGGTAATGAAAAATACAAGATAATCAATCCATCCCGTCGGCGCTTGCCATTGTGGAATGACGAGCGGCAGAAGAATGATGGTTGGTATAACTGTGGAGTAAACAATCGTGACATCGGGGCTAGAACTAGCCGCCATTTTGCGAGTCAAAATATTAAAAAGAGCATAAATCGTGGCGTGCGCAAGAACAAAAAACATAGCAGGATGAAAACTTGTGCCCAAGGGGTCAATGATGACTAAAACTCCAAAAAAACCTCCTAAAATAGCAATCCAAATATTAATGCTCAGCTTTTCCTTCAAAAAAATCGAACTAATCAGGGCGATGATGATGGGAGAAGAAAATAATATAGCGTTCGCTTGTGCTAATTGAAGGTATTTAAGACCTGCAAAATTGAGCATGGTCATCGAGATCATCATGATGGCTCGAAGACACTGTATTTTAAGATTTTCATTCTTAAATTCTTGAATTTGTGTTTTGGGTAATACAACGATAAGGGCGATGACAGCAGCGATAGCAAATCTGAGCCAAACAATTTCAATTAAGGGAATATGCGTTGAAAGCCATTTACCTGCAGTATCTAAAATAGAAAAAGCAATGGTCACTAGGGATCCAAGCAGTATTCCTGTGCGACGTTTGGAAGGAGTATCGGCGTGTAACATATATATTTGTATTGTATTGTCTCACTATAGAGAGGTAATATCGAGGTAATTAGATTTTGCTATTGTATTTGTCGTTCCCATTTGAGTATGTTTATAGGAGAAAAACATGAGTCAAAGTGATCTCAATACTTGGAGCATCGATAAAGCTAAAGAGTTATTTGCGATATCGCATAAATTAATAGATGCAGCACAGCAATTAAGCGAGCATCATGCTGCAGAGTTAAAAGCAAACATGGAGCATGCCTTGCATTTAGCCAAGGCAACTGCTCAGAGTGATCTTGCTAAATTAAAACAAATTCAATCTAAAGCAGCAGATGAATCCCTTGCTCGGATGGTTGCATATCAAAGCAAGGTCAAAGGTATTTTGAAGCAAGTCAATAAAGAGACTGCTGAAGAAGCAGATAAATATTTAGTAAAAGCCCGGACCGCACTGCATGATTACCTGGATCAAGCTTCGCAAAAAAACCCAGTTGGTGGTGTCGAGTTATCGAAGTTAATTAAAGACGTTTCTGATGCAGGCGCTAAGGTATATAAAGAAGGCCGTAAGATGGTGGATAACGCTCTTGAAAATGCGGAAGCCCAAGTAGATGAGTTGGCAAAGAAAACAGCTGCAACGATAAGGAAAGACGCTTCAGAGAGAACGGTCGCATCAAAGACCACTGCAAGAAAAAATACCTAATGAGGGTGTTTTAAGAAAACTTGGGTGTCGAATACCCAAGTTTTTAAATGGCGTCGTTATCGGTTTCGCCAGTGCGAATACGAATCGTTTGCTCAATGGGTGTAACAAATATCTTTCCATCACCAATTTTGCCTGTTTTAGCACTTTTTATGATTGCATCTATCACGCGCTCGAGGTCATCGCTAGAGACGACAAGTTCAATTTTAATTTTAGGTAAAAAATCGACTACGTATTCAGCACCACGATACATTTCAGTATGGCCTTTTTGACGCCCAAATCCTTTTACCTCAGTAACAGTTAAGCCTGTCACACCAATTTCGGAAAGAGTTTCTCTGACTTCGTCGAGTTTAAACGGTTTAATAATTGCGGTAATGAGTTTCATAATTATCCCTTTTTATTTAAAACATAATAACTGAGAATTTCAAAAATATGCAATTTCTTAAGCGCGGAACTTAGAGGTAATTGGATAGCGCCAATCGCGCCCAAAAGCTCGGCGAGTAATCCGAACGCCAATGGGTGATTGACGACGTTTATATTCATTAATTTTGATTAAGCTCGTTACTTTATCCACATCAGCTTTTGAAAATCCGGAGGTAAGCAAGGTTTCAATTGGCGCATCATTTTCCATATAGCTCTCTAAAATAGCATCGAGCACTTCATAAGGAGGCAAACTATCTTGATCTTTTTGGTCAGGACGAAGTTCCGCAGAGGGCGCGCGCGTAATAATACGTTCTGGGATAATGGGAGAGATGGAGTTACGATAGTGGCACAGGCGATAAGCCAATGTTTTCACCACATCCTTAATCACGGCAAAGCCACCCGCCATATCACCATATAGTGTGCAATAACCAACCGCCATCTCGCTTTTATTGCCAGTTGTAAGAACAATTCTGCCGGACTTGTTCGACAATGCCATAAGTAGTGTCCCGCGAATACGTGCTTGAATATTTTCTTCAGTAGCGTCAAGAGCAAGACCGGCAAAGTCTTTGGATAGTGATGATTCAAAAGCATCAAACATAGGAGCAATGGGGATTTCATCATATTGCACGCCCAATCGGTCCGCCATATCTTTTGCATCGATCCAAGAGATATCTGCCGTATAACGTGAGGGCATCATCACAGCGCGCACGCGATCTGCCCCGAGGGCATCCACAGCGATGGCAAGTACCAGAGCAGAGTCAACGCCACCAGAAAGCCCAATAATAGCTCCCGGAAAACCATTTTTACCTAGGTAATCTTTGACGCCAAGTACTAAAGCATCATAGACTTGTTGCTCCGTGCTCGTTGCGGGAGTAATGTTGCCAGAAACAACATCTCCATCGATGAATTCTAAGAATCTCAGTAGCTCTACAAATTGAGGTGCTTCATCAACCAGTTGACCTTGGGAGTTCATGGCAAATGAGGCGCCATCAAATACCAGTTCATCTTGGCCACCAACCAAATTGACGTAAATAGCGGGTATCTTGATATCGAGAATTTGTTTTTTCAAGATATCTTTTCGTAAGTAAGTCTTTTCCATATGAAATGGCGAGGCGTTAGGAATAATTAGGAGCTGAGCACCCGCCTTTTTGGCTGCTTGGGCAGGCCCTTCATGCCAAATATCTTCGCAAATAATTAAACCAATTTGAGTACCATGAGCTTCAAATACACACGTTTGGTTGCCTGGAGAAAAATAACGAACCTCATCAAATACTTCAGAGTTGGGTAAAAACTGTTTGGCGTATTTGGCAATCACTACGCCATTAGAGATCACTGATGCGCAATTGTGTAAGACGCCTTGAGAGGGACTTGCTACTCTAGATGGGTGTCCAACGATAACAAACATGTCTTTCAATTGGGCAAGTTCTATGCATAAAAGCTTAATGTGTTCATTGACCGAATCAATAAAAGCATCACGAAAGAGTAAATCTTCAGGGGGGTAGCCAGTTAGAGATAATTCAGGAGTAACTAAAAGGCGCGCACCCTGCTCAAAAGCTAGTTTTGCATCAGCGATAATTTTATTGCAGTTTCCCCTTAGGTCACCGAGTATAAAATTACTTTGCGCAAGAGCAACTATGAGGGGATTAGATTTCAAAGTGATCCAAGATTACTGAGAAGAAGATTCAGATTGATAGCGCTCGATACCTTTCAGGAGTTCTTCTTTAGCGGCCTCAGGACCTTCCCAGCCTTTTACTTTGACCCATTTACCAGGCTCTAAATCTTTATAATGCTCAAAGAAATGTTTAATTTGGTTGAGGATCATTGGATTTAAATCCTCAGGTTTTTTCCAGTTGGAGTAGAGCGGTAATATTTTATCTTCAGGCACAGCCAAAATCTTTGCATCACCACCAGCTTCATCATCCATAAGAAAAATACCGATGGCACGGCATGAAACCACAACGCCAGGGATGAGAGGAAAAGGCGTAATAACAAGAACATCTACTGGATCACCATCATCGGAAATGCTTTGAGGAACATAGCCGTAGTTGCAAGGATAGTGCATCGCGGTACCTAAGAAGCGATCAACAAAAATTGCTCCAGACTCTTTATCAACTTCGTACTTAATTGGGTCAGCATTCATCGGGATTTCGATGATGACATTAAAAATATTAGGGATTTTTTCCCCTGGAGTAACGTTATTTAAACTCATAATTTCGATTCAATCTAGTTAAGTAATAAAGCCAAATTCTAACAAAATCAAGTGAAACCATTCCAGAAAATGCAAATGCCAAGCTATGCTTGGCTTTTTAGACTAGAACTATTTACTCTAAAGCTTCCAGGTAACGTTGCGCATCTAGTGCTGCCATACAACCTGTGCCAGCGCTTGTAATTGCTTGACGATAAATATGATCTTGAACGTCACCTGCAGCAAAAACGCCCGGGATATTGGTCGCAGTAGCATTTCCGGTTAAGCCACTTAGTGTTTTGATATAACCACCTTCCATGTCGAGTTGACCAGCAAAGATATCGGTATTAGGTTTATGCCCAATTGCGACAAACATGCCTTGAACCGTCAAATCTTCAGTCGAACCATCGGTTTTTTTGATTCTTACACCAGTTAAACCAGATTGATCTCCTAAAACCTCATCCACTTGACTATACCATTTCACTTCAACTTTACCCTCAGCAACTTTACTCATTAATCGGTCAATGAGAATTGGTTCTGCACGGAATTTGTCACGCCGGTGAACCACGATCACTTTTTTAGCGATACCGCTTAAATACAAAGCTTCTTCAACTGCTGTATTGCCACCACCAATGACACAGACATCTTGGTTTTTATAGAAAAATCCATCGCAAGTTGCACAAGCAGAGACGCCGCGTCCCATAAATTGCTCCTCCGATGGGATGCCTAAATATTGCGCAGATGCGCCTGTTGAGATGATCAGGGCGTCACATGTGTAGGTTCCAGAGTCACCTACTAAACGGATCGGTTTTTCGGTTAAGGCAGCGGTATGGATATGATCAAAAAGAATTTCCGTTTGAAAACGTTCGGCATGCTCTAAAAAACGTTGCATGAGTTCCGGGCCTTGGACACCAAGGGGGTCAGCAGGCCAATTCTCGACATCCGTAGTGGTCATTAATTGACCTCCTTGGGCCAAGCCTGTAATGAGAACCGGCTTCAAATTGGCTCTAGCCGCATAAACAGCAGCAGTATAGCCAGCAGGCCCAGAACCAAGAATTAATAATTTAGAGTGTTTAACAGTTTTTTCATTCATTCTTCTATTATAAGGAAAAATAGTTTTTAAGTGATATGACCCCTAGCACTAAAAAATGTTAATAAAATGCCAGAGAGGTTTACAATAAGTAGCTATGGGACGAAACATAGTTCAACCAAAATCGGTACGTATAAAAGCCTCCATTCCGTTGGATGGGGAAGATTCCACCCCATCAGAAAATACCTTACGATTTCAAAAATTATTATCGGAAATTAGGTGGTTTATCGCTTTGTCAGCCTGCTTGGGTTTGATGTTGATTCTAGTGACTTATCACCCAAGTGACCCAGCATGGTCGAATAATTCTGGCGGAGCAGTAAAAAATCTTGGTGGTAGAGCAGGAGCATACCTATCTGATCTTTTCCTTTTTGTATTTGGTGTATCAGCTTATTGGTGGGTCGTTTTATTTGCAAGACGGGTCCTCAGAGGATGGCAAAAAATATCGCTTCCAGGGACAACTGCAGCAGATGTCGTAACTGATCATTATATAAAAGATTCTTGGATGGTCCGTTGGTTAGGTTTTTTAATGACTTTATGTTCAAGTGTTGCCTTAGAGTCGATTCGTTTACATTCTTTAAGCTGGCCTTTGCCGAATCGACCTGGCGGTGTCTTGGGAGAGGCGATTGGCGATTCACTACAAAATCTTCTTGGCTTTACTGGAGCCACACTTGTTTTACTGCTAGTCTTTTTTGCTGGTTTATCTTTATTTCTTCATTTTTCATGGATTGGGTTCTCAGAGCGGGTAGGGCGTGGCTTAGAACTTGGGTTTATGAAGTTGCGTAATAAGCAAGCCTCTGTTGAAGATCGCAAAATTGGTGAAGTAGCAGCCGAAGAACGAGAAGAGTTAGTAGAAGGAGAATTAGAAAAATTTGACGTTGTTGAGCCGGTCCAAATTATTCGCCAAGAGCCAGTGATTCAGAAGAGTGAGCGGGTTGAGCGGGAAAAACAGCAAATACTTTTTGACGAGATTCCTGACTCAGAATTACCACCTTTATCACTTTTGGATGAATCCCCAGTTCAAGTTGATAATGTTTCGGAAGACACATTGGAATTTACCTCTCGCCTAATTGAGCGGAAGTTAAAAGATTTTGGGGTAGAGGTCAAAGTAGTTGCTGCTTACCCTGGGCCGGTGATTACTCGTTATGAAATTGAGCCTGCCTTAGGTGTTAAAGGTAGTCAAATCGTCAATTTAAGTAAAGATTTAAATCGTGCTTTAGGAACTCAAGCATTGCGGGTCGTAGAGACGATTCCTGGTAAAACTTGTATGGGCCTTGAAGTGCCCAATCCAAAACGTCAAATGATCAGTTTGTCTGAAATTCTGACATCACAAATTTATAACTCAAGCCATTCTTTATTGACATTAGCATTAGGTAAAGATATCTCAGGTCAGCCAATGGTGGCTGATTTGGCAAAGATGCCACATATGTTAGTTGCTGGTACAACAGGATCAGGAAAATCAGTGGGCATTAACGCCATGATTTTATCGCTACTTTTCAAAGCAAAGCCTGATGAAGTTAGGTTGATATTGATTGATCCAAAAATGTTAGAAATGGCTATGTATGAGGACATTCCCCATTTATTAACACCTGTAGTCACTGATATGAAGCAAGCTTCCAATGCATTGCAATGGGCAGTGAAGGAGATGGATCGCCGATATAAATTAATGAGTAAGTTTGGCGTGCGTAATCTCACTGGTTTTAATAAAAAAATCATGGAAGCAGAAGAGGCAGGAACACATTTATTTAATCCATTTAGTTTAACCCCTGAAGATCCTGAACCACTGCATAAGGCTCCAACAATCGTGATTGTGATTGATGAATTAGCCGACTTAATGATGGTGGTTGGTAAAAAACTAGAAGAGTTAATTGCACGGATTGCGCAAAAAGCGCGAGCTGCAGGAATCCATCTGATTTTAGCAACTCAACGTCCAAGCGTAGATGTGATTACAGGATTGATTAAAGCCAATGTGCCAACCCGTTTGTCATTCCAGGTGAGTAGCCGTATTGATAGTAGAACCATCCTTGATCAGCAGGGGGCTGAAAGCTTATTGGGTATGGGGGATATGTTGTACATGCCGCCTGGTACAGGGCAGCCTATGCGTGCTCATGGAGCATTTGTCTCTGATAGCGAAGTGCAACGGGTAGTTGATTGGTTAAAAGAGCGCAGTGCCCCAAATTATATTGATGAAATTATTGATGGACCAGCTGAAAGTGCTGAGGGCGGCTTCGGCGAGGATGCTGGTGGTGAAGCTGACCCGTTGTATGATCAAGCCGTTGCGATTGTTCTAGAAAACAAACGTGCTTCGATTTCACTTGTACAGCGACACTTGCGCATTGGGTATAACCGAGCAGCAAGATTATTAGAAGATATGGAAAAATCCGGATTAGTTTCTAAAATGTCAGGATCAGGAACAAGAGAAATTTTGACATCTTCATCAGCAACTAAATAGGAAGTCATGATAAAAAAAATTGGGATTCTGATTTGTGGTTTATCTATTAGCCATCTTGTATGGTCAATGGATGCTATTGGACAGTTAAAACATTTTTCTAGAAATACAAAAAGCTCGTCTGGTGATTTTGTGCAACAACAGGTAAGTCAAGGGAGTGATGGCAAGCTCAAAATTAATAAAGAATTATCTGGGAATTTTGTTTTTTCTAGACCGGGTAAATTCGTGTGGACAGTGTTAAAGCCTTATGAACAAAAAATGTTGGCAGATGGTAAGCAATTAGCAATGTGGGATAAGGATTTAAATCAAGTGACATATCGATCGGCTAATCAAGCACTGGCCACCACACCTGCCGCCATATTGTTTGGTGATACCCCTCTTGACCAGTATTTTGAACTTCAATTGGTTGGCGAGAAAGGCGATTTAACTTGGGTGGAGTTGTCGCCCAAAGTGAGTAAGCAGGGATCGAATGATATTCCGTATAGCAAGATTGGTATTGGAATGTCGAATAATTTACCGCAAGCCATGGAGCTTCGCGATAACTTTGGTAACGTAGTTTTGTTAACATTTACAAATATTAAAACCAATATTTCAGTATCCTCTAGCGAGTTTATTTTTAAAGCGCCACCGGGGGCTGATATTGTTAAACTTCCATAATTCCATTTTTGTTAGATTGAATATTAATGATTGATCCCCAATTACTTCGCAAAGACGTCAATAGTGTTGCCACCCAGTTGGCTAAGCGGAAGTTTATTTTAGATGTTGCGAAATATACGGCGCTTGAAGCAGAAAGAAAAACACTTCAAGCGCATGCGGAAGAATTGCAAGCGAAGCGTAATCAGCTGGCAAAAAGTATTGGCATGAAAAAATCGAAGGGCGAAGATGCCGCGGTAGAAATGTCTGACTCCGTGCAATGTAATGAGTTGCTCAGTACCGCCAGTCAGAATTTAGATGTGTTGCAAAAAGACATTGCTGATTTTATGATGGGCATCCCTAATTTGCCGCATGAAACAGTACCCGAAGGAAAAGACGAGCAAGATAATGTCGAAATTAAACGCTGGGGTGATATCCCGAGCTTTCATTTTCAAATAAAAGACCATGTCGATTTAGGGGCATTTCATGGACTGGATTTTACTTCAGCAACCAAAATTACTGGCTCTAGGTTTGTTGTTCTAAAAGGAGCAATAGCCAAACTTCACCGAGCGCTCGCCCAATACATGTTGGACTTACATACAACACAGCATGGCTATGAAGAGATTAATGTACCCTTAATTGTGAACGCGCAATCAATGCGCGGCACAGGTCAACTACCAAAATTTGAAGAAGATTTATTTAAAGTTCCAAGAAAAATCTCTGAATCTTCAATTGAACAAGAAGCAGATGGAGATCTTGAAAATTTTTACCTCATACCAACCGCAGAAGTCCCTGTGACCAATTTGGCTCGAGATCACATTTTTCAGGCACAGGAATTGCCTCAACAATATGTGGCGCACACTCCTTGTTTTAGATCCGAAGCTGGCAGTCATGGCCGCGACGTCAGGGGCATGATTCGGCAGCATCAATTTGAAAAAGTTGAATTAGTTCATTTTGTAAAACCCGCGGATTCTTTAGAAGCTCTTGAGCAGTTAACGGAGCATGCTCAAGCAGTTTTAGAGGGCTTAGAAATTCCTTATCGAAAAATACTGTTGTGCACAGGCGATATGGGCTTTGGAAGTATGAAAACTTATGATTTGGAGGCTTGGATTCCATCGCAAAATACCTATCGCGAAATTAGCTCTTGTTCAACCATGGGGGATTTTCAGGCACGTAGGATGCAAGCAAGATTTAAAGATGGGCAAGGTAAACCGGAGTTAATTCATACACTCAATGGTTCAGGATTGGCGATTGGCCGATGTCTAGTGGCGCTGATTGAAAACAATCAACAAGAAGACGGTAGTATACGAATTCCAACGAATTTACAAGCTTATATGGGTGGCATTAGTGTGTTGATGCCAAAAACGAAGTAGTAGATTTTGAAACTCGACTCCCAACTTATTCATAGGATATCAAATCCCTCCCGAGGTTTAATAAGGATTTCTAGTCAAAGCTAATTAAATTGAAAAAACATCTTGAGTTAATGCCTTATTTAATCTCAGATAAGATTGAGGATATAAGGTCTCTCATGGTACTTACCCCAATAGTAAACAATTGAATAGGATTTAGTATCGTGTAATAACGATTATTAAATAATGACTTAATTACATCCTTGCACATAAATAGTAAAGTTATAGAGTTCATTGCTAAATCAGCCGCATTTGTATTCATGCATGAGCGAATGTTGGTGGAATAATATTATTCAATTAAACGACTTATCCAAAATAAGAGGAATCTTCATGTTTTTAAGAAAAATTTGTTGTATATATGTTCTGTTATTCATAAATATTCAAGTAATGGCCGCAGACATTACATTACTAGCTTCAACGGGTGTGAGTTCCATGATGAAAGTAGTCTTGTTAGATTTTGAGAAAAAGACTGGTCACCACATCAAAGTTTCATATGATACTTCTAATCTTTTGATGAAACGTATTCAGGCGGGTGAGTCAGTAGATTTAGTTATATTAACTGCCCCATTAATTGATGAACTGACGCAATCCGGAAAATTAACATCAGGAAGTCGCGTTGATCTTGCTAAATCTGGGATAGGAGTAGCGATACAAAGTGGCAAAACCAAGCCCGATATAAGCTCACCTGAGGCATTAAAAAAAGCGTTGTTAGAAACGAGTTCAGTAGCTTATACAGCAACTGGAGCAAGTGGCATTTATTTTTCAAAAGTAATTGATCAGTTGGGGATTGGGGATCAGGTAAAAGCTAAATCTAAGACACCTCCCGGAGGGATTATTGCTGAAATCGTTGCAAAGGGGGAAGCTGAAATGGGTGTGCAAATGATTAGTGAGCTTACTAATGTAAAAGGTACGCAGTTGGTAGGACCTCTACCAGGTAATTTGCAAATGTTTACGATTTTCTCAGCCGGTGTGATGAAAGATGCTAAGGATCCACAGCTAGTCAAATCTCTGATACAGTTTTTATCCACCCAAGAATCGGTTGCTGTATATAAAAAGCAAGGAATGGAACCCATTTAAAAATAAGGCATCACCAATATGGGCAAAACTCTCAAGCAAGGCACGCCTCGCTTGGTTGATCGACAAAGAAGTTGCAAAGGCTTACTAAGAAATGTATCAGAGACCCGCTAGACGAATGATGTTATTGCGTCCAAAGCCCTGAAGAAATTCTCTTTCTTCAGGGTGGGTAAGATAATAAAGATATCTAAATCTTTCCACAATCAACCTAGCATGATAAGCTAATCAATGCACCCAACTTCGTGGGCTAAAATCATTCATCATGGTGCTACATGAACATCAGTTCAAAATTTACTTTGCGTTTGAAGAAAAATCTCAAAGTAGAGTTGAAAAACAAGTAAAAGGTAAATTCTATCAATGAAGAAATTATTAAAACTAACACCATTTTTACTTCTTATTATTTGGGGTTGTTCACAAAAGAGCACTACGGTTGAAAATATGGAAATAAAATGTATAGGTGTAGTCTCTGTCACAAGTCAATCTGACCCTAAATCCAATGTAGAAATGATTAAAAATGTAAAAATAAATTTTAATTTTCAAGACTCAAAAATATTCTACCCTTTTGACTTACTGTACTTATCAATACCTCGTGAAGGCGTGAAATGTATCAAACAAGTTGAAAATACTGTATGTGAGTTTAATGATAAGAAAGATTTATCAGAACATACTATCTCAATTAATTTACAGAAAAGTTTGAGCATGAACATTGTTGAAAAAATCAACCGCGAAAATAACGATAGAATGACAACTTATAGTGGCCTATGTGAAAAAGTCATTTATTAACCAAGACTGACATTAGTGCTTATATTTTGAATTAATTAAATGAATAAGATATTAAAAAAATAAAAAACCTTGGATGATAAAAAATCCTGGAAACAGGAAAATTAGAGCATTATTTGACTCCTTTAGCATTCCAATAAAATAGCTTGACATGCATCAAAGTCAACAAAGTCATTCAGCTTAAGTGGCTTTTTTAAAATAAAGTCACTCCATTTACTTTTGAACTTTTCAGGTCGGTAATTAGGATTTGTATTTTCTTTAATTAACATTTTCTTTGTTATTAAATTGATGCTAACCGATCTTAATAGAACAGGACCAGAGGCCTCTTCACGATCGTAACCTATTAAGATAAATCCTGAATTTTGATATTTAAAGTTGTATCTCCAATAACCATAACGGCCATGGGCGTAATGAATTAACAAATTACCTTTTTCAATGGAAACATTTAAGAATGGTGGGAAATATACGCCACCATCTTCATTTTCTGATGAAAAACAGTCACGACTTTCGAATGCAAGTTCATATTTATTTCCTTTATTTAATACTATTACGATGCCACGACGATTGCGATCCAACAACCCACGCATTTCATCCTTTACGAATTTGGAATTTAGAGTCCCCTTGGTTATAAAAACATAATCCTCAAGCCCATCATTATTTAAGTCACCCCGAATTGATTCAGTGATCAAATGTCCAGAGGGGATGAAGTCTTGAGGTACTTTGGCTATATTGTTAGAACTTTGGGAAAATACATTCCAGGTTAAGCATAAAGTAAATGTGAGGAATAATTTATTCATATGATTACTTTGGCATTAATGTTGAAAATTTTTTTAGAAAAAATTTATTCTCAATCGGTTATGTTAAGAAATTAACCTGCACCTACAAGAATAAATGGAGACCAATACTTCGGGTCACTATATTGAATACTTTTGATAAAATTATGCTTAGTATTTTTCAGAGCATCGGTTGTTGATTCACCACTTTTAAGTTTCTTGAAGAAGGTTTCCATAAAAATCGCGGTTGCCTCATCGTCGACAGGCCAAAGGCTTAAGATTGTATTGACATTGCCTGCAACAAATAAGGCAAATGGTAATCCCATAACACCTTCCCCATTAATGACTTTTCCAATACCACTGTCGCAAGCGGATAGCACCGTTAAATCACTCCTTAGGTTGTATTCAGACCATTCTAGTGCAGTAATGTATCCATCAGCGCTTGGTAATTTATTTTTTAATCCAAGTACGATACTTGATAAAGCAGGTTGATTTGGCGAAAGATATCCATGGGCACTCATCAAAATATATTTATAGTTTTTAATTTCACCGGACTGATTTAGTTGCTGCATATTTTGTTCTGTAGCTTCTTTACCAAGTAATACTTTGTTTGAGTTCGGGAATAATGCCGATATTTTTTTAACTTCAACTTCTGTTCCTGGTAAGGGATTCCATAAAGTATCTAAGTCTGTTACTTTATCTAAATTACTAATGGCAGCATTTCTAGTTAGCTGCCTAGTAGAGTTTTCTTGGGGAGCATTTAGGTATTCAGGATTCCCAACAGCTAATAAAGACTTTCGATTAGGAATATTCTTTAATTGAATTTGTAGATTTTTAGATAGAGCATAAGTAGACAAAGATTGTGTATATTGAATTGATTTTTGGCTAATAAGGTTACTTGAATTAGTTTTAGTTTCTAAGATTTCAAATGGTAATTGAGATAGTGGTCCATCAGGAGAAATAACTAATTGAGAACTGGCGTTGATGTAAGGCTCTAAGGGCTCAATTAAAGATTGACTTAGTTTTTCAATCACTTTTCTACCTAAAATTAGAGGTACAGCATCTTTGGGTCCGGGCTGAGTAATATCTTGTAATTTGTAACTTCCATTAGGTAATTGCCAGGCTTTTTTTCCCTCAATAGAGAAGGCATCCGTAAAGCCATCCCCTACCGAAATATACTTTCTGGCAATTTCAATTGTGTCACTTATATTTTTTAACTCAGGTAATTTTTCAAACTTCAAGTTGCCATTTGAATCAATTACAAAAGCAGAAATTTTTTCGCCATTAATGAGGTAGCTAATTGCAATAGAATTTTTTGGGATCAGTTGATTTAAGTCTTCTTTGCTAATTATTTTTACATCAGTTAATTGAGCATATTTTGGATACTTTTCTTTGAGAGATTTTTGAAGCGTTTGATAATTCACGATTAAGTCATTCTTCATTAATTCCAAATTTCTTTTTTCTTCATTGGAGTCACTTTTTTCCATACTTTGATTGATTGCTTCAATCTTATTGGTATATGACTCTAAAGACTTTTGATCATTTATTGGAATCGTTGAGGATTGATTTGCATTTTTATTCGCCATACTTTCGAGTAGTGTTCTTGCTTTACTTAACTCAGCAATTTTAAAAGCCTCATCTATGTGATTATTTTCTGCTTGTAAGCTTGAGAAATTTCGATAACCAACAACATATCTACTGAAAATACTGCGTTTATTTTCTGTAGATAATCCACCTTGTTGTCGTTGCATTTCAGCACCAGTAACATATTCTGACGATAAGTTTGCTGCTGCAGAAATATCATTTATTTTTTGATACGTTCGGGCAAGCTGATCAATTATTTGAAGTGTATTTGGATGATAAATACCTAATACCTCTTTTCTTAATGCGTAAACTTTTTTTTGAAGTTCTAATTGTTCTTGAGTTTCCCCAAGACGTCCTAATGTATCTGCAATTCCACTCATTGTTTGAAGGGTTAAAGGGTTCTTTTCACCTAATATCTCAGAGCGAAGTATTAAAAGTTCTTTTTGAACTTCAAGAGCTTTTTTGTTTTCACCATTCCTATTGTAAGAGGAAGCAAGAATTGCCATTGTTTCTAAGGTTTGATTATGATTTTTACCAAGTACTTGAACTCTGAGATCGAATACTTTTTTGCTTAGGTCTAATGCATCTTTATTTTTATTTGCTCGTATGTAGTCTGCTGCTAAATTACTCATGTTATTTAACGTATAGTAATTTGTTAAACCCAAAGCTTGAATACTATCATTTACTAATTGTTCCCTTAGATTGAGACTGTCTTGGTATCTTCCAAGATGGGAATAACAAAGTGATAGATTATTTTTTGCATTTAGAGTAGAAGCGTGGTTAGGGCCATGAATTTCTAAGCCTAGTTTGACTGCTTTTTCACTTAGTAATAGCGCGTCAGCATACCTTCCTACAGAAATATAGCTAAGGGTAAGGTCTCCCATGGCGGTTAAAGTACCAGAAGATTTTTCTCCATACTTTTCTTGCCTTAGTGAAAGTACTTCCTCCCTCAATTTGATCGATTTTTCGTAATCTCCAAGCTTGTTGTATATGGTTGCTAAAACAGCTGTTGAATTAATAGTCCTGTAATCTTTTGCCCCAAATTTTGCACGGTTAAATTCTGTGACTTTGATTTCTATTTCAAGACCTTCTTTTAGTTTTCCAAGTCTTAGATAGTTGTAACCAATTTTATATAAAGCTTCTATCGTTTTAGGATCATTTTCGCCAAGAGTTTTTTTTCTAATTGAATATACTTCTTCATTTATTTTTAATGCTGCTTGAGAATTGCTGAGTGATTCGTAATTACTTGCGATCCTCGATTTAGTAGAGAGAATATCTTCGTGATTTTCGGGTAATTGTTGGGATAAGAATTCAAGAGTTGATTGGTTTAAGCTAAGAGCTTCCTTGTATTTACCCAATCCTTGATAGGCCCTTGAGACCCATGAGGCATAGCTCAATGCTTTAGGATCTTTTTCTCCTAATCGAGCTTTAGATATTACCCAAGCTTTTTGAAAATGATATTCGGCTAGTTGGAAATTACTCTTATCAAGCCCTGCCTTCCCAATTACAAAGTGGGTTGATGAAAGCCGCTCATTATAGTTTAAAGTTGTAGGGTCTTTGTCGCCTAATTGAGCCCTAGATATTTCCCAAGCTTCTTGGAAATGAATCAATGCTGCTTCATAATCTTTGTTTTTGTGGGCAGCTTTACCTTTTTCAAATGATTCGGCCTGACCAAATGCAAAAAAAGTGAAAAGAAAAATCCCGCTAATAGATAGAACAAGGCAATTTAATGAATTCTTTATTAGTTTTACCATATTCGATATTATGTTAGCAGATTAACCCACATATTCATATGATTAAAAATATCTCTTTTTAATGAAAAATAGCTCGATTCTCCGTTTAACTCATAATGTTTTGGTTTCTGCATTTATTGGATTGATGATTACTATTCTTGAGCATCATTCATTACTGAATTGGTTAGACTCTATTTCATTAAGAATGTCCTTGAGCATTAAGCAGGAGGTTGATGAGTTAGTCCCCAATTTTGTACTTAGTAAAAATGCATCAAAACAGGCCATTAATACAGCTGCTATTCTTATTAATAACGAAGCGTTCGAAGGTGTATTTAACCAACAATCCCCGTTAAATAAAAAAACTCTTGCAGATCTATTGCAAAAGATTTCTGCAAAGTCTCCCAAGGTCATAGCTGTAGATATAGATTTATCCCCAGCGCGCAATAATCAAGATGAAATCTTTGCTCAAAATGAGTTAGATCAATTATTAATACAGCTAGTTTCTCAGAATATTGGGGTAGTTTTGGTCAATCCTTTTCCTGTTGAAGATGATGAACTTCGGCTAATTAAGTACCAATGGATGAGTAAACTTTGTCGATCAGGCGTTCATTTTGCTTATCCTAATATCAGTATTTCACAAGGTGTAGCACTACGTTATTCTCCTGATTACTTAAGCCTTGGAATGGTATCAAGTCAAGTTACTAAAAATAAAGTCCTTAACGACCCTAATAATATTTGTGGATTAGTGAACCAAGGTATAGAAAGAGCAATTTTTTTAGATGCAACTTTTGGTCAACTTGCAACGCAACACAGCGTTAATTTTTCACAAATGATGCCTGTACTACCTAACGTTATCAGGAGCATATTTACTTCTGCATATCGGTGGTATGGAGACTCTAAAGACATTCTAGATTCAATTCCATCTGGGGTAGTCATATTTTTGGGAGGGGAATTTGATCCTAGAGATAATTTTTTAACAGTTCAAGGTCAAGTACCTGGTGTGGTATTTCATGCTGCGGTTCAAGTAACGGATTCATTGGGTATTAAGAAATTAAGTCGAGCACTTGCATTTGTTTTTAACTTCATATTGGGAATAATTGCGGGTTATTTGTTTAATTGGGCTTGGACTCGTCAAAATCAGTCAATGCTATCAAAATTAACAACTGATGGTAATTATTGGATAAAATATTTAAAAGCGAGAGCATGGCTACTAATTAATATTGTGATATTACTTTCTTGGATTATTCTCCTTTTTAGTTTTACCGCTAGTCTATTAAAGGCGCAATTGTGGGCTAACCCAATTGCCATGATTATCGGTGTATTTATTAAGACTATGACATCATCTAGAAAAGGATTAGAGGAGCACTCTTTCATCTCAAGACAATCTGATTGGTCTAAACTTGATGCAGTAACCTTAACGGGTGATTTAATCTTGACAGCTCCTGTAATTATTTATGGTGTTTATTTAACCTTCCTCAAATAAGGCATAGTTTTATTATGAGTGTTCTTTTATTTATACAAATGAATATGACTAGATGTAAAGCTATTTTAGCTTTATCATTTGTTATGACTCTTCTTCAAGTCTCATTGGTAAATGCTCAAAATGTTTCTGAGAACTTTAAGTGTGTAGCGATGGGTAAGCCGGGCTCTAAAATCAAGGCTAATGGTGAGATTCTTGACTTGCCAATTGTCCTAGATAAATGTGATGGTGCAGTACCCCTTGCAGATGAGACCAATATTTGTTACCGGGATAGCAAAAAGCAACGTAAATGTGCCGAATTTAAAAAAAACCAACCGGTAAGCTTGATTGGGTTGAACGCCTCGGCGGGTGATGGTATTTCAGGTACCATACTTTCGATGGTAAGGGGTGATGTCCAAACCTTAGCAGGACAAACTCGTTCAACGTCCCGCCCTAGTATGGGCTTGCCCTTTGGCCCTGTAGTTGCCGAAAAACAAGAATTAGAGTTGAATTTAGCCCTTGACCCTAAATTAGAAAAAGCTTCCAGCATACAAATATATAAAGATGGATCTCAAGAAATGATGATCAATTTACCACTATCTATTGGGACTTCAAAAATTAATATTTCCAATTTACCTCAAGATGTATGGTATCGCTGGGTAGTTGATTTGGATGGTAAAAAGATGAGTGATAGATTTTTATATGTTGGAAATGCTATGAATTCTGTACGTAGTGAGTTAGATGAAATCAATCAAGACACTAAAATGAATCCACAATCAAAGGCCTATTTAAGAGCTGAAATATTAAACGCAAATGGCCTGGTTTATGAGCGCATACTTGTAACTTACCAATTGAAACAACTAAGTAAATAGGCCTTTATTAAAAATAGTGATAATAAATTTTTATAAATTGAAATAATTTATAAAAATAAAAAAACTATTGTTGATCTTTTTACTATATGTAATAACAGCCCATACAGAGAACGTCAAACTATCTTGCGCTATTGATTTCTATGAACAAGATAAGATTAAACCCAGTAGGCGTTATTCTGCAATAGTCGTTATTGATATCAATGAAACAAAATATCTTCAGATCGTAAATTAGTGCCTAGCTTTACCTCCGGCCCTGCCCTGAACGTGATGAAGTGATGGATATTTCGGATAGTGATAGGTAGGATATTAAAAATAAAAAACGACCATAACAAATTCCTTAGAATCTTCGATCATTATTAATAGAGTTTCTGGGAGTTTAAGTTTCTACCAATTTACAGTGAATGACTCATACAAGACTAAGGTGAGTGGCAATGGTAACTGTCAAAAGATAGATACTGTACAGAGAAAATTTTTAACAATTGATAAATCATTTTAAAATAAGTAATTACGTAACTTTTACTTATGGCTGAGAAGGAGCCTTTTATTTTTGAATATCATCGACTTTCTGCATATGCTATAAAAATGGAAAAAAATAGTTCACAACTTTTTATCAGGTTAATCTTAATTTGGACTTTTGCTTTAATTCCAATAATTACTTACGCAGAAATATTGGATTTTAAAAGTGAAGCATCCCAAAATTCTGATGGGGATGAGACATTTATGAGAGGCTTAGATTTATTTAAAACCTCCAAATTTGCTGATGCCGAGAAATTATTTCTTCAAGCCGAACAGAAATTAACAAAGGAGTATGGCACCGAAAATCGTAAAACTTTGACAGCCATTTTTTATCTTGCAAGAACATATTATGAATTAAAGCAAGTTGAAAAAGCACTCGCACTTCATACTCAAGTTCTAAATGCGCGAATATTGCAATTTGGTAAAAAAGACGTTGATACTCTTGAATCAATGGATGACACCTCAAATTGCCTAAGATATTTAGGTAATTGGGAAAAGGCCGAATCTCTTTTTAATGAAAGTAAATTGATTAAATTGAGTAGTCGGTTAGGTGACAATCATCCCGAAACACTGAAACAAATGAAAACTCTAGCCATTGCTTATCATGAATCGGGGGAGTATATAAAAGCCAGCGATCTAGAGCAAATTATTCTTGAAAACAATAAAATTCGATTTGGAAAAATTAATTCGATCACCATAGAGTCTATGTTGAGTCTTGCTGAAACAATGCGCTTATTAGGAGATTTTAAAAAAGCAAGGTCATTACTAAAAGAGATCATCGAAATCCAAAACACAAATTTGTTAGATAACGATCTTAATTTAAGAATAGAGGCTGAGTTAGCAAATATTTTGATACAACAGGGAGAGTACGCGCAAGCACAATCAATTTATGAGCGAATACTTGTCTTTAGAAGAAATAAATTCGGTGATGATCATCGTATTACTTTGACTACTATGAATAATTTGGCGGTTGTACTTTTTGACCAAGGAAAGTATCTCGAAGCAGCTGAGCTCCAGGAAAAACTAGTTTTAGCGGCCGATAAAAAATATGCTCTTGATGACTCAGCTAGACTGAGCTTGGTAAGTAATTTAGCTCTAACATACAGATATCTAGGTCAATTTGATAAATCAATTGTATTAAACAAACAAATACTTGAAATAAGATTAAGTAATTTAGGTGAAAATCACCCGAAAACACTTATTTCGATGAACAACTTAGCTGATGTATACGCTGAAATTGGTCAATATGAACTAGCGTTTGATCTAAATTCTAAAGTTTATACAATATCAAGCCAAAGTTTAGGTAAAAAACATCCTACGACAATTGATTCTATGAATAATTTAGCGAATAATTATTTAGATCTCAATCAGCCAAAAAAAGCTTTACCAATTTTTTCAGAGGCACTTGTTCTACTAAAAGAATTACTTGGTGATAACCATCCATCAACTTTAAAGTCCATGAGCAATTTGGCTGAAAATTATGTAAGGTTAAATCAAAACGATGAAGCGATAAAGTTAAATATTCAAACTTTAAATTTAAAGCGAAGTATTTTAGGTTTTGAACATCCTGATACTCTAATCACCATAGATAATTTAGCAGTTATATATTTTAGAGACAAAAAATATAGTGAGGCATTAAATCTATTAGAAGAGTCTTATATGATTAATAATAAAAGATTTGGAGAAACATATATTGGCACTCTTGAGTCGATGAATCGAATGGCTCAACTTTATGAAAAAACTCAGCAAAGTGAAAAATATTTTGATTTAATTCCCAGGATTGTAAAAGGTGTAGAGAAAATTAGGTCATTGCCAGATCTGAAATCTGAGGATCGCTCTAGCCTTTTTTCTATGTTTGCCGATAACTACCAAACTTATGCTTCATGGTATGGCTTATCTAACCAACTCGAACAGGCTTTTGTTTTAGCCGATTTGTCCAAAGCTCGTACCTTAAGCGAAAATATAGTATTACAAGCAGCTTTACGTTCTTTGCCTTTACAAGAACAAAAAAAGATTCAAGATTATGAAACTAAATTATCAGTATTAAGAGATGAACAATTGAGGATGATTAAGTCAGATTCTCAAAATTTAGCGGACTTACGAGCAATTAACAGAAAAATTTCTGAACAACAAGCTCAATATCTCGAACTTTTTTCTACATTAAGTCAGCAACATTCTAATTTTAATAAATTAAATATTAATAAATCTGTTAATCCAAGTAATGCGAAAGATTTGCTTAATAAAAATGAAGTTTTTATAAGTTTTCTTGTTACAAAAAAAGGATTTGCTCAAGTTTTTGTAATTGATTCTAATGAGAAGATAACCTGGGTTAATCTAGGTTCTATACTTAATTTGTCATCAACGATTAAGGCTTATAAAGAGTTAATTGAAAATGATGTATCGCATGTAGGATATTTAGTCTCCTTAAAAGAGGGCGGATTTCAATGGTTAGAAATTGGCCAACCTATGCCTGAGGGATCAACCGCAGTTGCCTATGATCGACATTTAATAGAGTCATATTTACATAATTTCTTTATAGAACCTATTCTCCCTTTTGTTGAATCTCATAATCGTTGGGTTATAAGTCCAGATAAAGACTTAGCCCTTTTACCATTTGATGTATTAATTGATTTTAATAAGAATGGTGAAGTCCCATTCGCTCCCCAATTAATAAGCCGTAACATAACATTAGTTCAAAGCTTCAATGTTTTTTCACTTCTCAAATCACGGGAACGTGAATACAGCAAACTACATCGATCAAAGCAATTATTTGCTATGGGTAATCCCACCTATATTCAAAGTGATTTAGTCGAAGAAATTTTTTCGAGGGGGAGAAAATCACGCGGATTTACTATAAATAGATCATCAAATATCAATTCCAATTCATCTTCTTTAGTTTTAAACATGCAGTTTGAACAAGCTCTCATGCAACAGCTTAAGTGGATAAATTTGCCAGGCACAGAGAAAGAAATACGTAATATTGCTCAAATTTTTAATCAAGGTAGTAATAAGCTTAACAACATTGTTGATATATTCTTGAGGGAGGATGCCAGCGAATTAAAGCTACGGGAATTGAATAGTGCTGGTAAATTAAAGGACTATAAATATTTACTGTTTAGTGTTCATGGTTACCTCGCGCAAAATTCTTCTTTATCAAGTATAGTTTTAAGTCAACAAAATCTTTCACCTGAAATTGATGGCTATATTACTGCCAATGAATGGCCTCTTTATGATATTAAAAGTGATTTGACTGTACTAAGTGCATGCGATACGGGTGTTGGAAAAATACAGGCAGGAGAAAGTGTTTTAGGCCTACCGTACGCTCTATTCGTGGCTGGAAATAAGAATACTTTATTGACACTATGGCCTGTTGATGATGATGCAACCGCAGAGTTTATGACTCGTTTTTTTAACAAATTGTCCCGAGGCATTAATCAATCTGACGCACTGCGCGAAACAAAGCAAGAATTTCTCTTGCATCCGCTTTGGAATAAGCCTAAATATTGGTCTGCATTTGTGCTTTATGGAGTTTGAGATGGCAATTGAAATTGCTCAGATCGCCAAAGCTAAGGCTAAAGCCATGTTACTCAGCAACACCTTGTCTTAAAAGCTTCATAATGCTTGTAAATTGGCGGAGAAGGAGGGATTCGAACCCTCGGTACCTTGCGGTACGCCTGATTTCGAGTCAGGTACATTCGACCACTCTGCCACTTCTCCACTTTAAGTCATCTTACACTGATTTAGATCGAGTCCTACCGATTCTGCTATCCTAATATGG
>CANHPL010000018.1 GCA_947462685.1 Burkholderiaceae bacterium | reverse complement strand
GTGCGTAATATTGGCAAAAGTACCTACCTTAGCAAAGCTGATGTTTTCCTGCGGGGTTCGGACCTCACTCCCTTGGTCAAGAGTCACAACTCCAAAGGAAGAATTTTCTCTTACACAGGTTTTGATCATGTCCAAGTATCTGACTTCAAATATTTTTAGACTTAATAATCCTGAGGGATATAGGGTTGCTCCTAAAGGAAACAAGGGTAAGGTAGTAAATACAGTATTGATCATTTTTCAGCATCTCTCCATAATGGATACTTTGTCATAGCCTTATGAAACAAATCTGACAGGATAAAGTAATTTAGCCACTTTGAAAGATTTTTTAAGGGTAATTCATGAAACTTTTTTGAATCACTTGCCGCAAACTGTCGAATAAATGGAAAAATAGCAATATCCAACATACTGAGCTTGTCATCCAATAAAAAAGTTTTGTTTTCCAATATTTGATTTAAAGGTAATAAATACAAGTTCATCGCAGATTCTAAAACCTCAGTTTTTGCTAAATCTGGAAATCTTTCTGGGTATTTATATTGATCTAATAGTTGCTTAAATGGACCATCATTGATGCCGATCCAATCTTCCATCTGCAGTCTTTGAAATGAATCTTTTTCAGGCATCCACTGTTCTGGATCATGCTGCGCTAACGCCCAATACATAATGTCGATACTTTGATCGATAACCAATTGATTCTCTGTCAATAACACTGGCACAGTTCCTTTGGGGGAGAGTTGCAACATACTTTTGGGTTTAAAACGTAATTCAATTTCTCGAATCTCTACGCCGATTTGCGCATAAATCAATGCACACCTTGCTCGCATAGCATAAGGACATCTTCGATAAGAGTAAAGAATATGCTTCAACTAATCATCCACACTCATAGGTCTTTGACGTGATGGCAGTTGCATCATTCGTTGCGATGGTAATGTCTTGAGATATTTTTTAATCATTTTATAAATATCCAAATCAAATTCAGGCTTACCTCCTTGTATTAATTCAAAAACCTCATCTTCATTAAATGCTGAACCGAGATAACACCAATGATCGATGATGTGGACTTGTCCACCCTCTTGGATGCCTATAGGTCCACGGAAGGGCCAAATTTGTACTTTGTACTTTGATAGCACCGTTTGTAATCGTAAATGGTATTGTGCCAATGGCTCTTCGCCCACACAGGCCCCAGAACATTGTTTCACTTGATAGCCAAAACATGGCTTACCAGGTAATATTTTTTCAAGTCCTAACAAACCCTCACACAGTTGATTTTTTTTTGCCAAACTTTGTAAAGTTTGTAATGCCTCTCGTCTACTGTAAAAAAGTCCGTATAAGTTTTCTTGAGTTCCTGGCTGTAAATCTTGATGGCGAACTAATATTGGAGTTAACACGCCATGCTCATTAAGAATCATTTGCCACGCACATAAATCTCTTGAACGACGTAACTTCACATTCATACTGGGCAATTGCTCTTTGATTAATCGCGATTCAAGCAATAAAGCACCTATTTCACCTGAAGTTTCTATCCAATCAATATCCTTCACTTGCATTGCCAACTTCATTTCCTTACGTATTTTTAAAGCACTTGAAAAATGGCTCATCACCCTCGTTTTCATCGAATTACTTTTGCCAATGTATAAGGGCCTTCGATTTTCAGCGTAAAAAATATAGACACCTGGTTTTTCAGGAATCTCTTCTACTAATTTTGCGTCAATATGTGGCGGTAAAGATGGGTTTTGTAACAACTCTTGAACCGCTTGACGCAATCGATCTTCCCCAAATTGCGCAAGACATGTTTGCCAAAATTGCTGGAGAACATCGGCATCACCTAGTGCTCGATGACGACTAGATACATGTAACCTATGAGTTGCAATAATGGTATCTAAGTTATGTCTTGGCTGTGTCGGAAAAAGAAGTCGGGATAATTTCACTGTGCAAATTACTTTTGCTCGAAAATCTATTCCCATTCGCTCAAATGAGGCCCTGATAAAGCCATAATCAAATCGTGCGTTATGTGCAATAAAAATCTTATCTTTTAACTCAAGCAATATTTCAGAACTAAGATTCTCAAATCTGGGTTTATCTGCAACCATGGCAGGAGTAATGCCGGTTAATTGTTGAATATTTTGAGGAATCCCGACGCCTGGATTCATGAGCTGTTCCCATTGATGGGATTCGCCTTCGTGATGGGTAATAATGCCGATCTCAGTAATACGATCTCTATCAGGGTTTCCCCCAGTGGTTTCAATATCGACAAAAGCCAATGGCGGGAAAGGATAAATCGAAGATGGCATGGTAAAACGATAATGGATTTACCTACTTTTTGCTTAATTTTAAAAAATTTCAAGAAAATCTGCCATTCACTTGATCCTCATCACAACTTAATATTTTTAATAATTTTTATGAAGTTAATGAATTTTGTAATAAATTGTGTCTTGAAACAATTTCTAACATAAAATAACTATTAGTAAAAATCCAAGGGAGATAAAGATGCAATTAACTGTTAATAACCAGGTTCACAATATCGATGTCGAACCTAACATGCCCCTTCTATGGGCGATTCGTGAAATCATCGGTTTAACGGGTACCAAGTATGGTTGTGGTATCGCTCAGTGCGGTGCGTGTACAGTTTATATGAACGGTGAGCCAGTGCGCTCTTGTTCCATCCCAGTCTCGGCTGTAGGCAGTATGAAAATTACCACTATTGAAGCTCTCTCACCCGACAATTCTCATCCAGTACAAAAAGCGTGGATCGCTCTAGATGTTCCACAATGTGGCTATTGCCAATCTGGTCAAGTGTTGGCTGCAGCGGCTCTTCTGAAAAGGATTCCTAAGCCAACGGATGCTGATATCGATAATGCGATGTCCAATATCTGCCGTTGTGGAACCTACCAAAAAATCCGTGATGGGATTCATGTGGCATCGGGTAAGAAGAAATTGGCCGATGTGCTAGCTCAATATGAAGCAACACCCCAAACACGCGGTTAAGGAGATAGATATGACTACAAATTTAATCAATAGCACTTCACGTCGTCGTTTCATTATTGACACATCACTTGCTGGTGGCGGACTGATGATTGGTTTAAGCACTATGCCTCTGAGTGCTTTTGCACAAAAGTCTACGACTGCATATAACCCGAACACCATTATGAATAGTGGCGATCCAGAGGTGAATGCCTGGGTCAACATTAAGCCTGATGAAACAGTAGTTGTACGTATTGCTCGCTCTGAAATGGGTCAAGGTACCCGCACGGGACTAGCCCAAATGGTCGCAGAAGAACTCGAGTGCAATTGGAAAAATATCCTTACAGAATCTCCTACTCCAGGTCAAAGTGTTGCTCGAAAGCGCGCTTGGGGAGAAATGAGTACAGGTGGAAGTCGTGGTATCAGAATCTCAGAAGATTATGTGCGCCGCGGTGCTGCTGCTGCAAGAATCATGCTCATGCAAGCAGCCGCAAATGAACTCAATGTTCCTGTGAACGAACTAACAGTTAATAAGGGTGTGATTACCCATGCTAAATCGGGTAAAAAAACGACCTATGGCAAAGTGGCTGAAGCCGCTTCTAAACTTTCCCCTCCAGATCCTAAATCCATTACTCTGAAAGATCCGAAAACATGGAAAGTGGCTGGTCAACCCTATGCTCGCTTGGACACTGCAGATAAAGTCAATGGTAAAAAAGTTTATGGTGCTGATCTTCAATTACCAGGTATGCTCTGCGCTGCAGTCAAAAGCTGTCCTGTGTTTGGCGGAAAAATTGTCAGTTACGATGAAGCAAAAGTCAAAAACTTGCGTGGTGTTAAGGGCGTTGTCAAAGTTAATGATGCAACCGTAGCTGTCGTTGCAGATACCTGGTGGCGTGCTAAAACAGCTTTAGATGCACTTCCTATTGTTTGGGATGAAGGTAATGGTGCCAATACATCACAAACAGATATCGAAAAAATGCTCCGTGCTGGTCTAGATGAAACTGGTAATTTTTGGCAACGTAAAGAGGGTGATGCTCCTGCAGCAATCCAAAACTCTGCGAAAAAGCTAGAGGCTGTATATTTTACGCCTTACCAATCTCATGCCAATATGGAACCAATGAATGCCACCGTTCGCATCGGTGCTGATCGTGCTGAAGCTTGGGTACCAACACAAAATGGTGAAGCATCACACGCCACGTTGGCAGCAGCCACAGGGTTGCCATTAGATAAATGTGAAATCTATAAACTTGATCCAGGAACTGGTCTTGGTCGTAGGGGCGGTACGCAGGAATATGTCACTCAAGCTGCCCAAATTGCAAAACAATTTCCAGGCGTTCCAATTAAAATGCTTTGGAGTCGTGAAGAAGACATGACCCATGATTTCTATCATCCGATCGCAATGGCTAAAATGACTGCAGGCCTTGATGGCAGTGGCAATATTACAGGGATGCATATCAAAGTCTCAGGCCAATCAATTAATGCCACGGTCAATCCAATGGCGATTAAAGATAATAAAGACGTACGCCAAATGCAAGGTTTTTATGCCGAACCAGGCGATGCACAACTTGGCTATCAATTTCCATCCTTACTCACAGAGTATGTGATGAAAAACTCCCATGTGCCTGTCGGTCCATGGCGGGGCGTCAATACCAACCAAAATGGTATTTTTATGGAATGCTTTATGAATGAGTGCGCAGTCGCTGCAGGAAAAGACCCTTTGGCATTTCGTCAAAATGTCATGCAAAACTTTCCAAAGCATTTAGGTGTTCTTAATGCTGCAGCGAAAAAAGCTAATTGGGGCTCTCCTCTGCCTGCCGGTGTGCATCGCGGCATAGCCCAGTTCATGGGATACGCTAGTTACTCCGCATGCGTTGCTGAATTATCTGTCACTGGTAATCTCGTGAAGATTCGTCGCTTGGTATTTGCCTTAAACTCTGGTCATGTGGTCAATCCCTATCTCGTGCGTGAACAGATCGAAGGTTCCGTCGTCATGGCTTTGGGCGCCATCTTCAACCCTGAAATCACCGTTGAAAATGGCAGAATTAAACAAACCAATTTTGACTCCTACCCATTACTTAAATTGGCTTCCACACCTAAAGTGGAGTCTGTTCTGGTCCCAAGTAATGATTTTTGGGGTGGGGTTGGTGAGCCAACAATCTGTGTGGTTGGCCCTGCAGTAATCAATGCGATTTCTACAGCGCTTGGTAGACCTATGCGTAATTTCCCTCTGTATAGAGAGAAATTAAACTTGGCTTAAAGTCGTTGGTTCTTGTTTCACCTAGGGCCACTTTTAGTGGCCCTTTTATTTCTTATCTTCTGAGTGATGGACCATCCCAGAGCATTCCATCGGAACGCTTTTTTAAAAATAATTCAATCGCTCGTAATTCAGGACTTCCACTCGCAGGAACACTCGCTTGCACTCCTGAATAACAAGCCCGCAGACGACGATCCAAATTACCCATCGTTTGCCATGAAAAGCGATAGATGGGAAATCCAGTTAAAAAGGCTGGACTCACAATATCGGATCGCAAATTTTTACCGATCTGTTGATCATGACACTGGGTACATGATAAATTTAAACGCCCCTGACGACGAACATAAATCTGTCCGGCTAGATTCATCTGCTCTTGCCAATATTTTTTTATCAAAGGGTCTAAAGGTTCTCGAACCTGAATTGACATTCCCTTGGCAGTATCTGACAACAATACGGACATCGTCAACACTTCAGGTGCATCACTTGAAATCACTTGACCGTTCTTTTTAGACCAACAATCTGCGATTTGATCCTCTAGATTAATCAACTTACCTGATGCAGATGAGATGCTTTTCCAAACTGGAAACTGTACAACTGCCTTAGCTGTCTCAGATAAATTTGAATGGCAAGATTGACACTGTGCTTTCCAGAGTTCTTGTCCTTGATCCAACCATAAAGAAATGGGATTTAATGTTGGATCCTTTTGTTGTTGAAGGAGATCTGCACTTAAAAAAGCATTTCCTGATTGACGGGGAGATTGTGCCTGTGATGGATTGGCTATATAAAAGAAAAAGATGGGGACTATGATTACAAATAACTTCATACCACCACAAGCATTTTCTCAGCTCGTCCCTGAGCACCCTGATCATCTAACCACTCTACAGAAACCATGCCACCTTTGTCTGGGACCTCCATAAATACACTAATTAGCGGATTTGCGGCAATCCCAGTGCCTAGTGTTGCCATCATAATGGGTTCTTGATTGAACTTAATAACGATACTATCAATAATATTTTTTGGAATACGTTCATTACCATCATCACCAAGTCGGTGGCCAGTCTCCATCGCATGAGCAATTAAAACCCTGATTTCGACTATTTGCCCAACAATAGGGGCACCAATAATGTTTAAACGAATCGGATGTAAATTAAGAGTTGCCATATTATGTTGCGTCAAAACAGGCATTTAATGTAACGACACAATGCAAGGACTGAGCCATCTTAGTGCCATCATCGAGAGTTGCCACAACCCAAACATCCTGACTGAGTGCTAGTCGAATCCGCGTAGCAAATTGATAAGAAGTCTGAGGCTTAGGAAGTGACACTTTGAGGACCATTGGGTTGGGATTCTCTGGCGCGACAATCTCAAAAGTTTGTAATTTTTTCTGGCCAGGGACTTTAAATTTGATCCCCATCGGAATTGAGTTTCCAGTATCAGCAAGTGGTGGCATGTCAATGATGATGCCGTCACTTTTTTTATATTTTTGTGCTAATTCTTTTTGATCATATTGCAGATCACGATCGCTTGCTAAGGCAAAACCAAAATGTGGGAGTACCAAAGATAAACCGATGCTTTTTAGCGTCGTTCGTTTGCGGTATTGGATAAACTTCATCGATTTATTTTAATGTTAGTAATGCTTCCACGACAAGAGCAATTTGTTCATGAGTCAATAAAGTGTTAGCTTGATTTGGTATCGTAATATCTTCTAGACTACCATAAGGTGGCATGAATGTCTGTGAACGAATTTTTCTTGCATCAGTCACCCATTGGGTTAATAGCGCTTGGTTGTATTTACTACCCACCTTACTTAAATCAGGGCCGAAATTACCCTGTTTCTCGAGGGAAGATACAGGATTTGATGCAGACTTATCGATTCGATGGCAGGTGACGCAGTTTCCCAGGTTCCTGTTATAAATAATCTCAAACCCACGCCCCACCCGATCAGAATAGTTAGTTTGAGCATGAGATAAACTGGAGTGCAGCAAAAGCCCTAAGAGTAAGTATTTGAAGTTAAAAATCTTAATACGCATAAGTTCATCCAAATTAGATTAGCTTATTGTGCCACTACTGAGCAAAAATATCTCTTAGCCTTTCCAAGGAGGTTTTAAATCAGTTAAGCCGGAAAGAACCTTCGGCATCATAGACAAATAGCCACTTTGACGTCCAATAATCCATGCTTGGGCAATATCTACATAATCCAAGTTACGCTGCGCTAATAAAGCCTCTGCAGTCGCTAGATCATTCATTTGGCCAAGCAATTCCTGCGCACGAGCTAAAGACTTCATGTAGCGTGAAATCCTTTTTCTAGGGTACAGCTCCATAAAAAAATCAAAAGAATACCGTAGTTTTTTTAGATCGAGGCGCAACTCATGACTTTGCTCTAGATTACGGTTCGGTATTAATACTTCTCTCATAAAACGACGATGCTTTCCTTTTAAAAGTCGAGATGCAAACTGTTGTGTATTTTCTTCCACCATTGGCTCAGCCGAACTTTGACTTGCTACAATCATTTTTTGGCGATTCTTAATTTCCGGATGGGTCCCCAAACTCATGACTGCTTCGGCAAAAGAAATTAACTTCACTGAATACGATCTACTGCTAAAGCTAACTACAGCTTGATTATGAGCTTTAGCGCGCTGTTGGAAAGCAAATTTTGCTAGAGATTCTATATCTTGATTATTAGGAAAGGCCTCTTTTAAATGCGGCAAGAGCTCACTACAAAACACGTCCCAATTACGCGCCTCACCCAACTCGTTTGCTAAATCTCGCCAAATTCCATTCCACTGACTAACAAAACTCATCGGCAATACTGGTGAGAATAATTTAATCGCAGCACGAATTCTGCGCATAGCCACGCGTGCTTGATGGATGTACTCATCATCGTCATCCCGAAGAATACCAACATCATTAATTTGCAAATGACTTAAACATTCTAAACATACGCGTTCAAAGGTTTCTAGAGGAGTTGACTTCGGATTAATTACAAGCGGCGGTGGCTTTAGCGGACTTGGTTGAATATTTTGAAAGAGTTTGTAACCCCTAGCAGCTTTAGAATCAGCAGTTGGGTGCAACCGAACTCTTCGGCTTAAAACTCTAGCTAAGCTAAACAACGTAACTGGATCACCTTCTTTCAGCTCGAGTTCAACTTCACTAATTTTTTGTTCATAAAGCTGTCCATCACGCCTTGTAACAATCGTTCCTTGATCAACTGCAATTTCAATTTTTGCTCCTCGAAACAAAACTTCCCAAGAACGCCTCGTAAAATCAGTGGTGAAAATAGGAATTAATTGTGGGGATAACAAAGTTAATTTTTGTGCGATGACTGGATCATCAACCAAGGTTTGAAAATCGAATTGCCCCTGAACAGTTGGGGCTTCCCATTCCGAACGTTGAGAGATACCGCCCGCATTAGTATGATTTATTTTTAAAGTTAACAACAGTTTTCTAAGAATCTTGCGTTCCCTAACCGCCATATTCTGACGCATCAGAGTCAACTCATTTGTATCGTAGTAGATGTTGTAAAGCTTTTGTCTTTTTCCAGTAGTTTGAAGTAATGGATGTTCGAGAACAAGGTCCAGTTCTTTTGCATTAAAGCTAAGTTTGAGTTCGATTTCGATAGACACTGTCGTAAATTTACCTTTAAAATTAAAAGCTATTTAAGTATGCATTTTAATCTCTATACAACAAAAATACGATCTAGATTTTATAAATTCAAAAGAATTTTTAATGACAGCTTCATACTTAGTGCAATGAGTTCACTAAAGCATGTAGATGATTACCACTGAAATATGATGACTTTCCTGTCATACAAATGTGTCAAGATAAGCCTATGTTTACAAAACTATCTCTCAGTATATTTTTCACAATCATAGTCTGCGCTTGCACGACTCGCATTTTACCTACGATTCTGACTAGTAAAGATCCGAAACCACTTACCCTACTCATTTCGATAGACGGATTTAAACCAGAATATTTGCAACCGGAATTTGCTCCCACACTCTATAAACTCGCTCAACAAGGTACTTCGTCAAAAGGTATGCTATCTGTTTTTCCAAGCTACACATTTCCCAATCATTACAGCATTGTTACTGGCTTGTATCCGGATCATCATGGCATCGTCAATAACTCAATGAAAGATCCTCAAATTCCCGAACCATTTCGCCTTTCATCTAAGTCATCTGTAGCTAACCCCGCTTGGTGGGAGGATGGAACACCCATTTGGGTTACCGCGCAGAAAAATGGTCTAATATCTTCCACCTTGTTTTGGCCGGGGTCAGAAGCAAAAATTAAAGGAATTCAACCCAGCGATTGGTTGGTCTACGATAAGAACATGTTACCACCCGAAAGGGTTAACACCTTATTGGGATGGCTCAATCGCCCTGATAATCAACGTGCAGATTTTGCAACTTTATATTTTGAGGATGTAGACTCAATGGGCCACAGATTTGGCCCGAAAAGCAATGAAGTAATAAGCGCTGTTAGTAAGATCGATCATGCAATTAAAAACTTAATTCAAGGCTTAGACCGCCTCCATCTTATGCCAATCACAACCATCATCATTGTTTCAGATCACGGTATGGCAGAGGTTCCACCCAACCAGCGTATTCAGTTAAAAAGCCTTTTGACATCATTTGACAAACCAAGTATTGAATGGCAAGGGCCACTTGCAGGCATCAATTTAAACGGCGAAAATCCTCTACCTATTCTCAATGCCCTTCACCAAAATAAAAACATACAATGCTGGCAAAAAAATACTATTCCTAGTAAATACCATTTTGGAACCCATAAAAGAATTCCAGATATTGTCTGCCTAGCCAACCTTGGATATGCCATGGTTGATGGCAACATGCCGTTCATGATTCCAGGCCAGCATGGTTTTGATCCTGAGCTAAAGGATATGCATGGGATTTTTATTGCCTCAGGTTATCGAGTCAAACAATCCAAATTAGATATATTTGAAAATATCGAGATATATCCACTACTTTGTCATTTACTCAATATCTCACCAGAAAAAAATGATGCCAAAGATATCTTGTTTCAACAAATGATTCGTCAGTAAAAGATTTATTGCTTGTATATCGTAGCCGTTTGTAGAGACCAACCGCCACCTAAAGATTGAAACAAAGAAGTTGTATCTCCCAAGTAGGTAGCATAGGCTTGCAAACTATTAATCCGGGCTTGAAGATAGGCTTGTTGTGTAAGAAGCGCGGCAGTTTCTGATATATAACCCGCCTTCAGTTGTCGATCGGATTGATCATAAATCACTTTATTTGCAGCTTCATTTTCACGCGCAGTTTGATAGTACTTTCCATCTGCATTCATTGCATATAGAGAGTCTGCAACGTTTTGGAAGGCGCTCAGTACGGTACTTTTATATTGACCAATCGCAGCGTCTAAACTAGCTTCAGCTGCTCTCTTTCTGGCAAATAATGTACCTCCTTGAAAAATCGACTGAGTAATTCCACCAGTAATACTCCATACTGAATTTGCACTATCTGATAAATCTCCAAACAATGTTGCTACATTACCTATATTGCCAGTTAAGGAAATTTGCGGCAACATATTAGCAACTGCCACTCCAATTTGCGCATTAGCAGCTTTTACATACTCCCCAGCTATTTTGATATCAGGTCTCTGTTCAACAAACTGTGAAGGTATCGATGTAGGTAATGGATTAGGGATCTGAATCGAATTAATACTTGGTAAAAGTAATTTTTCATTTGGCATCTTGCCACACAAAACAGCTAATAGATTTAAGGATTGCTCACGAGCCTTTTCAAGAACCGGAACCTGAGACACTGCCTGCGCGTATAAAGACTCTTGGACTGCTAAATCAATACTGCTTGAATATCCGGCTGCGCGAAGACGTCTTGCATGTTCCAATTGAAGTTGACTAGCTTTAGCTAACTCTCTTACTGCCTTAACTTGCTCACGTAATATGGCCTCTTGAATTGCTGTTGCCACAACATTATTTACAATGGTTATTCGTAACGCCTCTAATTGATAGGATTGTGCATTACCCAAAGCTTTCAGCGACTCAACCTGACGTCGATTACCACCGAAAATATCAGGTACAAAACCCACTGACAATCCTGCAGTATTTAAATTATAAATTTGCGCTCCTGAATTAACACTAGATTGCAAAACAGGGCCCACATTTTGACGAGTTAAAGAGTACCCAACTCCGATTGATGGAAAGAATAAGCCTTGTTGCGCACGAACGTTTGCTTGAGCCACACGTAAATTGGCAATGCCACTTTCAATATCAGGATTGTTTTTTAAAGCAACTTCTACTAAGGAATTGATTTCTTCTGAGCCATATGCTTTCCACCATAGTGCATCAATCGATGATTTTTCAGGCGCTAAACTCATTCCCAAATTTCCCTCTCGAGTAAAGCTTGATGGAAGATTAATTTCAGGTTTTTTAAAGTCTGGACCAACAGAGCAAGAGAGCAAAGTAAGACTACTCATCAAGAGTAATATGGCTTTTAGATATAAATTCCCAATCATCTGCATTACCCTCCAAGCCCCTTGCGACGATTCTTCGGGCTATAACGCTTCAGAACTTCATGGTAAATGGCTGGGACTACAAGCAGCAAAAAGATTGGGCCAACAATCATTCCGCCAACGACTACCGTTGCTAGTGGCTTTTGCACTTGACTACCAATACCATTGGAAATCGCCGCAGGAAGTAAACCGATCGCAGCAGACAAAGCAGTCATCAGTAGAGGCCGCATCCGAGTTTCGTGGGCTTCAAAAATAGCGTCAAACTTGCTCCTGCCCGAAGCGATTAACTCTCGGTAGTAAGTTTGTACCAAAATACCATTCATCACAGATACTCCAAGTAATGAAATAAATCCAATTATTGCAGAAATGCTAACTGCCTGACCTGTAATAAATAGTGCCATGACACCACCAAGCATGGCAAATGGAACCCCTGCAACAGTCAACATACAGTCCATTAAATTATTAAATAATGCGTACAAAAGAGCCAAAATCAATAAGAGTGCTAATGGCACAACAATAGATAAGCGCTTCTGCGCAGCTTGTAATTCCTCGAATTCACCAGCATAGGTGATTCGATAGCCTTCTGGTAAAGTAATTTTTTTAGCAATTTTTTCCTGAATCTCTTCTACGGTACTTCCCAAATCTCGACCCCGAGTACTAAATTTAATGGGAATATAGCGCTCATTTTTTTCATGATAAATATAAGTAGCACCAGTATCCAAACTAATATCCGCAATATCACTTAAAGGAATGTAGGCAACTACACCATTCGAGGTGGTGTAGCCAATTCTTAAATTTGAAACATCTTCTAGACTATCCCGACTTTCACTTCTTAACCGAACTGTTAAAGCAAATTGACGAACACCTTCAATTACTTTAGTCGCCTCAGTACCTGCAAAAGCAGCTTGAATCACCGTATTTACATCTCCCGTATTTAAACCATATCGCGCAGCTTTTTCACGATCAATCGCAATATTTAAATTAGGTTGGCCAAGAATGTAGAAAATACCCAAATCTGACACGCCTTCAATATTCGACATCACAAATTTAATATCGTTAGCCAAACTTTCTAAGGTCGCTAAATCAGGTCCAATCACTTTTACTGAGTTTGCACCTTTAACTCCGGATAAACCTTCTTGCACATTATCTTGAATGTATTGTGAGAAATTCGTAGTTACCCCGGGAAATTCATTTTCAAAATCTTTTTGCAAACTTGCCACTAATTTTTCTTTAGTGGAACCCTTTGGCCAATCATCAAAGGGCTTCAATGGGGCAAATAACTCCACATTATTAAATCCTGCAGCATCACTCCCATTATCCGGTCGACCATGCTGTGAAACAACTGTTACAACCTCAGGATGACTTTTAATCAGCTCGCGCATTCTGTGGACACTATCTGTTCCAGCCTCTAAGTTTATAGTCGAAGGTAAAGATGCACGAATCCATAAATTCCCCTCCTCCAATGCCGGAAGAAATTCACTACCTAGCTGTGTCAACATCAACATACCAACTAATATTGAAGCGATACCACCAATAAAGACTTGCTGAGTATGTTGCATCACCCAAGCGAGTTTGGGGGTGTAAAACTTTCTGATGACTTCAACAATTTTAGTTTCATGTTCTTTGACACGTCTTGGCAATAAATAACTCGCAATCACAGGGGTAATCGTAAATGTAGCTAATAATGCTCCTGCTAATGCATACCCATAGGTCCTTGCCATAGGGCCAAAAATTTGCCCTTCAACACCCTGCATCGTAAACAAAGGTAAAAAGGCTGCAATGGTGATTGCCGTTGAAAACAGAACGGATGTATCAACTTGGGTTGAGCTTAAAAATATTAATCTTAATCTAGCAGTCCATCCTTTTGAGGGATCGGTTAATAAACCATCAGGACCGAAAGCCATTTTACGTAGGGTTCTTGAGCGCTCCTCGGGCTTCTGTTGGAAATTGCGGAATATATTTTCCACCAAAATCACGGCCGAATCCACAATAATCCCAAAGTCGACTGCTCCAAGTGAAAGTAAATTGGCTGATTCCCCAGTTAGTGTCAAAATGATGATGCTAAAGAAGAGTGCAAAGGGGATATTGATACTGACAATCACCGCACTTCGTAAATCCCCTAAGAACACGAGTTGGATAATAAAAACCAATAAGCATCCAAAAACCAAATTGTGAATAACCGTATGCGTCGTAACACCAATTAAACTGGAACGGTCGTAATACGGCTCTACTTTGACTCCATTTGGCAAAGACCCATCTGTATTAATTTTATTGATGGCTTCTCGGGCTTTTTCAATGACTTGATTCGTTTGTAACGTACGATTCATAATCACAATTCCAGTAACGACGTCCTTCTGATCATCCCTTCCAGCCTCTCCTAATCGGGGTGCATACCCTTCTGAGATAGTTGCTACATCTTTTACTCGAATCGCAAAGCCATTTTGCTGGGTTAAAACAATACGTTCAATGTCAGATAAATTTTCTACCAAACCCACGCCACGAATATTCATCGACTGATCGCCGACACTCACCGTTCGCCCCCCAACATTCGAGTTGGAATTACCAATTGCACTTATCAATTGTTGGAATGTAATGCCATAACCTTCAAGTCTTTTAGGATCGACTTCAACATGATATTCCTTAGTAGTCCCCCCCCAAGTTACGACCTGCACAATTCCGGGTGTGGTTAATAATCGTTTAACAACTGTCCAGTCTTGTATGGTTCGTAAATCAGTCAAACTATAGGTCGGTGGTCCCTTGAGTTGGTATCTAAAGATTTCACCGACTAAGCTTGACGCTTGAATTTGTGCTTGAACACCATTCGGTAAATTCACGTTTTGCGACAAACCATTCGCTACTTGTGTTAGAGCAAAGTAATAATCGACACTGTAATTAAAGGTAACCCTTACAAATGAAAGTCCTGCAAATGATGTCGAACGAATGACTTGCACGCCGGGAGTGGTTGCTAACCCAATTTCCATTGGACGGGTGTAATACCGCTCCATTTCTTCAGAGGATGCGCCTGGATATTGAGCGGTGATCTCGATAATCACTGGAGCAGGATTCGGATATGCTTCAACGTTGAGTTTTAAAAAAGCAATCACCCCAGCAATAATAAAAGCCAATAAACCTAAGACCACGATCGGTCTTCTTGTTAATACAAAATAAAGTACTGGTTTAAACATGAAATATAGATTAAGTCATTGAACTAGTGAGTAACACTATATAAATTACTTAAAAATAAGGCTTTGTTCAACGCAATCATCTCACCCGATTGCAATCCATCCAATACTTGAACAAGACCTGCTTGGGTAATGCCAATACTCACGACACGACGTTTAAATAATTTCCCATCAGCCGTCGCCCAAACTACCCGAGTGCCATTATTTTCTCGAACCACAGCTTCAGCTGGAATAGCAGGGTAAGGCTCTGGCTTGGTAATCTCAATATTAAAGCTAGCTAACATCTGAGGTTTTAATTCACGGTCAGGATCACGAATTTGCGCATACAAAGTTAAACGCCGAATTGTCGGGTCAACTGAATCGCCAACATAAACAATTTTTCCGGGGAAAAGTTTATATTTATATGCCTGTACTTTCACGATAACACTTTGACCTATTTTATAGTACGGAGCCTCTGACTCTGGTACCTGTGCAACCATCCATAAATTTGTTGTGTCTGAAATAGTAATTGGGGCCGGTGCAACTCCAGGCTGAACAAGTTGACCAGTAGCCACATTTCTCGTAATGACGCGCCCACTAATTGGACTTTTAATATTAAGCTCTGTATCCACTTTTCTAGCGCTAATCACCTGATTAATTTCTGCGTTGGAAAAACCAAATAAAGCCATCGATTTTTTTGCAGCAACAAAATTCGCTTCTGAAGTCTGTTGCTCTGAGATATTTTGCTCAAGCTCACGCTGAGAAATGCTCTTGAATTCATATAAATCTCGAGCACGCTTCAAGGTTTCGTTTGCTTGCTTATAAATACCTGCCGCTGATAATAAAGTTGCAGAGGCCTGCGCAACATCTGGAGCTAAAACCGTATATAGGGTTTGGCCCTTTTTTACATCATTACCGGGCTCAACAAATACTTTATTGATACGCCCTTGGTAAGGTGAAAAAACATCTGCCGTTTTATACTTGTCAAAGTCAATCACACCAACCGCTTCTCGAAGTTCCTGAAAGTCGTAAGTTGCTACCAAACCGGTTTTAATTTCTTTTGCTTGTTCTACTGAAATTTGTACAGTATTTTCGGCACTCGGCTTTTGAACCGGATTGGGTTTCTTGTTCAGATCAGGCAGGAGATCAATTAAGCTCCATATCAATATTGCAAGAATAAACCCGACTATGGCAAGCTTGAGGGCTTTGTTTTTTGTAAGACGTTGAATGGTATAAGATTTTTTTACATCTTGGAAAGTCAATTTAGAATTGTTATCACTTTCATTCATTAAAACACCATTCTTTTGAATTAAAATTTATTTAAAATCAATGCCATCTTTAAACACATTAGATAATAGCCTAGTTTTAATATCTAACCTTTTATTTTAAGGCTATTTGCCCTACTTCCTACCCAAATAAAAAATTGTCATCGTTGAATCGTAATTCTAGACGTCGAGTATAGGAGAATCTTATGTAACGAACGAATCCAAATGTCAATTGCCGATGATAATTCAGGCACTGGTAAAACAAAAAATTCGTCGCAGAGTGTTCTAGTCAATAAATGTAGAACAAAATCTACAGAATCTTGCTCTTAAATCTATTGCTACTGTTAAGCGTCGATTAAAATCACTCATTTAAACTAAGAATAACTATGTCTAACTCTTTCTATTCATATGAGCCCATAAAAGGCCATGGTCTCCCTCATGACCCCTTTAAGTCAATTGTAGGACCTCGTCCAATTGGTTGGATCGCGAGCCAAAGTAATCAAGGTATCCTAAACTTAGCCCCCTATAGTTTTTTTAATGCTTTTCATGCATCTCCGCCCATTATTGGTTTTGCAAGCACGGGCTATAAGGACTCTGTTAATAACATTTCTCAAACACGTGAATTTACCTGGAATTTAGTCACCTTAGATTTGGCAGAACAAATGAACGCAACTTGTGCAGAAGTGCCGCCAGAGGTTAGTGAATTTGAATTAGCTGGATTAACTCCCTTAGCCTCATCCGTGATTCAAGTCCCTCGCGTTGCACAGAGTAAAGTTTCTTTTGAGTGTAAATTAACCCAAATGATTCACATGCAAAATGCTGAAGGTAGTCAACTATCAAGCTGGCTTACTTTAGGTGAGGTTGTCGCCGTGCATATTTCAACTGATTTATTACACGATGGTATTTTTAACACCGCAACAGCAAATTTCATGCTTCGTGGTGGTGGTCCAGCGGATTATTTCAAAATCGGACCTGAGCAATTATTTAAGATGTATCGCCCAAAATAAAACGAGGGGCAAACCCCTCGTTTTATTTTAGTTAAATGAAATAATTAATTAATTTGTTGGATACCACACAAAATCCAACCACTAGAACTATCCATTGGTTTTGACCAATTCCAAACCTCAGCAAATTCCTCAACAGGTCCGTTTACTTCTTCACGTAACGAGCCTGAGAATCGAACACTAGCCAAATACTCATGATTCTCTTCTTCAACCGCCAATAAATCAGCTGCCAAAGTTAATACTTGTGTGAAGCTAACAGCTGTCGCTCTTGCAAGCATATCTTTTCTTAGATGAGTAAATAACTCAGGGCTTGTGAACTCTTTTAAAACATCAATATTTTGTTGATCTGATGCTTCTTGCAGTTGTAAAAAAATCTTCTTTGCGTTTTCTAGAAAATTTTCTTTATCCGCAAATGAGTTGGGCGTTAAATTTGCTTGAACGCTTGATGGCAAGTTGTTCAAATTATTATGCGCTGGCTCATTAATAAGTGGCATTTGATTCGAAGTTGGCATCGATTGTAATTGTGATGCACTAGTTGCCTTACTCGCTGGATAAGCATTTCCAGAATCTGTAGAAACATCAGATTGTTGAAAATTCATGCCAGGAATGCCAGTACTTAAAGTCGGTGATGATGCATTGCGGCTCATGAACTTTCTAAACAACCACATACCGATAAGTGCAACTGCAAGCACCATCAGCAATGAAGAGACCATCGAACCCATCTCTGCCCCCATGCCCAAATGTGAGAACAAATAACTTAAACCAATACCAGCTGCAATTCCACCTAAAATTCCGCCCATTCCGCCAAAACGACTTGGGGCAGGAGCCTGTGGAGTAGCTGGGGTTGGTGAAGATGGTTTTGGTGCGGCGTTAACCGGTGCAGCAGCAGGTTTAGGTGGTAAAGCACTTTGGTTGTTTGTAACCGTATTTGATTGTCTACCGACACTAGAACCGTTACCCATTTTTTTTGCTTCAACAACAGTTCCGCCTAATAAGATGGTCAACGTAACTGAAAAAATCGCTAAAGCCTTTAAATAACTTAACTTCATTGTTAGTCTCTCCTAAGAAATATTCTTGTTACTATTAGATACTATATTGAAGAATCTGTCATTAACCTTTTAAATAATAAGGGTTTTCATCTTCGATAACCACCTATTGAGAGTAGCTTTTATATTGTGAAATTTAGGAGGTAAATAGGCGGTTAACCATCAAATCATATTCGCTGAGTTTTCAATTAGGGAAAATCACGGGTTTACCATTACTCACGTCAAGAAATGATCCTAAGTTTCTAGACGTAATCATCCTTGGTTTAGCCTTTACACATTTAAATACTACTAATATATTTAAAAACCAATGTGATAAAAAGCATGAGGGAAGTAAACAATGCGTTGTTATTTAACACCTTTAACTATGGCTAAAGGAATAGATAATTTGATAATCTGTAAGTAAAAATAGTCCTATAAAGACAATGCTTGTAAATACTCTCGTGGAATTCTTACTTAAAATATCGATATATTACTATCGACAGAACCCATCCCTTAAATTATTGACCATAGGAAAAAAATGAGAAGTATTTTGAAAATTATTTTGGGGATATTTCTTACTATTCAAGTATATTTTTTTGTTCAAGTGGTTTGGTACATGGAGTTTAATCCAAAAGAAACAGCTTTTATGCTTGCCGAAAAAAATCGTTTAAGTACGCTAACACCACCTCGCGGAATAACTCAGCAATGGGTTCCTTATGAAAAAATATCTTTATCCATTAAGCGAGCCGTGATTGCGTCAGAAGATGCTAACTTTACGTTTCATGATGGTGTCGATTGGAATGCTTTAGAAAAGGCCGCAAAAGAAAATGCTATCCAAGGAAAAATAAAACGAGGTGGTTCAACAATTACGATGCAACTTAGCAAAAATTTATTCTTATCTGCTGAACAAAGCTATATTAGAAAAGCTCAAGAAATCATCATTACTGGGATGCTTGAAATTGTTCTGAGTAAAAAGCGTATTTTAGAAATCTATCTTAATGCCGCTGAGTGGGGTGTCGGTATTTTTGGGATTGAAGCCGCCGCAAGACATTATTTTGGGATTTCAGCTGCACAATTAAGTCCCCAACAAGCCGCCTGGTTAGCGGCTATTCTGCCAGCACCCAGAAAATTTGATCAATTAAGAAATTCCACCATTGCGACCCAAAAAGCAAATATTATTTTTTATCGTATGCGGATGGTCAATGTTCCATAGTCATTAGCTAATCTAATTTAATGTTACCTTTAGCAAATAGTGTCTGCCAACGATTTGTTTCTTGACGAATAAATTGTGCAAACTCTGCTGGAGAGTCTCCCACTGGCTCCAATCCCAAATCATTCATTGTTTTAATTACTTCAGGATCTTTCATCGCAATTAAAATACTTCTTTGTATTAATTGGACTTTATCTGATGAGGTTTGTTTTGGGGCTGAAAGTCCAAACCAATTTTTCAACACAAATCCTGGAAGAGACTCTGAAACAGTAGGAATCTCTGGCAATATTGATAAACGCTTACTATCTGTGGCGGCAAGCCCCCTTAATCTGCCAGATTTGAGATAAGGTAAGCCAATTGCAATAGCCTCAAAGGTTAGTTGCACCTGACCACCAATGACATCTGTAATACTTGGAGCACTTCCTTTGTAAGGCACATGAATTATTTTTGTGCCTGCTGCCTCATTAAAAATTTCTCCGGCCATATGTGGTAAACCACCATTACCACTTGATGAAAAATATACTTTGCCTGGATTTGCTTTTGCATAACTGATTAATTCTGTGATATTTTTTATGGGGAGTTGAGGGTTTGTAAAAACAATAAATGGTGAGGAGGCCACCTGAGTAATTGGGACAAAATCTTTTTGGACGTTGTAAGGCAAATCTTTCACCATGGCGGGGGTGATGCTGTAATTACCTAAAGTTCCCAAAAATAATGTGTAACCATCTGGTTCAGCATTGGCAACAAATTGCATGCCAATAACTCCTCCCGCTCCACCCTTATTATCAATCACTACTGGTTGACCAAGTTCTTTAGATATTTTCGGTGCTAATACTCTCCCAAGCGTATCAATTGCACCTCCAGGAGGAAAGCCAATCACAATATGGATTGGCTTAGTAGGATAGTTTTGTGCATGAGATGTGAAATGGACAATACCTATAAAAAAATAAATAGTGATTTGAAGTGGCAATTTTAAATAATTCATCTAATCTCCTGATATTTATTAAAATGTAATTAGATGTAATATAAAGCATTCGATGAGGATACTTGACTTAACTAATAGACATTGGAGACTTTATGACAAGCCGGATTGAAGTGTATGCAGGCACTGCCGGTCATTCTGTATGGTTTAGCAATGATTTTGGTGAAAAATTTGTCCACCCCAATAGCCACTCTGGCATGTATCTTGAAGCAAGAGCATGGTGTTTTTCTAGCCATTCAAAACAAGCTCAATTTATGCTTTGTGGAACGGATATGGGGTTATTTCAATGGAATGAAAACCTGACTCGCTGGAAACTTCTCAATAGTCCAATGCAAGATGTTTGGGCTTTAGCCCAAGCTCCTGAAAATCCAAGCATTATTTTTGCTGGCTCAAGACCTGCTGAACTCTATCGGTCTGGGGACGCAGGTTCATCTTGGGAAAAAATTGAAATTCCAGGTCTTGCTACTTTTTCAACAATCAATATGGGGCCGACCCGTTTTACTCAAATTTTATTTGATCCAATTGACTTTGGAATGATGTGGGCAACCGTTGAGATTGGTGGTATTTTTCAAAGTATCGATCATGGGTCTACTTGGAAAGAGGTTTCAAATGGCCTTGTTTCTATTGATGTCCATGGTATATGTGTCACTCAAATGCCTAATGGTAAAAAAATTATTTATGCAACAACGAATCAAGGCCTGCATCGCTCCACAGATAATGGCGCCAACTGGGAATTTGTTCTGTTAGATTCTGATTGGCAATACACTCGAGCAATTGCAACTGAAATAGATGACCCCTCAACTATTTGGCTTTGTAACGGTAATGGTCCTCCAGGAAATACTGGCAAACTTCTCAAAAGTTCTAATTATGGATATACATGGACTGAAGTAAAGTTCCCTCAATCTCTCAACTCCACTCCATGGTGCATTGCCATGCACGAATCCAATACTAGGTTACTATTTATTTGTACTAACTTGGGGCAATTATTTAAAAGCGAGGATAAAGGAATTACTTGGGAAAAGCTACCTCATGAATTTGGGGAGTTACGTGCGCTACATTGGCGAACAACTGAATATTGTGATGATCGACCGCCACATTCAATGACTGTCCGTCGCCCCCCGCCAACACCATAATTATATAAGAATGAATACATCTACAAACCCTCTTAGAGTCATGCTAGTTGTTCCTGAAAACAATACCACTATGCATCAAGAACTTTTACACTGGCTACCTTATGGTTCATCATGTGAAGTTGTTAGAGTACCAAGAGGCAAAGGGCTACTTAACACTGAATCACTGCCTGCCTATAAAATATCTACGATAGAAGTTTGTGAACAATCCACCAACAATGCGTTAGATATTGTTGCGTATGGTTGTACGGCGGCTGGGTTTATTTTAGGTCCGGCGGGAGATCGAGAGATGGCGCAGCGAATTGGTGAGGTTACAGGCAAGCCAGTTGTTACTACTGCACACTCAATGGTGAAAGCTCTTCAAGAAATTGGCGCTAAGAATATCTCTTTACTGACACCCTATCAAGATCATGTAAATGATCAATTAAAGCTATTTCTTGAATCTGGTGGTATTCATGTTCGACATTTCGATAGCTTTTATGCTCAAGATGTCGTCACCCTAGGAAAAATTACTGCTGAGCAAGTTCAAGAAAAGGCTAAAACTTTGTTTTTTGACGATATTGATGCTCTTTTTATTGCTTGCTCACAATTACCAACCCAGGAAGTTCTTAATCCCTTATCATTGCTTTTAGAAAAACCAGTCTTGTCATCCATACAAGTAACCGCTCAATACCTCAATCAACATTTCTCGTAAAAGAATAATTCCATGAAAAATATCCTCCAATTGCGCACACTCTGCTTTGTCCTTCTATTCAGTATTTCTAACTTTGGGTATGCTCAAACCAACAATTGGCCGAATAAAGTAATTAAAATTATCGTCCCATTTGCTCCAGGTTCATTTACCGATACGGCCGCTAGAATCATTGGAGCAGAAATATCTAAGCATACTGGTCAAACAGTCATTATTGATAATAAGGGTGGCGCTGGCAGCACGCTTGGCACAGATGCAGTAGCAAAATCAGCGCCTGACGGATACACCTTTTTACTCACTGACAATTCTTTTGCTGTATCGACCGCTCTATACGAAAAATTACCTTATCAGCCTTTAAAAGATATAACTCAAGTATCTTTAGTTGCCGATGCTCCAGCAGTTTTAGTTGGCCGCCTCAATTTGCCACAAAAAAATCTAAAAGAGATTGTTCAAAATGCACGCGCAAATCCCAATGCCTATAACTTTGGCTCTGGTGGTATTGGTTCTTCAGCTCACCTCGCTTTGGAGGCATTCCTCGTTCAAAACAATCTCAAAATGACACATATTCCTTTTAAAGGAATTGCTAGTGCGATTGTTGATGTTGTTGCTGATCGTGTGGATTTAGCGATTGGTAGTGTTGGTTCAACAGCGCCATTTATTCGTGATGGCAAATTGATGGGAGTTGCTATCAGTGGTAATCAAAGACACCCTTTATTTCCACAGGTCCCCACCTTTGCACAGGCAGGTTTTCCGAACTATAAAATGACGTATTGGTTTGGAGTAATGGCGCCATCGGGCACTCCAAACGACATTATCGAAAAAATGCACCAAGAAATTGTTCACGCCATTCAAACTCCTCAAGTCATTGATGTGTTTAAAAATGCTGGTGTCAATCCAACTTCAAACTCTCCGACTGAATTCTCAAAAATAATTCGAGATGAAAGCGCCATGTGGTCAGAAATCATAAAAAAATCTGATATTAAAGCAAATCTAAATTAACTAAATATAAGGAATTTTATGTCATTTAATCCTTCTGAAAAGGTTCAATTTACTGCGCCACCGCATGCTTGTGATGCACATTTTCATGTTTTTGGTCCTGCAGAGTTATATCCCTATGGCTCAGATTTACGTTATGCACCACCACACGCTCCCCTTGAAGATTACCTACAACTTGCAAAGCATTTAGGTATTACAAGATATGTCTTTGTCCAACCCAGTGCCTATGGTCGGGATAATTCTTGTATGTTAGAGGCCATGAAAATTATTGGCACTAAAGACTGTCGGGGCATTGTTGATATTGATGAAAACGCTCCAGAGGCATTAATGGCTTCAATGAATGATCATGGAGTTAGAGGAGTTAGAGTTAATGTTAGCCCAGTTTTTCCACAAACCTCTGGACTTGCAGATCAATTAAAATCGCGTATTGAACTTCTAGCTAAACGATGTTCTGAAATTGGGTGGCATTTAGATTTTTTATTGCCAGGTTGGTTAACTGCGGAGCTTATGCCCGTTTTTCAAAGATTAGAGTTGCCTTTTTCCATGGCGCATATGGGTATGAATCTTGCAAAAGATGGTATTGATACTCCAGCTTTCAAAAACTTTTTAAATTTATTAAAAGATCCGAATCAACTCGCTTACGCAAAATTTACAGGTATTTATAGAATGTCCAAAACCCCCGGGTTTGTCGATGCAGATCCTTTGGCAAAAAAAATTATAGAAGTTGCGCCACGACAAATTATTTGGGGAAGTGATTACCCTCACTTGTCCTTTGGTGAAAAAAGCTCAGTTGAACTTTTTAACTTACTAGGGCGCTGGACCAATCAAGAAAGTATTAGAAAGCTCATATTAGAAGATAATCCAGCGCGTTTATTTGGTTTTTAATAGTCGATTTTTTGGATTTGCTTTGCTTTTTCAGTAGCGATTGACATCAAAAAAGCCATGTCAGTTCCTGCAGAAACGTACCTAGCCCCTAACTTTACATATTTTTCCACTAAATCAGGTCGCGAAGATAATCCCCCTACCCCGCACCACTTTCCATGTTTTTTACACAAGTTGATGGTTAATCGATAGGCCTCATCTACCCGCGCGTGATCATAATTGCCTGTTATTCCCATATCGGCAGTTAAGTCGTTTGTACCGATCAATACAATATCCACTCCCGGAGTAGAAATAATTTCTTCTGCTTGATCGAGGGCTTGCTGACTTTCAAATTGAACAATGACAACCGTATTGGCATTCATAATGGGGTAGGACTTTGTTGCAGGAAGTGATTGGTACGCTAAGTGCGGTAATGCGCCTGCGGCAGATCTCTCGCCCAGGGGTGGAAATTTAGCCGACCGAACGACTTCTTCAGCTTCTTTTGCTGAACGAATATGTGGGGCTATGATGCCTAAAGCACCAATATCTAGTACTCTAGAAATCCACTCTGGTGTATTAGCCGGAACCCGAACAAATGGAGCCAATCCAATACTTAATGCAGCCATACAAATTTGACTCGTAGTTTCTAAAGAAAAACTACTATGCTCTAAATCAATATAAATTGAGTCAAAACCAGCAGTTTTTGCAATTTGAGCAATCTCAACACCCTTGACCATCCTCACCGTCATGGATGAAACCAGTTCATTATTTTTTAACTTTTGTAAAAAATTATTTTTTAATAGATTCTCATCTTGATTGTTTTGAGTGGGCATTTTGATCTCCTGGATAATTATTCACTAATTATCATCTAAATGAAATTACTTGATATCAATTCAGCTAAAATTAATCTATCAACGATTCTTCTTAGAAAGAGACAAACTTGAAAAATATCCTATTTAGTGCCCTCTTCTTCATTAGCTCACTCAGTTTTGGGCAAGCCTACCCAAATAAGCCGGTAACCATTGTTGTAACCTACGCTCCTGGTGGTCTTGGCGATCTAATGGCAAGACAACTAGCTGAACAATTAACGCTTAAAACAAAACAATCTTTCATTGTCGAAAATAAGCCTGGTGCGACCGGTGCTCTTGGTACTCGCTTTGTCACAAAAGCTAAAGCTGATGGTTACACCCTTCTGCTTGGTCAAACTGGTGAAATGGTGATTAATACCCTTGTTAGTAAAGATTTAGGTTATGACCCTTATCAAGATCTGAAGCCGGTTGCTCTGATAGGTGAAGTTCCATTAACCTTAGTTGCACCATTAAATTCCAATTACAACTCTATTCCAGAATTTATCAAATTAGCAAAATCACAACCCAATAAATTTATCTACGCATCTTCAGGTACTGCCACACCAGGTCATTTAGCTGGAGCATCTTTGGCGCAATTAACTGGTATTGAAATGACGCATGCTCCTTATAAAGGCGCTGGTCCAGCGATGACTGATATTTTAGGTGGTCACGTCAATGTCTTTTTCGCAAGCACACCGTCAGTGGTTCAATTTATTGAAGGTAATAAATTAAAAGCACTCGCAGTATCCTCTCCCAAGAGAACCAATGTTTTCCCGCAACTTCATACTGTTACTGAAGATATTGGTAAAGAGTTTAGCTTTACTCTCTGGGGCGGTGTATTTGCGCCTGCAGAAACTCCTGAACCAATCCTGCAATCCCTAAATATACTGATCAACCAAGTATTAAATGATCCTCAATTTAAAAAACAATTTGAAAAAGATGGTATTAATATCAAGTCAAATACTCGAGACGAGTTTGCTCAATTTCATCGGACTGAACTTAGTAATTACAAAAAAAGTCTTCAATCACTTAACTTAAAATTAGACTAAATTCATGAAAATTATTGTTATTCCAGGGGATGGTATCGGTCCCGAAACGATGGCCGTGTGTACCCATGTTTTAGAAACCGTTTCAGATAAACTCAATCTTCAATTACAACTAGTTCCTGAGATTGCAGGTCACGATAGTTTAAAAAAACACCAAGCAACAGTCACTCCAGAATTACTAGCCAAAGTCAAAGACGCTGATGGTCTTATGCTAGGGCCAATGGCTACGTATGACTTCAAAGATGAATCTAAAGGTGAAATCAACCCTTCCAAATATTTTCGTAAACAACTGGATTTATATGCCAATATTCGTCCTGCGAAAACTTTTCCCAAGATTCCTACACGCATGAATCCTTTTGATCTTGCAGTCGTTAGAGAAAATACAGAGGGCTTTTATGCAGACCGCAATGTAGAGTCAGGTAATAGTGAAATTTTGGTTACTCCGGACGTCAGTATCTCACTGCGAAGGATTACACGTCACTGTTGTGACCGAATAGCTAAAACAGCATTCGAATTAGCGATGACAAGAAAAAAACATGTATCTATAGTTCATAAAGCAAATGTTTTAAGAGTCACCGATGGCATGTTTATGGATAGTTGCTATAACGTTGCAAAGAACTACCCTGAAGTCACTGTCGATGAATTTATTGTGGATGCCATGATGGCTCACGTAGTTAGAAACCCTGAACGTTTTGATACGATTGTCACCACGAATATGTTTGGTGATATTCTCTCAGATTTAACAGCAGAGTTGTCTGGTAGCCTTGGCTTAGGTGGGTCTCTCAATGCTGGCGACTTATATGCTATGGGTCAGGCGGCCCATGGTTCCGCACCAGATATTGCAGGACAAGATATTGCTAATCCTTTTTCTCTAATTACCTCTGCGAGCATGCTCTTAAATTGGTTAGGGCAAAGACATCAACTACCAATTTATATCCAAGCTGCGAAATTAATCGACCTCTGTATGCAGCAGGCAATTGATGCCAAGGAAACGACCATAGACATTGGTGGATCCTTAGGCACCTTTCAAACTGGAAAACAATTTATTCAACGAATCCAAGCTGCTTAATCTGGATTCGTTTTTTTCTTTACAGGCATATTAGGAATGGCATCATAACTTCTTCTATCAATGTAGTCTTGATCCCTCTCCATCCAAAGACCCTTAGTGGCTTCTAGGGCATTTTTATCCCATTGCTCACTCCAGTCTCCTAGGTCATATCCATACCAAGGAGACTCTGGTCTTAATTCAGGTAACCCAAGTTTTTCCCATAATTTTTTTGCGTTTTCCATATATTCTTTTTTGGGTAGCGCTAATGGTGGCATTGGATACTTCATCGTGGCATCGATCAGCATGGCAGAATCAATTTCAGGAGTATATTCGCTCCGTGGTCCATGCCCCATCTCTCTATATCGAACAATTTGTATATCTTGACCTGGATCACAACGATAGGACATTGCCCACAAGACAGCATCGATATTATTCGGATCAATGTCTTCATCAATCGCAATCACAAATTTTCCGATAGCCGCCTGCAGTGTCATCGTCCCATTTAATGCACGCCAAATTTCAGTTTTAGAAGTTCCTCTTACAAACTGTAAGAAAACTACTTTACGCAAATTAGTAAGGGCTTCATGTAACGTGACTTTTTTAATTCCTTTAATGGATAACCGGTTTTTTAAATGGCTAAGATATAAAGGCTCGTATGCTAATTTTTTTATTACGCTAGACTCACTAGGTGTGACTTGCGAAATAATTGACATAATAGTCGCTTTTTTTCGGCGTGTTATTGCGGTTACGGTAACAGCGGTGTTGTAGTCTTCAAGAGCGACATAACCATGCGATTCACCGAAAGGCCCCTCAGGCTCCAAAAATTCTGTATCGACAAATCCTTCTATAACAACTTCTGATTCAGCTGGTACCAAAATATCTACCGTGTGGCACTTAACGGCTCGAATGGGCTCACCCGCCAAGCCACCTGCAACCGCAAGCTCATCTAAACCGATTGGCAGTTTTTGTGGACCTTGAAAATTAACAAATGGAGGACAGCCAATCACAATTGCAACTGGCATCTTCTCTCCCCTTGCTTTGTATTTCTTCCAATGCTCTAAACCACCTGCTCTGAGATTTGCAAGCATCATCATGCCCAGTCGAGTTGGTGATTTGATTTGTCCCCGATAGGTACCCATATTCTGTATACCTGTATCTGGGTCTCGGGTAGTTACACAAGCTGCCGTTATATAAGGAGCGGCATCAAAACCTGGAGTTGAAATTGGAAAGGGAATTGACTCTAAACCATTCCCAGGCCCCTCTAAGTCACGACCTTGAATGATCATTTCGTGACATGGTGCATCTTTCGTATTCACAATAATCGGCGGTATAGGATGGGCAATTGCTTTCTCCCAAGCTGGTCCAATATCTTCAAAACTTGCCACATTCATACCAATTCGATATATTTCTGGATTCGCTGCTAAAGCTCCCACGACTACATCAATATCGTAACGTTTACCTTTACTATCTACCACATTCGTAAATAGAAATGCCTTTCTCTTTTCTTCTGCTATTCCGCCACGAAATTGCCATCTAACTAAAGGATGTAACTCTGTATCTTTATTTACCGGTTCATCAACTCTGCAAAGCAAACCAGCTTCGTCAAGACGTTCTATATGTTGCCCTAAATCAACATAACCATACTGCTTATTCTGTGATGAATCGTTTTTATTCATTCTAACTTTCAAAAAAATTATTCTGGTTTGATATTTGCTTTAACGTAAATCTCTTGATTACGCTTAAATTCTTTTGTAATATGCCGTGCTGTATCTTCAGGAGATACCCACGCAGTGTTAACTCCTAACTCTACAAGCCTTTGTTGTAATTCAGGGTCTTCACTTACCTTTTTTAATTGCTGGCTGATTTTTGAAACTTGCGAAGAAGGCACACCTTTTGGTCCCCAAAATCCATATGAATTCTCTAACTCAAATCCCGGCATACCAGCTTCCATAGTTGTGGGAATATCGGGCAAAGGTGAAAAACGGTTTTTAGATGTTACGGCCAAAGCCTTTAATCTACCTGCCTTGATGAGAGGCATCACTGCAAGAGGGGTGACGACCATTAAATTAACATGACCTCCAGCCAAATCTGTTACTGCAGGGCCAGTCCCACGATAATTAATCGTAGCTAACGCTAAATTAGTCCTCGACTTAAAAATTTCAGCTCCAAGTTGTGGGGATGAACCCGCGCCTGAAATCGCAAAATTAAATTTTTCGGGATTGGGTTTAATTTCATCGATTAATTGCGTTAAATTACTAGATTTAACTGAATCAGGATTCACAACAAATATTAAAGGCGCTTTCGCAACAAGAGAAATCGGGGTGAAATCATTAATCGCGTCATATGGAACTGATTTAATAACTAAAGAAGCCATCGAGTGAACATCAGCACTAAATAATAATGTTTTGCCATCAGGCTTTGATTTAGCCACATGAGATGCGCCAATAATCCCATTTGCGCCACTTATATTTTCAACAATCCAATTTTCATTAAATTTTTCACTGACATATTTACTATAAGCTCGAGCAATATTATCTACATTACCACCTGGTGCATAAGGGACAATAACCTTAACGATGTTGGATTGAGCAATTGCATTATGAAACGTAAAAATATTGAATACCAAAACAATAAAAATATTTTTTAACATATTTAACCTATTTTTTAACATATAGAACCTATTATTTTGAGCTTAATACTAAAGCTAAAGAATTTTTGGCATAGTTAGCTGCTTGAGGAAACTCATCCAATCTACAATTTGCCAAAAAGTCTTTAACCGTAGCTAATGCAGGAATCGTTCTAGCTCTTAATTGACCAAGCAGTTTGTCTTGCGCAAGTGATAAGTCTTTCAAGGGAACCACTTCACTTACTAAACCTATCTGGCAAGCCCTTTGAGCGGAAATATGCGCATTTGTATAAACAAGCCAACTAAGTGCCTTTGGCCCTACTCGATCCATCACCGTGGCCATTGCAAGAGTTGGAGGCATATCAACTAATAATTCAGGAAAAGAAAATTGTGCATTGTCTGCCGCTATCGTGATATCAGCTGATCCAGCTAAAGCAGCTCCAAAGCCATTCGCCTCCCCTTGAACAATCGCCACCACGGGAACCTGTATAGACCGGAGTGCCGCATAGACTTTGGTAATTGGTCCCATCATTTTTTCCCTTAGCTGAAGTGGGGTTTGGGGAGTATCGTTCACTTTTTTTCCACCATCTCTGCCTTGACAAAAATGATCTCCATGAGCGTTAATCACTACCGCTTTCAATGAATGATCTAGGCTAGCTTGTTCTAATAATTCCCCTAATCTAGTTACAACAGTTTGTGGAATCTTGTTGCCCGTATCTGGCATATTTAAAGTTATAAATGAGACTTGATCAATGGTCTGAAATAATACATTTTCTAATTGCTGCTGCATAAAGTTTCCTAAAAATTAAATTTAAACAGGATAAACTAAGGAAGTTGGTAAAAGAATTGAATCATAGATACAAATACGATTTCGGAATTTATACTGACCATCCTCAACCACTATTTCATCCAAGTATCTTCCAGATAATAAGATTTGAGTTTTGAAATCAACAACAGTTTCCGCTATCAATACATTCGCTTGAGAATAAATGACATCATCTTTTATTTGGTTAATCATGACTCCAGAAATTAAATGTCTAAGATATCTGGGTCGATACAAAGTCGAATCTCTCAAAGCTAACACTCGATCTCGTAGCATGGCCTTGCTATCACTGTGCCAAACAGCAATCGGCATATTCAACTCATAATTCTCTCGCGAAATAATTCGATAAAGACATGCCTCAGAAAAAAATGAAAGCCATAAGTTTAGATCATCTTGGTCTAATGCCAATGCATATTCATTGTTAAGAGTTTGTATTTTATGATTTAAAACAACTTTTTCTAATTCTGCAGATAAAATTGGATTCATAATCCCATTACCTTTGCATAATGTTTATAAAACCCCCTGATTGCAACCTCTGTAATCATGTGTTCTGTATCTTTTATTTCTCGACCACCCATCTCCAACACGACATGATGATTATCATAAGGAAACATGCCCGACTGAGACATGGCTAAGACTTCGCTATCATCAACGGATACCAATCCAGATGGCCCCATTAAATTTGCCTGACGAACACGCCTTTTAACCATCTCTTCGCTATCGCTTGCGTAACCAAAAAATGTCCAATGCAATTCAAATACTCCAGGACTTCTTGTAACAATTTGACGCATAGCTAATGTATTAGATTGTTGTTGAATAATAATATTAGGGAATAAAGTCAACATCACTACGCTATTATTTCCAGAAAACTCTTTTACAACATCAAGTAAGTTAGGGTCTTCTAAGGTGAAATTATTTCTTAGATTATTTTTCATCTCTTCGGCTGCCTCTGCGCTGGCTTGACCAGCTCGCCTACTAATTAAGGCACTATGACGACCTGTTTCATCCATTTCCACTGCGGACTCTTGATCCATCCTAAATAACCCAAAGGTCATTAAAAAAACATGCAATACACTTGCGTGATAAGGATCCTTGATATTCTCAAACATTAACTTCCAATTACATTCGATACTCTGTCTCTCATATCCAAGTACTTTTAATTCCCTACCATCAAATACTCGATCAAAGTAACTAAGCATATTAGTGCCAATATATTCCTCGAATGGCTCTACAGAATGATCAAAACTAGCGAAAATAACACCATGTCGACTATGCACTTTTAGGGCTCTAACCGAATGCTCATTTAAGTCAAAATCGTCAGGCATACCACCTTGTTTTTTGTATCCGCGTCGAAAAGGGATACCCACTAATTTACCTTTAAGATCATAATTCCACTGATGATATGGGCATGTAAAACTCTGTGCATTTCCTCTAGACTCTTTACAAAAGGCAACCCCTCTGTGAGCGCAACTATTGGCAATCACATTGATTGAGCCGTCTTTGTCTCGCACGACTATGACAGGCCTGTCACCTATTGAAGTTTTTACAAAATCACCTGAATTAGGAATTTCAGCTTCTAATGCAACATAGCTCCATGAGGCACCACCAAATATTTTTTCCTGTTCCCTACGATAAATTTCATCATCGGTGTATACCCAAAAAGGAACTCTTGTGGCACCACCTTCAGGCCAACGATAATCAGAAGGTGTCCGAGATAATTTACGTATTACTTGTTCCACAGATAACTCTCCATTTACTTTGGTAATATTCCGGCTCTTTTAACCGTATTTTTTAATGATTCAGCATCTTTATCCAAAGCTTTTTTAAATCCATCGGATCCTTGCCCAATAGGTTCTACACCAATCACGGCAAGCTTTTGAATCATATCGGGTTCTTTCATGATTTCAGCAAATTCAGAATTTAACTTATCAATGGCTACTTGTGGAGTTCCTGGCTTGCCAATAACACCTAGTAAAAAAGCGTAATCAAAATCTTTAAAATCTTGCCCCATCGGTTTAACATTCGGCGCTAATGGAGAAACACTCGCACTCGCTGAAGCTAATATGCGGACACGATCACTTGCCACAAATCCGGCCAAAGATGGCATTGCAGCTAAAACACAATCTACCTGACCAGCAATCACTGCGGGCACAGACTGTCCAGTTCCTTTATAGGGAATATGTAAAACTTTAATACCAAAAGCAATTTGCATCGCTTCAATCGTTAAATGATGTAAGGAGCCTTCACCAGAAGATCCACAACTAATTTCACCAGGCTTACTTTTTGCTAATTGAATAAACTCTTCTAAATTCTTGGCTGGCACTTTAGGATTAACTGCAAGAAAAAATGGTGCTTTAGCAAGATAAGATATCGGTAAAAAATCCTTCTTAACATCATATGGGACTTTGCTAAATACGAGTGGTGTAATAGATAGCATGGCACTATCTGAGAAAATAAAATGATAACCATCAGCTGGTAAATTAATTAATGCTTGACCTGCATTGATTCCTCCAGCTCCAGGTAAATTATCGATGATGACTGGTTGACCAATTTTTTCAGATAATCTTTGTCCAACTCGTCGAATAACTATATCCGGCAAACCCCCTACCGCATAAGGAACAATGAACTTGATTGATCTGGCTGGGTAAACGTCAGAACCAAAAGATGTATTAACCTGTGCCGCGAAACCCATCCAAAGAAGAAATTTAATCCACTTCATGTGTAGCCTCCGATTTATTTTTTTAATTAATCTTCTTAATAATATAATACTTCTTGGCTTTACTTGTTTCGTAAATGATCAATTAAAAATCTTAATTGATTGTGATCAATCGTAAACATGAGTTCCAATAGTTCTCCAAGCTCGCCCTCGGGAAATCCTTCTCTTGCAAACCATGCCAAATAGTGCCCAGGCAAATCAGCAAGTTTTCTGCCCGCGTATTTACCGAAGGGCATTTCCCATTCAACTAATTTCATCAGTGATTCAGGCTGCAATGTGTTCGCTATCAATGTTAATATGTTTAAAGGAATAATTCATATGACAGATCATTAGATGGCATTCATACTAGGGCAAAAATTACAACACCTGAAAACAGGTGGTTTTTATCGTATTTTACACTTGGCAAAAATAGAGGCTACCTTAGAAGATGCCTATGTTTATGAAGCATTGATTAACCAGACCATTTGGATCAGGCCCAAGTTGGAGATGGAAGATGGGCGATTTATTCCTATAACTGAAAATAATTAGACTAAAGGAGATAAAAAATGCCCCTAAAATTTATGGAACATATCCTCATATTGACTCATGATCCTGAAGGAACAAGAGATTGGTTTTGCAATAACCTTGGTTTTGTAAGTGGTTACCACCCTGAATTTGGTTTCCCAGTCTACTGGCTTTATATCGGTGAACAAGATGTTGTACATATAGGTAAAGCGAAGTTTTCAGATCATCAGGATGTCTATTTGAGCACCCCTCAGGATGACGTCAATAAAGACTATTCTGGGGGTGGCAACTTAGGCTCAGGTCGTATCGACCACGTTTGCTTTAACTGTACTGGGATGCTCGAATTTATCGAGCGTTTACAAAAAAATGGTGTGAACTTTAGCGAAAGAAAAGCCCATAACTCCAATTTATACCAATTGTTCATGCGCGAACCAATCAATGGCATCAAAGTAGAACTCAACTTTTCTGCTCAAGAAGCCCTTCTAGCGGGCCGAGCTCCTAGTTGGACTGATGAAGGTGCAACGACCTAATCAATCCCCGTTTTTTTGAAAAGTGCTTTTGCTTTGTCAGATTGCAAATACTCAATTAATTGCTGAGTTTCTTTGGGATATTTTGATGTTTTCATGACGGCTCCAGAATAATTCGTGTAATTTTGATACTCATCTGGCAGTGAGCCTACAAGCACAACTCCTTTAGACTCATTGAGTTTGATTTCAGCAATTGCACCAAATCCAATTTCATTGCCCAAGCCACGAATGACACGCTGTATTGCATCATCACCGTTGACGAAACGCTCAGTTTTAGTCTCCAACTTCTCAGCCATTCCAATTTTTTTGAATAATTGGTCAATATATAAACCCGTGGATGCTTTGTTATAAATAAGCCGATCTGCTTGCATAACTGCATTTCGAAATGAATCTGGATTATTCATCGCTGGAAAAGTATTACCCTTTTTCACCATAATACCGACGCCACCCTTACCTAGAAGTGCCATAGTACCGTCAATCAACTTCGCTTGATTTTCTGGTCGGTTCATTAAATTAGTGGCGGTTAACATTAAATCACCTGGAATATTTTCAGTTAGTTTTTGCTGAAGCTGAGGGGCAGTTCCATATTCAACGACCATTCGATTACCTGTGCTAACTTCAAAATCTTTTGCTAATTCATGAAATGCAGCCTCAAATGGCCCACCACTAAAAACTTTTAAATCAACCGCAAAAGATGGATTGATAATCACGGTGAACGTACTCATAAAAATGATTTGAAAGATTTTTTTCATGATTTGCCTTAAAAATGTTTTGCAATCTCTGGATCAAATGTTCCATCAATTAAAACAAACAATACCTTACATGGTTTACCAGATCGATTAGCCCAAGCATGATTGGTTCCTCTTTCTACTAAAAAATCACCTGTTTTCATCAATCGCTCTTCTTTGTCTAAAACCAGATAAATCTCACCTTCTAAGATGAGCGCGTAGTCAACGGACTCCGTACGATGCATCAAAGGATGCCCACCTGGTCTATAGGTTGATGCTTTATCAGTTCCCATTGCTCCAAATGCCGTTTTCGCCCCATCATTATCTAGTTTTTTTAACCATTCACCTTCAGGTCCGAATTCAATAATCCTCACTACGGAACCATTTTTGGGTGGTTCTAGTTGTAAGGGCGCAGAAGTCGGATCTGGATCGTTATTAATCGGCGCTGGAGTTTCATGGGTGACCCATAAATTGGTTAAATAAAATCCTTCGCGTTTTGGATTCGTATGAACGGCAGGGGCAGCGCCATCTTCAGTAATGATTGCATGACCCAATTCATCGTGTCCCGTAACGATCCTTCTAACAAAACCTTTTACATTCTCCATTGATAGCCTTTGTATGTATTGTTTACGAATATTTTAATTACTATTATAGTTTTTGATAGTCTTATGGGGTCTAGTATATCCGCTGTTGAAGAGAAAATTAGTCATTGAAAAAATCCATTAGAAAAATTTCCCTAGATCTGTTGTGCTCATCATATTGGTGAACGACTTTCAATACCTTAAAAAGACTTTGGCTACTGAGTAACGGAGAAAGTTGGAGGTGGCACCTGCGGTATATATGCCGTGGAAGAGTCTGTTTGAATGGGCTTCCAGGCTTCTGGACAAGTCGCCACATTGGGATAAAAGTTATTCTCTGACTCACAAAAATACCAAATAGAAGACTTGGTTGCGGCCGGTGGAAGGATCTGGTAGTTTGAAACAGGAGAAGGATGAAGGACAATTGGTTGTTGATACACGACTTGCGGAGGATAGGGTTGATAATAATAAGGTCGGGGATATTGGGATGGAACAACTGCACCACCTATAAATCCTACTCCCGCTCCCCAACCCCAGCGAGAATGCCAATTCCGGTGGGCATGCGCTTCAGATATGAACAAAAGAGAAGCTAACAGGACAAATATAGATAGAACCTGCTTATTGAAGCTTTGCATCTTAAATCTCCAATCAAAAAGTATCCTCGATGCCATAAAGTAGAAATTACTTTACTCATATTCTAATAACGTTGATCAGAGTGATCTAGTTGACATTTATTTTATTAAAGTCAATTTTCTTCTCAATGGATTTCAAATAAAACCTCTCAAGATTAATCAATCTTTACATTACTTTTCGCGACTAAAGGTACCCAGCGACTGATTTCATCCTGCAAAAAACCTTGTTGGTCAGCTGCAGATATATTGAGCATTCTGCCACCATCTTTTTCTACTAGGGAAATAAATTCAGGATCCTTATTGACTTGCACTAAGGCTTGACGCAATTTAGCAACGACAGAAGCTGGAGTATTTGCCGGAGCAAAAATACCAAACCAACTTTCACCTTGAAACTTGGTTAATCCTGTCTCATTAATGGTAGGTAGCTGCGGAAATAAGGCGGATCTCTTTTCGCCAGAGCTTACAAGTCCTTTTAATCGGCCGGATTGAACATACGTTTTAGAAGCAGCAACATTATCGAAAATCATGTCTAATCGCCCTGCCATCATTTCTTGATAAGCTTGTGGTGCTCCCTTAAAAGGAACATGAATAAGGTTTAAACCTAACTGATCTGCCAAAATATTTCCCCATACATGCTGTAAAGTACCGATGCCAGCAGATCCATAGGTATACTGCCCAGGCTTATCCTTCATTAACTTGACCATATCAGATAAAGAATTGACAGGTAAATCTGGTCGAACTGAGAGTACAAATGCATTCGCAGAAATATATCCCAAGGGGATAAAGTCTTTTATAGGGTCATAGGGCAAGTTTTTCATCAAGGCTTTATTCATGACCATATTAAATAAACCACCCACCAATAAAGTGTAACCATCGGGTGATGCCTTTGCAACAAACTCAGTACCTATCAATGAACCTGCGCCCGCTTTGTTTTCGACAAAAGTCGATTGTGGCAAAACGTCACTTAACTTTTGAGCCACCTTACGCCCAATAATATCGGTCCCACCACCTGGAGCAATTGGAACAATTAACTTAATTGGATGATTTGGGAAGTCACTCGTTTGAGCAGATACGCTAGAACAAAGGATGGCTAACAAGAAGGTTAGTTGAAGCAATAAACAAGTTTTGATTTTCATATTTACTCTAAATAAAGAAGGTTAAGGTGCTTTAATACCTGCGGATTTTACAATTTTCTCATATAGCTCTAGATCAGATTTCATTTCATCAGAAAAACTTGCTGGTGAAGTTGGTGTCACCAAAATACCAAGTCCATTGAGCTTTTCTTTTGTCTGTTCAGAATTTAATATCTCATTAAGGGCTTTATTTAATTGCATAATGATTGGCTTAGGGGTTTTTGCGGGAGCTAATAAACCTATCCAAGACATCACTGAAATATCTTTAAAACCACTTTCTATGAAAGTTGGTACATTCGGCAAACTCGATACACGATTTTTTGCTGATACTGCAATTGGCTTTAACTGACCACTATCCACATACTGAGTTGCTCCAGCCAAATTAGTAAACGCCAAAGGAACGTCTCCGGCAATCAAACCAATCAAAGCTTGACCGCCACTTTTATATGGAATCACAACTAAATTGGCCCTGGTGTTTTGCTTTAATAACTCTCCAGCAATATGAGGGGTTACCCCAATACCTGATGTTGCATAGGACAAACCCTTTGGTTCTTTCATGGATAAAGTAACTACGTCTTTTACTGTTTTTACTGGCAAGCTTGGGTTTGCAAGCAAAATAAGAGCAGCATCACCAATTTTTCCAATTGGGGAAAAATCATTCATTGTGTTGAAGGGAATTTTTTCAAAAATATGCGGATTAATCACTAAGGTGCCATCAAAACCCACCAATAGGGTGTATCCATCTGGCTCAGCTTTTGCAACATAACTCGCCCCTATGTTGCCAGAAGCTCCAGCCTTGTTTTCTGCATAAACTTCAACGCCTAATTTTTGAGAAAGCTGCTGAGCAATATACCGCCCACCAATATCAGTAACCCCACCGGGAGCGAATGGAATGATTAAATGTATCGGTTTATTTGGAAAATCTTTCCCTTGAGCAGATGCTTGAGTAATTGAAAAATAACTAATTAATATAGCTATAAAACTCTTTACAATGATTAAACTTAATTTCAAATCCGCCCCCTACTTTACATTTTTATAAAATGGAATCAATATGTTTACAATCAATCGAGTTCTACAAACGATCATTTTTGTCTTTGCTCTATCCCAAGTATTGTATCCATCAGCTCAAGAATATCCAAATAAACCTGTAAAAGTAATCGTACCATTTGCTGTCGGTGGAGGTGCAGATATTGTTGCAAGACTGGTCTTTCAAAAATTATCAATCCGATTGGGACAATCTTTTGTAATTGATAATCGAGGTAGTGCAGGAGGCATTGCTGGCTCAGACGCCGTTGCAAAAGCCAGCCCTGATGGATATACCCTTCTTTTAGGACAAACCGGCCCAAATGCTATTAATCCATCATTATTCCCACAAGTACCCTATGATCCTGAAAAAGATTTTTCGCCGATTATTCAGCTCACGAGTTATCCCTACTTAATCGGTCTACATAATCAAATTCCTCTAAAAAATTTACAAGAATTGATTCAATCAGCAAAAAATAATCCAGATAAATACTCTTTTAGTACAGCTGGCAAAGGAAGTTCTGCTCAAATTGCAGCTGAATTATTTATGCGCTCGACACAAATTAAAATGATTCATATTCCATATAAGGGTGCTGGTCCCGCATTAATTGATGCCATGGCAGGTGTAGTCAGTATGACGTTTGGTGACGCTGGATCAAGTACTCCGATGGTACAGTCCAACCGAATCAAAGGTCTAGCTGTTACCAGCAAGAGTCGCTCTAAACTTCTACCAAATGTTCCGACTGTTGCAGAATCCGGTTATCCAGGATTTGAAGCAGTTGCTTGGCATGCAGTCTTAGCTCCAGCCAAAACATCTCCAATCATTATTAATAAATTAAATTTGGAACTCAATGAAGTTCTTAAAGATCCAGAGGTTCGTGAAAAACTTCTCAGCAATGGTCTAGAGATTGTTGGAGGTAGCCCTAAGGAGTTTAGTGACTACATTCACTCAGAAATTCAAAGTTATAAAAAAATTATTCAAGAAGCCAATATCAAGCTTGATTAAAGTCAAGTTCATTCAACAAAATACTTACATCCAGAAGATGATCCATGGACCAAATGAGGTCAATAACTTTATCAGCGTCTAATTTCAAGTGATGATAATTAATTTGGTTTCTTAATTTATTTTCTAAATCCACATCAGTTAAAGGCTTAGAGACAGAACCTTTTGCATGCTCAATGTGTTTATCGATGATTCGATCTTTACATATCAATTGGATTTTTACACCGTCAACCGCAATGGCAGAATCTTCTAAAAAAGATACCTTGGAATAAAACGCCTGAATCTTTTCATTTTTTACAATTTCATCACTGAATTCTTTTAGACCCGCTTTGCCAAAATGTAATGCGACAGAAACAGCATGCTGGCCACTGACCTGTGACTGTCTTCCATTTTCAATCAAAGGTCGATCTGTTCGTTGTTTTAATAAAGGATTACCCATAATTCGAACCTCTTGTATTGAGGATAAAAACGCATGATTAGACTGTTCTTCTTGATAAATGTCTAAACAAGCTTCAATTACTGGATTAAGAACAACACCACATGGAAATGGCTTATAGGTATTATTTAAGACTTCCCAAAGGATGCCTAACTTTTCATTCAAATTCTGTGGATGGACTTGGTCGCCAAACACTTGTAAAAAACCTCTTGATCCCTCCAAAGGGTCCTGGGGGCCATCAAAATTCTCAGACGCACATATTGTAGATAAAAGCCCATTTTTTGCGGCATTCCCAACGCTTAAACTTTTCGACATCGTACCGAGATTTTCTACTAATCCACACGCTTGTGTTGCCGCATTACCCAATGCCCACAATATCTGTTGTTGATTTAATCCCAACAACTTCGCGCTGCCAATTGCTGCTCCGAAGACTCCGCATGTTGAAGTAATATGCCACCCTTTACTGTAATGAAATGGCGAAATAGCATTACCTATTCGGCACTCAACTTCCATACCCCAAATTAAGGATAATAAGAATTCCTTCCCAGAGATCATTTTTTGTTGTGCGAGGGCTAACAATGGCGCAGCCACAGGTGCTGTGGGATGAATAATCGTGGGGATATGGGTATCATCAAAATCAAACACATTTGCAGCCATTGCGTTCATTGCCGATGCTTGCAAAATATCTAACTTATCTTTAAAGCCAATCACTGAAGCCTGAGCTTTGCCAGAGAACTGACTCAAGATTTGATAAGCCTTGACAATAGTTGGATCTTGGTACGAAGCAATACAAACTGCAAAATAGTTCATTAATGAACGTCGTGCTTCGTGCACAACATGACTTGGCAATTCTTCATATTGACTTTGATAAATATATTGAATTAATTCCTTTGTAATTCCTGACATCGCAAAATGATTCCTCTGAATAAGTGGTGTATATTTCTAAATAAGAATAACCTAAAAATAAAGCTTTTAGGCTACAAATGAGACTACTTCTTTTAAATAGGGTATGGGTATGCAAAATAAAAAAATTGGAGTGATAGGCCTTGGCATGATGGGAGTACCCATGGCGAATAATTTGTTACAAGCCAATTTTCAGGTAAAAGGCTTTGATATAAACCCTCAAGCTAAAGAAAAATTCAATACAAAATCAAATTTTGAATGGCTAAATAATCCGCAAGAAATTGCAAAATCCTGTCAAGTCATTATCTTGATACTTCCAGATAGCCATATTATTGATCAACTACTCTGGGGTAGCAACGAAGATGGTATTGCGAGCCATTTTCAAAAAGATACTTTAGTCATTGACATGAGCTCTTCAAAACCGACAAATTCAAAAATCAATGCTGAGCGCTTACAGAATTTAGGGTTTGGTTTTATTGATGCCCCCGTATCAGGGGGTGTTAAAAGAGCTATCGATGGCTCTTTGGCTATTATGATTGGCGGTGTTGAGAAGCATATTCAACCAGTGATGCCTATTTTTCAAGCTCTTGGAAAAACAATTGTTCATGTTGGTAAGGCAGGCGCAGGGCATGCAGTTAAAGCTTTAAATAATTATGTTTCTGCCGCTGGTTTATTAGCTGTCAGCGAAGCTTTAGTTGCTGCAGAAAAGTTTGGTATTAACCCACATCTAGCAAACCAAGTTTTTAATGCCTCATCCGGAAAAAACAATACAACCGAGGTTAAAGTGGAGAGTTTTATGCTTTCTGAAACTTTTAACTCCGGCTTTGCTATTGCTTTAATGAGAAAAGATATTCAAACAGCGAAAGATTTTATCCATGAAATGCAATCGCATGGTAGCTTTGCAAAATTATGTTTCGAAGAGTGGGAAAGCGCAGAAAAGTCGCTGCCAAAGGGTGCTGACCATACCGCTATGTTTGCATATATAAAAGATAAGATCTAGGAAATTAATAATGGGTATCGGTACTTGGGAAGTTTTTGCCATGCGCTATGCGACGATTAATCGCAGAAGACTAGAAAATTTTATTGTGCACGATTTACATGATGCAGCCACACAAATGGACTATTACGTTTGGTTCTTGAAGAATGATAAGGAGACCATCCTTATCGATACAGGCTTTGATCAAAAAGCAGCGAATGAAAGAAAAAGAAATCTCTTACATTGCCCTATTCAATCGTTACAAGACGCAGGTATTTCGCTTTATGACATTAAAGATACTGTATTAACCCATGCTCATTATGACCATGCTGGTAATATTGAAAAATTAAAAAATACTCGCTTTCATCTGCAAGAGCGAGAAATGTCATACGCTACTGGTAAAGATATGCGTCATGCCTTTTGCCGTCATGCCTATGACCCCCATAATGTATGTGAACTTATTTATGCTAATTATGAGGAGCGTGTTGGCTTTCATGATGGTATTTATGAGTTACGCTCAGGAATAGAAGTCTATTGGGTTGGGGGTCATACTCGGGGTCTACAAATCGTCAGGGTTCATACTCAAAGAGGTTGGATTGTTCTAGCCTCAGATGCAGCACATTATTTAGAAAACTTAGTCCATCGCTCGCCTTTCCCAATCGTCACAGATACTTCAGAAATGCTCAATGCTTACGAGCTGATTGAGTCACTTGCTGAGTCTCAACATCACATTATCCCCGGTCATGATCCTCTCGTCATGCAATCCTATGCAAGGACTGGACCTGATCATTTAGAAATAGTTTCTTTAAGCCAGCCACCACTCATATGATGAAAAAATATACTCTGCTCGTGTTTTTTATTTTCTGTAATCTGTTTAGTCTATTGACTTACGGGCAAAGTTCATTTCCGAACAAACCCATACATATGATTATTCCCTTTCCACCAGGGGGTTCTACGGATGTACTAGGACGATTACTTGGTGCTTCCATGTCAAACAATTTGAATCAAAGTGTTATTGTAGAAAACACCGGTGGAGCAGGCGGAACCATTGGCGCCAATAAGGTAGCAAAATCTCAGGCTGATGGCTATACACTACTTTTCCACAACATGGCCCACGCTAGTGCACCCGCCCTCTATAACAAATTAACCTACAATCCTATCCAAGATTTTGAACCTATCGGAATCGTTACAGAAGTTCCTATGATTCTCGTGGCGAGAAAAAACTTTCCAAGTAATAACCTGAATGAATTACTTGCTTATGCAAAAACCAATGGTGATAAATTAAATTTCGCAAATGCTGGAGTTGGGGCAACATCTCAATTGTGTGAGGCTCTATTAAAAAGTGCAACTAATAATAAATGGACTAGTGTTCCTTATAAAGGTACGGGTCCTGCACTGAATGATTTATTAGGTGGTCAAGTTGATTTAATTTGTGATCAACCTGCAAGTACTATTGCACATATTAAAGCTGGCAATCTCAAACCAATTGCTGTTGCCACAAAAAATCGTTTAAAAATTCTGCCTCAAGTACCTACATTTTCTGAGTCTGGCCTGCCCAATTTTGAGTTGACGGTTTGGCATGGTTTATATGCCCCAAAGGGTACGCCAAAAGAAGTGATAGATCGGCTTGCCATTGGTTTAAGAGAAACTCTAAAAGATCCAAACATCATCGATCGTTATCAAGAAATGAGCGCCTCCATTGCATCACCTTCACAAGCAACTCCTGAAGCATTACAAGCGTTTTTAAAAGCAGATGTAGATCGTTGGAAAGCAGCCTTAAAATCTGCCGGCATACAACCTGAATAACAACTATTTTAAATCATACTTTTCGCCTGAAAAGAAATGATTTGGGCGCATAAACATCGATAAGAAAGTTGCGCCATTCGGTGCAACTGCAATATGCCGACTTCCCGCAGGACGCCAAACATAAGTTCCGGGAAATGCCTTGCCCTCCTCGTCCTCAAGACTTCCTTCCAACATAAACGTTTGCTCAAGTCCAGTATGTTCGTGAAACGGCACAATTGCACCAGGATCCATTTGAAATAAGACGGTAGACATTCCAGATATTGGCTCGGAGTACAAGACTTTAATCTTAATACCTGGAAAAGGTGTTGGTGACCAGTCTAATGTTTGCGGATCTATATAATGCGAACGAACTGATTCTTGGATAGGGGTGCTAGTCATTTTTTTCCTGATAAAGAGTTATTTTTAGTTACTGTTTTTAAGATTCATCTTTTAGCTTTCTCAAGAGAAATTGCTACATTTATTAGTTATACTTTATTTATATTAATGCATTTTTAGTTATCAAACCTACTAGTTGATACCCCTATAAAAAATAGCTCAAACCTAACTATCTGTGAACTTTGAACAATTCAAGCATCTTGGTTTTTCTACAGAATAACTAATGAATTTTTTTACTCATATTTCATCAATCATCAATTTTTCTGAGTTATGGGTCAAAAGTAACCACCCATGATGAATTCTCAAAAAAAGTTCCAGATTTATTAAAAAATTTTATCCACTACTGAACATAGTTTGGTACTTGTTACATTGAATTAAATTAATTAGTTTGCAGAAATTAGTTTGGCTAGAAGCTCAGGTTGACCAAGCAAATCATCACTTTTACCATGATGGGTTACTTTGCCACGATTAAGGACTAACACTTGATCAGTGACTTGCAATGCCAATTTTGCTGATTGCTCCACTAATATAACAGTCAAATTTTCTTCTCTAATCAGCTTTTTAATAACATCCATTAACATTTGCACAATCACTGGAGCTAAACCTTCTAAAGGTTCATCTAACAACAGTAGACTAGGGTCACAAATTAATGCTCGCCCAACAGCCAACATCTGCTGTTCACCACCTGATAATTGATTCCCCATATTATCTTTTCGCTCGGCTAAACGCGGGAATAATTCATACACCCTTTCAAGAGGCCAACGGCCTGGTCTAGCAGCAACTAACATATTTTCTTCAACTGTTAATGATGGGAATATGTCTCTAGTTTGGGGCACATAGCCAATACCTAACCTTGATCGTTCATACACAGGTAACGATTGGATTTCTTTGCCAAACAATTCAATCCGACCAGAATGGAGCGTGGCGTGCCCCATCATCGTTGACATCAAGGTTGTCTTGCCAACACCATTTCTTCCCAAAAGAGCTAAAGAGGTATTAGTAGGAATTTCAATATTAATATTTTCCAAAATATTTAACTCACCATATCCAGCATGAATACCTTGCAAGCGAAGTGCTATCTTGTTTTGATTTTCACTCATTTGGCTCTCCTAAATACACTTGGTGAACACGGGGATCATTTGCTATCTCATCGGGCGTTCCTTCACACAAGACCGCACCTTGAACCAATACAGTAATTTTTGATGCAAACTGAAATACCAAATCCATATCATGCTCAATCATCAGAATGGCAATATCTTTTGGTAAAACATCTAAAGCCTGCAAAATCCGCCCCGACTCCATGGATGGAACTCCGGCCGCGGGCTCGTCTAAAAGTAAAACTTTAGGCTTTAAACCCAAAGATATTGCAATTTCAACCAGCCGTTGTTTGCCATATGGCAGTTGACTGACTCTTTCATTAGCATCATCTGCAATCCCTAAAAGACTTAAAATTTCTAGTGATTCTTCTTTTAAAGCAGTAAATGCACTTGCATTTCTCCACATTTTTTTTGAAATGCCAAGACGCTCTGAAATACCTAAAGAGACATTATCTAATACCGTCATCTTATTAAACAATGAATTAATCTGAAATGTTCGCCCTAGGCCCATCTTCACTCTTTTACTTTCATTGAGCGAACTAATTTCGTGCCCCATCATTTTTACTTGTCCGGATGATGGCGTTAATCTTCCCGTTAATAGATTAATGAATGTGGTTTTACCAGCGCCATTGGGGCCAAT
>CANHPL010000017.1 GCA_947462685.1 Burkholderiaceae bacterium | reverse complement strand
TGCAGAAATATTAGTATTGCGACAAATGAAATGATCAATCTCTGTCAAAGACTTGGAATTGCATTCAAAGCTGGCGCTCCACCCTGCAGGAGAAATCAAAATACAGATAAGAAGGACTAATAATTGTTGGTATGTTTTGAACATGGTTGGCTTTTTAATAGTTGTCAAAATTGTATCTGTTTTTTAGGGCCCTTATGAACAATATAAGATCTGACCAAAGTTGTGCTAATCTTCACACATCCTTTAAAAATACGCATATGACATTAGCTACCGCTCATCATGACCTCATAGATTCTAGAACTGCTGCAAAACGACTGTGTATTGCGGTTTTACTCATGACTCTTGGAACAAGCTCTATGTATGCGGTAGCTGTTTTTTTGCCCGCAGTTCAAGCTGAATTTGGTGTCAGTCGGTCCTCTGTTTCACTACCGTATACCGCGATGATGCTTGGCTTAGGACTAGGCAGTATCTTAATGGGTAAGGTGACAGACCGCTTTGGTGTGTCAACAGCTCTGATCATAGGTGCTGTTTCGGTCGGGTTAGGCTATGTACTTTCTGGACTAGCGCCAAATATCATCATTTTTGGTATCTGTCATGGCTTTTTATTAGGTTTTTTTGGTGCTTCGGCAACCTTTGCCCCTTTAATGGCTGACACATCCATGTGGTGGAGTAAATACCGCGGAATTGCTGTTGGTGTTTGCTCAAGCGGTAATTACTTAGCTGGTACGATTTGGCCTCCCATCGTCCAATACGGGATTGAACATTATGGTTGGCGAAACACCTATATTGCAATGGGCGTCATCTGTGGAATTGGTATGTTCTTATTCGCTTTACTATTACGCCAACGTCCGCCGGTTAGCCAACATTCAACCGTGATCAATGTTGCAGCCCCTAATCGGGATAAACCATTTAACTTACCAATTCCTTTTGCACAGGCGCTTTTATGTATCGCAGGTGTTGGTTGCTGTGTGGCGATGTCAATGCCGCAAGTCCATATCGTTGCTTACTGTAATGATCTTGGCTTTAATGCTGCTAGAGGTGCAGAAATGCTTTCTTTAATGCTCGCCTGTGGGGTTGCGAGTCGACTAATATCAGGGTTAATTTGCGATCGTATCGGGGGTCTTAAAACTCTATTGCTGGGATCCGTTTTACAAGGTATAGCCCTTTTATTGTTTTTACCTTTTGAAAGTCTGATCTCTTTATATATCATCGCTGCTTTGTTTGGCTTATTCCAAGGAGGTATCATCCCTGCTTATGCCATTATTGTTCGGGAGTATTTTCCGATTCAAGACTTAAGTAAGCGCGTTGGTCTTTGCATCATGTCCACCATGATTGGTATGGCTCTAGGAGGTTGGTTGTCCGGAAAAGTCTTTGATTTAACTGGATCCTATCACGCTTCATTTATCAATGGTATTGCTTGGAATCTGATGAATATCGCCATTGTGGTGTACCTCTTGCTCCGCGTGCGTAACGCTCAAACCCCATCACAGCCTGCTCTTGTGCCAGCCTAAAACATCAACTCTGTAAAATGCACAAATCCAACCAATTCTGAAACACAATCCAAGTAATGCCTGCAGTAATAGAGATACAAGTGATAAAAAAAATCATCCAATCACGCCTTGCGGATTGTCGGCTGTTACATTTAATTTTTTCATTTTGTGTTTGATGCTGAACCTTCATCATTTTGCGATAGAGACGTCGCTTTTTTTTCTCAAAGCGATGGATCTGCCAAGATAAATCGTCCATATCAATCAGCGGTTTAGATGATCTGAGTGTGGAACTTGGTTTCATAATTGGTCAATTAAAAAATAATCATGTATTTTCAATTGAGTAGTCTTAGTTGACAAGCTCACACTCTATCAGGCATTTCAGAAAATGCTGTACTCCAAATCGTATTCTCTATACTTAAGGGCTAGCTAAAACCATTGCAAAATGTGAATCGGCTTGAGGAGAAATTTAATTAGTATTTTGAGAATACTCCTTAGTGCACTTCAGGATAGACTTCAAAAAAATAGGATAAGAAAAGGGGTTACAAAGTTATTTGTAACCCCTTGGCTTTCAATCAAATAATGGTGCGGCTGGCAGGAATTGAACCCACGACCCCTTGGTTCGTAGCCAAGTACTCTATCCAACTGAGCTACAGCCGCGTAGCATAGTATTATGCCATAAATGAATACAAAAAACTACATTACACCAACTGGGCACCAAAGATTAAAGGATGAACTACTACATCTGTTAGATATTGAACGCCCAGAAATTGTAAAAATAGTCCATTGGGCCGCTAGTAATGGTGATCGTTCTGAAAATGGAGACTATATTTATGGCAAAAAAAGACTCCGTGAAATCGATCGTCGTATCCGTTTTTTAAATAAACGCCTTGAGTTTGCTGAAGTGGTAGATCCTGCAACACGCGAAAGTACGGATCAAATCTTTTTTGGCGCAACAGTCACTTATCTTGATGGCAACGGTCTTGAAAAACTATTACGTATTGTTGGCGTTGATGAAATTAGTTTTGGTGATTACTTTGTGAGCTGGATATCACCCATCGCTACGGCTATGATTAAAAAACGGATTGGCGATGAAATAGAATTACACACACCGAATGGTACCGAGGTTCTTGAAATACTAGATGTGGAATATAAGGCGCTGTAAATTAATGATGTGTTTTTGTTCTTACCGCTCGCACGACATCCAGATTGGCACGTAAACTGCGCATCACCCTAGCTAGGTGATCACGCCCTTTGACTTGGACACCAAACCGAATGGTTGCCGCTAATTCCGAATTGGTACTGTCCATACCTACGTGGGTGATGTTGGCATCAGCTGCCGTAATGCTACTAGCAACCTTAGCCAATACTCCCTTAGAATTTTTAATATCCACTTTGAGTGGAATCTCAAACTCTTTATGAATTTCTTCGGCCCAATTGACCTCCACCCAGTTTTCAGGATCTTTACGGTGAATCCGAACGACATGAGCGCAATCATGAATATGAATTTGCAAACCTTCACTTTTACCTAAATAACCAATGATGGTATCACCTGGGATAGGATGACAACACGTTGAATAAATAACCGACATTCCTTCTGTTCCGTCTACGACGAGGGTCTGCCGAGAATGCTTTGCAGGTAGATCTTTTTCCGTTTTATTCTGCCATACTTGATCATCTAATCGTAACTGCTCATGACCATGTGTTTCACTGACAAAAATTTCTATTCGTTTAGCTAAAACAGCGGCTGATCTTCGTCCAAGGGCAATATCCGTCATAACCTCTTGGCGAGATTTTGCACCTGTCCAATGTAAAATCTTATCCCATACCACATCACTTACTAAGCCAACATCAACATCTTCTTGACGGATCGCCTGCAACAATAGACGCTCTCCAAGCTGTAAGGACTCATCCAAACCTTTTGTTTTTAATGCGTGACGAATAGCCGCCCGCGCCCGTCCCGTCTTGATAAACGTCAACCAAGTAGGATTGGGATTGGAGTTGGGTGAGGTAATCACTTCAACAATGTCACCATTTTTAATTTCTGTTCGAAGCGGCAACTGATTTCCATTCACTCGAACGGCCACACAACTATTACCTAAGTCACTATGCACCGAATAAGCAAAATCCAATGCGGTTGCACCCCTTGGTAATGCCCGAATATGTCCTTTGGGCGTGAAGATATAAACTGAGTCGGGAAATAAGTCAATTTTGACATGCTCCAAGAACTCCTGTGGATCATGACTGGCATCTTCTAAATCAATTAAGGATTGCAACCACTGATGCGCCCTTATTTGTATATCACTCATTTCTTCTTGGCCATCTTTATATACCCAGTGTGCAGCTACCCCGGCATCTGCAACTTGATCCATCAAAATGGTTCTAATTTGAAACTCAATCGGCATCCCAACAGGTCCTACCATCGTTGTATGTAATGACTGGTAACCATTTAATTTAGGAATCGCAATGTAGTCTTTTACTTTGCCAGGCATCGGTTTATACATCGAGTGCAAAACACCGAGGGCACGATAACATTCATCATTCGTCTTCACCAGTATACGAAATCCATACACATCAAGAACCTCATTAAAGCTTAAATGTTTGGTGCGCATTTTGTGATAGATACTCGCCAAACTCTTTTCTCGACCGCGTATATCAATTTCTAGCTCAACCTTGGAAAAATGACGCCGTACATCTTCCAAAATCTTGCCAACGATTTCTTTGCGGTTTCCTCGTACTTTTTTGACGGATTTATCCAAAGCACGGTGACGCATGGGCCAAGTATATTTAAAACTTAATTCCTCTAATTCACGGTAAATCATATTTAAACCAAGACGGTGCGCAATTGGTGCGTATATCTCATTGGTCTCAATGGCAATTCGTTTACGTTTATCTTGCCGCACACCATCTAAAGTTCGCATGTTATGCGTTCGGTCAGCCAACTTGACGAGAATGACACGAATATCTCGTGCCATAGCCATAAACATCTTCCGAAAACTCTCTGCTTGGGCTTGAGCGTGACTCTGAAACTCCAACTTATCTAATTTCGTTAAGCCATCAACAAGCTCTCCTACCTTGGGGCCAAAAGTTTCTATGAGTTCAGCATGTGTGTGCCCCGTATCTTCAATCACGTCATGCAACAAGGCTGACATGATGGAATTCACATCCAAACGCCACTCAGCACAAAGTTCTGCAACTGCTAAGGGGTGGGTTATATAGGGCTCGCCACTTTGACGGTACTGACCTAGGTGAGCCTCATCAGCAAAATGAAAAGCCTTTTTTACTAACTTGAGTTCTGAAGATTTTAAATAACTGAGTTTGTCTGTGAGAACAGATAAACTCACTACTTGCTGTTTTGGTGGAGAATCTGGTGCTGAGGTAGGACCAAATAAGTGCCGACTCGTCTTCTCAAGCATCGCAGCGATAATAATATTAGCATCTGCTTTGCTAGTAACGAGGTCGCTACTAGATGTTGATGGTGATCGGGCCACCATAGATTACCTTATAGAGGTACTTTAGATAACATATCTCTGTCAGTCATACCTTCAGCAATTTCACGCAAAGCGGTCACTGTCGGTTTATCTTTTGACTCAACACGAGGTGTATGTCCCTGAACCAATTGGCGCGCACGATACGTCGCGGCTAGAACCATTTCAAAGCGGTTCGGAATAGTCTTTAAACAATCTTCTACTGTGATACGTGCCATAGTTTGTACTTTCAATTCTTGTTTCAATTACAAAGGATGTAATTGCGTATACCATATTCTAACCCAAAAATGAGCTTATTTACCTGAATTAGTTAAATTCTTAATCAAGCTTGAGTGTCTGAGAAGTTGTGGGGTCGTTCTTAAACGACTCGCTGAAATAATTTGACGTAACTCAAATAAAGCTGCCTGAAACAAATCGTTTACTACTAAATAGTTCGCTTCTGACAAGTGACTAAGCTCTTCGTGTGCAGCTTGGATACGCCTTTGAATCGTTTGCTCATCATCTTGTCCGCGATTCTGCAGACGTTCTTGGAGCGTTTTAAGCGATGGTGGCAAAATAAAAACCCAAATCGCTTGTGGCACGATTTTCTGAATCTGCTGAGCCCCTTGCCAATCAATTTCAAGAATCACGTCTTGACCTTGTTCCATCTTTTCCATAATCCATGAGCGTGAGGTGCCGTAATAATTACCATGAACAAAAGCCCACTCCAAAAAGTCACCCTGTTCTTTTCGGGATAAAAATTCTCCCTCTGAAATAAAGTGATAATTGATCCCCTCGACTTCACCCGGTCGCGGGCTGCGCGTAGTGAAGGATACTGATAAGGCAAGGGTTGGATCGGTCGTCAACAAAGCAGAAACCAAGGATGATTTACCAGCACCTGATGGTGCTACCACGAGAATCATACTGCCGCTATAAATCATCCGAATCCTCCTCCAACTACTCTAAATTTTGAACCTGCTCACGAATCTGCTCAACGAGTAACTTCAACTCCATAGAAGCATCACTTGTTTCTTGTGATACTGATTTTGCTCCCAAGGTATTACTTTCACGTTGTAGTTCCTGCATTAAAAAATCAAGGCGCTTTCCAACTGGGCCGCCTTTTACTAAAGCTGACCTGACGGCGTCAAAATGTGTTTTTAAGCGGTTAATTTCTTCAGCAACATCAATTCTTACACCGTACATCACGACTTCTTGCTTGATCCGTTCAATCAACTCTTCTTTAGAGACTAATCGACCTTGCTGATCAACACCATCTAATACCGCCAGTAATTTTTCTACCAGCTTATCTTGGTAAGCCTGAATAATCGCTGGCAACTTGATTTCAATTGCGGCAACAATCGCTGCCATTTTTTCTAAACAGACAAATATCACTTGCTTTAGGGCTTCACCTTCAGTCTTACGACTTGCAATCAGAGCATTTAATGCCAGTTCGGTAGCCATTAAAATGACTTCTTGTAACTCTTCAGAGCCAATCTCATCCTGCCGTATCACTCCAGGCCAAGTTAATATATCTTTGACAGATAAGGGACTTGCCAAAGGAAAATCTTGTTTTACATATCCCTGTAGATGTTGCAATTGTTGCAATACCGGCAAATGAAAATGTTTCGTAATCGCTTGTTCAGCATCAGCTTCTTGCGGTTGATCTGCCTCGCCCCCGCGTTGAATATGAATCCGGCATTCCATTTTTCCACGTGCAATGCGTTTGGCGATGTGTTCTCTAATTTGCGATTCCGCCATGCGTGCTTCATCTGGGGTCCTAAAGACCAAATCTAAAAAACGCGAATTAATTGACCTTAGCTCTACATAAACTAATGCTATAGTTTGCTGGCCAATTTTTAAGGGCTGACGATGTGCCCCGAACCCTGTCATGCTGTATATCATGTTTACATTGTAAAGTGTTGATGTGCTTGTGCCAAATAAAAGGCAAAATAATAGAAATTAATTGAAAGGTCTTGACCCATGAATACTGTCGTTCGCCCTAGTCAGCGTGCTTTTTCACAAATCCGTGAGGTAAGTATTACTCGTGGCTATACAAAACATGCCGAAGGTTCTGTTTTAATTGCCTTTGGTGGGACAAAGGTGCTCTGTAATGCGAGTATTTTGGATCGTGTGCCGCCTCATCAAAAAGGGAGTGGTCAGGGCTGGGTAACCGCTGAGTACGGCATGCTTCCAAGATCAACCCATACTCGCAGTGATAGAGAGGCCGCCAAAGGCAAACAATCAGGTCGTACGCAAGAAATCCAACGTTTAATTGGTCGTTCTTTACGCAGTGTTTTTGACTTATCTTTATTAGGTGAAAGAACGATTCATCTCGACTGTGATGTGATTCAAGCTGATGGAGGAACACGAACTGCAGCTATCACTGGCGCTTTTGTTGCTGCTAGAGATGCAATTAATATATTGTTGAAAAATGGCTCTCTTAAGCATGACCCAATATTGGATCATGTAGCAGCAATATCTGTGGGTATTTATCAAGGTCAAGTAGTGACCGATTTGGATTACGACGAGGATTCTGCTTGCGATACAGATATGAATATTGTCATGACAGGTAAAGGCGGTATTGTTGAAGTTCAAGGTACGGCTGAGGGACCTAGCTTTTCTAAGGAGGAACTAAATCAACTCCTCGATCTTGGACATCGATCCATACAGCAACTGATTACTTTTCAAAAAGAAGCTCTTGCCCAATGACTTCAATTGCAAGACAAATTGTTTTAGCATCACTTAACCCAGGAAAACTAAAGGAATTCAAGGCCCTTTTTGCACCTCTTGGTATTGATGTCATTAGCCAGCAAGATTTGCAGATTCCTGCAGCACCTGAACCTCACCCGACCTTTATCGAAAATGCCCTTGCAAAGGCAAGACAAGCAAGTGCCCTGAGCGGCCTGCCTAGTCTTGCTGATGATTCTGGAATTTGTGTAGATGCTCTGCAAGGTGCCCCGGGCATCCATTCTGCTCGATTTGCTGGACCTCATGCCAATGACGATCAAAATAATCATCATTTATTAGACCTATTAAAAAATGAATCCAATCGTCAGGCGAAATATGTATGCGCTCTAGTCTACATTCAACATCCATCCGATCCTGAACCGATAATTGCTACAGGAACATGGCATGGGGAGATCATTGATACGCCAAAAGGAATCCATGGCTTTGGATATGATCCCTATTTTCATTTAGTAGAACATCAACAAACAGTGGCTGAATTAGATCCTCAACTAAAAAACACGATAAGCCATCGTGCCCTTGCGATGCAGGAACTTCTGCAAAAATTACACTATGAGTAATCACCCAATTATCCCAATACAAGCGGCAAATACTGTGCGCCCAACCAATCACATTGTCTTGGCATCTTTACCGCCACTATCTCTGTACATCCATTTTCCATGGTGTGTAAAAAAATGTCCTTACTGTGATTTCAATTCTCATGCGATTAGTGATCAAGGGCTTGGGTTCGATGAAAATCTCTATTTAGATGCTCTTTGTAAAGATCTAGAAGAATCTTTGCCACTGATGTGGGGTAGACGAATTCATTCTATTTTTATCGGTGGCGGTACGCCAAGTTTATTATCTCCGAAAGGCTTAGATCGATTACTTGCCGATGTACGCGCACGTGTCGGCATGGATAGTGATATCGAAATCACTCTCGAAGCGAATCCTGGATCTGTTGAGGCGGAAAAATTTTCTGCCTACGCGAAAAGTGGTGTCAATCGGATTTCCTTAGGCATTCAGAGCTTTAATGATCGTCATTTAAAAGATTTGGGTCGAGTTCATTCTGCGAGTGAAGCCCATCAAGCAATTGCAATTGCTAAACAGTTTTTCAAAAAAGTTAATCTAGATCTGATGTATGGCCTGCCCATGCAATCACTAGAAGAAGCAAGCTCAGACCTACAAACGGCATTAAGCTTTCAAACAGATCATGTGTCCTTGTATCAACTTACACTTGAACCGAATACTTTGTTCGCAAAATTCCCACCGCCACTACCGAATGAAGATCTGATCGCTGATATGCAATCTTCACTGATTGCGCAACTTGCATCTGCAGGTCTTCATCGCTATGAAATTTCTGCTTATGCCAAACACAAATCAGAGTGTTTTCATAATTTAAATTATTGGATGTTTGGTGATTATCTTGGTATCGGTGCCGGGGCTCATGGAAAAATCTCCTTTCCAGATAAAATCATTCGTACAGTCAAAGAGAGACATCCTCAAACCTACATGGAATCGATTCATTCCTCGAGTAAAGCCGTAATTGAACAAAGAACGATTGCTAGAGATGAACTTGCATTTGAATTTATGCTTGGGGCTCTTAGGCTTAAAAGCGGTGTTCCAATGAGTATGTTTGAACAACGAACAGGACTTTTACAAATCGATATCCAATCCGAACTTCAACTCGCTATTGAAAAAGGCCTACTGGAAAAAGATTTGACTCAATTACAAGCAACATCAATTGGTTTTGAATTTTTAAATGATCTTCAAGAGTTATTTTTACCAATTGTTACAGAGTTATAAATGAGTCTTAACTTACCGCATATTGCTATTGTTGGAGCAGGTGCAGTTGGATGTTATTTTGGTGGCTTGTTTGCTAAAGCTGGCTTTCCTGTTACCTTGATTGCCCGTGAACAACAAATTAAGCCTTTGAATAATCGCGGCTTAGGGATTCAATGGGGGGAACGTAGCGAATATTTTCCGGTCGTTGCGTCGAGTAATTATGCTGCTCTAGAAGATGCCTCTTATGTACTCATTGCGGTAAAAGCGCAAGCAACTCTCCAAACAGCTTCTCTGATAGCGCCTCACCTCAAATCAAATGCCCTGGTTCTTAGCCTGCAAAATGGTCTTGATAACGCGGCGTTACTAAAAAAATATATTCAGCAACCATGTTACTCCGCACTCATATATGCAGCCGTTGCCATGACTGATCTCAACCGAGTAAAACACTTAGGTGGTGGAAATTTAATTATAGGAAATACGATTCCTGAACAAAGTGAACAAGGTCTTGAATTATTATCCCAATTACTTCTATTCGCAGAAATTCCAACACAACTTTCCAAAACCATCATCGTTGACATGTGGCACAAGCTAATCATTAATTGTGTATTAAATGGTTTATCTGCCATTGCACACATCAATTACTCCGAGCTCCTGAAAAGTCCAGGAATTTTAGAAGTCATGGATCTTATCCAACAGGAATGTTGTCAGATTGCTTTATTAGAGGGCATTCATTTAAATAAAGAGCACATCAAAGATCTAGTGAGTCATGTACCACATCATTGGCCGCTGCAGCTTTCCTCGACAGCACAAGACTTGATTAAAGCAAAAGCTACTGAAATCGATTATTTAAATGGTGCAATTGTCTTCAAAGCGAAGAGGCATGGTGCGGTCGCCCCAATCAATGAAATGATTTATTCGATTATTAAGATGCGTGAATTCCATCTAGGTGCCATCAATTCATCATCACCGGTTCAGCTGGTTTAGACTGATTTTTTTTTGCTGAATATAGCCCTTCTAGCGCAAAAATAATGAGCCCAACCCAAACGGTTGCGTAACCCAACAAACGATGTTGATCAATGATTTCATGAAAAATAAATACGCCACTTAAAAACTGCAAAGTGGGTCCTAAATATTGAATAAACCCTAAACTGGTCATCGATATACGCTGTACGCCAAAAATAAAAATCAACATAGGCAAGGCAGTAATAATTCCGATCGTCATTAACTTAAGGTCAATCAACCAACCTTGGGTGCCAAATACCAATTGATCCTGTGTGTGAAGGTAATAAAACAAGATCAAAATAAAAGGCAGTAATAGGATCATCTCCAAAGTTAATCCCTCCACAGCCTTTAAAGTACCCATCTTACGAACCAGTCCATATAAGCCAAAGCTCCCTCCTAATGCCAATGCTAGCCAAGGAAATTTACCATAAGCAAAACCTAAAATAGCCACGCCTAAAACAACGAATACAATAGCTATGACTTGAACATTTCGGACCTTCTCGCGCAATATAACTAACCCTAAAACAACGCTGATTAATGGATTAATAAAATAACCTAAGCTAGCTTCGGTAATATCGCCACGCAAGATGCCCCAAACAAAGATGTACCAATTAGCAGCAACTAAGATGGCGCTAATGAAATAAAAACCAATGGTTTTGAGTGTTACGTGTTTGAGTAATTCAAAGAACTTGCCTTGGAGCAACATGAGAACTACTAAAATAACCGCAGACCACACAATTCGATGGACAAAAAACTCAAGCATCGAAACGTCTGTAAATTCCCGAGTATATATCGGCATAAAACCCCAGCATACATAACTGGCGATTACGCTCCAATATCCCAATTTAGTGGGGGACATAAATGATCTCTTAATAAAGAAACCATTTTATGCTTTTTATAACGAACACTTCTATATCTGTCAATCTGAGGAAAAAAATCAATCTCAATATTGATAAACACCCTTCCCTGTCTTACGTCCTAATTGACCAGCAGCAACCATTTCACGGAGTAATGGGCATGGGCGATACTTAGAATCACTAAAGTTATTGAAATAAACTTCCATAATCGCTAGGATAGTGTCTAAACCGATCAAGTCAGCTAGTGCCAAAGGCCCAATCGGCTGATTACAACCAAGTTTCATGCCAGCATCGATATCTTCAGCCGAAGCAATGCCCTCGGCCAACACAAAAAATGCTTCATTAATCATTGGCACCAAAATACGGTTCACCACAAATCCTGGGGCGTTTTTAACTGTAATAGGCTGTTTACCCAGTCTTTTCGACATGTCATATATGGCTTGATGCGTTTCATCACTTGTAAGTAAGCCACGAATGATTTCAACCAAAGTCATCATGGGTACTGGATTAAAAAAATGCATGCCAATCACCCGTGCTGGATTGGAATCATTGGATGCCAATTGGGTAACGGATATTGAAGATGTGTTCGTTGCAATAATGGTGGATGGTGAACATGTCTCATCTAATTGCTGCAAAATCTTTTCTTTAATCGGACGATTTTCTGTAGCAGCTTCAATCACTAAGTGTAAATCTCTTAAATCAGCATGAGCGAGTGAAGGCTTGATTTTGGCTAGGGTAAAAGCTTTTTGGTCAGCCGATAATTTTTCTTTTTTGACTAAGCGCTCGAGGCTAGAACTAATGCTATCCATCCCTTTATCAATTGCCGCTTGATTGATATCAACCAGGACTACCTCTAATCCCGAAGCAGCGCAAACTTGTGCAATGCCACTACCCATAATGCCTGCACCAATAATTCCTACGGATTGGATTTCCATTATTTTTCCTTAAGTTGTAACTTCATTTTTTAATTTAGTTTAGATTTTAAAAATAAGGCCATTTTGTCAATGGAGTCGGTAGCCTCAGGCAATAAACCAACAAAATGCTGCCAAACATGCCACATAGATGGGAAAACTTCTAGATGTGACTCCATACCGCCATCGATTAATTTTTGGTGAAATAAAGCAGCATCGTCATGTAAGGCTTCAAACTCACCAACATGCATCATGACCGGTGGAAAAGAAGTGATTTTGGCGTACTGTGGTGATATCAGAGGATCGGTTAATTTTTCCTTTCCACCGTAGATTTTGGCAGAAGCAATTAAACGTTCACTATTCGGAAAGTATGGGTCAACAGCAGCTTTTGTTTGATGAGAAACATTCGACATTTTCAAATCGGTCCAAGGACACATTAAACCTAATGCATTTGGTAATACTTGCTGATGTTGTTGAAGTTGTAAGGTCGCAGTGATCGCAAGGTTACCCCCTGCAGAATCTCCACTCAAAGCAATTGCTTGATGGGGATTGCGCTCTTTGAGTATCTGAAAAGTTTCAACCACGTCTTTTAACGCTGCGGGGAAGGGATGTTCTGGGCATAATCGATAATTGAGCATCAGTACCTTACAGCCAGCTTGCATGGCCAAATGAGTGCCTATAGCTCGATGCGTCAGGGCATTACCGACAGCAAAAGCACCACCATGTAAATGAATAATGATGGCATCACTATGTAATTGATGAGGTATTAACCATTCCCCTGTCACTTTACCCAGTTTGGTTTTTTCAATTTCAACGTGGCGTGAAAAATTAGCTCTTTTCACCGAGACATCTTCGTAAGAACTCCTGCGCTCCTCTAAATTCATGGCGTTCCAGAGGACGAGCTGGTCCTTGGTGATTTGATAATAATAAGCAGATAAATGACTTGGCATAGGGGTATCTTAACGAATTATTGATTACATGCAAGCGCGATACGATCGAGGGCTTTTTCAAGCAGCATGCGCTGTGTCCCAAAATTGAGACGAACAAACTGAGAATCACCAAATTGTGAGCCTGGGGACAACGCTACGCCAGCTTTTAAAAATTGCTCAAATGGATTGTCCCATGATTGTTTTGAGGCATCAATCCAAGCCAAATAAGTTGCTTGTAAATGATGCATCGATAATCCAGAAACAGAATGAATACGTTGCTGTACATAATTTCGGTTTGATCTTAAATACTGGATCAATGCCTGATGCCATGCTTGCCCATGTTCAATAGCGGCTTGCGTGGCAATATAAGACAGTAAATTCGGATTCGGAATAAGGGTGTGCAAATCTTTAAGTAGTACTTGACTTAATTGCGGATTCGGACAAATCACCCAAGCTAATCCTAATCCCGGAAAATTAAATGTTTTATTCAAAGACATGAGGGACAAACTGCGGTCTTCAATACCCCCACCAATACTCCCCATAGGAATGTGTTGAAGTGCTTCATCTAGAATTAAATCTGCATGAATTTCATCTGAACAAATGATGAGTTGATGTTCTTTGGCAAATTGCCCAAGTGTGGATAATTCCTCTTTGGTAAAAACGGTACCCCCTGGATTATGCGGGTTGCAAAGCATCAATAGACGTGTATTCGGCTTGACTAAAGATTCTAATTGTGAAAGAGAAAAAGTGGCTCGACCATCTTGTAATCGTATGTTATAAATCGAGTAATCGCGCCCTGCCCCTATCACCGCATCCTGAAAGTGATGGTATGCAGGTCCTGGAATCAATACATGGTCGCCCACCTGTGTCAGCATACGCACTGTTAAATGTAGGGCCGTCACTACACTAGGTAAAAAATGGATCCATGCAGTTTCAACCCGCCAGCTGTACCTTCTATTAACGTACTCTTGTATGCTTTCTTTTAAGGACTGAGTAGCATAGGTATAGCCATAAACTCCATGATCAATGCGACGACGCAATGCCTGAACCACACACTCCGGGGACTGGAAGTCCATATCAGCAACCCACAAAGGGATTACATCGGAGCCATATTTATCCCAACGAATTGAGTCTGAATGCGCTCGATCAATGGCCTGATCAAATAGATGTCTCATTTTGAGGCTTCGATCCCCAACCTATTTTTAGGTTGGGTTCGATTGAATTACTTCTTATCTTTTGGTTTAAAGCCAAAGAGAATTTCATTAGCTTTGTCATCATGTGCGGGTTTACGTAAATTCAACAAAACCTCTACCCCGCGCTTAACTGCAGGGCGTTGCTCAATTTCCTGAAACCAAGCTTGCACATGTGGATATTCAGCCATCTCAACACCTTGATTTTTCCAACTCCGTAACCACGGGAAAATAGCGATGTCCGCAATGGAATATGCCTTACCTGCAATATATTTATTTTTCGCTAACTGACGATCCATCACACCATATAAACGATTCGCTTCTTTGGTATAACGATTAATGGCGTATTCAACTTTCTCAGGTGCATAAATACGAAAATGATGGGTTTGTCCAAGCATCGGACCAACTCCACCCATTTGAAACATTAGCCATTCCAAGACTTTAAATTTATCCGTGGTACTTTTAGGTAAAAATTTACCAGTCTTAGATGCCAAATATAAAAGAATGGCGCCAGATTCAAACACACTAATCGGCTTCCCATCAGGTCCATTCATATCCACTAGAGCTGGAATCCGATTGTTCGGACTAATACTTAAAAACTCAGGCTTAAACTGGTCACCGTTACCAATATCGACAGGGTGTGCTTCCCAATCTTTACCTAATTTGAAGCCACACTCTTCAAGCATAATATGGACCTTATGGCCGTTTGGCGTAGCCCAAGAATATACTTGTATTGCTGGTGATTCGATTTTTTTATTGTTCATTTCTTTTCCATTTCGTGTTCAACTGAATCAAAAAACTATAACCCTAATTTAGCATTCGCAGGGAATAAGTGCCTTAAAGCATCTGCATCTACTGTCATTTTAAAATCAAACTGTGCCTTTAAAGCCTCAGCGCGTTGCGCTGCGGGACGTGCATTGATGACATCAAGCCAACGCTTGATATTGGGCAACTTTTCCCAAGCATCGTCGCCTAAAATAAATGGAATCATCCGCGCCCAGCCCCAAACCGACATGTCAACAACACTATATTGTTCAGCAATCATCCATTGTTTGCCAGTCAAATGGGCTTCAATAATATTCCAATGGCGCCAAGCCTCAAACTCATAACGGTTGACTGCATACTCTTTAGGTTCTGGAGCAAATTTCTTAAAATGTACTGCCTGACCACAATACGGTCCAATACCAGAAGCAACAAACATGAGCCATGAATCTATTTGGGCTTTGTGTAAGTCATCCTGTATGGGGTAAAACACATCATGCTTGGCCGCTAGGTATATCAAAATTGCATTACTATCAAATACTGGAATACTGCCATCAAGAATGGCTGGCGTTTTACCATTCGGATTGATGCTCAAAAATCCAGGGTCATGCTGTTCACCTTTGCGTGTATCCACAGGAACCAATTCATAAGGCAGTTGCGATTCCTCTAAAAAAAGAGCTACTTTGAGGGGGTTAGGTGATGGGTGATAGAAAAACTTAATCATAAAAACCTTTCATTCATTAAAATTATAGATAAGCGGGTAAATCAATGAGACTAGATGCTTGGTAAGTGGGTGGCAAACCAATGGTTTCAAAGGGCAACTTGAAACGGTTTACCCAATAAGTTGGTAAACCAAACCAAGCTGCTCCAACAATATCCCAAGCATTACATGAGATAAACAGTACATCCTTCTTTTGACAAGAAAATTGATCTAAGATCAACTGATAGGTTTGTGGCATGACTTTAAAATGCCGAGCATCATCTACTGAAATCAGTTTTTCAAAATAAGGGCTCAATTGTTGATGATCAACAACCGTTTTTAACATCTCTTGACTGCCATTCGAGAGGATAGATGTATGCATACCTTGATGTTGCAACTCTTTTAAAACTGGAATCACATCTGGAAAGATATCCAATTGTGCATATTGATTCATAAAGCGCCCTTGAATCTCTTCAGTCATCTCCAGATTGAGACGAGCACAGGTGTACTGTAACGCCTTGATGGTTAAATCCCAAAAAGAAGTGTAATAGCTTGAACCCTCTTGACTTGGATCCGCCATACTCACTAGTCTTGTATATTCAATTTGTCGATCACGCCACATCACCGAGATTGCCTGACCACTCCCTGGATAGATCTCTTCTGCCAATTGAGCCATGGAATACACATCAAAGATGGTTCCAAAAGCGTCAAAGGCTATAACTCTATACATGGCTTAAAGTTCCTGGGTTAAAAAAAGCCACATCTTGTGGATGGGGCTTTTTATGCAATCATTCAATTGATTATTCATTAGTCATGGTATTGAGTAACACACCAATTTTTTCAATTTCAATTTCACATACATCGCCAGCTTTCATGAAAATTGGTGGTGTTCTTGCGTAACCTACTCCAGCTGGAGTTCCAGTAATAATGACATCTCCAGGCTCTAAAGTCATGCACTCAGAAACGATTTTGAGAACAGTCTTTACATCAAATAAGAAGTTCGATGTATTACCATCTTGAAGCACTTGACCGTTTAAACGCGCCTGAATCCGTAAACCATCGCCACCAGGAGGAAGTTCATCTTTAGTGACTAGCCAAGGGCCAAAACCACCTGTTGCATCAAAGTTTTTACCTAATGTCCACTGAGTCCCTTTACGTTGATAATCACGCACTGAACCATCGTTGTAGCAAGAATAACCTGCCACACATTCCAAGGCATTATCTAAGGTTAAATGACGCGCTTTTGAACCAATCACCACAGCAAGCTCTGCTTCATAATCTAATTTTGCAGATGCTTTAGGAACGCGCATCGGTTGCTGATGCGCTACTTGAGAAGAATTGACTCTTAAAAAGAAACTTGGATGCTCTGGGGTAGCATGACCACCTTCTTTAGCATGATCAGCATAGTTTAGGCCTACGCAAATAATTTTGCCTGGATGGGTTACCAGTGGTAAAAACTTGACGCCTGCCATCTGCTTAATAGCATTTGAAGGCTCTTTTTTCAAGATAGCATCTAAACTATCTTTCCAGTCAGCCTGACCAAGTAAAGCAACCATATCATGGCAATATTTGTATCCAGCGATTTCTAAATCAATATATTCTTGCGCATCAGGGGTTCTTAAAAGTCCAATGCAAGGTTTTCCAGCTTTTTCAAACGTAAATATTCTCATAATCTTCTACAAAAAAAGCCCCAGAAAGGGGCCAGGGTTAATATATTAAGCTTCGTCGATAATTGGATTGCTTAAAGTTCCCAATCCTTCAACAACCACTTCACAAACATCGCCAGCCTTCATAAATACTGGCGGTTTACGTGCAAAACCAACACCCGATGGGGTACCAGTGATAATCATGTCGCCAGGGTGTAACTCCATACCTTCTGAACAAGCAACAACTAAAGTTGCAACATCAAAAATCATATCTTTCGTATTAGCTTTTTGCATCACTTGGCCATTCAATCGAGTTTCAATATTCATGCCAACCATTCCAGCTGGAACTTCATCGGCTGTCACAAACTCAGGACCGAAACCGCCACTACGATCGAAGTTCTTACCCCACATCCATTGACTTGACTTAAATTGGTAATCACGAATTGAACCATCATTAAAAATACTATAGCCAGCAACGTGATCCAAAGCTTTCTCTTTAGTAATATATTTACCTGGTTTACCAATAATAGCGACGATTTCACCTTCATAATCGAACTCAGGGGAGACCTTTGGACGCTCAATCGCTACTCCATGAGCAACCCAAGATGTTGGAAAACGATGGAACAGAACGGGCTGTGTAGGCGGTGTGAAGTTACCTTCATGGGCATGATCAACATAATTCAGGCCAATTGCAAATGCTTTATGCGGATGATGCAGTGGTGGCATGAGTTGCACGCTTGATAAAGGAATCCGCTTAGTCGATTTTTTAATCGCAGCTTCCGCAGATGCCATTCCAGCAGCTCCGTGACGTAATAATTCATCCAAAGTACCAGGACATCCTAGTTCAGTTAAATTGATTACCTCATCGCCGATACGAGCGCCAAGAGCAGGATGTCCATCTGGTGTTTTAAAACGTAACAATCTCATTGCATTTCCTTTAAAAAATAAACTACTAAATTAAATTAACGAACTTTAGATAATAATGCTTGCGCATTAAGATATTTAATACGCTCCACCACATCCAAGCTAAGACCTTGATTTTCAAGAGACTTCACTTGAGTATTCATGGGCACATATGGATAGTCGCTACCATAGGTCACTTGGGTAGGTGGCACTAATTTTAATAAGGCCGCCATACTAGAGGGATGCGTTGCGTTGGCAGTATCGTAATACAAGCGCTGCAATTCAGCTTCGATGCCATTGGGGGCAAAAGTTGCTGTATTGGGTTTATTTCCATGGAAGTAATTGATTCGTCCAGCAAGCATTGGAATTGTTCCCCCCGCGTGCGAAAACAACCAGCGAATATTTCTAAATTTCAGAAAAGAACCACTGAGTAATAAGTTAGTCACAGCGCGCGTAGTATCGTGAGGCACTTCAATAACTGAGCCATAAGTACCCGTATTTAACCTTGCGCAACAAGTGGCCACTAATGGATGAAAGTAAACAACTGCTTTACGACGATTCAGTTCTTCAAAAATCGGTGCAAATGAAGGATGTCCAGGCCATTTATCCCCATAGTTGGTTTGTATACCGACACCATCTGCTCCCAAGACATCAAAGGCATAAGCAATCTCTTTTAGGGAACTTTCTACATCAATCATATTGACTGCTGCAAATAACCCAAATCGACCAGGAAACTTTTTCATCATTTGCGCGCCAAAATCGTTGACTTCGCGAACAATACCTTGAATCTTTGGCAAATCAAAATCAAACCACACACCTGGAGTTGAGGCTAAAGACAAAATTGCTTTTTGTACACCCGCCTGATCCATAGCCGCCACAGCACCTTCCGGTGTCCAAGCAAGCTGCGTTGGGAAATGAGGTAGTCCCTTAGAAACTTCATAATCAACCCAAGCCTTCATATAACTTGGAGAATAAAAATGGTGATGCGTATCAATAATGCCTGTTCCAGTGGCATGCACATTAGTCATTGACATCCCACCGGCGAGTCCAAGAGCCGTCATAGCTCCTGTTGTCTTTAAAAACGAACGGCGTGAAGAAGTTTCTAATTGATCATCCTGTGCAATTGCTAAAGTAGAACAATTACAAAGCTGATTAATGCATTTCAATTGATGTTTCATTTTATGTCTCCTTGATGATCAAGTTATTCATGTTTTATTGATTGAACCACACTTCATTTAATTGCCAGGAAACCCTTTTTTTTGCGCCCAAAGGTTTTCAAAAGGATAAATTTGCATACTGGCATAAACGCCATTTTTAGTAAATGGTTCATCTTTAATCCAGGCAGCAGCAGCCTCTCGATTAGGAAAATCAATTCCCAGTAAAGTTCCGATCATTTTCGTATTGTCATCGTTCTTCAAAGGACCAGCAAAAGCCATGTCGTCGGCCTTAGTAGCTAAGTAGGCTTTATGAATCGGTCTTAATTCATCACGAAGAGCATAAGCATCCGGTTTGTCTAACATCTGAAACATAAAAATCATTTTTATCTCCTTAAAAAAATAATTAACTGTGGATTCCCAAATAAGCTTTCTGAATTTGTGGGCTATTGAGTAATTCATTAGCCACGCCTTCTGCAACCACTCGCCCTTCTTCTAACACATACCCTCTACTTGCAATTTCCAAAGCCATACTGACATTTTGTTCAACTAATAATACCGAAATACCTTCCTGATTGACTTTTTTTATTGCAGCAAACATGTCAATCACGATAGAGGGCGCCAATCCTAATGATGGCTCATCCAACAATAATAGTTTGGGCTTTGCCATTAAAGCACGTCCAATTGCTACCATTTGTTGTTGGCCCCCAGATAAGGCGCCAGAAACTTGATTAATTTTTTCTTTGAGTATCGGAAATAGCTCAAGAACCATTTCCAAAGTTTGCGCACGCTGTGCTTTTGCTCGAGCAATATAACTGCCCAACTCTAAATTTTCTAGGACACTCATTTCGACAAACAGTCGGCGACTTTCCGGTACTAATGCTATACCAGCATCACAAAATTGATGTGCAGGTAATTTGGCCATATCTTGGCCATTAAAATACATCGTGCCACCCATCAATGGATTGAGTCCAGCAATTGCGTTGATTAAAGTCGTTTTCCCCGCGGCGTTAGGTCCGACAACACAAACCAATTCCGCTGGCTGAACACTTAGAGATACATCCCACAAAGCCGTTGCAGGACCATAAGCTACCTGAATGTTTTTTATCTCCAACATTATTCTGCCTTTTTCCCTAAATACGCCGCCATCACTTCTGGGTTTCGCATCACTTCCGTTGGTAGTCCCTTAGCAATAAGTTGGCCGTGATTAAGCACGGCAATACGATCAGCTAAAGCCATAACAGCCGACATCACATGTTCTACAAATAAGATGGTCGTACCTTGACCACGAATCTTTTGTATTAGCTCGACTGAACTTTGAATTTCACTAGGCGTGAGCCCGGACAGAACTTCATCCAACATCAATAACTTAGGCTTTGCTGCTAATGCACGTGCAAATTCTAAAAATTTTCTTTGATGAAGATTTAAATCTGAAGGTAAAGCATCTGCTTTATTTTCAAGTCCTACTTGCGTTAAAGCTGCATAAGCTAATTCACTAGCCTCATCTAGAGACGTATTACCTGCGTAAGAAGCAACTAGTCGTGTGTTATCAAGGACAGTTAATTCATTAAAAGGTCGAGGCGTTTGATAGGTTCTTGTGATTCCTTGGGCTGCTATCTCATGCGCACTCAAACGAGTTATGTCCTTTGTTTGAAATATTTTTTGGCCACTAGTAGCTGCAAAATGTCCGCTAATCAAGTTGATAAAGGTTGATTTTCCCGAACCATTGGGGCCGAGTAAACCTAAAATCTCCCCCTGATAAATTTCTAGATCTAAATTTTGTAATGCCTTCACGCCACTGAATGATTTACTCAAACCATGAGTCTGTAATAAGACGAGAGATGTTGGTTTATGAACTTCTTTATTTGGGGACGGTATGTAGATATTTTTTAATGTTTCGACAATTTTTTGCGAGTTTTTCTTTGCTCTTAATCGTGCAAAATTGCCTAATAACCCATTCGGTATAAACAAGATTACAGCAATTAAGATCAAGCCCAAAATCATCTTACCCATCAAAGCACTATCACCAACTGTAAAAAAGTACTGGATTCCGGTGATCACTATAGCGCCTAATAAAGGCCCAGCCCAATGGCGAGTCCCGCCTAAGACACTCATTAAAACCACAAATAAAGGTACTGTAATTGAAAAGGTCTCAGGCGCCGTTACATAAGAAACAAACAAGGCTTGAATAGCTCCTGCCATTCCAGCTAAATAAGTCGAAATAAATAATCCCACCAATTTAGATCGGTACGTCGGCACACCCATCACTTCAGCAGCATCTTCATCGTCATGAATCGCACTCAATCCTAAGCCCAACTTCGAGGAATAAATCCAAATGGCGGCTAACATGGTGACGATCAGTAAAGCCAACATCATCAGATAAAAAGTTGCGGCGATATTCGGACCAAACTTCGGAATTGTTACTGAATTCAGGTAGACTCCAGGACCACCGTCTATTGGTGTATTAAGCACAACGGTGGCAATCACAAATGTGACTGCTAATGTCAAAAGCGCAAACAGCTCTCCGCGCACGTTGTGAACCCTAAAAACTAGGGCTCCAATTCCCAAACCAAATAATCCGGCAAGAAATCCAGCCAAAATGAGAATTGGCAAAAACGGCATTTCCAAATGACCACAGAAATAAGCCACGGTATACATGCCAATACCAAAGAATGCACCATGACCAAATGAAAAATACCCTGATACTCCAGAAAATAAATTCCACGAAACTGCCAGTACACCCCAGTAAAAGACAATGTATAAAAACGATTGCCAAAAGGCTGGCATATTGAGCCAAGGCAACATGGCGAATAAAGCGCCAGCAAGAACCACTAAACCATAACTTGATTGTTTCATCAAAGCTTACCCGGCCTAAACAATAATAAGGCAATTAACAAGGAAAATGAGACAATTGGCGCCCATGAAGGATTGATAAATACCATGGTAATGGCTTCAGATACGCCAATGACGATTCCAGCAATCAAAGGACCGAATGAGCTACCTAAGCCACCCAACATGACAACTGCAAAAACAACACCTACCCAGGTATACATTTGTGATGGATTTAAGGTATAAATCATGGCTAAGCAAACACCAGCTAATCCGGCAAGCGCAGTGCACACCCCTGCAATCCCTAAGCTAATTCTTTTTTGTGGAATACCAAAGGCAGTAGCCATTTTTGGATCCTGAGCAATAGCCCTAACAGCTTTACCTAAATCAGTGTATTTCATGACGACATGAACCATGACTGCAACAAGTATTGCAATCAAAAAACCCATTGTCTCGGCAAATGGTAAGTAAATACCAAAAATTTCTGCTTTTTTATCACCGTAAGAGGTTTGCAACTTGACAAAATCAGCTGTCCAAATCCATTGAATAAAAGCTTCAACAATGACCGTTAAGCCAAACGTCAAAAGTAAAGAATTAAAGGGAGTGATTTGGAATCTTCGAATTAACCAATGTAGGGCAACCCCTATAATGAAAAATATCGGTGGGAAAATCACTAAACAAATTAGGGGATCTATTCCCAATTTAGTTACGAGCTCAAAGCTTAGATACGCAGATAAAAATACAAAAGCAAAGTGGGACAAATTAATTTGTCCCAAAAAGCCCCATGAAAGGCCTAAACCTAGGCCAATCAATCCGTATAAACCTCCGAGCAATACTCCAGATACAGCTGACTGGATCAGCAAATTTAAACTTGGCAAAACTTCTTCCTAATCATTTAACTTCGAGTTTTACCCCAGGAGCTGCAACGTTTTTGGGATATACCATGACCCATTTACGATTTTGTAATTGCGCAACACGCATTAAATCATCGCCGTAATTGTTTTCACCATCCCAGCGCAACTTGCCTGAAACAGTATCGACTTTATTGGCTTTTAACCATTTGGCAATCGTGGCATCATCAAAGCTCTTTGTCGCGATGACGGCTGCCTCTAATGTCTGCCAAGCACTATACGAAGTTGCTGCTTGAACTTCAACTAATGGATATGGCAAACCAGCTGCTTGAGCTTTTTCATGGAACTTTCTTACAAACTCTGCAGCACCTTTATTAGAAGTGTAGGGTGGATGTTCTTGAAATAAGGAAATCGCAATTGCACCATCTGCCTCAGGAGCCTGAGCCATTAAACCTGGTGAAGGATAAATATGCGTATGAATACGTGGCGAGTAATCAATCTTTTTCATAGCCTCTAGAAGTTGAACCCCTTCAGCGCCAATATCCCCAATCCAAACCATATCAGGCTTAGCATCTTTTACACGTGCTGCAATAGTGCCAAAATCCTTATTACCAAAGTCCCACTCCAAATATAAAACTTCTTTTAAGCCTTTGGTTTTTGCCACTTCACGCGCCCCAACCGACATGAAATAAATAGATGGGAATTTAGATGTCACAATCGCAATCGTCTTCGGTGGATTTGGTAATGTAGCAACGGCCTCAAAAAGAATAGATGGAGAAGTATTTTCTGGGCGAGGACCTAATGCCCATGTTGGGAACTGCTTATCGTACTTCGCTTGATTCGGAATACCAAAGGTGTGATGAATCAACACTTTGTCATAGCGCTGGGCAACGCCCATAGCCGATAAAATCGCGCCCGTGGCATAAGGCCCCATTAATAAATCTACCTTATCGCTCGTAATCAGCTGCTCATACAAAGTTCTAGCGACATCTGGCTTCGATTGATCGTCTTTTAAAATCCATTCGACTTTTCTCCCTAGCAAGCCACCTCGTTTATTCATATCTTCAATCGCAATTTCGCCAGCAATCTTATGCACAATACCTGTTGCAGCAAGGGGGCCAGTCAAAGCGATAGTACTTCCAATTTTGATAGGCGCTTTTGATTGTTGTGCTTGGACGTTAATTCCAATAGCAACTAGGCCTAAAAGGCCCATCATTAACGAGTTTTTTAACCATACGCGTTTTGTTTGTATCATTTTTTTCTCTCTATAGAATAAATAATTAAGGTTTTTTACGTGGTGAAATAAATACTTGTCCATCTGCTTCATAGTTATGACCAAAGTCAGGCTTCACATCTGGTCCCCATGCATATAAAGAATCATCTGGCGGATGGTTTTTTGCTGGCCAATCTAGATCGTGTGGCACAAAATCAATGTCATACGAGTACTCAGAAAAACCACCCCATGGGTCTTGTACATACCGGAAATAATTCGAGCCTAACACATGTCGCCCGACACCCCATCCTTCTGTATAACCTGCATCACGCATTTGCATTGAACCAAAACCAACATCATCGATCGATTCCACTGCCCAACTTGTATGGTGATAACCGTAATCATCTGACTTCAACATCGCCAATAAGTGGTGATCACTCCCATGCGGACTATGGACAAAAGCAATTAAATCCTCACCCGCAGAGTCAGATAATCGAAGGCCTAAGACTTTTTCATAAAAAGCTAATGAACGATCTACATTTTTTGTAAAGATCAACACATGTGACAAATATTGAGGATGCACTTTATGCACTTTAGATTTATTCGGCGAACGACCTACACCATTTGACGCTGGAGTAAATACCCTTATCGGTGGCGCGGAAGGCGAAGATTTTTTTGCCACACGTACCTGAATCGGAAAGCCGTCAGGGCTCATAATCCAAACGCCATCTTTAGCTGTTGGGTCCGGAGAGGCAATCGTTGGGATGGCTAAGGTAGCAAGATGAGCTTTAAAAGGGTCAAAATCCTCAGCGTAAATACCATAGGTCATCCATTGCAAACGTTTTTTTGGACCTTTTCGTATTCTAAAATACCGGTGCGCATTACCTACGGCATAGATTTCGAGCTCATCCCCTACCCGTTTTACTTCTAAACCAAACAGGGTGTAAAACTCTTCAGCAACCGCCAAATCAGGAACAGTGATGACAAATTCATCAATAGAATGAACAGCTAAGGATCCTTGACGTTTGGTTTGCGCCATGGTTAGTGGTTTATTCATTACATCTCCTCGTATTTCTTATTTGACATGTTAATTGATATTTTTATTCTTGTATTTTAGTACATTAATCTCGGAACTTTGTTCAATTTATAGACAAGCCGAGTCTGATCTCATTTAGAATAAAAAAAACCGCCGAAGCGGTTTGTTTTTAAGGCTTATCAAAAATGTCTGGGACGTACATTTCTGGTGGAATTGGGCCACGAATATAATCAGGATTGTGGACACGCTCTGGCAACTCGACATGGGCATGTTCAACCTCTTGATGCGGAATAAGTGACAACAAGTGAGAAATACAGTTAATGCGTGCTTTTTTCTTGTCATTTCCATCAATAATCCACCACGGTGATGTCTTTGTGTGGGTTTTTTCAAGCATATGCTCTTTAGCTTTGGTATAAAGTTCCCATCTTGCACGAGATTGTAAATCCATTGGTGATAATTTCCACTGTTTCAAAGGATCGTTTATCCGCATCATAAAACGTAAGTGTTGCTCATCATCTGTAATTGAGAACCAGTATTTCACTAAAATAATGCCAGAACGGATTAGCATATTTTCGAATTCTGGCACGTCCTCAAAGAACTGTTTGTACTGATCATCTGTGCAAAATCCCATGACTTTTTCGACGCCAGCACGGTTATACCAACTGCGGTCAAATAAAACGATTTCACCGCCAGCTGGCAAATGCGTGATGTAACGCTGGAAATACCATTGCGTTCTCTCACGTTCATTTGGCGCAGGAAGAGCAACGGTTCTGCACACACGTGGGTTTAAACGTTGCATGATACGTTTAATAGCGCCACCCTTACCTGCTGAATCGCGTCCTTCAAAAATAACAAGAACTTTGAGCTTTTTCTCTACGACCCAGTCTTGTAATTGAACGAGCTCCCCTTGTAGTCTTAAGAGTTCTTTAAAGTATTGTTGACGTGCAGCTTTTTTCTCGTCACTTTCTGGAGATCCATCTAAACGATCATCATCAATTTCCAACTCAAGTTCTTCATCAAAGCTATCGAGCATTTCTTGATGTATACGGTAACTGTAGTCTGAATTTACCATGGGAAATGACTTTTTAAAGAATGAAATATGTAGTTTCTCAGTAATTTGTTACATTTAAATGAATATTCATGTTATTTAAAAAGTTAAATATTTCATGAGCTTTATTTAATATGCAGTCACATGAGTGCGTCACCTAATTTTAAAATGGACGTTCTAATGTCAACGAATAAATCAGCTTTGGCTCGTTTTTGGTATTAGATGATGTGGCTTGCATTACTGGCGTCATCACCCCAATTAATAGTGACTAGAAGTGCAGAAAGAAATTACGCAGCATCGATTTGTTGCATTGGTGCTGCTTTTTTAAAGGCCTCTAGTGCCATACAGCTTTGTTCAATCTGAGCAATGAATGGCCATTGTGAAATGTCGACCTTAAATCGTCTAGCACCTTCAATTTGCGCGACCAAATACACATCTGCAATCGTAGGATGATTCCCGTAACAAAAAGATCCATGTAATTGACGACTTTTTAACAGCGCTTCAAAGGCATCAAATCCATCTTGAAGCCATGTCGTACACCAAGCCTGTATTGCGGCTTCATCTTGCCCCATCTCGTTCTTAAGGCGTTCAAGAACACGACGATTATTCAGGGGATGCATGTCACAGCCAACGATCGCAGCTAATGCTCTAATATATGCTCGATGATTTACATCCTTTGGTAATAAAGCTGGTTCAGGATAGGCCTCCTCTAACCACTCAATAATGGCAGGCGATTGGGTGAAGACAAGTTGGTCATCGACCAATGCTGGGACAAAACCTTGCGGATTAATGGATTTAAAGTCATCACCTAAATGCTCTTCGGTGCGCAAGTCAACCGGAATATATTCAGCATGGATACCTTTTAAATTTAAGGCAATACGTAGCCGATGCGATGTACCGCTCCGGAAAAAGCTATAAAGTTTGATCATGTTCAAAATTTCTTGTCTTATTTTTTGGTTCGATTCTCAAAAACACCTAATTTACGATGCAGTGGTGTTTCATCAGTCATAAATAAAAACGTCGGTTGATTCAAACTATTTTTAAGTGTAACGGGGGTGTATCCTGGGGCACAGCAAGTATCAGCTTGCAGTAATGAATAGTTATTCGATTCGATTTGAATTTCACATGCACCTTCAATCACATGAAAAACAATCGACGGTGATCTAACCGGTAATTGAATCGTCTGGTTTGGGCGCAACATCATGGCATAAAAACCTAAAATATTTTCCGCATCATCGCCAGTCTCTGGATTGATATAGGTGACTGAAACCATTTCAACCAAAGGTTTGACTTGCGCCATATTTTCAAGGGTCTGACGAACATGTGTCCATGGATAACGATACATCGGATATTGCTTTTTTGACCTTTCAAACATAGGCGATGGTACAACACCGCCGGTTGTATAAAAGGTTTCTGTCGATTCGTTGACATGCTCTTGCTTCACGCCATCATTGTGATAAGAAACTTCTAAATAATAGGCGAGAGGTAAGTCAAGAACATCGAGCCACACGACTGGATCCTGACCATCATGTCCATGCTCATGCCACAGACCGGTTGGCGTCAATATCAAATCGCCACGACTCATGTAACACTTTTCGCCTTCCACCGTAGTGTAAGCACCCTCACCTTCCACAATCATTCGAATGGCGTTCGGCGTGTGTCGATGAGAGGCTGCCCATTCACCGGGTAATAACAATTGCATTCCTAAATACATAGCTGGACTCGCTTGCATTTTCTCTAAAGTATGACCTGGATTAGCCAAAACCAAAACACGACGCTCTGCTTTTTCAATCGGAGTTAATTCTCCAGCTTGTAGCAAAAGCGGTTTTATATCTTGGTATTTCCAAAGGGTTGGGACGGTATGGGGCCGGGGTTTATTAGCTGGCATTACGCCACGCAAACTTGGCCACAAGGGGACCAGATTGAGTTTGGTTAAAGCATCCCTATATTCTTGAGGCAAATCTTCTAATTTTCCAAGTTCACTCATCTTGATCTCCTATTTTCAATTATTCTTTAAGGCAATTATCTACTTTCCAACCATACAGCCACTCAATCGAGCGATAGAATTCTGCTTGGGTTTTGTTTTTCCATAAATCATTTCGAACTAAACGCTCGACACCTTGTGCATGATAAATTCGCCCCATCTCTCTTGAAGACAAGACAATTCTAGCGGTTCTTGTAATTCTAGAACGTTGATACAAATCAAATGCTTTTTCAAAATCTAAATTATCAATTGTGTCGCATTGTTTAATCGCCTCACCTAATGTAACCGCATCTTCAATCGCCATGCAAGCTCCCTGCGCCAAGTACTGTAATGTCACATGGGCAGCATCACCCAAGAGAGTCACGCGACCAAAGCTCCATTGACCAATAGGCTCTCGGTCTACGGTAGCCCAACGCTTCCAGCTTTTGGGTAAATCAATGAGTTGTCGTGCCTTGGGAGAAATGCCCTGAAAGTAGGTCTCTACTTCTGCCCGACTACCCTCTGTGACACTCCACGCTTCTTTTTCACGACTATGAAAAGTCACCACCACATTAAATTGCTCGCCGCCACGAAGTGGATAATGCACCAAATGATGATTAGGTCCTACCCAAATACTTGCCGAGTTCCAAGCTAAATTTTGAGGAAAGTCTTTTTTATCGACCACGGCGCGGTAGACAACATGCCCCGAAATTCGGGCTTCATCGCCCACATATTGCTCTCGAACAGCAGATTTCACCCCATCTGCGCCAATCAGAGCCAATCCCATATGCCCCTGACCATGCTGATCAAAAACCGTCACACCCCGATCATCCTGTTCCACACGAACGACTTCAGTTGCTGTCAAAACTTCAATACGGTCGGTTTCTCTTGCCCCCTCGAGCAATGACATATGGACATCCGCACGATGACAAACTGCATAAGGATTCCCAAAATACTCTAAAAATGCTTGGCCTGTTTCGATCTTACCCACGATACTCTCATCGATACAGTCATGCATGACCATATCATCCGTATATACGGCACGCGCACGGCCCTTTTCCCCTACCCCTAAAGCATCTAGAGCAGCGAAAGCATTTGGGCCAAACTGTACTCCTGCCCCAATCTCACCAAGCTCTGGAGACTTCTCCAAGACCTTGACTCGAAAGCCTTGACGAGTTAAAGCCAGCGCTGCAGCTAAGCCTCCAATACCTCCACCGGCAACAATAATAGGAAGAGAGTGTTTGGGTTGATTCATGAGAATTTCCTTAGTTTCGCTAATAGTAAGTATACTCATCAAATTATATTCTAAAAGCAAATCGATTATTAGCAATCGCAAAAAATGCCAAATCAACAATCCAAACTCTTGTCTTTTGATATTTTGCCCGGACATTACATCAGAAGACTTCAACAAATTTCCGTCGCAATTTTTTTACAAGAAACCGCCGGATTTGGTATTACACCTGTGCAATTTGCCGCACTATCGGCCTTAGAAGAATTTCCAAATATTGATCAAAAAACACTCGCTAATACCATTGGTTTAGACACTTCAACTATCGGTGGTGTTATCAATCGCCTGGAATTACGAGATTTAGTCAAAAGAAGTCTATCCGACAAAGACCGTCGTATTCATGTATTGACACTGACATTACAAGGAAAAATTCTATTGGAAGAAATCAGCCCTCATGTATTAAAAGCACAACAACGTATTCTTTCGCCCCTAAAGAAATCTCAACATGAGGAATTAATCCACATGCTGGACTCTCTTGTCAAAGGCAATAATGAAGCAAGTCGGGCCCCAAGCTTATTAAAGTAGGCTGCTAATAACTGGAGCTAAAATATGGCTGAGCTATGTTCGTCATACAACTATTACCCCAATTATTCGATGGGATAATACGAGTGATTTGATCTTTAACCCATAAGGTCTGGTGCCCAGCCCTAATTGATGAGGGAATAAAATCACCAAAGCCAAAAAAGTGATTTTTCCCTTGTCATGAATCTTCTTTTAGTAATGCGATTTAAAACTAATCGCATCTCGATAATGAATATCCTCTAAATCAATATAAGAACGCATCGTCGTTTTATCAACGGTATATTGCATTTTCCGATTCGTTTCATTACATGCACGAATATCTAGAATTTCTAAATGCTCTTTGACTTCCCATTCATGCGCGCCCGCGATTCCTGGAGGAGCATAAATCATTGACCCAGGACCTACCTCAAACTCTTTTCCCTCGACATTGCGAACCGTCGCACTTCCCGCAATAACGTAGTAACAAGCCTCGATGGGGTGCCAATGGAGTTGCTCATAAGTTCCAGGCGCATAGGTAGCTCGCCCTAAGCGAACACGGTCAGTTGTATTTACTTCAGGCCAACCAACCAGTCGTTGATATGTTTGACCGTCAGTTACCCCTCTTTTACCTGGATAATCTGCTTGATTGAGGACTTGTAAAGTCGCTTTAAGTTCCATATACATCCTTTCTTTTTCAGTAGAAATTACATTACACTTCCGGCGTTGACATTGAGATTGGTGCCAGTAATACCTTGTGCTTGGGGTGAAACTAAAAACAAAATAGCTGCTGCCGAATCCTCTGGTTGCAAAACATGATTTAAAGGATTACCTTTTGCAACTTCTAGCAAACCTGCGTCGCCTCTGATTTTTCTCACTCGCTCGGTTGCAGTTGATCCTGGAGAAACGCTATTGACTGTAATTTTTCGTGAGCCAAACTCTTTTGCTAAATATTTCACCATGGTCATTAGGCCGGCTTTTGCAACCCCATAAGGCATGTACGATTTCGCTACAGGACTTGGCCCGAGTCCGGCAATCGATCCGGTATACACAATTCTGGCACCATCATTGAGAAATGGCTCAATTTTTTGGGTAGCGAGCAGTGCGGAGGTTAAATTGAGTTGCAAGACTTGATTCCATTCCTGTTCAGTAATTTTTTCAAAAGGAATAAATTCGGTAAAGCCCCCCACTAAATGTACAAAAATATCTACCTTACCGAAACACTCATGCATATGAATAAATATATTTTCCAATGCCGCACTTGAAGTCGCGTCTACAGCGTACGCATTTGCCTGTCCACCCAATTGATGAATGGTTTGTACTAGCTCGTCTAATGTGTCTTGATTCCTCGCCAAGATACAAACATGAGCTCCCTCTTGAGCAAGTTGCATGGCAACGGTTGAACCAATACCCTGACTACCTCCTATAACAATAGCAAGTTTCCCTGAAAGGCTTAGTGGCACAGACATCATTACTCTTTTTTAATAAGATCGTCATAGAAACAAATAATGGCTGAACTATCTCGATCCCCAGGACGCTTTGCCATCTCTGAGGCTAACGCTTGTGCTGTAAAACTTATGACGGGTACAGGGCAATGCAACTTGCTTGCATAAGACACCATCAGTTGAACATCTTTATAGTGCGTGGTCATATGACCAATCGGTGGATAAAAATCACGATGCACCATTCGATAACCTTTTTGATCCATCGCCTTTGAAAATGCCGCTGATTTCTTTAATACTTCGAGAGCTAACAACTGATCGATGCCTGCTTTTTTTGCGAGCGTAAGCCCTTCAGCAAGTCCCACTCGATTCACAGCAAGTACTAAGTTCACTACCAGCTTAATTGCTGCTCCTGTACCACTTTTACCCATATAAACTGATTCACGTCCCATCCCTAAAAAAATAGGGGCACAACGCTGGTAAACTTCCTCAATTCCACCAACCATAAAAATCGTGTCTTTTACGGCACACATTTCACTTGTCCCACTCACTGTAGCATCCATAAAATACATGCCTAATGCATCAAGAGATGCCGCTAACTCAGTCGATATACTTGGATCAGCAGTAGAAGTATCCAGTATCACAAGCCCAGGAACTGGGGCTTGATATAAGTTCATGTCCTGAATCACCCGAGCAACGATATGCGAATTTGGTAAGGACAAAATGACTACCTCAACTAATTGGGGTAACTGCTCAAGCTTTGCAACTGCAATTGCTCCGTAAGGAACAAGCTCATTAATTTTTTTAGGCTCCACATCATATACATGAACGCTATAGCCATCTTTAAGAAGATGCTTTACCAACCAACCACCCATTAAACCTAAACCAACAAAACCAATGGTCTGTTTCATGGGCTTAAGCGGGCTTGCGCTTCATTAAGAATGCTTGAATACCATCTTGCACAATTTCACCATGTTGATTGATCACTTGTAATTGACGCTTCATCACTCCACGGTCAGATTTTGAGGTTTCTGTCACTTCAGTGACTATCACTTTGGCATGAATCGTGTCACCGATTTTGACTGGCTTGGTGAATTTAAGGCTCTCAAAGCCTAAAAATGCAATCAATGTATCGTCATACAAATGTAATTGAAATAATAAGCCAGCAGCAATCGCATATATCAATGGACCGTGGGCAATCCGTGTGCCAAATTGTGTTTTTTTACAATACTCTTCATTGATATGAAGTGGGTTGTAATCTCCTGAAATTCCAGCAAAGTTCACCACGTCAGTTTCCGTAACTGTTCGCGCTGCAGTCTCATAACTCTCACCAACTTTCCACTCTTCCCAATACAAACCCACCATTTTGATCTCCTATTTACAAATCACAACACCAGATTGAACCAAATGTTTAATTCGGTCTTCACTATATAACAAAATCTCTTCTAAAACCTCTTGAGTATGTTCACCTAAATCAGGCGCTGGTGTTGAAATCATTTCTGCACCATTCCCCATCTTCACTGGATACGCTGGAAAACGAACTGTCCCAACTTTAGGATGGTCATATTCAACCACTGCTTGATTTTGTAAAACTGGCGGCTCTGCAAATGCAGTATCAAAATGATTCACAGGACTTGCAGGAACATCTTCTCGTCGAAAGATTTCCATCCATTGATGCGTGTTATCTTCGAGCATTTTTTTCTCAAGTATCGGTACAAGTATCAGACGATTTTCAACGCGTAAAAAATTATTTGCAAAACGAGGATCCGTAGCTAATTCATCTAAACCTAAAGCTCGACAAAAACTTTTCCAATGTACTTCTTCTCTGGCTGCCACGACCACATATGAATCTTTTGTTGGAAATGCTTGCCAAGGTACGGTGTACTCATGTGAAGAACCTGGTGGACTTGGTAGTTCCCCGTTGTTTAACCACATCGTCCCTAAATAAGTCAACAAACTTAACATGGCATCAAACATCGCTAGTTCAATATGCTGGCCCTTACCTGTTTTTTCTCTTTCATATAGAGCCGCCAAAATCCCTTGGCTTGAAAACAAGCCACCACTTAAATCGGCTAATGGAATACCTAATCTAACCGGTGGACGATCTTTCTCTCCTGTAATGGCCATATGACCGCTGATCGCTTGAATAATAATATCTAATGCTGGGTAATCTTTGTATTCCCCTTCAGAACCAAATCCTGTAATGGAACAATGAATAATTTTAGGATTGACTTTTTGTAACTCAGGATAGTCAATCCCTAAGCGCTTCATCACTCCTGACCGAAAATTATCTACCACCACGTCAGACTCTTTGACCAAATCTAAAAAAAGTTGTCGACCTTCAGGATTTTTAAGATCAATCACTATACTTTTTTTATTCCGATTAAAGGTCAGAAATAAGCCACTCTCTCCTTTAAATGGAGCAACTGATGGATTACGGCCTAAGTCTCCTTTTGGTGACTCAACTTTGATCACTTGAGCCCCCATATCAGACAAAATCTGCCCGCCATAGGTACCGGCAATAATTTGTCCTAATTCAATAATACGAACGTCACTAAGAGAATTTCTTACCATGAGCTTTATAAACCCAAGCTAGAGGCAATAATATTTTTCTGAATTTCAGAAGTCCCACCACCAATCGTTGCCAACCTTGAATCTCTAAAAAAACGTTGCAAAGGATATTCCATACAATACCCATAACCACCCAAGATTTGCAAACTCATATCAGCAATTGATTTATACGACTCACTGGTATAGAGCTTCAACACTGCAGCGTCTTGACGGGTATCCTTACCGTGCTCGACCAACCAAGCGTATCGATAAACCATGGTTTGCGCAATATCCAACATCATGCGCATCTCAGCTAGTTTATGTGAAACTGCCTGGAACTTACCAATGGGTTTACCAAACTGAATACGAGTTTTGGCATGTTCAAGAGCAAATTCATAAGCAGCTCGAGCAGCTCCAGTTCTTGCAGCTGACAAACACAAACGCTCGTAACAGAGGTAATTGTCTGCTCCCTTCCAACCTTGATCTAGTTGACCAAGAATCGAACTAGCGGGTGTTCTTACTTCGTTATAAAAAACTTCTGTCGTACCAATCGCTCTCTGCCCTAAAGTAGCGAGTTTCTTGACTTCAATACCAGGTAATTTGGTATCAATGAAAAAATTCGTAATCCCTTGCTGTTTTTTTTCTAAGTTTTTCGTCCTAGCCACTAAGATACAGTAATCACTTATATCCATCCCAGAGGTATATACCTTGCGGCCATTAATAATGTAGTCATCACCATCTTGGATCGCCTTCGTGGTTAAGGCACTTGCATCTGATCCAGAATCTGGCTCTGTCAATCCAAAACAAACTGAAAGTTCACCTTTAATAACTTTTGGTACGATCGAGTCTTTTTGAGCCTGTGTGCCATGTTTCATGACGGCATAGCAACCGTAGGTCAAATTTCTAAAAACCCATAAACCCAATTCTTCAAAATGGTAACCAAGCACATCTAACATGACGGCTAGATCAAGGGGGCTTCCACCTGCACCACCGTATTCTTCTGGACCAATAAGACCCAGCCAACCATTTTTAGCCAGTGCATCAAAGGCTTCTCTTGGAGGTCTTTGTTGCTCATCACACTCTGCTGCATATTGCGGAGAACATACATCTTTTAATAATTCGTTTAAATGATCACGAATATTAATTTGATCTTGGGAAAGTTCAAAATTCATAGGAAAAATCTTTATTCTTTAACGTTATCTAAAATTCGCTTTGCTTGACGGTACATAGCATAATCGACTAACTTACCATCAATCGTAATCGCCGCAACGCCATTTTTTTCTGCTTGTTCAAATTCATGAACTAATTTTTGGTAATACCCTTTTAAAGCAGACGATAAGCCATAGGCTTGCTCAACAATGTCAATTTGTTTAGGGTGAATAATAGTTCGTCCTACATACCCTAATTTCGCTGAAAGACTCGACTCAGCGAGTAATCCTGCCTCATCATTTAAATCAGCAAATACACCATCAATCGGCGTAACATTTCCGGCAGCTTTAGAATCCAGTAAAACCTTAGATCTTGCATAGAGCATTTCGGGGCCATCAACAGACCACCCACAACCCAAACTATTTTGTAAGTCACCGTCCTGCGCTGTTCCTAAACTACTTAACTGAACCTTTGAAGAGGCTTTAATTAAGTCATAACAATGGTAAACACCCAAAGCAGATTCAATTTGTAAGCCAATGGCAATTGGTTCGATATTGTAAACTTTTTCAATTGCCTCAATTTGCGCTGCTGCTTGTTGAATATCTTTGACATATTCGGCCTTAGGAATAAAAACCATACCCAAACCATTGACACAAATTTCCTGTATATCATCTTCTAGTAAACCTGTATCAGCTGCATTTACCCGCACCATAATATAAGGTTGATCGTCACTCTTGTTTTGATAGGCTTGTTCAATCGTTTCTCGAACCATCTTTCGCGCCTCAGCCTTCGAAGCAAGGGGCACAGAATCTTCTAAATCAAGAATAACCGCATCGACTTTTGATGCTAGTGCTTTTGCCATGACTTTGGCATTAATACCTGGTGCAAATAATGCAGTACGAATAAGTCTCATATTTATTTCTTTAACTGAGGGGCTGAACGAAATCCATAAATCTGTTTCCACTGTTCAAGAGCGGATTGATCGGGTGATTGATAAAGTAGGCTACGACTTGAATTAAGCCCGACAGTTTTACTTAAATCGGCCATTGCTTCCGTTGTTTTCAGCAAAACAGCATTACAATCCATAATCAATGCGCCGTCTACCTCTGTAATGTTTTCACGGCGAATAATCGCATTCACTGTGGCACAAGCAGCTAGGATGACCTCAGCTCCCTGCGCAGCTAAGCGTCGTGACTCTTTTAAAAAATTATCAGTCATTTGACCTGGGTTGGTAAATGCCTTTTGTACTTCCGTAAAGTCAATACCTAAATCACCAAATGGAATATGCCTTGAAGAAAGTCCATATTCAAATGCCTTACGGTCATAGTATTGAGATTGCTTTTTATGGAATGCAATACCTGAAAATTTATGTCCATACATGCACGCCATCAGCATGGTACATTCACCTAACCCAAGTACCGGAATTTTGACAATTTCACGAGCCTCTTGCATCGCTGGATCTAAAAAGCAACCAATCGCAATGGCATCGTAACCCTGTTCATCCGCTTGCATTAATTTATTGAGTACGCCGCCAACACCATAACTATTCATGGCAACAATCGAGTTATAGTGCAAATCCATCGAACCATCATCTACACCATTGACGTGGACTTCAACATCAGGACGCTTTAGTTCATTTAAATTTTTCGTTAAGGTATTTCTGTAATCATCTAAACGATGAATCGCTGTACTACTTTGCCACCATATTTTCATGATATCTCCTTATATTTTTTTAAATTTAATCACCTTTAATGCCACCCTTATCAATCACGTCTTTCCAATAAGGCACCTCTTTAGCAACTCTTGCACGCAGGCCTGATGAATCGAGTGCTGTCGTAGCCAGTCCAGCTTGTTTAAGTTTTTCTATCACCTCAGGCTCTTTAAGTGCTTGAACACACTGATTGGATAGGAATGAAATAATCTCAGGCGTTGTGCCTGCTGGCGCGAATATCGCTTGGAATGTATTTGAAACAGCATCCTTAATGCCAAGTTCTGCGAGTGTTGGCACTTGTTGCAGTTCTGGCCATTTCTTCTCGCCGGTTTGCGCTAAGGCACGAACTTGCCCTCCTTGAATTTGCGCAATAACGGATGCTAATGAACCAAATAACACTTGTATTTGCCCACCTAATAAATCCGTCATCGCAGGACCAGCACCTTTATAGGGGATATGGGTCATATTGATATTTTCCCGAATCTTCAATACCTCAGCTGCTAAATGCGGTGTTGTGCCTGCGCCAGGACTTCCGTAGCTCACGTACTGTGGATCTTTTCTTGCTATGGCAACTAAATCTGCAACTGTTTTAATCGGTGAATCAGCTTTCACAATAATGACGTTGGGAGCATCCCCAATTTCACAAACAGGCAGGAAATCTTTGATCGGGTCATAAGGTGAAGGTTTTTTTAAACTCGGTGTCACCACATAAACACTTGAAGTTAACATTAAAGTATAACCATTGGGCTTTGCAGCTTTAACGTAGTTTGCAGCAACGGCACCTCCCCCTCCAGGGCGATTCTCAACCAGTATTTGCTGACCTACTCCTTTATTCATGGCTGCAGCCAGAATTCTTGCAGTAATGTCAGTCGCACCTCCTGGCGCAAATGACACAACCATAGAAATAGGTGCCTCTGGATAAGCACCAAAGGCTTGACTCAAGGTCAAACCTACCATGGCAATTGATAACATTGCTTTTTTCAACATATTTATGTCTCCTCCGGATGTTGTCTTCATCTCAGTGTCAGTTGATTATTTTATTTGTTTCATCTATAGTGTTCATATATATGAACTTGTTTATATTCTAGCACTTGATATCTTGTTGGTCAATTTCTTTAAATGAAAAATTCTTCGATTAAATCTGCAGATCGTGTTTTAGATGTTTTGGAACTTCTTTGCAGGAGAGGCAATGCCGCATCCCATTCCGAGATTGCAAGTGCCTTAGATATCCCCAAAAGTAGCTTAACAAGCCTTCTTAAGAACTTAGCCCACCGTAATTATTTAGAAAAAAATCCTGTTGAAAACACCTATCATCTTGGCCCAGCTTTTTTTGAATTAATTCAACAGGGTAACAATGTCAAATCGATTTTAAAAATTGCGAATATTCAATTAGCGATGCTGACTGAAAAAACAAAAGAAGCTTCAGCTTTTTATTTATTTAAGGGCGATCATATTGAGCGAGTACTTGGTCTTGAAGCGAATTACCCTCTAAGCTATCGCATGCTCCCCAATGTCAAATTTCCTCTCTACTCTGCGGCTGCAGGTAAGGCTATTTTGCAAATGTTACCGCCAGAAGAAAAAGATAGTTATTTTAAAAAAACTAAACTTCAGTCGATGACAGACAAAACTGTTACCAATGAAAAACTCCTTAGAAGAAAATTAATCGCAGATACGCAAGACAGCGTCACGATTTCTTATGGAGAAAATTCAGTTGGCGTCATCGCTTTAGCAACACCTATTTGCAAAAATGGCTATCCTTTAGGAGCCCTTAGTGTTGTGATACCGGAAGTAAGATTTAATAAAACACTAGACGAAGTATGTAGAAAAATGTTAAAAACAGGTAAAGCTAAAATAGAAAATGAATTAAATCATTAATTAAATGGAGACAACATGCACGCAGACAATATGCAACAACTGGTAAGACCTTTTCTAAGAAAAGTACTTTGTTTTATTTTTTTCTTCTCAAGCTTCGCTTTTGCTCAAGAAAAATACCCCGCTCGCCCCATCAATTTTATTATGGCCGTTGAAGCGGGTTCGGACGGGGATGTTCTAGCTCGCCCCTTAATGGAAAGAGTATCTCGTATCATTGGCCAACCCATCACCATCATTAATCGTCCTGGTGCGGGTAGCTCCATCGGCTATCGAGAAATTCATCAAGCCAAACCAGATGGTTATACGATTGGTTGGGCGTCAGCCACGATCATCACAAATAAGCTACAAGGTGTATCGCCACTAGATTACAATAATTTCACACACATGGGTGGCTATGCCACATTCTTTCCCATTGTTATTGCTTCTACTAAAAGTGATATTAAATTCAACACGATTCAAGAAGCGATTGCTTATGCGAAAGCAAATCCAGGCAAACTCAATCTTTCAACAGCGGGTGTTGGTCAAAGTTGGTGGGTGGCTGCACAAACCTTCTTAACCGGTACGAACCTCAATATGGCAAGTATTCCTGTAACAGGTGCGGGCGGAGCAGTTACTTTAATGGTAGGTGGTGGTCATGCTGAACTCGGAGTTGCTGGACTTGCATCCGCAAAAGCTTTATTGGATGGTGGTCAGGTTAAATTTTTAGCATCGCTATCTGAGAATAGATCCCCTCCTCCCTACGATAAATACCCGACAGTAAAAGAATTGGGATATCCAGTCAGTTGGGAATCTACTAATATCGTGATTGGACCTCCAGGATTACCTAAAGATATTGTAGAGAAATTAAGCAAAGCAATTGAACAAGCAGCTCGTGATCCAGAATTTATTAAATTTGTGCAAGAGCGTGACGCTGCTTGGGAATATCTCGCACCTGATAAAGTCATTCCAAAATTAAGTGGTCGTCAAATTGCTGTCAAAGAAATTATGGCAAAAGCCGGCTTATTAAAAGAATCCAACTAAATTAGGTCATCATGGTGGCGACAATTTTCTCTGCCACCATGATGGTTGGAATGTTGGTATTACCTGCCATGAGCGTCGGCATGATGGAAGCATCAACAACGCGTAATTGCTCCACGCCGTAAACTTTTCCAAAAGAATCTACAACGGCCTGAGGATCTTCTACAAAACCCATTCTACAAGTGCCCACAGGGTGGAATAAGCCTGCAATATTACTTCGAATATGCTTCTCTAAGGCCTTTTCGTCTTGAATCAATTCGACTAAATTAACCCTATCGCCAGTTAACGAACTTAATACAAAATCACTGATCCAAGGGAATATATTTAATATAGTTGCTAAGAGATCTGCTCTGAACTTATTTTTTGGAGTGAATTCATTCAATAGTCTTAATCGATCAGTAAAACGAACGGGGAATGGCGTTCCCATGCAAGCTTTGACATCAGGATCCAACAGAATATGTACGGCCTGTTTAAAAGCAATCTTTAATCTTTCAAGGTCTTGGGGATGATCTAAGAAATTGAATTCTATCTCAGGGTAACCATCGATATCACCTTTTTTTAAGTCAACCGTTCCATGAGATTTCGGTCGCAAAATACTTGGCGCTAAGTTTCCTATTTGTTCACCCATAGCGTTCCATGATGTCTTACTCAATACATTAATATATAAATCTGCTGGAGGGCAATCCGGCAGTTTTGAAGAGTAACGAAAACTCAGGCTAGGATGGGTTCTTAAATCGGCGGACTGCCGTGATTTTTTCTTGAGATGAAATCCAATAAATAAAGTAGAGTGATTTTGTAAATTTTTACCTACTCCAGGACGATCAGCGACAACTTTAATACCTAATTCTTCTAGGCGCTTTTGTTCGCCAATACCAGATCGCATCAGTAATGCAGGGCTAAATATTCCTCCCGCAGAAATAATCACTTCACTGGCAAAATAAGATGCTGTTGGTTCTGATCGAAACAACTCAATACCAATCGCTTTCTTATCTTTAAACAATATTTTTTTTACTGGTGACTCTGCCATAATCTTTAAATTTTTTCGTGCACGGACTTGCGCAGTCAAATAACAAAGGGCGGTTGATGCTCTTCGAGATTCTGTACTACACATCGGAACAGCACCTACTCCATCACGAAAATCGGCATTCATATCTGCAATATAATCAAAACCATTTTTTTGAGCATAGGCTTCAATCACCCGGGTCAGTGGTTGCCATTTTGCTTTTGGTAACCTACGAATCGGAATCGGCCCATCCTGACCATGTAACTCATTATCAAAGTCCCAATCATTTTCTAATTTTCGATAGAATGGCAAAACGTCTTCCCAAGACCAACCCGTTGCTCCAGCGCTTACCCACTCAGCATAATCAGCCGGAGTACCTCGTAAAGAAACCATGCCCATCAAGGAGCCACCGCCACCCATGATTTTCCCTTGGGGGAAATTAGTATAGCCATCTTGCGTTTTTTTCCATGCCGCTCTTAAACCACCCCACATATAGGACTTGTTGTAATAAGAGGTTGGGTAATTATCTAAAATATCAGTTGGCTCCGCTCCAGTCGGAATATCTTTTCCAGCTTCAACCAAAAGAACTTGAACATCCTCACGCTCGGTTAATCTTGATGCTAACACGCATCCTGCAACACCCGCACCAACAATAATGTAATTGAACATAAGTTATCTCTTTAGTTTTTATATAAATATACCTATATTTTAATGGGTAATTCGATAACTGCATGATTTAAGTATTCTATCGATAAAGGGTATAGAATCAGTTTTTAAGGGAAAGTAAAGTCGATGAAATCTAAATCTATTTTGGTACTGTTCTTACTTTATTTTTATAACGCCCATGCGAATTCCTCTGAAATCTACATAGCGGATGGTGAACATACCTTTGTTAGTTTAAGTTATAACCATTTAAGTTTTTCGACGCAAACCATTCGGTTTGATAAGGTCTCTGGAACGATTACTCTCGACCCTAAAACTAAATCCGGAAAACTGAATATGGTCATTGATATCCCATCGATTAGCACAGGCTCTTCTATTTTTAATGACCGTATTCAAGAGGATGATTTATTTGCTTCCCGCAAGTTTCCAACTGCCAGCTTTACAGCAGATCATATCGTTTTCAATCAAGATGTAATCTCTTCCATACCTGGGGTCTTAACAATCAAAGGTATTTCTAAACCAGTCGAAGTCAAAGTCAATCAGTTTTCTTGTGGACGTAATTTTTTAACCTTTCAATACACTTGTGGCGCAAACGCAGTTGCTCAAATCAATCGATCTGACTTTAATTTAGGAAAATACACGCCTTTAGTCGGTGACGCGGTAACCATCCATATCGTCATAGAAGCAACTCAAGAAAAATAAATAACCTATGCAAAAGCTAGACTCACTCCACCTCATTAACAATCTACAACGAGATGTTTCCGATCATAAAGGCACCTCGGGTAAATTGGTGATTATCGGTGGCGCCAGTACGATGTCTGGGTCGATTGTTCTAGCAGGTCTTGGCGCTTTATATACGGGTTCAGGTTGGGTTAAATTAATTCCTTTGGATGCTAATTTCCCAAGCTTGATTGAGCCCCACCCTGAATTGATGATCTATCAAACTAGGCAACGATTACCTGCTGATATTCTTGAGGAAATAAACCCTGATGTCATGGTGATAGGTCCCGGTCTTGGACAAAATGAATCCTCTTATACATGGCTTTTGGCGGCTCTCGAATATCCTGCGCCTCTCGTGATTGATGCTGATGGACTTCATTTAGTCTCACAATACCCTGAATTAAATGAACGCATCTGCAATAGAGCACACAGTGTCATTTTGACTCCGCACCCAGGTGAGGCCGGTCGTCTTCTCAACTGTAGTTCATCCATGGTACAAAGTGACAGAATGCGTGCAATCAAGCAATTGATTAGTCAATATCAGGCAATCGTTGTGTTAAAAGGTCATCATTCGCTTGTTGGGATGCCATCAGAAGATGTATTAACCTGTACCTCTGGCAACTCAGGCATGGCCTGTGCGGGAATGGGTGATGTCTTAAGCGGTGCTTTAGGGTCGTTGATTGCTCAAGGTCTGCATCATAACCTCAATCCTTGGCAAGCTACTTGTCTAGCGGTTGAAGTTCACGCCCACGCCGGAGATTTACTCGTGGATAAAGGTGTTGGACCTATAGGTATGACGCCTTCTGAATTAGCTAAAGAAATGCGATCTATATTAAATGCATCAAGTAAGCAATCATCATAAATATAGCAGACACTGCCATAAAGATAGTCGCAAACCACCCCAATATGAGTTGTGTTGTAGAGGCAGTAAAAGATCCCATGACGGTTTTTTTGGTCACCAGTATAAGAATCGAAACCATCAAAGGAACAGCTACAACCCCATTAATCACAGCACTCCAAAATAATGCTTTCATGGGATTAATGGGTAAGTACTGAATCAATAAAGCGAGTAAAACGCTGACCGTAATAATCAAATAAAACTTTTTATCTTCCGTAACAGAATCTTCTAAACTAGATCGCCAGCCAAATAGTTCAGATAATGCATAGGCAGCAGATCCTGCAAGGACAGGCAGTGCAATTAAACCAACCGCTAATATTCCTATGGCAAATAATATGTATGCAAATTCTCCAGCCAATGGCTTTAATGCTTCGGCCGCTTGCGCGGCAGTCGTAATATCTGTCAGACCACTCTCATGTAAAGTGACACTGGTGGCCAAAATAATAAAAAATGCCGCCAAGTTGGAATAGAACATCCCACTCCACGTGTCCCATTGGATTCTGCGCATCTCTGATTTTCCATTTGCCAGAGTTTCATTCACTAGAGCTTTACCTGATGTTAGATTCATATCCTCTACCTCCTGTGAAGCCTGCCAAAAGAACAAATAAGGGCTAATCGTTGTTCCAAAAATACCCACTACCATTGCAGCAGTTTGGGCATTGAACTGTAAACTCGGCATCAATGTAGTTGTGAAGACCATCCCCCACGGAACATGGACTGTAAAAAGAACTGCTGCATAGGCCAGTAATGACAGGGTTAACCATTTAAGAAAAAAAACATACCTGTGGTAGGGCACAAATATTTGCAAGATAAGTGTTACCAAAGCAAAAATAATAGTCATGATGTGCCAGTTGATGCCTGTGACCAATTGCGCCACTTCACCCATCGCGGCAATGTCAGCCGCTATATTCAGCACGTTGGCAATTAACAGCAGAAAAACCAATGGAAAGACTACTTTTGGTGAAAAACTATTCTTTAAGTTTGCCGCCAAACCTCGTCCAGTCACTCGTCCAATTTGTGCACAAAGCAGTTGTATCGATGCCATCAGCGGATATGTCAGAGGCATTGTCCACAACATATTCAAACCAAATTGTGCGCCCGCCTGTGAGTAGGTAACAATCCCACTAGGGTCGTCGTCCGCCACACCTGTGACCCATCCAGGTCCAACTTTCGCTAATGGGTGATTCTTGATTTTCCCAAAAAGGGATCGCAGGTTCATCAGCTGATTGTATGTTAGAAAATCAATTGATGTGTGCTTTCTTGCGAATTCATCAATCTTGTTCGAGAATTATTTATTAAAATGTTTGTTTGAGTTCAATCTTCAAAAATTAGTAGCAGTAAGATTACTCGGCTCAAAAAATGATGCATTAAGGGTGTCAAAAGGAAGAGTATTGTTTGTTTCTTAGAGATCTGTGGTGGAAGCTTTGTGCTGCAGACACCTACTGTCAAAAGTTTCCATACTTAGACTTGGGAATATACAGGGAGCCTTCTAAATGCCTAGATCTTCAATAGTGACTATAAATACGTTTCCGAGGGAATAATCTGTTAAATAAAGAACAACCAAAGATGTAACTATTATTCTACTAATGGGCATCTTTGGTGAAGGTAAATTTGAAGGGTTTTATGTTTATAAACCAGCTGTATAAGTCAATAGACTCGTCAAGGTATTGGTAGATTGGAATACTTCTTGACGATAGGTCATATTGAAGCTGATCTGTTGAGTTTTATCAATCTGATAAGAAGCGCCAAGGTTAGCTACAGGTCTTGTCTTCTGAAGATTAGGATTAAAGTTGATGGCTGTTAGTCCAGTAATCCCTGTTGCTGAATAATTATCACCATGGTTATTAAGGTCTTGTTCAACTCCAGCTCCAGCAAATACTCCAATGTTGGAATTCACTTTACCGTTTACTCTGACACCAGCCAAAGCTGTAGTTGTTTCTTGAACAAGACTATCAAATGTCAGTGGCGAAGTAACTGTAATAGTTGCTTGTTCACTGTAGGCACTTGAGCTAACTTTCGTATAACGAACGCCAACATAAGGACTTGCAATCCATTGGCTATGAACGGGTAGTGAATAACTTCCAGTAATCGATGCCGCTTGGCTATTAAGTCTTGTAGAACCAGAACCAGCTTCACTCGTACCAATCACTTGACGGGTCAATGATAAATCACGGTCGCCATATCCAGCGGCTACTCTTACCGAGTAACCTAACTGATCAGCTTGATGATTCCACCCGCCAAATACCCCACCCAGCGGATTACTATTACTTAAGTTAATTCCAGAAGCTGCATTACT
>CANHPL010000016.1 GCA_947462685.1 Burkholderiaceae bacterium | reverse complement strand
TGAGTAATACGGCCTTTCGGTCCACTGCCCTTCACTTGACTAACATCCGCACCTAACTCACGCGCATATTTACGTACGGATGGACTTGCATGACTCATCTGAGCCACACTACTGACTTCAGCTTTAACACTTACCGCTGGAGAACTCTCGACTACTTTAGCAGCGGACTTAACAGGGGCAAAGGGTTGGATTTCTTGAGGTGGCGCAACTGGCCTTGTCTTTTCCTCTGAATTTGATGCTAGGGAAGAAATTGGTGTTGCACTGGGTTTTGTGCTGGCTAATGCATCTGTTTGTTCTAATAAAAGAACGAGACTGCCTTCAGAAACGTTGTCTCCTAACTTGACTTTTAACTCTTTAACGATACCAGCATATGCGCTAGGAATATCCATCGTAGCTTTGTCAGACTCTAAAGTAATTAAAGACTGCTCTTTGGCAACTTGATCACCCACTTTGACATGAAGCTCGATAACAGGAATTTCTTTATAGTCACCAATATCTGGAACTTTAATTTCGATCATTTGTGTCATGAAAAGCTCCTTAAACAGTCATTGGGTTTGGCTTAGAAACATCAACGCCATATTTAGCAATTGCTTCTGCTACTTTTTTAGCATCCATTTGACCATCATCTGCTAATGCTTTTAGAGCAGAAATGGTCACCCAATAACGGTCTACTTCAAAGAAGTGACGTAGCTGTTCACGTGTATCAGATCTTCCGTAACCATCAGTTCCTAAAACGGTATATCGTTTTCCTAACTGTTGAATTGCAGGGCGGATCTGCTCTGCAAATAAACGTACATAGTCGGTTGAAGCAATTACTGGACCTGTAAATTTGACTAACGATTCCTCTACATGAGATTTGAGTGGTTTGGCCAATGGATTTAATAAGTTATGACGATTCACGCGCTGAATATCTCTTGCCAACTCGGTAAAGCTTGGACAACTCCATAAATCTGAAGCAACACCCCAATCATCTCGGAGTAGATCTGCAGCCGCCATGACTTCTCTAAAGATCGTGCCACTTCCTAAAAGTTGCACGCGCAATTTGGCCTTTGCCTCCCCAACACTTTGCAGGTGATACATCCCCTTCAAAATATCTTTTTCTGAGCCTTTTGGCATCGCAGGATGTGCATAGTTCTCATTCATTAAGGTGATGTAGTAATACACGTCTTCTTGATCAGTCATCATGCGACGCATACCATCTTGAATCACCACTGCTAATTCAAAACCAAAAGTTGGATCATAACTAACACAGTTAGGAATCCCCAAGCTAAATAAATGACTATGCCCATCTTCATGTTGCAAACCTTCACCATTGAGTGTTGTTCTACCAGCGGTCGCACCAAGGAGGAAACCTCTTGAACGCATATCTCCTGCGGCCCATGCTAAATCGCCAATCCTTTGAAAACCAAACATGGAGTAGAAAATATAAAATGGCAACATGGGTACGCCATGGGTTGAGTATGAAGTAGCGGCAGCAATCCAATCACACATCGCACCTGCTTCGTTAATACCCTCTTGCAGAATCTGACCGGTCTGATCTTCTTTATAAAACATGAGTTGATCACGGTCCTGTGGTTCATATAACTGACCGATATGACTCCAAATACCTAATTGACGAAACATTCCCTCCATACCAAAAGTGCGAGATTCATCTGGCACAATTGGTACGACACGTTGACCAATGACTTTATCTTTCACAATCATATTTAATAAACGCACAAATGCCATCGTTGTAGAAACTTCTCGGCCTTCAACCGTTGCTTCTAATAAAGGTGCAAATGTTTCTAATGAAGGTACTGCCAAAGATTCAGCTTTCGCCCTTCTTTGAGGCAAATACCCACCAAGGTCCATACGTTTTTTTCGCATGTACTCAAGCTCAGGACTACCTTCAGCAAATTTAATATAAGGAACATTTTCAATATCCTCATCTTTGACAGGTAAATTAAAGCGATCTCGGAAAGCTTTGACATCCGTAATACTCATTTTTTTCTGCTGATGGGCAATATTCATTGCTTCTCCAGAAGCACCCATACCATAACCTTTAATGGTTTTTGCCAAAATCAAGGTTGGTTGCCCTTGATGATTCACTGCAGAGTGAAACGCTGCATACACTTTATGGGGATCGTGTCCACCACGATTCAAATTCCAAATATCTTCATCGCTCCAATCAGCAACTAGTTCTTGTAACTCTGGTGTATTGAAAACATGGGCACGTACGTAAGCACCGTTTTTAGCTTTCATGGTTTGATACTCGCCATCAACAATTTGCGCCAAACGGTTCATGAGAAGACCTTTTTTGTCACGCGCAAATAAGGCATCCCAATGCGTTCCCCAAACGACTTTAATTACATTCCAACCAGAACCTCTAAACTCACTTTCAAGTTCCTGAATAATGCTACTGTTACCTCGAACTGGACCATCCAATCGTTGCAAATTACAGTTAATAACGAAAATGAGGTTATCTAGTTTTTCACGACCGGCCATCCCAATAGCGCCAAGAGATTCAGGCTCATCTGTTTCACCATCACCCAAAAATGCCCATACTTTACGCCCATCAGTATTTATCATTCCTCGGTCTTGCATATACTTCATGAAGCGGGCTTGATAAATTGCCATGATGGGACCCAGTCCCATAGAAACTGTTGGGAACTGCCAGAAATTTGGCATTAACCATGGATGGGGATAACTCGAAATACCCTTACCGCCAACCTCTTGACGGAAACTATCTAATTGCTCTTCTGATAAACGACCCAACAAATATGCTCTAGCATAAATGCCAGGTGCGGAGTGACCCTGAACATAAATCAGATCACCACCATGCTGCGCAGATGGTGCATGCCAAAAATGATTAAAACCAACATCATATAAAGTCGCAGCAGATTGAAAGGATGAAATATGCCCCCCAACATTGGTGTCTTTATTCGCACGCAAGACCATGGCCATGGCATTCCAGCGCGTATATGAACGGATCCGGTGCTCTACTTCTTGATCACCTGGTATGCGAGCCTGGCGCTCTACTGGAATCGTATTGATATAGGGTGTTTGTGCATGAAACGGTTGATCCACCCCATTCACTCTTGCAAAAGCAATTTGCTGATCTATCAAAAAGGCAGCACGTTCGGTGCCTTCAGTGTGAATGACGCCATTCATGGCATCAAGCCACTCCCTAGTTTCTATTGGGTCCACATCCATCGTATCGATATTGGATAATTTGGAATTAAATTCTGTAGGAACAACTGCCATTTTGATCTCCTTATTAATTTCTCTTATTCTAAATTTAGTTCGATGAAATACAAGTATTTTTTCATATCTTGATAATATTTATCATAATATGAAATTATTAATAGCGATTTGTCAAATAATTCAACCTTTCAACGACAGTTCAAGCAAAATAAGCTCTATGAAGAAAATGCTTACCTTCACTATTAGCCAAATCAAAAAGTGGCTTCAGCCCAGGTCTTTGAAAAAAAAACTAAGTCAACAATCCGTAGATTATTTATACACACCGATTATTGCCATCATGTTATTCATGTTGGCCATGTTTGCAATTTTGTGGTCCTTATCTTCTCAAGAAACCGAACAAGCTGAAATTATCTTTTATCGTGAAATCGCTTATGCAGAGCAACGGTTACAAATTAACTTTGATCAAAATGAAGAAGAACTTTTAAACATTGGTAAAAACCTTCCTTTTGTAAATGATCCAAAATGGAATAAAGATTTTTATCGAATTGCCAGCTCCTTAATTAATAAACATAATGAACTTTTACTGATTCAATCGAGTAGTCAAGTTTCAAAAAATTCGATTGCATTTCCTAATATCGATGAAGAGGATTGGAATAATGACCCTAAAATTGCTTCTCAATTAAATAGCGCGTTGCAAGCCACCTTAAAAGATGCTCAAGCAACCGGAAGAGGAACCTACTCTAGTTTTATCACTTTAGACCTCAAGGGCAAAAATTCTAACTTGAATCAAGATCGTTCAATCGTATTTTGGTATGTTCAGCCCGCTTTAAAATATTCCGAACAACATCAAAATATAGCTATCTTGTACTCCGTACCACTGTTAATTAATCGAATTATCCCCAAGGATATTTTGGCGCGTCATCGTTTCTCCATTTTAAATAATCAAGGTCAGTTGATTTATTCACAAAGTAATCGATCATTGGCTAAAAACCATAGTACTTATCAAATAAAAATAACCAAGTTTGCCGACAATATCATCCTTCAAGGTGAGAGTTATCCTCTGCCAAGTAATCTAAGTTTCCAAATGCTTTTTTGGCTAGTGATTGGATTATGTTCATATGTAATTTGGAGCTTTTGGTCCATTTGGCGACAAATGAAATTTAGACAAGATATTCAAAGAAGTCTGATTAAAGAAACTAACTTTAGAAGAGCCATTGAAGAATCTATGCCCGTTGGACTTCGTGTTCATGAATTGAATGGCAGTATTAGTTATGTCAACCCAGCTTTTTCTAAATTGGTCGGCTGGAGTAGTGAAGAATTACAGGGATTAAAGCCACCTTTTCCATTTTGGGCAAAGGCAGATGAAGAATCAAATTCCATGAAATTGGAAGACGCTTTTAAACAGAACTTCGGCCCTCCAAATGGTATTGAAGCGATTCTAACGGATCGCAAAGGTAAGAAGATATTTGTCAGAAACTTTGTTTCCCCGATGGTGGATGCTAAAAATAAACAAACTGGCTGGATTGCATCTTTGGTTGATATTTCTGAGCCACGTCGTATTCGAGATGAATTGGCGATCTCGCAACAACGATTTATTACTGTATTAGAAGGTTTAACGGCTGGAATTTCAGTTGTAAATCCCAAAACGGGTGAAATGCTATATTCCAATAATTTATACCAAGAAATGTTTGATGCAACACCACAGGCACATCATTTGTTACTCGGTAGCGAAGCTTTTTCTGAAAACAATCTTGATTTAGATGAGGATAATGTAGATGGTTTTGCTGGTCTTCCCTCCTCTGCTCTCACTCCCATTATTGGCGACTCAAGGGAAGTTCAAGTACCTGATAATCCTAAATGGTATGAAGTGAGAAGACGTTATATTCCTTGGACCGATGGCCATCTTGCACAAATGCTTATTACCACCGATATTACTGAGCGTCGCTTAGCGGAAGACCATCTTCGCCTTCAAGAAGAAAGACTTCAGTTTTCGAGTCGTTTAACCACCATGGGTGAAATGGCTTCTTCGATTGCCCATGAATTAAATCAACCCCTTGCGGCGATTAACAATTATTGTATGGGGCTGATGAATCGCCTACGCGCAAAAAATGATGCCCAAATCGATCAAGAAATTATTCCAGCAATTGAAAAAGTCAGTACCCAAGCCTTGCGAGCTGGAACAATTATTCAAAGGATACGCAATTTTGTTAAAAGAAGTGCCCCACAACGTCAATCCTGTCATATCGAACAAATTGTTAATCAATCCATCGAACTTGCTGAGATTGAGGCAAACCGTCAAGGTCTTTATATTGAAAAATCGCTTCTATCGAATTTACCTGAGTGTTTTGTTGACCCCATTTTGATCGAACAAGTGCTTGTGAACCTCATCAAAAATGCGATTGATAGTATGCGCGACTCTTACCCTCGCTCTCGCCGTGGTAATGCTCCTCCGATCAAAGTTATTGCAGATCTAGAAAATAATGTCCAACAACCTATGTTAAGAATTCGGATTATCGATTCTGGCAAAGGAATCGCTTCAGAAATTGCTCAGCAAATTTTTGACCCGTTTTTTAGCACAAAAGAAGAAGGAATGGGAATGGGACTAAACATTTGTCGCTCCATTATTGAATCACACGAAGGTCGTTTAATGGCAGAAAATAACCCTCAAGCCATCCCAGACAGTACCATAGAAAATACGCAAGAAGCTAATCATTTGAGTGGTTGTACATTTACGATTTTGTTGCCTTTAGAAAATTATCTAATACCCTTGTTGAAGAGCTAACAAACTTCTGCGAGGATTAAATAAAAACCGTTATTATTGCCATAGGAGCTTTTATTTTTTACTTTTAGTCAAGGTTAAGTATGAATACCATCTATACAGACAAACCCAAAGAAATTATCTATATTGTCGATGATGATGAAGCTGTTCGAGACTCACTGAGTTGGTTACTGGAAAGTAATGGCTATTTAGTGAAATGCTTTAGCAGTGCAGAGCGCTTCTTGCAAGTCGTTACTGGTTCAGATCGCGATGTAACTGCTTGCGCCATTCTGGATGTCAGAATGCCTGGTATGTCAGGCCTTGAACTTCAAGAGCATTTAATTGCAGAATCAATTCCAATGCCCATTTCCTTTATTACTGGTCACGGTGACGTTTCTATGGCGGTGACGACCATGAAAAAAGGAGCGGTAGATTTTATTGAAAAACCATTTAAAGAGAATGAGTTACAAAACCTGGTAGAAAAAATGCTCACCACTGCCAGAAACTCTTACAAAGAGGCTTCTTTACAGAAAAATAATCAAAGTTTGTTGTCAAAACTGACGGGCAGAGAGCGACAAGTACTAGAGCGAATCGTGGCTGGCCGGCTGAATAAACAAATTGCTGATGATTTGACAATCTCCATTAAAACAGTTGAAGCCCACCGGGCCAATATTATGGAAAAACTGAATGTTAGTACGGTGGCAGATTTACTTCGCTTAGCCTTGTCGGAAAAAATTTAATTTATTTATGCCTGCCAAACTTTTAGATGGTAATCTTATCTCTCGTCAAATTCGTGCAGAAATTGCTACTTCAGCTGCAATTCTTACAGCCAAAGGCACTAAACCAGGCCTCGCTGTCATCCTGGTTGGTGAGAATCCCGCAAGTCAAATTTATGTCAGAAACAAAGTCAAAGCGTGTGCTGAAGCGAATATTCATTCTGAACTGATTCAATTGCCAAGCGATATTTCTGAGGAACAGTTGCTCAGTCATATTCAAGAGTTAAATCAAAACTCAAATATTCATGGCATTTTGGTTCAACTCCCCCTCCCTAGTCATATTGATAGTCACCTCGTATTGGAAACAATTGCCCCCCTAAAAGATGTTGATGGCTTTCATGTTTCCAATGCTGGCGCTTTAATGACTGGTAAACCGATTTTTAAACCCTGTACGCCCTATGGTTGTATGAAGATTTTAGAAAGTATCGATTATCCGATTCGTGGCGCAAGAGCGGTCATTGTCGGTGCATCTAATATCGTCGGCAAACCTATGGCTATGCTGCTCTTACAAGCAGGTGCAACAATCACAATTTGTAATAGCAAAACGAAAGATATCGCTGCCCATACCAAAGAGGCAGATATTCTGGTGGTTGCAACTGGAATTCCAAAAATGATTTCAGCTCACATGGTCAAACCTGGCGCAGTTGTCATTGATGTTGGCATCAACCGTTTACCAGATGGCAAATTATGCGGTGATGTTGATTTTGATGAAGTTAAATATGTCGCTGGGTGGATTACTCCTGTACCTGGGGGAGTAGGCCCGATGACCATTACCATGTTGCTACAAAATACCCTCGAAGCTGCCACTACTTTTCATCATTAAGAGTACCCCCACATGAGCAATCCCTTATTAGAAATGGGTCAAGAGTTACCTAATTATGCCCTTATTGAACCGTATCATATAGAAGAAGCGATCCAAAGTTTACTCCGAGCAGCTTATGAGTCCCTTAAGCAAGCGATTGCTCTAGATACATCACCAACTTGGGAAAACCTCATCATTCCTTTAGAGCAGACTAACCAAGCGCTTGGAAGGGCATGGGGCGTAGTCAATCATCTCACTAGTGTTATTGATTCGGCTGATTTACGAGAAGCACATGCCAAGATGTTACCCGAAGTAACGGCATACTCAAGTACCTTTGAACAAAGTTTAGATTTGTTTGAACAATATAAAAAGATTCAATCTTCACAGCAGTGGCAACTACTCTCTAACGCCCAGCAAAAAGTCGTTAGCAACTCGATTCGCGATTTTAAACTAGGGGGTGCTGAATTACCTGAAGAATCAAAGCCACGTTTTGCAAAAATATCAGAAGAACTTGCACAACTCACGAAATCTTTTTCTGATCATGTGCTGGATGCAACGGATACATTTATACATATAGTCCAAGACCTAAATGACTTAGAAGGCCTTCCAGAGGATATTCTTGGTGCAGCAAAAGAATTGGCTCAAACACATGACCATAAAGGTTGGGCTTTTAATTTGAAATTTCCTTCTTACTACCCTGTCCAGCAATTTGCTCACAATCGGCAATTACGTCAAACTTTATATGAGGCTTACGTCACTCGCGCTTCTGAACTGGGTCCTCAATATGCTCAGGGCACATTGGACTTGGACAATAGCCAAATCATGCTGGATATATTAAGACTGCGGAATGAAGAAGCTCACATGTTGGGTTTTGAAAACTACGCAGCTCTTAGTTTAGTACCTAAAATGGCAAGCTCTGTTGAAGAAGTTCGTTCATTCCTGGAAGAATTTGCAAAGCGCGCTCATCCAAGTGCTCTAAGGGATTTAGCTGAATTGCAACAATTTGCCTCTACCGAATTAAATATTCAAACTCTTGAACCTTGGGATATTAGTTTTGCCTCTGAGAAGCTCAAACATGCTAAATATTTATTTTCAGAACATGAGGTTAAACAATATTTTCCAATTGATCAAGTTCTTCGAGGTTTGTTCCATGTGATCCAGACCATTTTCCAAGTGAACATCCAAGCAGCAACATTACCTACCTGGCATGCCGATGTTCAGTCTTTTGAGGTTCGCAACGAGAGTAACCACATTGTTGCCTATTTTTATCTTGATGCCTATGCAAGAAGTGGCAAACGTGGTGGAGCGTGGATGGATGATGCGCGTGGCAGAATGTTGCTGCAAAATGGTACTATTCAAACTCCTGTTGCATATCTTGTTTGTAATTTCCCATCACCACTCACAATTAATGGTCAGTTACGTTCGGCAACCATCAGCCATGATGACGTGATCACCCTCTTCCATGAATTCGGTCATGGGCTGCACCATATGTTGACTCAGGTAGATACTTTAGGAGTTTCTGGCATCAATGGTGTGGAATGGGACGCAGTTGAACTTCCAAGTCAATTCATGGAAAATTTTTGCTGGGACTACGAGGTGATTCAGAAACTGTCCTGCCACGTTGATAGTAATGAAGTATTACCGCGTGAATTATTTAATAAAATGCTTGCAGCAAAAAATTTCCAAAATGGCCTTTTTACTCTCAGACAGATTGTCTTTGCGAGTTTTGATTGGGAACTTCATGCGAGCTTTGATGCAGTTCATGCAAAACCAACCGATATCCTTCAACTGTCGCAAACCATGAACCAACAGATTCATGTTTTAAAACAATCACCAATTTCTAGATGGCCTCATTCCTTTAGCCATATTTTTGCTGGTGGTTACGCTGCTGGTTACTATAGTTATAAATGGGCGGAGGTTCTCTCTGCCGATGCCTTCTCATTCTTCGAAGAACAAGTTTCTCGCTTCGGTTCTATCTTAAACCCTGAGATTGGTATTCATTATCGAAAACAAATCCTTGAAGTAGGTGGTAGTCGTTCTGCCGCTGATTCATTCAAGGCATTTAGAGGACGCCCCCCAGAGATAGATGCTTTATTAAGGCATGGTGGTTTAATCGAAGAAAGTGCCTAAGTAGATGTCAGTGATTCGAGTTGCTACCTGGAACGTAAACTCACTTAAAGTGAGATTACCCCACCTACTGCAGTGGTTAAAGCTCTGCGATGAGAATCATCAATCGATTGATTTAATCGGGCTTCAAGAATTAAAAATTACCAGTGACAAATTCCCAACGGAGGAACTTGATCAGGCTGGTTTTTATAGCTTACCCCTAGGACAAAAAACCTATAACGGTGTTGCTCTGCTGGTGCGAAAAAGTTCATTGGCGCAATTGCATCAAGATCCTGAAACAGCTTTTTTACAAGTACAAAAGAATATTCCTGATTTGGTTGATGATCAACAACGCTTGATTGCAAGCACGATTCATTTTAAAGAAACTGTTCCAATACGGATCATCTGTGGCTACTTCCCAAATGGACAATCTCCTGAAAGTGATAAGTTTACCTACAAGATGCAGTGGCTTGATGCCTTAAAGAAATATCTAGCGGCACAACTGCAAGATCATTCTCGGCTCATATTAATGGGTGATTTTAATATTGCCCCCGAAGACCAGGATGTGCATGATCCAAAAGCTTGGGTGGGACAAAACTTAGTTTCTCCACAAGAACGTGCATTTTTTAGTCAATTTCAAGAGATGGGACTACTTGATAGTTTTCGCCTATTTGATCAAGAACCCAAATCATTTAGTTGGTGGGATTACCGAATGATGGGTTTTCGTCGCAATGCTGGCATGCGAATTGATCATGTAATGATCTCACAAGAATTAAAAAATGAATGTACTGCCTGTAAAGTGGATAAAGTACCCAGAAAATGGGAGCAACCTTCAGATCATGCCCCTGTGATTCTTACCATCAAGAAGTGATACTTTTACTCAATACCTAATTCATGCAATTTCCGAGTAATCGTATTGCGTCCAATGCCTAAACGCTCGGCAGCTTCTACTTTTCTTCCCCTAGTAGTTTCTAGAGCAGCCTCAATGACAGACTTTTCAAATTGTTGCAAAAGCACCTGAAAAACATTTTCATGACCATCTTCCAACATCTTTTTAGCAATCATATGCAACTGTTGTTCCCACTTACTAACAGATGTTGCAGGAAAGCTAGCTAAAGTAATTGTTTCTTGACCCTCGGTAAAGGTAGGCATAACATCCCCACCACGACTCATGAGGGGTTTAGATAATGGTGCTGGATAAGTTAAATCACGTGGTAAATCCATTGCATGAATCTCAGGTGCAGAGATCATGACAGTAAGCCAATGACAAATACTTTGAAGTTGGCGCACATTACCTTGAAATGGTAGCTTCGACAATGCATCGATAGTTTCGGGCAATAATAACTTCGGCTTCACATTGAGTTGTCGCGCACTCATACCTAAAAAATGTTGTGTCAGGATTGGAATATCTTCGATTCGATCTCGCAGTGACGGAAGTCTTAAGCGGATCACATTCAGACGATGGAATAAGTCTTCTCGAAACAGTCCATTGGCAACCAAGTGTTCTAAATTTTGATAACTAGATGCAATGATTCTGACATTCGCCTGAAGTTGGACATTACCTCCAATCCGGTAAAACTTACCGTCTTCTAATAATTGCAATAAAGAACTCTGAATCGGTAAAGGCATATCAGCTACTTCGTCAAGGAATAAGGTTCCTCCATCAGCAAGCTCAATTTGCCCACGTTTCATCGTAGTGGCATTCGGCACTGCACCTCTCTCGTAACCAAACAATTCTGCCTCAATCAGATCTTTCGGAATAGCCGCTAAATTGAGCTCCATAAAGGGTGTATTCGCACGTGATCCATGCCGGTGAAGAGCTCGAGCAAGCAACTCTTTACCGGTACCTGACTCGCCAGTAATCAAGATTGTGGCATTTGATGTCGACAAACGACCGACTGCGCGAAATATTTCTTGCATAGCTGGTGCCTGTCCAATTAATTCAGGAACAATGTTTTTACTTTGTAAACCAGTTGGTGCAAATTGGGTTCTAACCTCTTCCGCACTTTTACTTTCTGATATTGCACGTTGTATGAGAGTCATCACAGTTGTAATGTCGAAGGGTTTTGTAATGTATTCGAATGCCCCCCCTTGAAAAGAAGCAACGGCTGAATCCATATCAGAAAAAGCGGTCATGATAATCACGGGCAGTTTTGGATAATCATGCTTTAACTGTTGTAATAAATTAATCCCATTCCCCTTTGGCATACGAATATCGGAAATGACCACTTGTGGCTTTTCTTTCTCTAGGGCATCTAGAACATCATTGGGATTAGAAAAACTTTTAAAAGAAATCATCTCTCTTGTTAAAGATTTTTCTAACACCCAACGAATGGACTGATCATCATCCACAATCCAAACCGACGTCATAGTTCACCTCTTAATTCTGAATTATTTAAATACTCTAAAGATGTATAAGGAATTTGAACATGAAAATCAGTTTTCCCTGGTTCACTTTGCACACTTATGAAGCCTCCATGCATCTGAATGAAGGATTGCGCTAAAGTTAAACCAAGTCCGCTACCTGATGCCCGTCCAGACACCAAAGGTAAAAAAATATGATCAATAATTTCGGCAGGAATACCTGGCCCATTATCAATAACATGAATATTGAGGGCTAATTTAAAACGTTTTTTTCCAATCGTGACATTACGAGAAACACTAGTTTGTAACTGAATTTTTGCATCACCCAACTGGCGACGATCATCTAAAATTTGTGCGGCATTATGCACAATATTGAGTAAAGCTTGAATAAGAACCTCTTTATCACCAATGATTTCTGGCAAACTCACATCATAAAAACGTGTAATTGCCAGCCCATTGGGAAACTCAGCCAACACCACACTCCGAACGCGCTCCAATACTTCATGAATATTTAATTCAGAGATCTCTTTTTTACGTTTGTGAGGGGCTAAAAGTCGATCAACCAAAGTTTGTAAACGATCGACCTCTTTAATCATGACCTTGGTATATTCTTTCAGCGATGGGTCAGGTAATTCATAGTCCAACAATTGCGCAGCTCCACGAATCCCCCCAAGTGGATTTTTAATTTCGTGGGCTAAATTTCTCATGAGCTCTTTATTCGCCCTTGCTTGAAGTATCAAACGCTCTTCACGTGCACTCTTCATTTGTTGATCAATTTCAAACCACTCAAAGACAAGTAAGTCTGTTCCTTCAATAGCGGATAAGATAACATAGGCTAAACACTCCTTTTGATCGGGACGAAGTGGTCCATATCCTAAAGTTAAATCAATTCGTTGAGTACTGCCATCTTTATGAAATTGCGCAAAAAGGTCATCTAATGCAGGACTATCACCAAACACATCCTTTATTTGATAACCAATCAAATTTTTCTGAGAGACCTTTAAGGCAACTTCCGCTGCGGAATTTGCATAAACAATACCCGCCATTGCTTGATCAATCAGCAGGATTGAGTTAGGCATTTGGTCCAGTACATCTTGCGGACTAAAAAGGGCAGCCGTAGCTGCCCTATTTTGAAAATTGCGCATGGCGCTAATTTCGAGTCTTAGAGTGAATAATACATATCAAACTCAATCGGGTGAGTCGTCATACGAAAACGTGTGACCTCTTCCATTTTGAGGGTAATATAAGCATCAATCATCGTATCTGTAAACACTCCACCGCGTGTTAAAAACTCACGGTCTTTATCTAAATGCTCAAGAGCCATATCTAAACTACTACATACGGTTGGAATCTTCGCATCTTCTTCAGGGCTCAAATCATACAAATTCTTATCAGCTGCTTCGCCTGGATGAATCTTATTTTGCACACCATCAAGACCGGCCATAAGTAACGCAGAGAAAGCAAGATATGGATTAGCCAGTGGATCAGGGAAACGGGTTTCAATACGACGACCCTTCGGATTTGCAACATAAGGAATACGAATCGATGCAGAACGATTTCGTGCCGAGTATGCCAACTTTACAGGAGCTTCAAATCCTGGAACTAAACGCTTATAAGAGTTTGTACCTGGATTGGTAATCGCATTTAATGCACGTGCGTGTTTGATGATACCGCCAATGTAATAGAGGGCGAATTCAGATAAACCAGCATAACCATTACCAGCAAATAAGTTGATGCCATCTTTCCAAACAGATTGGTGGACATGCATACCAGAACCGTTATCACCGACTACAGGCTTTGGCATAAAAGTTGCTGTTTTTCCATAAGCATGGGCTACGTTATGGATAATATATTTTTGCAAAATAGTCCAGTCTGCACGTTGCACCAAAGTACTGAATTTAGTACCTAATTCGTTTTGTCCTTGACCAGCAACTTCATGATGATGAACTTCAACAGGAATTCCAACTGACTCTAACAAGAGACACATTTCTGAACGCATATCTTGGAAGGTATCGATTGGTGCTACTGGGAAATATCCGCCCTTTTTACCTGGGCGATGTCCTGTATTTCCACCTTCAAATTCAAGACTTGATGACCAATTTGCTTCTTCAGAATCAATCTTAACAAAGCATCCCTGCATATCTGAGCCCCAACGCACACCATCAAATACGAAAAACTCTGGCTCAGGTCCAAAATAAGCTGTATCACCAAGGCCTGTACTCTTTAAATAGGCTTCACAGCGCTTGCCAATCGAGCGTGGGTCACGATCATAACCTTTGCCATCAGATGGCTCAACGACGTCACAAGTCAACACTAAGGTTGGCTCTTCATAAAATGGGTCAATATAAGCAGTAGATGCATCTGGCATCAAAAGCATATCGGATGCTTCAATTCCTTTCCAACCAGCAATGGATGAACCATCGAATGCGTGACCACTTTCGAACTTATCTTCTTCAAATGCAGAAACAGGTACTGAAACGTGCTGCTCTTTCCCTTTTGTATCTGTAAAACGAAAATCAACAAAAGTGATCTCTTTCTCTTTCACCAACTTCATAATGTCAGCAACAGCTTTACTCATCTAGTTCTCCTAATACGATGAAATGCAAAAATTAAATTCCTTATTCATTAAAACAAAATAAGGTCCCACTAAACAACGAAGATGCACCATAATAGTGCATCTTCGTGTAATTGGTAAATACTATTTTACTTGGTTAAGTCATACGTCGTGGTATTGAAAGCTTCAACCCCAACTCGCAGTTCTTTTAACGCTACATCTACCTGGCTGGCTGGCCCCTTCACACCAAGTTCCATATGACGCTGAGACAAAATACCTTCTTTTGAGGGATCACCAACTGATGGCAAACTAAATACCTTGATTTCTGGATATTTTTTTTCTATCTCTTCCATCAAAGGGGTAATAGTGGCCTCCATTGCACCCGCAGCGATAAAGCTTTTCTCAATAAAATCATATTGATGGAATAAATGAGGGTAAATAGTATCCAAAATCCAAATCATCATAGGTCCAGCCATCACCGGAAAACCTGGCATGAAATAATGCTCTTGGATATGAAACCCAGGAATTTTATTATAGGTATTTGGAATAATGCTTGCACCAACAGGAAACTCTCCCATTCTTAAACGAGGTGCATTCAAAGGCGAGTTGATATCCGCTTTGACTGGATCCCCTTCCGCCATTTCTACAATACGTTGACCAATTAATTCTTTTGCTTGCGGATGAAGCGCTAACTCAACTCCAAGAGCTTTAGCCGCGCATTGACGGGTATGGTCATCTGGCGTGGAACCAATGCCACCAGTAATAAATACAATATCGCCACTGGCAAAAGTACGTTTAAACGTACTAATAATGCGCTCAGGATCATCAGCGATATATTCTGCCCAAGAAAGATGTAAACCTCTTTCTTTTAATAACTCCAAAAGATAAGGCATATGCTTGTCGCTTCTTCGACCAGACAATATTTCATCACCAATCACAATTAAACCCATGGTTCTATTTTTTTGCTGCGTCAAATGCTTTCTCCTTTTAACTCTCTAAAGTTTTTCAGTGCAAATAATAAATAATGCACAAACCATAAAGCTGCAAATATAAAAACTAAACAATACACCCACATCATGAACATTGACACAAGTGGAAATAATACCAAGACAAATACAGATGATAACCAAAAGAAAGTGGGAGCTGCACCTAAAAGGCCTACTAAAATACCTATCATCAATAAAGGCCCTCGATGGATTTGGGTTAACTCTACACGCTCCTCTTCAGAGGCATGCCTAGACAAGACATCATAGGTCATTAATCGTGTCGTTAACCACCCCCATAGGATAGGTGGAATGAGAGCAAATATAGGTGGGATCCACCAAATCGGAAGAGTAATTAGAAATAAAACCAGAAAAACAAAACAGGAACTCATAGCGACCCACAAACTACCAAAAACTGAACCACCCTGCTCTTTTTTGAGTCCTTGATAAGCGTTTTGTTTTTCCACGTGTCGTAAAACAGATGTTATGGAGGTAAAAGATACTAAAACCATGATGCTCACAATAACAATCGGCATCACCAGCACGATTGAAAAATATGGCGCAATCACTGCCCTTACTGTTTCCCACCCTACTGAACTTAAAATCTTCTCAATCGAAGCGGAGGCAAATGAATTTGTTAGAAATTCTTTCATCAAATCCAGCAAGGGTGTCCAGATAACCCATAAAATTCCAAACCAAATACCGGCGCCAATCACAAATGGACGTAAGGTAAGCCAAAGCACCCAAGGATGAAAAATTCCAGTTAACGCCAACCCAAATGATCGCATCATGAGCTTCATTGAGTCATGCCTTTTTGAATAAAGATTGCCAACTCATTTTTAAACTTAACCATTGTTGTTGAACAAATGAATTCGGGGGAGAAAAATCACGCACGCCACTGGGGTAATAAGCTTCGTCAAACTGTGCTGTTTTAAACAACATATCCCACCAAGGAAACAACACCCCAAAATTACACCCCCCAAGCACTCCTGGCTTACCAGGTACTTCATATCCGAGGTCAATCGCATGGTGATACCGATGAAAATTGGGTGTCACAATCAAATACTTCAGAAAACCATAACGATATGGATAAAAACCGTGTTGCCAACTTTGAATCAGTCGACCAGTCACAATTAACATCATAAATTGACTAGGTTGCACTCCAAGAAACAAACCAATCCCAGAAAAAATAAAAGCTCGATACAAATCGTCCACGAGATGATTTCGATTATCTGACCAAGCAGTCATATGCCTCTGACTATGATGTAAAGCATGTAACTTCCACCAGAAATTAAATCGATGGGATAAACGGTGATAACCATAATCAATCAAATCGAATAAGACTAAGTACAGTAGAAAACTCACTGCAGGTATAGATGTAATGGTTGGGAACCAATTCTCTATATTTAACCGCAAAAAACCAAGGTCGTGAAGTAGTCCGCCAAAATAGAAAAAAACACCTGAAAATAACATAAAAAACATCAATTGGAATAATCCAAGTCGATGAAAACTACTGTAAAAAATATCAATTCGAACTGCTTGCTTCATCTCTTTTAGCCACGATGCCTGACTTTGTGCATTGGAGTGAAAGACCTCTTCCTCTTTTTTTTCCAATGGTCGCAAAATAAATGCAATGATGCAGATTTGCAAAATGCCTAATAAGAACCAATCAACAATCAGATCTACATCATCAGCGTATCCCATTCCATCGAAAAAAAACAAGACTTGCAAAACTATTTTTTGCACAAACCACTCATGAATTTGATCGTAAATTTCTATCATGATGAATACCTAATCAACGGTCGCAAAACAGAATCCTTGGGCTTTTAAACCAACAATCAGTGGCTCTAAAACCCCCAATGCCCAAGGATCTTTTCTAGACCAGATACCTAAATGAGCCATCGTAATATCACCATCTTTAATTTCTCCCAAAGATTTTTTGAGTAATTGCTCATTCGGGTATTGCGCTGAAGAAAGCTCATCACCTAAAAATCCTGTTGATGTCCAACCGACATGCTTAAAGCCACAAGCATTCCCCAGTTGAATGAGTCTGGGTGAAGTTTTACCGCCTGGAGCACGCCATATTTTTTTCAAATTAGCCCCGGTTAATTCATAAAAACGTTGATCAACCATTTTAATTTCATGACAAACCTCGAATTGATTAGCCACATATGCCTTACCTGCTCGGGGGCCAAATTGAGGTTTCAAAATGACTTCACCTTGACTCTTGCCGTCTTTTTGAAAGTAAGCGTGATGCATAGTGTGGCTTCCAAATGAATGGCCTTCTTGCTGTAATGTTCGCCAAAAATTTTTCCAAGAATCATCTAAAGCCATGTCGTCACGATTGGTTTTTTCGTTTGCCAAGAAAAAAGTAGCCTTTACTTGATGCTTGCGCAACGTATCTGCCACGAACTGAGCAACTGACATATTACCTGTATCAAACGTTAAATAAACCGTCCTTTGACAAGTTTGAGCATGTGCATGGAATGACCACACACAAATGCAAATCGCTAAAAAATTGCGTATGGTGGACTTCAAACGATTCATTTTATTTACTGCCAAGCAGCATTAGGTGTAAAGAAAACACCGTGAGGACTATTGCCAACCTTAATAGTTTTTTCAAGTTCGTTGGTGGTCAAATTGATAATACCCACCTTCTTGGAAAAGCGGAAAGTCACCCAAAGCTCTTTTTGATTGGGCGTAATATCCATACAGTCAGGCCCTGCAGGCAATCCTTTGATCGTGGCTACATTTTCTAAGGTTTCCATATCAATCTTAGTAATCGTTGCGGCGACTCGATTGGTCACAAACACATGTCGTCCATCCCCTAATGGTCGAAAATTATGTGCACCTTTTCCTGTTTTAATTGTTTTAATAATTTTCTGGGTTTTCCAATCAATGACTTGGACAAAATCTTCACCCGTTACGCCTAATAACAAATATTTATCCCCGGGAGTCATCCATAAACCAGCTGGCATCTTTCCCACGCGCATTTTCCATAACTCTTTTTTCGCCTGCAAATCAATTGCGACAATTTCATTAGAGTCTTGCAAGGTCACAAAAGTGATCTGGCTATCATTTGTAAATGCGATGTGACTAGGTGTTTGAGGGATTTTGTAGATATCTGGCTTGGGTATGATGTTGCCATTATTGACAGGATAAATATCGACGCGATCAAGACGGTTTCCGGCAACAACAAACCATTTATTATTCGGTGAAAATCCAATTTGATAGGGATCAATAATTTTCGGAATAGTACCTAATTTATTCCCCGTCGTAGCGTCTAAAAGAACTAAATTATCAGCGGCAGCATTTGCCACAATTAAAGTTTTGCCATCCGGCATCATCATCAGATGATGTGGCTCTTTACCAATCGGAAAATCATCAATTACTTCTCTTTTTTGCATGTCAATGCGAGAGACTGAGGCAGAACCAGAATTGAGAATAATAGCTAGCTTGGGAGCTCCATCAGCATCCGATTTAGCAATGGGTTTTTCTACTGCAAAAACCGCGAATTGAGCGCAACATAATAGGCTGATTAGAATGCGATTCATTGTTCTTATTTACAAATTTTCATAATTATATTTTAACCTCGAATCGCATTTGCCATCTTCCCCCTCCTAAAGCAAGGGCATTTTATGCTGTTTTAATTGCTAAAATCTTTTCAATTCGTTTTACTGACATAGGAGTTGGTGTTTTTAATTCTTGAGCATATAGAGCGATTCGCAACTCTTCTAATTGCCATCGAATGTCCTGTATTTCGCGACTGACTTCGACATTGACTTGATTTTTCATCACCTGCAAATATTGACGATGTAATCGTTGCCAATGCGTTTGATTTTCTTGGTCTCGAGTAAGATTCGTCCTTAACTTTTCGATTCGTACGATGATGCCTTTTAAATACCTTGGTATATGAACCATTTGTTCATATGGTGTCTGCGCAATAAATTGGCGATTGACCAACTGTTGATACTGACCTTGAATATCTTCAAATGCTCGGGGACAAATACTTTTGGCAAGATTTAACTTTTTAGGTATTTCGGCAGATAGCTCTAGGCATTGCAGAGTTTGTTTCGCAATATCCTGAGCAATTAAAGATAATTTTGTTTTCGCAACCTGCATCCGCGCTTTAAATTCCTCTGGATTTCGCGGTAAGGGCTCTAATAAACAGGATCGCTCAATCGCCAAATCCAAGATTTGCTGCATAATTTCTTCATAAGTCCCAATTTGCATAAAAAGCAAACCAATCTCTCTTGCTCCTGGCAATTGTTTTTGCAATAACTTGAGCGTCTCTTTATGAGCGATAGAACAAAGTCTCCGCATTCCCCGTAAATGAGTTTTTCTAGCAAGCTCAGGATCGTCGTAAAAATTCAACTCACAATGCGACCCACAATCTTCAAGAGCTGGATATCCATAAAAGCTTTGTTTCCCTTTTTGGATTTCCAACATTTCCGGCAATTCACCAAAGCTCCAATCAATAATCTTCAATTGCTCTATCTGCCCATCTAGCTTTGTGGTTGGCTGTAACTTTTTGTCACTGGACTCTGTGCTTCGACTAACTTCTTGAATAGCTAAACTGGCGGCCTCTTGGAAAATTTCACGAGCATCTTTGGCATATTGAGCCCGCAGTTGCGATAAGTTACGATCCAGATCAAGTTGTCTACCATGTTCATCCATCATGCGGTAATTCATCATGCAGTGTGAGGGTAAATTTTCTGGACGAAAATCAGCTCTTGTGACGATGATTTGTGTTTTTTCTCTAATTTGTTTAATTAAGGCATCGATCAAATCTCCTTTGCCAAAATCTTGTTGCTCTAACCAATTATTAACACACCCTTTTGCAAACTCTGGCAAGGGAACAAAGTGCCGTCGCAAATTTTGAGGCAAGGTTTTTAATAGCAAATGTATTTTTTCGACGCACAAACCAGGTACCAACCAAGCACACCTTCTTTCATCCACTTGATTAAGTAAAGCCAAGGGCACGACAAGTGTCACGCCATCTTTGGGACTTCCTGGCTCAAAGTGATAATGGAGGCTTAATTGGGTACCCATCATTTGCAAATATTTTGGATATCGATCATCGCTAATGTGGGTTGCCTCATGACGCATCAAATCTTCTTTACTTAACTCCAGTTGTGGCATGTGACTTGGATGCTTTTCTAACCATGCCTGAAGTGAGCTTCTACTCAAAACTGATTCTGGTAATACCTCGGCATAAAATTCGTAAATAATTTGATCACTGACCAACACGTCTTGCCTTCTTGATCGATGCTCTAATGCCTCTACTTGTTGAATAATGTGTTGGTTTTTCCAAAAGAATTGAAATGTTTTACCCGATTGTTTTTGTAATTGACTAATGTCTGCTTGCCCGAGTAATGCTCCTTCTACCAATGCGCGCTGAATAAAAATCTTACGCGCCTCAATCGGCTCCATCAAAGCATATTTAATTTTTCGACCATGATACAAACTAAGGCCATACAACGCTCCCTGTTCATGAGCCATCACCTCACCAGTTCTTGTATCCCAAAATGGCTCACTCCATGTTTTTTGCAGGCGATGCTGGCAAATTCTTTCAACCCATTTGGGTTCAATATTGGCTATATTGCGGGCGTATAAACGATTCGTCTCTACAAGCTCGCCAGCAACAATCCATGACTTAGGTTTTTTGAGCAAATGATTGCCGGGCCATATGGTTAACTTAATCCCTCTAGCCCCCTCAAACCATTGGTCTTCGTCTGATTTTTTTCCAATATTACCTAATAATCCTGTTAACAAGGATGTATGAATTTGTTCATAAGTGGCGGGTAATGCACTCATGCGCCACCCTTGGGCAACCAAGATCTCTTGTAATTGTTGATGAACATCCCGCCATTCGCGCATGCGACGCGGTGATAGAAAATGTTTTTTACATAATTCATCAAATTGCCGATTGCTCGATTTTTTTTCTGCCGCTTGATGGTACCAATCCCATAACTTAATAAAACTAATAAATTCGGATTGCTCATCGGCAAATATTTTGTGGGCTAAATCAGCTTGTTGAGAGAACTCAGGTGGCCGTTCTCTTGGATCCTGAATCGCCATAGCAGAGGCGATGATAAGAACTTCTCTCAGTGCTACATGTTCTCTTGCGGCAATCAACATTCGGGAGACTCTAGGATCAAGTGGTAGGTGTGCTAACTCCCGACCAATTTCCGTCAAAGTGATTTCTCTTGACCCCTCTTTATAATTAGCTTCCACAGCCCCCAGTTCTTCCAATAACTGGATACCGTCACTAATTGCTCTGCCAGTTGGTGCTTGAATAAAAGGAAACTCATCAATCTTGGATAGTCGTAATGATGCCATTCTCAGAATCACACCCGCGAGCGAGCTTCTCATGATCTCTGGATCGGTATACGCTGTTCGCAATTGAAACTCATCTTCACCATATAACCTGATACAGATTCCATCAGCTACCCGTCCACATCGACCAGCACGCTGATTGGCTGCAGATTGAGAGATGGCTTCAATTTGTAATTGCTCTACTTTGTTTCGGTAGGAGTAGCGCTTGACTCTTGCAGTCCCTGCATCCACTACAAATCGAATGCCAGGGACTGTTAAAGAAGTTTCAGCAACATTGGTTGCAAGAATAATGCGTCGACCTCGCCCTATTTGAAATACTTTTTCTTGCTCTGCGACAGATTGCCGTGCAAACAAACTCAATATGTCTGGATGGTAGCGCTGCTGTAATGAAATATTTTTACGCAATAACTCTGCACAGTCACGAATCTCTCGCTCTCCTGGTAAAAATACCAAAATATCTCCCATGCCAGAAACACCTTGCCCCCATAACTCCGTAATCGCTTCTGAAACACCCTCAGCAATATCTTTATCTTCTTTAACATTTCCCTCTGATAAAGGTCGATAACGAATTTCCACTGGAAAGAGTCTGCCACTAACCTCAATGATGGGCACTTCTTTCTCAAAATGAAAGTGCTTTGCAAACATCGACGCATCGATGGTCGCTGAAGTAATAATGACTTTTAAATCGGGTCTTTTCGGTAATATCTGACGAAGATAGCCTAACAAAAAATCAATATTCAAACTTCGCTCATGGGCTTCATCAATAATGATCGTGTCATAAGCTAGTAATAAAGGATCTTTTTGTGTTTGCGCCAATAAAATCCCGTCCGTCATTAACTTTATGGACGCAGTTGGGCTCGTTTGATCTGTAAACCGTACCTGATAGCCAACATCCTGACCTATAGGCGTGCCTAATTCATCAGCAATTCGCTTAGCAGTCGACGTTGCAGCAATTCTTCGAGGTTGGGTGTGCCCGATGAGCCTCTTAGAACCATTAATTCGTCCACGTCCCATTGCTAGGCAAATTTTGGGTAATTGGGTAGTTTTTCCCGAGCCTGTCTCGCCACACACAATAATGACTTGATTCGCCTCTAAAGCCTCCATAATTCTCTTTCGCTGACCACTAACGGGCAAAAGTTCCGGAAACTCCAGGCGAATGTGAGGTTTTTCCAACTGATTCTGAGTATTTTTAGCATTTTGATTCATAAGCATCCTATAATTTTCGCTTATGTCGACAAAATCAACCGAAAATCAAATAAACGAAGCCCATAACCCAGATACTTTTCCATTTGTAAGCTGGTTAAGAACGGTTGCTCCCTATATTCATTCCTTTCATGGCAAAACATTTGTCATTGCTTTTGCTGGTGAATTAGCCACCGATAGTGAATTAGAAAATCTAGTTGAAGATATTGCTATGCTTCACGCGATGGGCATGAACATCGTCCTCGTCCATGGCTCTCGTCCGCAAATTCAGGAACAATTAGCTCTCCACTCGATTGATGCCAAATACGGTCAAGGACAGATGCTAGGCTACCGGATTACCGATGCTGCCACCATGGAATGTGTAAAAGAAGCAGTTGGTGAATTACGTTTAGATATCGAAGCTTGCTTCAGCCAAGGATTACCCAACACGCCAATGGCAGGTTCGCGAATTTCTGTGATTTCTGGTAACTTTATTACTGCACGCCCAGTTGGTATCGTGGACGGTGTAGATTTTATGCATACGGGATTGGTGCGTAAGGTGGATGCTGAGTCCATCAAAATGTCGCTAGAACATAATAAAATTGTGCTTTTATCGCCTTTGGGCTTCTCACCGACTGGACAAGCCTTTAATTTGGCTTATGAAGATGTTGCATGTTCAACTGCAACCGCTCTCAAGGCCGATAAGCTCATCTTCTTGTCGAATGTAGATCGTTTGGTAGATGCTGAGGGATTACCAATTGCGGAAATCGCTCTTCCCGAACTGTCAAAGTTATTAGGCGATGAGGGCTTGCCACTTGGGGAATTACGCTCATTGCTGGCTACTGCAGGCAAAGCAGTTAAACTCGGCGTCAATCGTGTGCACATCCTACCTCATAACCGTGACGGCGCTGTCTTAGAAGAATTATTTACCCATGATGGTGTTGGCACCATGATTGTTACTTCTGATATCGAAAACTTGCGTGAAGCCAACATGGATGATGTGGGTGGTATTTTGCAAATTATTTCTCCTCTAGAGGAAGAAGGTGTTTTGGCTCCTCGGGGCAGATCGGTGATTGAGCGAGATATTTCTAATTTCTCTGTAATTGAACATGACCATGTGATTTTTGGTTGCGCAGCTCTCTTCCCCTTTTCGCATGGGATGGGTGAATTAGCTTGTCTTGCGGTTGATCCGGATACCCAAGGGGTTGGAGATGGTGAGCGTTTATTAAAACGTATTGAGGCCCGTGCGAAAGATTTAGGTATTAAAAAACTCTTTGTCCTGACTACAAGAACGGAACATTGGTTTTTAAAACGCGGCTTTGTCAAACGTTCGGTTGAGGAATTACCTAAAGAGCGTAAGTCCCACTACAACTGGGATCGTAAATCCATGGTTCTGATTAAAAATCTATAATGTTTTAATCTTCTTTTTCATTTTCATTCACAGGAATTTTTTATGGCACGCACGGTTCAATGTATTAAATTAAATAAAGAAGCTGAGGGCTTGGAGTTTGCTCCGGTTCCTGGTGAACTAGGTAAAAAAATCTGGCAACAAGTTTCAAAAGAAGCTTGGGCAGATTGGCTAAAACAACAAACGATGTTGATTAATGAAAATCGTCTCAATATGGCAGATACCCGGGCTAGACAATATTTATTAAAACAAACTGAAAAACATTTCTTCGGGGAAGGTGCTGATGCGGCAACTGGCTTCGTACCACCTAGCGCTTAATAATTGATCCTTTTCACCCCAGCAGAGCTACTGACAATCAAGGTATTTGCTGGGTTGAGTGCAAAAATTCCATTACAGATCACACCGGGTATCTGATTGAGCTCCATCTCAAACTCTTTGGGATGCTCAATCTTCAAATCACTTACATCTAAAATCCAAGCCCCATTATCAGTGACAAAAATCTCTGAAGCTTGATTTTTTACTGTACGCAAACTAACCTTACCACCCCATTTTTTCTCGAGTAATCGTTGAATATGTGCGCTAGATAATGGAATCACCTCGATTGGCAAAGGGAATTTACCTAAGGTAGCTACTTGCTTGGAGGAGTCACAGATGCAAATAAACTGATTCGACATAGCGGCAACAATTTTTTCGCGAGTTAATGCTCCGCCCCCGCCCTTCATCATTTCACCACGTGGATTAATCTCATCCGCGCCATCTACATAGGCGATTAAATCATTCACCTCATTCGCGTCAAAAACAAGAAATCCATATCCTTGTAACCTCGCAGTGCTAGCCTCAGAAGAAGAAACTACGCCTTTAAAGTGCTTTGTATACGGAGCTAAGGCATCAATGAACAAATTAACAGTTGATCCAGTTCCTATGCCCAAGATTTCACCAGCTGAAATTTCCTGCAAAATCAATGACACGGCTTCATTTGCAACTAAGGCTTTTTGTTCATCTTGGTGCATCATTGATTCCTTCAATTGAATATCAATTTATTTTACTGACTTTCCTCTGCAGTAGGCAGCTTTACTGTATAAAATTACTAATATGAATTTATTAGAACAAATGAAAAAACATACGTTCATGGTTGCCGATACAGGTGATTTTGAGCGTATGCACGCGTATCAACCTAAAGATGCGACGACCAACCCAACCCTTATTTTACGTGCAGCAAAATTACCTAGCTACCAACATTTGATTGAGGAAGTAAAAACAACCTATGCAGGTCTATCTACAGCAGATAAGATGGATCATCTTTTAGTCAAATTTGGTATGGAAATCTTAAATATCATTCCAGGAAGAGTCTCTACGGAAATTGATGCTGAATTATCTTTTGATATTAAAAATTCAGTGAGCCGTGCAAGAAAAATCATTGATCTTTATCAATCCAATGGGATTGATAAAGATCGCGTATTAATAAAAATTGCGGCTACTTGGGAAGGTATTCAATCCGCAAAGATTTTAGAAACTGAAGGAATCCATTGCAACTTAACTTTAGTTTTTAATTTAGCGCAAGCACTTGCCTGCGCGGAGTCACGAGTCACTTTAATATCTCCGTTTGTCGGCAGAATCACAGACTGGTATAAAAAATCACTGGGCGATGGATGGGACGATGCGCGCATGTCAGGCATCAATGATCCCGGAGTAAAGTCCGTTACTAACATCTACAACTATCTCAAATACCATGATTATAAAACCGAAATCATGGGTGCAAGTTTCAGAAACATCGAACAAATCACTGCACTCGCAGGCTGTGACTTATTAACTGTTAGCCCGGAACTCTTAGATCAGTTACAAAAAACGGAAGGTGAAATCAGACCCAAGCTCAGTTTTTTAGCGGCAAAAAATATGACTTTCACACCTACATCTGTCGATGAGAAGTCGTTTCGTCAACTCATGAATGACGATCCCATGGCTACTGAAAAATTAGCCGAAGGGATTCGTAACTTTAAAAACGATATTGACCTTCTAGCAGAACTGTTAGAAAGCTAATTATTTATTTTTTTGAATACGCTGACGAGCAGCTTCATACAAACATACACCACTAGCAACGGATACGTTTAAACTTTCGACGCCACCAAACATCGGAATGCTCACCAGTTCATCACAGGTCTCTTTAGTTAAACGGCGCATACCCTCACCTTCAGCACCCATAACAATCGCCACTGGCCCAGTTAAATCAACTTCAAAGAGTGTTTTTTCAGCGTCATCAGAAGTTCCGATTAACCACACACCTGCTTCTTGTAACTCCCGCATAGATCTTGCTAAATTCGTCACAGCTACAAATGGCATGGTCTCAGCTGCACCACTGGCGACTTTACTCACTGTAGTGTTAAGTTGAGCAGAACGATCTTTTGGCACAATAATAGCATCCGCGCCAGCTCCATCGGCCACACGCAAACAAGCGCCTAAATTATGTGGGTCGGTCACACCGTCCAAAATCAGGAGTAAAGGTTTTTTATCGCCTAAGCTATCGAGTAATTCAGCTACATTTCGGGCCAAAGATGCAGGTTCTGCAAAGGCAACAACACCTTGATGCCGATCATGACCGGCGAGTTGGCGAAGTCTTTCTGAATCCGCTTGGTGTACTTTACGTCCAATGGTTTGCTGCGTAATCTCGACAAACTCTTTCATTCTGCGATCGCGTCGAGAGACATCATAATAGACTGTCTTGAGGCTATCAGGTGCTTGTCTAATCCTTGCAATCACCGCATGAAAACCAACTAAGATTTGTTGTTCCATTAATGACGACCTCGGGATTTCGAACGTGAACTAGCAGCTATTTTTTCTGCTACTTGGGTTCGCTTAGCATTGCTTTTTGCTTTGGGTTTATGCCCTCCACTCGATGCGCCCGATTTTTTAGAAGGAGTATTTTTGTTTACTTGTGGGACTTTTTCTGGAGGCCGACTTTGTTTAGAGGCTGCCCTTTTATTCGGCTTACCCATATCATCCATGGTAGTGGGTGGTGAAAAATGATTACGGTCTAAGGTATTTTTTACAAGACTAAATTCAATCTTGCGAGCATCTAAATCGACACGACTCACCAACACATGTACTCTGTCACCGAGTCGATAACGTATACCCGTGCGCTCACCACGTAATTCTTGACGGGCTTCATCGTACTGATAGTAATCACCACCTAATTCAGAAACGTGAATTAAACCTTCAACAAATAAGGTTCCTAATTGCACAAATAAACCAAAGGTAGTAGCGCCGGTAATCGTACCCGCAAATTCTTGGCCAAGGCGATCACGCATAAAGTAACACTTCAGCCATGACTCCACATCTCGAGAGGCTTCATCTGCACGTCGCTCATTAGCTGAACAGTGGACTCCTAACTGAGCCCAAGAGGCCATGTCAAGAGTGTCCATACTAGATTTTTTACGTCCACGAGTTGATGGGGCTAACTGTTGTGTTTGCTCATCGGCTAAATTCTTTTTCACTAAGGCCGCATTGACTCTTCCAGGACCATTTTTGGGCATGGTTAAATTTAAAGGAACATCCTCTGGAATCTGGGGTTTATAGTGTTTTTTCGCTAAGATTGATTTAATCACGCGATGCACTAATAAGTCGGGGTAGCGTCGAATTGGACTTGTAAAGTGCGTATAGGCTGGATAAGATAAACCAAAGTGACCTAGATTCTCAGGCTGATATACAGCCTGTTGCATGGACCTTAAGATAACTGTTTGTAACATACTAGCATCTGGGCGACTCTTAATCGCCAGAATTAATTTAGCGTAATCCATAGGGTGTGGCTTATTGCCACCTTCCAGTGTCAAACCTGCAGAGCGCAACACTTCTCTTAAGGAATTAACTTTTTCAATCGTTGGTTCACCATGAACACGAAATAAAGAGGTGTGATTTTTAGCCCCAATGAAATTTGCTGCACACACATTTGCGACCAACATACATTCTTCAATCAAACGATGGGCATCATTCCGAATTCTGGGCTCAATCCGCTCAATCTTGCCGACTTCATTACTAATAATTTGAGTTTCAGTGGTATCAAAATCAATTGCCCCGCGCTTCTCTCGTGACACTTTTAAAACTTGAAACAATTTATAGAGATTTTGCAATAAGGGCTTTTGTTTCGAAAAACGTGTCGCTTCGGGACCGTTGGTATTGCTGATGATTTCCCAAACAATATTGTAAGTAAATCGTTGTACGGAATGCATTAAGCCGGGATAAAACTGATACGCTTGCACGATCCCTTTATCATCAATAATGGCATCACAAACCATACATAAACGATCGACACCTGGCTTTAAAGAACATAAACCATTCGATATTTTTTCCGGCAACATCGGTATCACGCGCCTGGGGAAATAAACTGAAGTTCCTCGACGAATCGCATCAGAATCGAGTGGATGACCGGGTTTAACGTAATGCGAAACATCTGCAATTGCCACAATTAAACGCCAGGCTTTTGCACCCTTAAATGTCATTGGCTCGCAATAGACTGCATCATCAAAATCTCTAGCATCTTCGCCGTCAATGGTGATCAGTGGAATATCTCTTAAATCAACGCGTCCTTCCAAATCATCTTCACGCACTTCATCAGCTAAAGCGGCGGCTTCTTTGGCGCTGGCTTGTGAAAACTCGTGAGGCACGCCGTATTTACGAACCGCAATCTCGATTTCCATACCCGGATCATCAATATCACCTAAAACCTCAACAACTCGACCAACCGCTTGTCGATAACTATCTGGGTAATCAATAATCTCACAACTCACCACCTGTCCTAGCTTGGCATTGAGATGCCCTTTAGGAGGTATCAAAATATCATGGGAAATTCTTTTATCTTCGGGAGCTACGATCAGAACACCATTCTCATTGAGTAAACGGCCAATCACATGCCGAGTTGCTCTTTCTAATACATCAGTGATTTGTCCCTCTGGTCTGCCTTTACGATCAGTACCAAGTACTTTCACCAAAACCCGATCACCATGCATGACTCTAGTCATTTCTCGTTCAGAAAGAAATATATCCAGTTGACCATCATCTGGGATAGCAAATCCAAAGCCATCTCGGTGACCTTGCACTGTTGCAATACGATCTTCTTTTTTTTCCTGTAACACTGCTTGAGGTTTTATCATGTATGAGTTCTTATTTTCTTCAATTTCTTAATATCTCTAATTTAACTCATTTAAAAAGACAGTCATGAAACCCAGAGTCGTTCTAGACACTAATATATTACTTGACCTTTTTTACTTTAAAGATAAAAGTGTTGTGTATTTGTATGAATGTCTAAAAACTGAGCAAGTTCAAGCATTTACATGTGAACTGATTTGGGAAGAATTTGCAGAAGTTTTAACTAGAAAGCCTTTTAACCAAAGCAAATCAGAAATTGACTTGATTCGGTCTCGCTATCAACACTTATTGACGTGGCAAGCACCGCAAAGAAACGATGCAGGCATCAAATGTAGAGACCCTGATGATCAAATTTTTATCGAACTATCCCTAGAAATTGCGCCTTGTTCTCTGATTACTAAGGACAAAGACCTGCTAGTTATGCAGAAAAAATTACAAAAACTACAAGTTCAAGCCTTAAAAGAGTTTCAACCTAAAATAAGTTGATATACAATCTACACCTTAAGTGATGTTTCCGGGCCCAGGTGGCGAAATTGGTAGACGCACCAGCTTCAGGTGCTGGCGATGTAAAAGTCATAGGAGTTCGAGTCTCCTCTTGGGCACCAAATTGAATGTTAATTACTGATTTTTAAAATTAGCTTTTCTTTTTTCAACAAAAGCCGCCATGCCTTCTTTTTGATCCTCTGTGGCAAATGCAGAATGGAAAAGTCTTCTCTCGAAACGTATTCCTTCGGCAAGACTGGACTCGTAGGAGCGATTAACCGACTCTTTGGCCATCATCAGAATCGGCATAGACATTTGTGAAATTTTTTCAGCCACTTTTAAAGCCTCTTCTCGAAGTTGCTCCAATGGAACTACCCTACTCACCAAACCAGAGCGCTCAGCTTCATGAGCGTCCATCATACGCCCCGTTAGGACCATTTCCATAGCTTTGGATTTCCCAATAAAACGGGTTAAACGCTGTGTACCGCCCGCTCCTGGCAAAATACCCAAATTGATCTCTGGTTGGCCAAATTTGGCATTATCAGCCGCTAGAATAAAATCACACATCATCGCTAATTCACAACCGCCGCCAAGAGCAAAACCGGCAACTGCCGCAATCGTCGGCTTCCGAAAGGTGGTAATTCTTTCCCAGTTCTTTGTAACAAAATCATCCTGATACATTTGCATGTAATTCATGTCTTTCATCGCTTTGATATCAGCTCCAGCAGCAAATGCTTTATCGCTTCCTGTCAACACGACAACAGCAACTTCAGGATTGTTCTCTGATTGGATGAGTACATCATTTAGCTCGGCCATTAGTTCTGGAGATAGAGCATTCATCGCATCAGGACGATTTAAGGTAATTAACTGGACTTTACGTATCTGCTCAATAATTAAATTTGACATAGCCAACCTCCATGAATTTGAATTCTTTAAGTATAGATTCAATTCATGGCGATGTTACTGCATCAAGAGTTTAAGAGTGAAGGATTGATTTATCTCCAACCATGACGCGAGTGACGATGCAAACCCAACCCCCAATTAACAGTTGGTCTATAGTAGTGGGGTGCCACATATGAACCTTGGTATCCAGGGCTGACCGCACAACCAACCAAGCCTAAAGCGCTCCAAGCAAGCACCATGACCAGCAATATATTCGTCATTCTTTTCATATTGATTCTCCGAGGAAATCTATATCTCTTTAACGCTTTAGATAAAGGAAAGGATTACATCGAAAATAAATATTTTTGAAGAATGTGCTATTTCTTTTTACTAGGGGTTACAACATCTACCACTGTGTCCACAGTTCCAGTAACGACATGCACGCCCGTTGAAACAACATCTGCGGTAATGGATATCGCAGAACTAGCAACTGAATATACTACGCACCCCTGCAAAGATAAGATCATCACAAGGCTAATGAGGTATTTCATTTTTAGGCGAAGGGATGTTGCAACAAAATCGTTTCTTCCCGATCAGGACCCGTGGAAACCATAGCAATCGGAGTTTGCGCGAGCTCTTCAATGCGACGTAAGTAGTTTTGAGCCTCAATGGGTAATTTATCCCACTCAGTAATCCCCACCGTGCTTTGTGTCCAACCAGGAAAAAATTCATAAATTGGTACACAACGTGCCACCGCATCCGCACCACGTGGTAATACATCTAAAATTTCACCCTCTAGATGGTAACCAGTGCATAAACCAATCTTTTCTAGACCATCCAGTACGTCGAGCTTGGTCATACATAAGCCACTCACACCATTAATCTGAATCGAGCGTTTCAATGCTGCCCCGTCTAACCAACCCGTGCGTCTTGGACGACCAGTTACTGAGCCAAACTCTTTACCAACTTCTGCTAAACGAATGCCGATGGGGTCTTGACGATTTGGATTATCGTGATCATACAACTCACTCGGAAATGGCCCTGCTCCAACGCGCGTGCAGTAGGCTTTGGTAATCCCTAATATATACTTTAAACTGCCTGGACCCACGCCAGATCCAGCTGCTGCATTACCCGCAACACAATTACTGGAGGTGACATAAGGATAAGTGCCGTGATCAATATCCAACAAGGTACCCTGAGCACCTTCAAACAGTAAATTTTTTCCAGCACTTTGGGCAGCGTATAAGGCGCTAGATACGTCAACAACCATAGGCTGTAAACGCTTCGCGTAGGACATGGCTTGATCGTATGTTGTTTGAAAATCAATCGGTGCAACCCCATAATATTTTTCTAAACAAAAATTATGGAACTCGAGGTTATCTTTTAATTTTTCAGCGAAATGTTCTGGGAAAAATAAGTCTTGAACACGCAAAGCGCGACGTGCGACTTTATCTTCATAAGCAGGGCCAATACCTCTGCCTGTAGTGCCAATTTTTGCACTCCCGCGCTTAATTTCACGAGCATGATCAATGGCCACGTGATAAGGCAAGATTAAGGTTGCAGCTTCGGACACTTTCAGTCTAGAGCAAACATCTAATCCCGCACTTTCAAGCTCATCAATTTCTTTAAATAAGGCTTCAGGCGATAAAACAACCCCATTTCCAATATAACAAACCACCTGTGGATGCATGATTCCAGATGGGATTAATCGTAGGATGGTTTTTTTTCCACCAATAATAAGTGTATGCCCAGCATTATGCCCACCCTGAAAACGAACAACTCCCTGAGCATGATCGGTCAACCAATCAACAACTTTACCCTTGCCTTCATCGCCCCACTGCGTTCCAATGACAACGACATTTCTTCCAATATTGAGTTGCTTCATTTAATACCTTTTAAACGTTTAATTTTTTGGCACAACTTGCCATGTTTGATCTTTGAATTCCAAGCAACGATCACAGATCATGGTTGATTCATTATGTTCATGACCGGGGAAGGATTCAATCACAATCTCACCCTGACTGCGTAATAAGGCAATCAAATTTCTTAACTCATCAGAACTCTCCCACGGGGCCATAATGGCATGCGGGATAATTTTTCTACTTGATAAACCTGCAAGAGCTAAGAGATCCACAGAAAAACCTGTAGCAGGTCTTGAGCGTCCAAATGCCTGCCCCACTAGATCATAACGACCACCTCTTGCAATAGCGACTGGATACTGAGGAACATACGCAGCACATAAAATACCCGTGTGATACTGAAATCCATCTAAATCGGCAAAATCAATATTGAGCTGAATATCAGCAGATGTTTTTTTTATTCCGTAACACAGTTGCTCTAAATCTCTTAAAACCTGTTGAGAAAGCTGACTCTGCGGCAACTTGCTCTGAGCTTGAAAGAGAACTTGATGAGCATCACCACTTAAATCTAATAACGATAAGATCGTATTTTTTGCACTTTGATCCCAACTATGCATGAGCTTTTGCAAACTAGTCCGATCTTTGGCTTGTAAGAATCGATACATCTCAGAAATATCTTCAGAACTTAGCTGTTTTTTATCCAAAATATCTTTTAACAAGCCAGCATGACTCACATCCAACGTGATCGGTCCAACTTGGGCAATCTCTAAGGAACGAATCATGAGATTTACAATTTCTATATCAGCCTCAAATCCTTGATGACCATAGACCTCAGCTCCAAGCTGCAACTGTTCACGCGAAAATATTCCTGGAACAACACGGGTTTGTAAGGTTGCACCCGCGTAGCATAAACGTGCAATATTTTGGCGATTGAGAATGTGTGCGTCAATCCTCGCTACTTGCGTAGTCATATCCGCACGCAAACCCAGTGTCCTTCCGGACAATTGATCCACCAATTTAAAGGTTTGTAAATCCATGTCACTGCCCGTCGCAGTCATCAAAGATTCGATATATTCCAACATGGGGGGTATGACAAGCTCATAACCATAGGACTGAAAAAGATCCAAAATCTCACGACGCAATGACTCAACCAAATTGGATTGACCAGGTAAAACATCTGCAATATTTTCAGGAAGTAACCAACGGTTTGTCATAGAACTTAAAAGTAAACTTATTTACTTTTTTTCATAAATTTAAAGAAGTCATTATCTGGCGATAACAACATGACATCTTTTTTATCTTTGAAAGTGGCTTTATAAGCTTCAAGGCTTCGATAAAATTGAGCAAATTGCGCATCTTTACTGAAAGCATCATTGTAAATAGCATTTGCTTGCGCATCACCCTGACCTTTGATGATTTGTGCTTCCTTATAGGCTTGTGCCAAAATCACATCTCGTTGACGTTCAGCATCTGCACGAATTTTTTCTGATTCAGCAGCGCCGGTTGATCGCAATTCGTTGGCTACACGCTTACGCTCCGCTTCCATCCGGCGATAAACAGAATCACTAATCTCGGCCAAGAGATCCACACGCTTAAGACGCACATCCACAATTTCAATACCAATATCGGCTGTATCATCAGCTACTTTTTTCTTGATACCCAGCATGACCTGCTCACGTTGCTCTGAAATCAATTCGCGAACAGTACGTTTTGTAAACTCCTCATTGAGGGCAGATTTAACCAACTGGGATAAACGGTCTTGAGCCAAACGTTCGTCGCCTTTAAAGCTAATAAAAAATTTACGTGGATCCACAATGCGCCACTTGACGAATGAATCGACTAATAAGTTTTTCTTTTCAGAGGTAATAAAACGTTCAGCCTCAGGATTATCAATCGTCATAATGCGGCGATCAAAAAATTGCACATTTTGGATTGGGGATGGTAATTTGATATTTAAACCCGGCTCTTCAATTACGCGCTTGATTTCGCCAAAAGAAAACACTACAGCAAATTTACGTTGATCAACCAAGAACAAGGTTGAAGATAATAGGTAAAAGCCCGCCACAAGTAATACGAGTATAGAAAGTATTCGTTGATTCATAGTAGGTCCTCTTAGCGCAGTTCTCTTTCACGACTTCTGAAAGTTTCTCGTTTATCTTGTGGCGTAGTTGCATTATTTTGTGGTAATGAATTAACACCAAGGTTGGAGGATGGATTCAGCGGTACCGTGACAGAACCGCTCGGCGGTTGGGAACTTGCATTTGAGGACCCTAGAATGGGTGAGGCTTCTGTCGCTGTTTGTTGAATAATTTTATCAAGTGGTAAGTACAGCATTTGATTATTATTGCGCGTGTCAATCATTACTTTAGTGACATTGTTATAAACCTGTTGCATCATATCGATATACATCCTGTCACGAGTCACCTGTTGTGCCTTTGCATACTCAGCATACACTTGTTTAAAGCGCGAAGCGTCACCTTCCGCTGTAGCGACAACTTTCGCTTTATAACCTTCAGCTTCTTCAATTAAACGGGCTGCAGCTCCCTTTGCTCTTGGAATCACATCATTAGCATAAGCCTGACCTTCATTTTTCTGACGCTCTTGGTCTTGACCCGCTTTTACCGCATCGTCAAAGGATGATTGCACCTGCTCTGGGGGTTGCACATTTTGTACATTAACGCTGGTGATGTAAATACCGGTTTTGTAATTATCCAGAATCTTTTGAATCGAGGATGCGAGTTCAATACCAATCCGCTCACGACCGACATACAAGACATCGTCCATTTTACTTTTGCCAACGATTTCTCGTACGGAAGTCTCAGCTGCTTGAACGACTGCGCCATCTGGATCACGATTAGTAAAGATGTATTCGGTTGGTTCTTTTAAACGATATTGAACAGCAAATTTCACATCAATAATATTTTCATCTTCGGTCAACATAGATGAATCTTTTAAATTAGTAGCCTGTATGACAAACGAACGACCAATTTCGACAGAACGAACATTGGATACACTCACAACCTCATGGGTTTGAATTGGATAGGGCAAACGCCAATTAATACCAGGTTTGGTCGTATATTTATATTTACCAAATTGCAACACTACGCCAGCTTGACCTTCTTGAACAATAAAAATTCCGCTAAACAACCAAATTGCAAAAATACCAAATCCGATCACTCCTAAACCAACGTTCGGAAAACTAAATCCATTATTTTTTCCGGTCCCACCAGAGCCACCGCCCTTATTCATGTTTTTCTTAAACCACTCTTGTGCCATATTGCTGATATCAGCCGGCTTTTTTGAGTCTTGATTATTTTGATTACCAAAATTGGGTTGATCTACCGGTGGCCTTGGTTTTTGATTGTTTTGTGATGGATCTTTTGCATTTCCACCAAATAATCCACCCAGACGGCGATTAAAGTCTTTCCATAATTCATCCAAATCTGGCGGACCATCCTCAGTATTGGGACGACGCGGCTCAACAGGTTTTTTATCATCCTTACCAGAATCTTGGGGTGGTTGCCCCTCCTGCATAAAAGCAGGACCGTGCACCCAATCATAAATCGACCACAAAATACGATTTTTAGTGGTACTTATGAATGCTTGTAAGGGGCTTATCACTCGGTCAATCACAAATGTCTTCAATTCAAATATCCCTTGGGAGGTAACCAACGTTTATATTTTTTAAACCATCGACATTATCAGCGCTAATAGGTCTTTCTCCTACTGATTTTGCCAAAATATCATTATCCTTAAATTCTTTCTTTATTTTATCAGTGTCTTGAGCAATTTTGGATAAGACCTCTCGAAGTAAGTCAAGCCCCTGACCACTTTGCGCAGATAAGTATATTTTTGAGACAGACCCATTTTTTTCATATCGTATCTCAGGCCCTCTACCTACGTAATCTGGCAACTGATCAATTTTGTTCATAATCAGAATAACGGGTATGTCTTGAGCCCCAATTTCAGAAATAACCTTCTCAACTTCAAGGACTTGCTCATCACGTACAACACTCGAAGCATCAACAACATGTAACAACAAATCTGCATGAACTGTCTCATCGAGAGTCGCCTGGAAGGCCTCAACCAATTGATGAGGTAATTCACGGATGAACCCAACCGTATCTGAAACCACTGCATTTCCGAAATCTTGTAAATACACGCGTCGCGTCGTTGTATCGAGAGTTGCAAATAACTGATCAGCCGCATAAGTTCCAGCTTTGGTAAGTGCATTAAACAAAGTTGACTTGCCGGCGTTGGTATAGCCTACTAATGAAATCGAAAAAACCTCTTTTTTCACTCGAGAACGACGTTGATTGGCTTGTTGCTTTTGCAATTTAGAGAGGTCCATTTGTAAGCGCTTGGCTTTATTTTCCAGCATACGACGGTCCAACTCCATCTGTGTTTCTCCAGGACCCCCACGAAGCCCAATTCCCCCTTTTTGTCGTTCCAAGTGACTCCATGCCCGAACAAGACGGGATAGTCGATAACGCACATTCGCTAGTTCTACTTGGACTTGACCAATGTGGGATTTAGCACGTTGCGCAAAGATATCCAAAATCAAACCTGTACGGTCAATCACGTGATGCCCTAGGGCACGTTCAAGATTTCTTTGCTGCGCTGGACTTAAAGGGTGATTGAAAATAGCGATTTCCGCATTCATTTCATTCATTAAGTCACGAATCTCAATGGCTTTACCACTACCGATGAATAACGCAGGATCGGGCTTTAATCGTTTTGTTAGAACCATTTCTACAGGATGAGAGCCAGCCGCTTGAGTTAATAAATTTAACTCAGACATACTCTCGGAAAAATTCGACTGTCCAGAGTCTACGCCAACTAAAACAGCGCGAATTTCATCAGAATGTGTTGCTTGATTAACTTGCTGCTTCCTCTTCAACCCTGAAACTTACAGCCTTCGCTGGCACTATTGTAGAAATAGCATGCTTATAAACCATTTGAGTCACTGTATTACGTAATAAAACGACGTACTGATCAAAAGAATCAATGTTACCCTGCAGTTTAATACCATTAACAAGGTAAATAGATACCGGAATATGCTCTTTTCTGAGTGCATTCAAAAATGGATCTTGCAAGAGTTGACCTTTGTTGCTATTCATAATGCCCTTTTAGTTTTTTTTGTTGGATCTTAAAATTATTGTAATTTATTTTCACTCAGTTCACACTTCAAAAAAGAAGCCTTCGTTACATAGCCAATAATATATAACACTTTTACCTTTTATGGGGTGAGATTCCCTGCTCCAAAAAAGGGTTTTTACTGGATCTAAACTCAATTCTCAGTGGCGTCCCCCTCAATTTGAACTCTTCCCTGAATCTTCCTTCTAAATAACGTTTGTAACTGTCTGTTACCCCACCTAAGCCATTTCCATGAATAATCACGATGGGTGGGTTGGATCCCCCTTGGTGTGCATATCGCAATTTAGGTCTAAATCGTCCGACTCGCTTGGGTTGTTGGAATTCAACCGCATCTTCTAAGATTCGAGTGAGTCGTGGTGTAGGTAATTTCGTCATCGCAGCAGCATAGGCTAAATCAACATCTTTAAATAACTCTTTTAACCCAAAACCTTTGATCGCTGAAATTGTGTGAACGTTTGCAAAGTCTAAAAAGCGTAATTTTCGTGCGATATCGTTCCTAGAGGTTTCTTTTTGATGAGCATCTAAACCATCCCATTTATTCACGGCTAAGACCAATGCTCTTCCAGCCTCCACGATAAAACCTGCAATGTGGGCATCTTGCTCGGAAATATCTTGCTGGGCATCCAACATCAAAACCACCACATTGGCATCAGCAATCGCCTGCAGGGTTTTGACAACCGAGAATTTTTCAATGGCTTCAAAGATTTTGCCTCTTTTACGAAGTCCGGCTGTATCAATTAGGGTGTAAGGTTTATTACCACGCATAAAAGGAACTTCAATCGCATCTCGCGTTGTTCCAGGCATATCAAAGGCGATGACACGTTCTTCTCCGAGCAAGGTATTGATGAGGGTCGATTTTCCAACATTGGGTCGCCCTACAACGGCAATACGAATTGATCGATCATCTGAGGCAGCATCATCTTCATCAGGCTCAGGTATGCCTAGGGCATCTAAGGCTTCATCTAATACATCTCTGACTCCATCGCCATGAGCTGAGGAGATCGGATATGGCACACCTAGCCCTAATTCATAAAATTCAGCTGCAACGGTAGCGCGTGTCATGCCCTCTGACTTATTGACCGCTAAAATAACAGGTCGTCCTGTTCTTCGTAAAAAATCAGCAATGACACGGTCCTGTGGGGCCATCCCTAAGCGACCATCGACCAAAAAAACCACTAAATCAGCTTCAACGACCGCTTGTTTGGTTTGTTTAGCCATTTCTGCCAAAATACCAGTCTTGGCAATGGGTTCAAATCCACCTGTATCAATACAAATAAATTCACGCTCCCCAAGTCGACCATTACCATAGTGACGATCACGCGTCAGCCCTGAAAAGTCAGCTACCAAGGCATCTCTTGACCGCGTTAAGCGATTAAAAAGGGTTGACTTTCCAACATTGGGTCGGCCGACGATGGCAATGACAGGTTTCATTGAATTTTGTATGCGGCTAGAGTTCCGCCCTTGGTTTGCACAATAATCAAACCTTGCGTCGCAATCGGTGCCGTTGAAATACCTGTGCTATCCACTCTCACGCGTCCAACAATATCGCCATTTGACTGAGAAAATACATGGAGGTAACCTTGCGAATCTCCAGCAAGAACACTTGAACCAACAGCTAAAGGCTCCCCAACATCACGCCATTGCAGTTTTTCATTGCGCCACAATTCTGTTCCTTGACTTGCGTTGAATGCTGCAAGATAGGACTTATCATTCACGGCATAGACTGCATCCGTGGATTGTGTGGTTCCACTAAAGCTTGAAAAATCTTTTACCCAAGCCATGCGCGCATTTTTAATATCTCCACAACCAATTTTTCCTTGATAAGAAACGGCACACATTCTCGGTCCTAGTAGGGAAGGTTTGGCGGTAATGTCACTTAATCTCTCAATTTCAGATGTGCCACGCGGAGGAGCCAGCAAAGACTCCCAAATCGTATTGCCATTGGCAAGTGCCATAATGCCGAATTGACCAGCACTGAAACCGGTAAAAATCACCTCGTTGTTGATCGACAACATACTGTAACTCGTTCGAAGGGATAAAACGGATGGATTTTTTGCCATGACCCAACGACGCTTTCCAGAGGAAGCATCTAAACCAATAAAACGATTATCAATGGTTCGGATCACCACAACTCCTGCAGCAACTAAGGGTTCAGTTAATACCTCAGTACCTACGCTGGTGTCCCATTTTTTTGCACCGGTCTGCGCATCAAAAGCATAAATATCACCTTTTAAGCTTCCAACCACCAAGGTATTACCGTCAGTTCCAGGTCCTGTCGATAAACCTTTTGGGGCAGATATACTCCAAATCACTTTACCACTAGCCGCATCTACCCGGTAAATACTACCCCCTTCAGAGTTAGCATAAATATCACTACCAATCAAAATTGGTTTCAATACATAATTGACTGACTTACCTAAACTTACTGACCAAGCACGATCGAGGTTCACTGGATTGTTAATTGGTGTTAAATTTGCGGCTAGGCGTCGCTTACTTCCCTGACACCCTTGTAAACTAATGAATGATGTAATACATATCAAGAGCAGCAAACTTCGCAAGAACGATTGACTCTTCATCGGGTTTCGCATCAGAAACCTCCCAAACTATCAATCTTCACTTTTAATAAGCGTTGATCGGGCCCCGGGTTTTGTTGTTGTAATTTTTTGAGTGCCGGATCAATTTCTTTCAAACCAGTAGCTTTCATTCTTTCATCAGACAAAACATTCCAAGCAGCGATATAGGATTTTTTCGCATCTTCTGTTTTATCCTGAGCCCAATACCAATCTCCACGACGTTCTAGTTTTAAAGCCTCAAATCCAGCAGCCATTTTTGAATTTAATAACTGATCCGCCTGAGATAAACCTTCTGGTGTTTTTTGGTCCAAATAAAGAGCAGATAAACGCAGTTTTGCAATCGTCTGAATACTGTCACTGCTCGCCGAATTTGCAACCCACTTGAGTTGTTGCAGTGTTGCTTCTTGGTCATTTACGGAATACGCTAAATTAGCAGCGAGTATGCCGGCCAGACCTGCATAGGCAGTATTACCATAATCTTGTTGGATTTTTTTCGAGGTAATCAATACCCCTGGTAAATCATTTTTTGCTGTTTGTTCTAACAACACTTCGTATTGTTTAGAAGCAGCTAGAGCTTGTTTAGTTTGATAGGTTTGATAACCCCAATAGGTGGCGGATCCGATCACAGCAATCGCCAAACCAATCAGTAGCCAGCGGCCATAATCTTGCCAAAACGCTTTTAATTTGGCTAATTGTTCTTGTTCTTCTAAATCTAAGTCCATCGTGCTTGTCTTTCTAACTTCTTCAATAGGTTTAATCGGAATTACTAACTAATAAATCAATGACTTTATCTACTACATTCTCTAAAGCAACTTGATCCTGTGAACCAGTTTTACGTAAATCTTTAATTTGAGCTTGTTGCAGTTGCAACTCGTCTTCCCCAATAATAACTGCATATAAAGCCCCACTTGCATCAGCCTTTTTCATTTGGGATTTAAAACTAGCTGTTTGACCATCTACGCTTGCATGCATGACGACATCTACCCCTACCGATCTTAAGCGCTCCGCCAGGACAATTGTAGGCTCTAGAGTAGCGCCACCACCATGAATCATGTAAATATCACACAGAGTTTGGGCTTCTTCTCCTAAGCCCTGCTCTTTCATGAGCTCAATGACGCGCTCCATGCCCATTGCCCAACCACAGGCGGGTGTCGGTTTACCCCCCATACGCTCGATCAGGGGATCATAACGTCCGCCACCAGCGACAGTACCCTGCGCACCAAGCTGATCGGTGACCCATTCAAAAACAGTCAAATTATAATAATCTAGGCCACGAACTAAACGATGATTGACTTTGAATGGTAAATTATTTGCTTTAAGTAAAGACTGAACTTGTGCAAAATGATCTTTCGATTCGTTGCCTAAAAAGTCGATTAATTTTGGAGCTGCTGTCACTATATCTTGCATCTGCGGATTTTTGGTATCTAAAATTCGCAGAGGATTGGTCGTTAATCGACGCTGTGAGTCCTCATCTAATTGAGCCACATGCTGTTCAAAATACTCTACTAAAGCAGCTCTGTGACCTTTACGCTCTACTTCATTACCCAAAGAGTTGATTTCTAAACGCAGACCCGTTAATCCTAAATCATCCCAGAGCCTAGCGCTCATCAAGATAAGTTCAGCATCTAATTCTGGTCCGGCAAAGCCTAAAGCTTCTACACCAAATTGATGAAACTGACGATAACGGCCTCGTTGAGGTCGTTCATGACGAAACATCGGTCCAATATAAAAGAGTCGTTTAGGACCTTCATAGAGTAAGTTTTGCTCTACCACCGCGCGGACAACCGCAGCCGTACCTTCAGGGCGTAAAGTTAACTGTTCACCATTCAAGCGATCCTCAAAAGAATACATTTCTTTTTCAACGATGTCGGTAACTTCACCAATGCCGCGTTGAAATACTTCTGTATGTTCAACAATAGGTGTGCGAATATTCTGATAACCATAGGATTTGGCCAAGCTCTGAATCGTGCGCTCGACAAATTCCCAGCGATAAGCCTCCTGAGGCAATAGGTCGTTCATCCCTTTGACACCAGTCAGCTTTTTAATTTTGGGACTTCCTACTAGATGAGCCTTCGAGGCATTTAAATCAGACATTCTTTATCTTTAACTTGGATTGATGTTTATTTAGTCTTGGCGCCATAGCGACGCTCGACATATTCCTGAACAATTTGTTCAAACTCCGCAACAATATAATCACCGCGTAAAGTTTTGACTTTCTCGCCATCAATAAAGACGGGGGCAGCAGGAGACTCACCGGTACCAGGTAAGCTAATCCCAATGTCAGCATGTTTACTCTCACCAGGACCATTGACGATACAGCCCATCACGGCCACACTCATCGACTCCACCCCAGGATAGTGCTGCTTCCACTCAGGCATTTGATGACGTAAAAAACTCTGGATTTTCGAGGCTAAGGATTGGAAAAATGTACTGGTCGTTCTGCCACATCCAGGACATGCAATCACCATGGGTGTGAAATGTCGTAAATCCATGGTTTGCAAAATCTCCTGTGCAACAATCACTTCGTTTTCACGTGGAGCACCAGGTTCTGGGGTTAACGAAATCCGAATCGTATCGCCAATACCTTCTTGTAATAAAACAGATAAAGCCGCGGTAGAGGCGACGATGCCTTTACTACCGATACCCGCTTCAGTTAAACCGAGATGAAGTGGAAAATCACAACGAGTCGCCAAATCTCGATAGACCGCAATTAAATCTTGTACGGCACTGACTTTGCAGGACAAAATAATTTGGTTACTAGGTAGTCCGATCTCAATCGCACGCTGGGCAGATTGCAACGCTGACTGTATCAGGGCTTCCACCATCACTTCACGTGCTTCTTTAGGCTGACTGAGTGCCGCATTTTTATCCATGAGGCTTGCGAGTAGATCTTGATCTAAACTGCCCCAATTCACACCAATACGGACAGGCTTGTTATAAGCGCAAGCTATTTCAATCATTTGTGAGAATTGCACATCACGTTTTGCACCTTGGCCAACGTTGCCAGGATTAATTCGATATTTAGATAGCGCCTGCGCACATTCAGGATGGTCTTTTAATAAAGTATGGCCGTTGTAATGAAAATCGCCAACCAAAGGAACGTCCACACCCATTTTGTCGAGTTGTTCACGAATCGCAGGCACGGCAGCAGCAGCGGCTGGTGTATTAACTGTAATACGAACCAACTCTGAACCAGCTTTCGCTAATTCTTTTACTTGGATTGCTGTACCAATAGCGTCTTCAGTATCGGTGTTCGTCATCGACTGAATACGAATCGGTGCATCACCACCAATGTTGAGGATATTAGATCCCCACTGCACGGTAGCTTGCTGAGACTTACGTCGTTGATATTGGTTAATTTGTAAAAGGTTAGGATTATTCGTCATGATCTTCATCTACCTCAATGGGCTTGCTCCACACGATTCGTTGTTCTGTTCTTTTTGCTAAATTGGTTCGATCTTGCACATCACCTGCTAATTGCCCACAAGCGGCAGCAATATCATCGCCACGTGTTTTGCGAACGGTTGTCACAATTTTCGCATCTAAAAGTATTTTTGCAAATTGCTCAATGCGTGCCCGTGGCGATTGTTTTAATCCAGACTCCGGAAACGGATTAAACGGTATCAAATTTAACTTACATCGAATCGGAGCTAGTAGTTTAACCAAATCTCTAGCCATTTGATCGGAATCATTCACGCCATCCAACATGCAATATTCAAAAGTTAAAAAATCCCTTGGCGCATAGGGTAAGTAGCGCTGACATGCGGCCATTAACTCTTCTAAAGGATATTTACGATTGATCGGCACCAAAATATCCCGCAGTTTATTGGTCGGTGCGTGCAAAGAAACGGCTAAGGCAACAGGTAGATCTTTCGCTAAACGATCAATAAATGGAACTACCCCCGACGTGGATAAGGTTACCCTTCTTCTCGATAAGCCATAGGCATTGTCGTCTAACATCAAACTCATTGCACCAATCACGGGCTCGTAATTGAGAAGTGGCTCGCCCATACCCATCATCACCACATTAGAGATCACACGACCCTCGCCATGGGCAAGCTTAGTTTTATCGTAGGTATCAATCCGCTTGACTGCAGATGGGTCATTTCGTAGATGATGCTCTGCATACCAAAGTTGGCCGATGATTTCGCCGATGGTGAGATTGCGGGCAAATCCTTGTTTACCGGTAGAGCAAAACTGACAGTTCACGGCACATCCCGCTTGCGTAGAAATACACAACGTACCTCTTTCATCTTCGGGAATGAAGACCATCTCGACGGCATTGCCATCGCCGACATCGAGCAACCATTTTCTGGTGCCATCGGACGCGGTTTGATCACTAATGACGGGTAGAGATTTAATCTCTACTGTACCGTCTAATTGCTCACGAAAACTTTTTGCCAAGTCGCTCATCAAATGGATATCACTGACACCACGCTGATGCACCCAGCGCATCAGCTGCTGGGCTCGAAATGGCTTTTCATTGAGGCCAGCAATGAAAGTTGCTAGCCTTTCCCCATCGAGATCTAATAAGTTCGTGCGGGGAATTTGCGTCACCTATTAACGTGCGTAAACGTGCAAGCCAGCAAAGAAAAAAGCGATTTCTTGCGCAGCCGTATCAGGACCGTCTGAACCATGCACCGCGTTTGCATCAATACTTTGTGCAAAATCAGCACGAATCGTACCTTTATCTGCTTTAGAAGGATCCGTAGCCCCCATGAGTTCACGGTTTTTCGCAATTGCATTCTCGCCTTCTAATGCCTGAATCATTACAGGACCAGAAATCATGAAACTGACTAAATCTTTAAAAAATGGTCTTGCCGCATGCACAGCATAAAATTGACCAGCCTCTACTTCTGACAAATGCACCATCTTGGAAGCAATTACTTTTAAACCAGCATTTTCGAAACGTGTGTATATTTGACCGATGACATTTTTTGCAACTGCGTCAGGTTTAATGATGGAAAGAGTTCTTTCGATTGCCATTGTAAATGCTCCTAAAAATAGAAATTAAGTTTAAAAAATTAATTATACAGACTTATATTAGTTAAAACCCTTAATCATTTTTGGGACTTTTATTTGTAAGTAATTGTTTTTATTCAAATAACCCAAATATCAATAGTGTCTTTTATTACACACACCCCTATTGAAAATTTAAAAATTGCCTATAATTAGAACTTAGTTGGATATCCAACTTTTTATTAAGGAGAATGTTTCAATGAATGATCAAAATACTTTTGGTTATAGTGTTGGTAACTCGTTATCTGGTGCTCTAGCCACAAACCGTGTGCTACGTAACACCTTTGCAATGCTTGCTCTAACAATGGTCCCTACGATTCTTGGGGCTTGGATTGGCGTTTCAACAGGATTTTCTTTCTTTCAAACAAGTCCATTCATGGGCATGATTGTTTTCTTAGGACTTGCCTTTGGCTTCTTTTGGGCGATTGAGAAAAACAAAAATTCTGGAACTGGTGTCCTTCTGTTATTAGGTTTCACTTTTTTCATGGGCCTGATGCTCACAGGTTTATTAACACATACCCTGCAATTCAAAAATGGTGGACAGTTAATCATGATGGCGTTCGGCACAACCGGTGTCATTCTTGCTGGTATGGCCACTTGGGCGGCAACTTCAAAATCCAATTTTGAAGGTCTTGGTAAATTCTTATTTATTGGTGTGATCTTATTGATTTTGGCTTCTGTTGCTAATATTTTCTTACACATCCCAGCTTTGTCACTAAGCATTATGGTACTTGCTGTTGGTATCTTCTCTGCATACATTTTGTATGACGTGAAGCGCATCGTAAATGGTGGTGAGACCAACTATGTGATGGCAACTTTATCCATCTACTTAAATGTATATAACGTCTTCACAAACTTACTGGCCTTATTCGG
>CANHPL010000015.1 GCA_947462685.1 Burkholderiaceae bacterium | reverse complement strand
GGCCTATCCAGAAATTCCACAATCACTGACTGAAGTTGGTCAACATGTTGGCAAACCCCTTCAAAAACGGATTCAAATAACTGATATTGTGCTTTTGTAAAAGCGGGATCTTCGCTGAGTTGCTTAGAAATATGATGGGATGCAGGAAGCCCACCTGATTTGGTAATCATCAGCCACTGATAAATACCCTGAAGAGCATACTCACGTGCTCTTCTTCGAGGAGTGAGTGAGCGTTTTACTTGGGTAGAAGAAACTAATTTATGTTGCTCAGTAAGATAGGGACTAGGAGGCATCTTCCCCATCCTGTATCGTGATACAAAAATTGGCCATTTCAACAGCCGCCAAAGCACAATCTTTACCTTTTTGCTCAATTCTCGCGCGTGCTTGTTCATCTGTATCAACCGTTAAAATCCCATTTGCAATCGGGATCCCGAGATCGAGACTGACACGCGTGATACCAGCACCAGACTCGTTGGACACAAGTTCAAAATGATACGTTTCACCACGCACTACAGCGCCTAAGGCAATTAAGGCATCAAATTCACCAGATTCAGCTAATTTTTGTAATGCAAGAGGTATTTCTAATGCTCCTGGAACGGTAGTTAGCAAAATATCATCGGTAGAAACACCTAAACGCAAGAGCTCTTGGATACAACTTTGCGTAAGTGCATGGCAATGTTCTTCATTAAATCTTGCTTGCACAATCGCAATACTAATTTGCGCACCTTCTAAATTAGGCTCTAAAAAGTCGATTTGTCCGATGTCTTCATTGGGCTGATTTTCATTCATGATCAATTTTCCTTGAGGTGAAGTGGACGATAAGGTATGACTATATAACAAGTATTACTGAACTTCTACATATCCAACAACTTCTAGTTGATAAGCTGCCATTCCAGACAGTGGGCCGGGCTTATTCATGAGCTGCATTTTGCCAACACCTTGATCTTTTAATATTTGTGCGCCTATACCGTAAGTTCTAAAATCATGTTTACGGATTGCGGGAGAGTTCAACGTTGCAGCAGTTTTTGACTCGAATTCTTTAAACCAATGATGCGATTGGGATTTGTCGGAGTCAACATTTAATAAAACAGCGACGCCACAGGGCGAATTTGCAATTTTTTCTAAAGCTTTATCTAAAGGCCATGAATGGAAATGTGCCCCTTGATCTAAAAAGTCCAAAATAATCGTGGGTTCATGCACACGTACCAAAGAAACTACGTCTGGGCTAGGTGTACCCACTGAAAGAGCTAAATGCAGATGTTGGTTAGGGACATCTTGATAAAGTGTCCCTAAAAATTCACCCCAAGCAGTTTTAAAGGTTTTTTTGCCAATTGCTTTGACCATACTTTCGTTTTGACTACGGTATTTAATCAAATCTACAATCGTACCAATCTTCATTTGGTGCTCTTTAGCAAATTCAATTAAATCGGGCAGACGGGCCATTGTCCCGTCATCATTCATGATTTCACAAATCACAGAAGCTGGTGTGCACCCTGCTAAAGCTGCGAAGTCACATCCTGCCTCGGTATGACCAGAACGAACTAAAACCCCACCAGGTTGCGCCATGAGTGGAAAAATATGCCCGGGTTGCACAATACTTTGTGGACCTGCTTCTTTTGCCACCGCAGTCAAAATGGTGTGAGCGCGATCAGCAGCAGAAATTCCCGTCGTAACCCCTTGGGCAGCTTCAATTGAGACTGTAAAATTAGTCCCCATAGAAGCGCCATTATCCCGAACCATGAGTGGTAACTTCAGTTGCTCACAATGTTCTCTGGTTAGAGTTAAGCAAATTAAGCCTCGACCAAAACGCGCCATAAAATTAATGGCCTCAGCAGTCACATGTTCAGCGGCAATTACTAAATCACCCTCGTTTTCACGGTCTTCTTCATCGACTAAAATCACCATCTTACCGGCGCGCATATCGGCAATGATATCAGTGGTAGAGCTTAAATATTGAGATAGTTCGTTCGTCATTGTTTTTGGCTTATGCTGGGATCTACGGTTAACATTCTTTCAAGATAGCGTGCGATTAAATCCACTTCGATATTGATTTGATCACCGACCTTTAAAAATTGTAAGGTCGTGTTTTCTAGAGTATGTGGAATCAAATTGATATGAATACGGCAAAATTGCTGACCAGCGTGGTTCATGTCTTCTACTTGGTTGACCGTTAAAGAAGTACCATTGATGACCACAGAACCCTTGTAAGCAAGGTATTTAGCTAGCGAGAATGGCGTATCAATGGCTAAGTGCCAAGAACTTGTATTCTGCGCAGCATCTGAATCACTTTGAACGACATAAAATGCAGCGACTGAAGCGATGCCATCCACATGCCCACTCACTAAATGTCCACCTAGGCGATCGTTAAACCGCAGGGCCTTTTCTAAATTGACAGGACCAGGAACGGATAGGCCAGAGGTTTTGGAGATAGATTCTGCAGAAATATCAATCGCAAAAGAGTTCGATGAGGGGGTAAGTTCTACTACCGTCATACATGCCCCCTGAATGGCAATACTATCTCCCAGAATCACATCGGATAAATCGAGTTTTCCGGCATCTATATTTAAGCGAAATCCATCCCCAAAAGGATGAACATGAGTAATTTTGCCAATCGAGGCGATAATTCCTGTAAACATCCCTCTATTATCCACGAAGGGACTTAGATTTGCAGATCGAGGGAGCTATTGCGACTTCATAAGTCGCAGGCGAAGATCGGCGCCAACACATTGTTGATCGATGAATTCCCAGGCATTTTTATCAGGTAAAGATTCTAGGGGGCTTAAATTGGCCAACCCTGATCCAGTTCCCAGGAGCTTTGGAGATAAATAAAGTAAAAGCTCATCCACACAACCCTCCCGGATTAGTGAACCATTTAATTTGAAGCCCGCTTCAACATGAACCTCATTTGCCTCAAAGTTGGCAGCCAAGTGTTTTAGCACTGCAGGAAGGTCAACCTTACCATTTGGATTAGGAACTTCAATCACTTGAACATTCAAATCTGTCAATGCCACCTTTTTTTCACTTGATAGATTAGATTCTACGGATGCGCAGTAAATGATGGCTGCTCCGTTGTGAAGAATTTGTGCATCAAGTGGTATTTCTAATTTGGAGTCGATGATGGCCCTTAAGGGCTGCTTCACGATGGGCACTCCACGAACATTCAGTTGTGGATCATCGGCAAGAACAGTACCAATGCCGGTTAATAAGATATTGGCTTGAGCGCGCCATTGATGTCCATCGGCCCTTGCCGCTTCACCTGTAATCCACTGGCTTTGACCATTTGGTAAAGCGGAAATGCCATCGATACTAGACGCCATTTTTAAGCGCACCCAGGGAGAGCCGTCTCTCATCCGTTTCATAAAACCCAAGTTTTGCCTCATGGCTTGTAATTCAAAGAGGCCGGTATGTACTTCAATTCCTTGGGCTTGAAGCTGTGCAACACCTTGACCGCCGACCAGAGGATTAGGGTCTAGTGCGGCAATGACAACCTTTGTAATTTGGGCATCGATTAAAGCTTTGCTGCATGGCGGAGTTTTGCCATAATGGCAACAAGGCTCTAAGGTGACATACACTGTTGCCCCTTGGAGATCATGACCTCGTTGTCTAGCATCCTGTAACGCCATGATTTCCGCATGATGACTGCCAGCTAATTGAGTAAATCCTTGACCAATGATGTGATTATTTTTTACGATGACACAACCTACTCTTGGATTCGGATCACTGATACCTCTTGCCAGCATTGCTAGCCGCAAAGCTTCGAGCATAAAGGCTTGATCTTGAGTATCGAAAGTGCTCATGTTAATTTTGATAGATGGTTGGATCAGCAACCCCTGCTTCCTCAAAGCCAATATGTCTGAGTCGACAAGATTCACAAATACCACAGGCATGTCCCTGAGTATTGGCTTGATAACAGGAAACTGTTTGAGAAAAATCAACGCCCAGTGAAATACCCGTTTGAATGATTTGCGATTTTGTCATCGAAATAATCGGAGCATGGACTCTTACTGTATGTTCTTCAACGCCCACGCGTGTTGCAAGATTAGCAAGCGTTTCAAATGACTTGACATACTCAGGCCGACAATCTGGATAACCGGAATAATCAACCGCATTAGCACCAAAGAAAATATCTGTTGCATTAAGAGCTTCCATCCAGCCAAGTGCGCAGGAAAGCATAATCGTATTTCGGGCAGGGACATACGTAATGGGAATATTTTGATGTGGTGTATTGGTTTTTGAAGTAGGTAATTCTAATGTCATATCCGTTAGGGCTGAACCACCAAAACGACGCAAGTCAAGATCAATAATTTCATGACGAATTGCGCCGAGCACTGTTGCAATTTGACTTGCCGCATCAAGCTCTGAAGAATGTCTTTGACCATAACGAAATGACAAAGCATAGGGCGTGTAACCAAGCTTTTTTACCATTGCTAAAACTGTTGCAGAATCTAATCCCCCTGAAAGTAAGACAACTGCGCTATCTCCAATTTTACGCGGGGAGAACTGAGAAAATTCTAGCATGGGGGTCATTACTTTAATTTAGCTAAGGCCGAGGTAGCAATTTCGGCTGCTTTGGTATTTGGATAATTTTTGGTAATCGATTCTAGGGTTTTGCGAGCCTCTGATTTTTGGCCTGATTCAATTTGGCAATTGGCAATCGTATTGAGAGTCTCTGGGACACGTTTATGTTCTGGGTATTGTTTGATCAGTGATTGCGCAGTTAATATACCTGCTTTGTAATCTTTTTGTGCATATTGCGTATTTGCCAACCAATATTTAGCCAGTGGCAGGTAAGGACTACTCGGATACCTATTAATGAATTCAGACAGAGATTTGTTTGCCTTACTTAAATCACCATTCTGAAAATCTATTAAAGCAAGATCATAAGCATCTTTTTCACTAGGTAGTGAACTTCCTTTGACACCTTCTATCTCAACATCTTGGGGCTCAAGTTTTTGCAAACGCAAATCAAGTTCTGTGTAATAGCTTTTTAAACTTTCATTGAGTTCTTCATTACTTTTCCTCAATTCCTCAATTTGACCTCGAAGCTCTTGGCTTTCACGATTCAGTTTATCGTTAGAAATAGATAATTCTAGAACTGCTTTTTGATTCGTTTTGAGAGACTCTGTGAGAACATTGATTTGTTTTCTGGCGTCACCATCTTCGAATAAAGCTGCATGTGAGGCCCCTATAAAGGACCCCACTATAAAACAAATGATTAAAAAACGTAGATGTATCACTCAGAAATATTATTTGTTGTAAATAATATCTGCACGACGATTTTCCGCTCGTCCGGTATCATCCGCTGAAGTTGCTTTGGGCTTTTCTTTACCGAAACTAACAGCTTCCATTTGAGATTCTGAAACACCTAGGAGACTGAGTAATTTACGCACAGCATCGGAACGCTTTTGACCTAAAGCTAGGTTGTACTCTGTCGTGCCTGAATCATCTGTATTACCTTGAATCACAATTTTTTGATTCTTATTTGAATTCAAGAACTGGGCGTGCGCATTAATTAACGATTGATCACTAGATTTGACTGTGTAACTATCAAAGTCAAAGTAAAAGCTTTTCTTATAAATTGGGCTTGCGGGATCATTCCATGGTTCATTTGCGAATTTTGAGTCAGTGGAAGTAGCACTTTTTTTCGCTGCTTCAACATCATCTAATTTGACTCCAGATGAACAAGCACCTAGTCCAAGAGTAATGGCTAAAAGGATGGCTAAACGTGTGTGACGATTAAATAAGTTCTTAAACATGAAATTTCCTTTGGCTATTGAAAAGCGATTAATCCTATTTTAGTACATTATTTTCACTCTTTGAAACAATCATTAATTTAAAAAAGGTCCCCAAGCTGGTTCGCGCACCACTGAACCAGGAATACTCAACACTTGTTTAACTTGGCCATCAACTGAAGCTGCTGCGAGAACCGGTCGTCCATTCACACGGGTTGCATAGAGTAAAAATTTACCATTCGCTGCAAAAGTAGGTGTTTCATCATAATTCGTCTGAGTTAAGGCAGTTACTTCGCCAGTCTGCAACTCCATGAGTTGCAGACGAAAGCCACCCGAGCGAGCAATGTACGCTAAATATTTACCATCAGGTGACAAACGTGGACTTGTGGCATAAGCATGCTTAAAGGTGACACGCTTAGCGGAAGAGCCACTTTCCCCGTCCGCACCCATCCGATAAATTTGTGGAGAGCCACCCCGATCACTCGTGAAATAAATCGATTTACCATCTGCAGAGAATTGTGGCTCAGTATCAATTGCAGAGCTTCTTGAAATTCTTTTTAAACCAGAACCATCGGCATTGATGACATAAACTTGGGTATTGTTATCACGGGATAAAGATACAGCAAGCTTTGAGCCATCTGGCGACCATGAAGGTGCACTATTATTTCCTTTTTCATTCGAAAGAACTATGCGTTTACCGGTTGCTAATTCATGGACGTAAATAACAGGCTTTTTACTTTCAAAAGAAACATACGCCACACGTTTGCCATCCGGTGACCATGAAGGTGAAATAATCGGCTCAGTACTTGATAGTGCTTCACGAGGATTTTGGCCATCAGAGTCAGAAATCATGAGTTGATAGCGACCAGCATTATTGACAACATATGACAAGCGAGTCGAAAAAATACCTCGCTCTCCGGTTAAGCGTTGGACAATATCGTCAGCAATTGCATGCCCAGCTTTGCGTAAATTATTGCGATCAACCGTAACGCTTGTGCCTCCCAACGATTGATTTTTTACCACATCATATAAACGATACTTCACTTCAAATTGACCATTTTGCAGAGGCATTACTGTACCGATGGCAAGTGCTTGAGCACGGCGAGAACTCCACATCGAAAAATCAGGCTTAGCATTTTCAGCCACCTCTGTTTCGCCACGCTCTACATTTGCAAAATTACCGTTATTCGCAAGGTCTGAGCGCACAACATCGGTTACAAAAGAAGGTAAGCCGGATTCATTTAAAAAACGAGTCACTGCAATTGGATATTGGGTTTGTCCAACTCCAGTAATCTCAATTTGCATTTGTGCTGAAGCATTTGAGGTCATACTCAAAACAGCAAGAGTAGGTAATAACCAAGCAAGTATTTTTTTCATATGTAATCTACTTTATAGGAATTAATCTTTCGGTCTAAAAATAAGCATAATCGACTTTGGAACGGTGCCATTTTCATCTTTTGGAAAACTGCCGACATCCTCAATTGCCCTTAACACTGCTGCATCCCAGTCAGTTAAACCGCTAGACTTAACTAGTTTTTTATTGAGAATTTTTCCGTCAGGCGCTAAGTCAACTACAACATTTGCCGCTGGATTGCCTTCAACTTGAGCAGCATTACTATACATAATGCGTGGCTTAATTACCCGGCGAACTTTATCCGCATAACCTGGCGATGCAATTCCTCCAGTTCCCGTTCCAGAGCCCTTTGTGCCTCCAGATCCAACACTTTCTGATCCTGCATCTGCTCGCATTTTTGCAATTCGATCTGCTCGTTCCTTTTCTTCAGCAGCTTTTTGTTTCGGATCGACTGATGGAGCTTTTGGCTTTTCTTTTACTTCCTCTTTGGCCTTCGGTTTTTCTTTTAGAGGCTCCACTTTAGGAACTGGCTTAGGCTTGACTTCTACTTTAGGCTTTTCTTTTTCAACTGGCGTAGGTGGTATGACCGGCTTTACTTCAACTTTTTTGGGAGGCTCTATTTTGGGCTCTACTTTTTTCTTTTCAATCACTATTTCGGCTTTTTCATCCACTATGGGCGCCATTTTTTCCACTGGAGTTGTTTCAATTACTTGGGGTGGAGAGTTATCCCATAACTCTACTTCTACTCCTGCTGGGGTAGAGCTCGTTTTCCAATTGAGGCCAACCATAAACATCAGAGCTAAAAGACTGTGTGCGGCAAGAGAGAGTAGAAAAGATTTTCTAGTTCCTGGTTCAGGATGTTCCCATCGTGAATAGCGAATCGCCGGAGCAATAGCCATCACTTATTTACTCTTAACGGCTAAACCAACGCGTTTAACGCCGTTTTCTTTGAGTTGCGACATGACGTCCATGACCACTTCATAACGAATTGACTTATCAGCCGCAATGACCATTGGTTGATCAGGGTTTTTGTCAGAAAGCTCTCTTGCAAAGGCTCCTAATTGATTGCGAGTTAGCGTGCGCGTTGCCGCACCATTTTCATTCACTTTAATTTGCTCTTTGTCATTAATATTTAAAAATATCGGGGGTAATGGTTGTACTGTTGCCCCACCAACACTTGGCAAATTTACCACCCCTGGATTAACAAACGGCGCAGTCACCATAAAGATGACAAGCAAAACCAACATCACATCAATATAGGGCACTACATTGATATCGGACATAGCGCGGCGACGGCCGCTACGACTACTTCGTTGGATACTTGCCATGAGTTTGTCGTTGCAAAATATTAGTAAATTCTTCGATAAATGTCTCAAATCGAATCGCTAGGCGATCGACATCAGAAGCGCTACGGTTATAAAACACAACAGCGGGGATTGCAGCAAAGAGACCAATTGCAGTAGCAACTAAGGCTTCTGCGATTCCTGGAGCAACACTTGCCAAGGTAGCTTGTTGCACATTGGCAAGACCTCGGAAAGAATTCATAATCCCCCAGACTGTCCCAAATAAACCAATGTAAGGGGAGACGGAGCCTACGGACGCTAAAAACGGTAAATTAGATTCTAACGAGTCCATTTCTCTTTGATATGTTGCTTTCATCGCGCGACGGGCCGGATCGATATCTCTTGCTTTTAAAAATTCTTGCATGCCCGATTGAAAAATTCTCTCTAAAGAGTTGGCATATTTCTTTTGATTGCGCTGTGCTGCCTCAAGAAGCGTGTTGAGATCGCCGCCTGACCAGAAGTTCTTTTCAAAATCTTCAGTAGCCTTTTTGACCGAGCCAAGAGCAAAGCCTTTCCGGATAATGATTGACCAAGATGCAATCGATAATGAGACCAGCAGTACCAAAATCAGCTGAACAACGATACTTGCATTCAGGATAAGGCTAATAATAGAAAGATCTTCGTGTTGCATGAGCGTATATGTAATATTTAGTCAGTAAGTGTTGAACCACAAAAAAACAGCGAAATTTTTTGAACTTTCATGTGAAGTCAGAGCATGTTTTGTATCATATAGGATTGATTGGTATTTTATCTCTAATTCATGAAGGAATTGAAAGATGTTCGAAAGAAGTAACAACCTAGCCAAAATTGATCCAGCAATATGGAATGCCATTCAATCTGAAAATCATCGTCAAGAAGCCCACATTGAGCTGATTGCCTCAGAAAACTATACTTCCCCAGCAGTTTTAGAAGCACAAGGTTCACAGTTAACCAATAAGTATGCTGAAGGTTATCCAGGCAAGCGCTATTACGGTGGTTGCGAATTCGTGGACATTGCAGAACAACTGGCAATCGATCGCTTAAAAACTTTATTTGGAGCAGATGCTGCCAACGTGCAACCACATTGTGGTGCTTCTGCGAATGAAGCTGTATTTTTAGCTTTTTTAAAGCCTGGCGATACTATTTTAGGTATGAGTCTGGCTGAAGGTGGCCATTTAACCCATGGCATGCCTCTCAATATGAGTGGCAAATGGTTCAATATTGTGCCCTACGGTTTAGATGCCAATGAGGCTATCGATTACGATGCGATGGAGCGTTTAGCTCGCCAACATCGCCCTAAATTGATTATTGCAGGTGCCTCTGCCTATTCTTTACATATTGATTTTGCTAGGTTTTCTAAAGTGGCAAAAGAGGTTGGTGCCATTTTCTTAGTCGATATGGCGCATTATGCAGGTTTGATTGCTGCCGGTGTATATCCAAATCCAGTTCCACACGCCGATATTGTTACCTCTACAACGCACAAGGGTCTGCGTGGCCCCCGTGGCGGAATTATCCTCATGAAGGCTGAACACGAAAAAGCGATTAATTCTGCGATTTTTCCAGGATTACAAGGTGGCCCTCTCATGCATGTAATTGCTGCAAAGGCTGTCGCATTTTTAGAAGCAGCGCAACCAGACTTTAAAGTGTATCAACAACAAACTTTGGATAATGCAGATGCATTAGCGAGGACTTTAGTGACCCGTGGTCTCAGAATTATTTCTGGGAAAACCCAGTCTCATGTCATGTTGGTAGATTTACGTGCCAAAAACATTACTGGGAAAGAAGCAGAAAGAGTATTGGGCTTGGCCCATATTACCGTCAATAAAAACTCCATTCCAAATGACCCGGAAAAGCCATTTGTGACGAGTGGTATTCGTTTAGGTTCTCCAGCAATGACTACGCGTGGATTTAAAGTACCAGAATCAGTACAGGTGGGAAATTGGATTGCAGACATTTTGGATCAACCCAATGACCAAGCCACTATTGACCGTGTCCGCTCAGAAGTTGAGCAGTTAACCCAACGCTTCCCAGTTTACGGAGCATAACTTAGCACAATGCATTGCCCATTTTGCCCACATGAAGAAACTCAAGTCTTAGACTCAAGAGTTTCTGAGGATGGGCGAGCCGTCAGACGTCGTCGCCGTTGTGAAAAGTGTGACAAACGCTTTACCACGTATGAACGAGTGGAACTATCCATGCCCACACTGGTCAAAAAAGATGGTAGTCGTGTGGAGTATAGTCGCGAAAAAATCATAAGCTCGATGCGATTAGCGTTAAGAAAAAGACCCGTATCATCCGATGCATTTGATGCTGCGATGGCTCACTTGGAAGAGCGGGTCATCAGCCTAGGCGAAAAAGAGATTCCAACGTCTCGGGTTGGTGAAATGGTGATGCGGGAGCTCAAAAGATTAGATAAGGTAGCATATATTCGCTATGCATCTGTCTATCGAAGCTTTGAGGATATTGAGTCCTTTGAAAGTGCGTTAAAAGAACTCAAATAAAGTTGGATAAGCTAGTTCTGAAGAACCGCAAATACACGACTGGTGATTTCATCTACCGAGCCAGTGCCATTAACCTTCAAATACTTCGGCGCTGCAATCTTTGCTTGAGGATCCACCTTGTTTACCCAGGATGAGTAATAATCGATTAAAGGCTTTGTTTGGGCATCATAGACATCTAAGCGTTTGCGAACAGTTGCTTCTGTATCATCATCGCGTTGGATGAGATCTTCACCAGTAATATCATCTTTTCCTGCCATTTTTGGCGGATTAAAACGAACATGGTAAGTTCTGCCAGATGCAACGTGAACGCGACGACCACTCATACGGTCGATAATCGCCTCAAATGGGACATCAATTGCTACAACATAATCAATCGGCACACCAGCGTCCTTCATGGCTTGTGCTTGCGGAATAGTTCTCGGGAAACCATCAAATAAATACCCTTTAGAGCAATCAGGTTGCATCAAACGATCTTTTACTAAACCAATAATAATGTCATCAGAAACTAGACCACCGGAGTCCATGATTTTTTTCGCTTCAATTCCCAAAGGTGTGCCTTCTTTTACTGCGGCACGAAGCATGTCTCCAGTAGAGATTTGTGGAATGGAATATTTCTCGCAAATAAACTTTGCTTGGGTACCTTTGCCTGCGCCAGGAGCGCCTAATAAAATGAGCCGCATGATTAATTCCTTTCCAATTTATTACACCATCATAACTTTAATTCTGATGTAATTGTGCCCATTTTATTTGGGCTTGTTTTAAATCTTCAGGAGTGTCGATGCCAGGAGGCGGAGTTTCATGAAAAACCTGAACATATACTTTATACCCATTATATAAGGCTCTAAGTTGTTCTAGGGCTTCGATTTGTTCGATTGGGGCTGGGGGTAAATCGGCAAAAGCTTGCAAAAAATGAACCCTATAAGCGTAAATACCTAGATGTCGTAAATAAGGAAATTGATTGGTTTGTGGATCTCTCGCATAAGGAATTCCTGCCCGGGAAAAATAAAGTGCCTCTGAGCGAAGATTACAGACTACTTTGACCGCGTGAGGATTTTGAATCTCTGATGTGTCTTCAATTGCTACAGCAGCAGTGGAAATTGCACATTCACGGTGTTGCGAGAGAGCTTGAGCGACCTGATTAATGAACTTGGGCGGCATAAAGGGCTCATCACCTTGCACATTTACCACAATTTCATCTCGTGCCAACCTCAAGAGCGCTACTAGCTCACTCAGACGGTCAGTGCCGGTTGGGTGCGAGGTTTTTGTTTTCACTGCTTCGATTTGATAGGCATGACAAACTGCCATGATTTCATCACTATCCGTTGCGACTATTACCCGACTGGCTGCACTTTTTGCCGCTTGCTCTGCAACCCTTACTACCATGGGCGCACCACCAATATCTGCAAGGGGTTTACGAGGAAGGCGAGTAGAAGAGAGTCTTGCCGGAATTACAGCAATAAATGGCGTATCCATCCAATTAAGGATTCACAGCAGGCATGATTTGACGTGCCTGGTCGATCAGCATCACCGCAATGCCATCCTGAATCGGGAAGGCCAATTTATCCAGATCACAAATTAACTCATTTGCGGCCTCATCAAGCGATAGACTGCCTTTACAGTTAGGGCATACTAGAATATTTAAATAACGTTTTTCCATGATGAACTCGTTGGTTAGCGATACAAAATTTCACTGATGCAATCAATCATTGCATTGGGTATGACAGCCACTAGAGGAACAACCCAAATTCTGTCATCCTGTAGATGTTGACATTTTACGGCATCTTTTTCAGTTATTAAAATCACATCTGTAGAGCTGCGTGGGTATTGATTCCAGTTGAATGACGATAAATCCGCATGATCCTCAAGAGCTAGGCATTCAATATGAAAACCCAAGTCTCTAAGGGGCTTAAAAAATTTCTCAGGAGCTGCAATACCCGCAACGGCTAAGACATGTTTACCATGCCAATGGTTAAGATCTTGTTTGATTGTAGGGTTGATTAATTGATAGGTTTGACGCATGTAACAAGCAATTTCACAACTTTGCGGTTCGGGCGTCATATCATCTAAGCTTACATGATCTTTACAATAGATTTTCATGTTGAAGGTTAAATCTCGAGGTCTGGTTAAAGGTTCACGAAGTGGCCCAGCGGGTAACAGTAATTCGTTTCCTTCGCCCCGATCATCGCGCACAATGATTTCGATATCCTTACCACCATCCCTTGCAACCTGCCGTGCCAAAGCATAATGTTGTAGACCATCATCACTGATAATGACATTACAAGTGGTATGTTTTTTCAGGAGATGCTGCCCTGCCAAGTAACGCTTCGAACCAATCCAAACTGGAATCTGTAAAGGATGTAATTGTTGTGCCATGAGAAGAGCTTCATCACCAACGGCTAAAGCTTGGTCGGCAATAAATACCTCTTTTGTTTCATGACGACTGATTTGTGAACGATAACCACGTGTAATCACACCTGGCTGGAATCCTTTTTGCTGAAGTGCTTTGGCCAAAGCAATGACACATGGTGTTTTGCCAGTACCCCCTACACGCAGATTGCCCACAAAGATGACCGGTACAGATAACTGATTACTCGTCAATACTCTGATTTTGAAAAGTAATTTTCTGACAATAATGACAAACCCATAGATAAGAGAAAGAGGCCAAAGTAAAAAGGAAAGGAGTCCCTTGGATTCCCAAAACTGAGGAGCTTGAAGTTGCATAGAATCAGCTTACCTTTTTTTAGGCGTAGCCTGAGTATCTTGAGTTGCAAAAACAATATTGTTCAAACCCGCTTGACTAGCAATCTCGAGTACCTGCATTACCGCTTGATGAGATGCTTTAGCATCTGCGGAGATAACAACCCTGAGGGTATTAATATTGGCTTCATTATTTTGCATCACTTGATTTTTGATCAGACTTATTTTTTCTGCCAAAGCGGCGGTTTGCACCACGTTACCATTTAAAGCGTACTTACCATCTTTACTCACCGCCACCCGAATTTCTTTGACACTGCTTGCAGAGCTTTCACCCGCAATGCTCGGTAAAGTAATGGACAGTTCTTGATATTGCGTGAAGGTCGTTGAAATCATTAAAAAAATCAAAATGACCAAGAGCACATCAATAAAAGGGATCAAGTTAATTTCTGGAGCAAGATAAGCCATCTCTAGACGATCAACATCATTTGTTTTAGGGCTAACTAGAAGTGGACGATGTTGAAGCATTATTGAGGGAACATATTTTTTAAGAGCACGCGCGTTGCTTCATTGAGTTCATGGGCGCGAGTATCAGCTAAATTACGTAAATACCGCCAACCGGCAATAGCTGGGATCGCGATCAGGAGTCCAAAAGCCGTATTATATAAAGCCATTGAAATACCCTGCGCCAATTGCTGAGGGGAGCCATTAGCTCCTTGACTGCCAAAAATTTCAATCATGCCAAGGACCGTACCAAATAATCCCATGAGCGGCGCTATGGTGGCAATAGTGGCAAGTGAACTGAGGTATTGATCCAGACGAACCAATATCGGAGATGCTGTATCGCGCATCAACTCCAAACATTGCAATTGACCAGCTTTGCTCATAAAAGCAGCTAGCCCTTGTGAAAGGATATTTCCCAAGGGTGATGACCGCCCTAAATCCTCTAAATCAGAGGATTGTAAGGTTTGTCCTACATGAATTTTTCTTAAATATGTAAGTGCTTGCTTTAAATCTTCTGTTGGTGCAAGTTTATTTTTTCTCAAAAACCAGAGTCTTTCGAGGATGATTGCTAGACCAATCATGGAAATAAGAAGGAGGGGCCAAATGGTCCACCCGGAAGCTGAAATAATTGTTAACATAGTTACACTTTAAACGATTTATCTGTGGATAACCCTGTGGAAAACTTTTAAATAAAAAACATTTTAATCCCTAAATATGTCATAAATCGGTGGTTAAAGAAACTTACTACAACACAAATACTATTTAAAAACAATTACTTACCATAATAATACAAATTGATGTCAGTTTTTATTTCTAAGCCCCCTTGTATTTAAATAGGCTGTGGACATTTTTACCCCTAAGACCCCTATAAAATCAACATTTACCTATCAAAACTATGGAATTTAAAAGCGAAATCCTCACGGTTGGTCAACTGAACGAGGCAATATCAAGCGTGATTAGTGTCTCGTTCGATACCCTTTGGGTAAGAGGGGAGATCTCTAACTTTAAGAGTTACCCGAGTGGTCATTGGTATTTCAAATTAAAAGATGAACAAAGCCAAATTAATGGGGTGATGTTCAAGGGCAGAAACTTTTCCGTTGATTTTCAGCCAAAAGATGGTGATCAGGTGGAGGTTGCAGCGCAAGTAGGTTTTTATGCTGCTAGGGGCGATATGCAATTGACGGTCCAACAAATGCGTAAGGCTGGAGCAGGAGCGTTGTTCGAAGCCTTTATGAAATTGAAAGCTAAGCTAGAAAAAGAAGGGCTTTTTGATGTTTCTCAGAAAAAAGACATTCCTTTGCATCCAAAAGCCATCGGAATCGTCACATCTACCCAGGCAGCAGCCTTAAAAGACGTGCTAACTACTTTAGCAAGGCGAGCAAGCCACATCCCCGTGATTATTTATCCAAGTCTTGTACAGGGATTAGAGGCAGCACCGGGAATGATCCAAGCGCTCGCGCAAGCACAGAAAAGTAATCAGGTCGATGTTATTTTATTGGTGAGAGGTGGGGGAAGCATAGAAGATCTATGGGCGTTTAATGATGAGCAATTAGCTTATGCGATTGCTAGCTCGATAATTCCCATTATTTCTGGTGTTGGGCATGAAACCGACTTTACTATTGCCGATTTTGTATCTGATTTACGAGCGCCTACCCCGACTGCAGCAGCAGAGATGGCAACTCCTGACCGGATAGAGCTACTGCGCCAAATCCAAGGATATGCTGACTTCATGCAGCGCATGATGAGACAGAAGCTAGAGCGTGAGGCTCAACGTATGGACCAATTAAGTTTGCGCCTCCAGCACGCTATACCCAATCCAGCCCAAATGCGCCAAAGACAAAACCAATTACAAGAGCGTTTGATGCGCGGATGGCAAGAAAAACTGCGCTATTGGCGTCAGCAACAAGAGCACTGTCTATCTCAGATTGAAACCTTAAACCCACAACGCACGTTAGAAAGAGGGTACTCACTTATCCTTGATCAAACTCAGGCAGTTCGTGACCCAAAGGATTTGCTAACGTCAAAAACTTATACTGTGGCCATGGCAAAAGGAAGTGCGCAATTGATACTTAATTCCATTGAACTATCCTCAGATGAATAAACTGTAATAATTGTAAAAAAATGCAAGCTTCAAAATATCTGCTTAAAATGATTTTATTAATTGAATGATTTAACCCTAGGAGAATACATGGAACACGCACTACCAACATTACCGTATGCATTAGACGCTTTAGCGCCCCACATTTCAAAAGAAACTTTAGAGTTTCACTACGGCAAACATCATCAGACTTATGTAACAAACCTCAATAATTTACAAAAAGGTACAGAGTTTGAGAGTTTGAGTTTAGAAGAAATCGTAAAAAAATCGAGTGGCGGTATTTTTAACAATGCTGCCCAAGTATGGAACCACACTTTTTACTGGATGGGACTTAAGCCACAAGGTGGCGGAGCACCTACAGGTGCATTAGCGGATGCAATCAATGCCAAATGGGGTTCATTTGACAAGTTTAAAGAAGAGTTTACAAAATGTGCTGTTGGAACATTTGGTTCTGGTTGGGCATGGCTCGTGAAAAAAGCAGACGGAAGCTTAGATTTAGTATCTACAAGCAATGCCGGCACTCCGCTCACAACCGATGCAAAGCCGTTATTGACTTGTGATGTATGGGAACATGCTTATTACGTTGATTATCGTAATGCACGTCCAAAATATGTAGAATCTTTTTGGAATCTCGTGAACTGGGATTTTGCTGCAGCAAACTTTGCTTAAGTAATCCGCCTAACCGTTAGGCATCAAAATTGGTTCTTGAGTTAAATCCACGCCATAAACTGCGTGGATTTTTTCTTTGATGAAGTCTGCTAAAGCAAGCAACTCTTGACCAGTGCCATTGCCATGATTGACTAAAACAAGAGCTTGTTTTTCATAGACGCCGACATTACCTTGACGAAAACCTTTGAAGCCGCATTGATCGATCATCCATCCTGCAGCTAACTTATAAAGAGTTTCACCATTCACAGTATCACCAGGATAAGCAACTAGTTGCGGAAATTTTTCTTTTAGGGCGATGAAAGTTGCTTGACTGACTTGCGGGTTATGAAAAAAACTTCCCGCATTACCTAAGAACTCAGGGTCAGGAAGTTTATTACGCCGAATGCTGCAAACTGCTTCAAAAATATCTTTTGCTGATGGTGTGGGTTGATGAAGGAAAAAATTTGCAAGTTCAGCATATTGAAGATTGGCTTGCCATATTTTGGGAATCGCAAAGCGTACTCGAGTAACGATATAGCGCTTGGGATGATCTTTAAAGATACTATGCCGATAGGTAAATTGACAATCTTGACGAGACAAAGTTTGCCAGGCCTGATCATCTCCTAAGTGATGCAGATCAAGAACTTCAACCGAATCGATCCAGGTAGCTACTTCTTCACCATAAGCGCCAATGTTCTGAATCGGCGCTGCCCCACAGGTCCCCGGAATTAATGCAAGATTTTCAAGTCCTGGACAATGATTTTCTAGAGTCCACGCCACAAACGCATGCCAGTTTTCTCCTGCAGCAACATCGATGAAGGTGTGGCTAGTTGATTGATGGACGATGGACTTCCCGAACAGCTGAAGATGTATCGTCAGACCAGGTAAATCTTCCTTTAAAAGAACATTACTACCACCGCCGAGAACTTGGAAAGGTGTTTGCTGGGATTTGGCGTACTCGAGTGCTTCAAGCAGATCTTGAGTATGATAGATTCGAACAAATTCTTTTGCTTTGACATCAAAACCAAAAGAATTCAACGATTTGAGAGGAAAATTGAATAATATTTGCACAGAGAGATATTATTACTGAATTCATAGACAGAAGGAGAAATTCGATGCCATCATTTGATGTCGTTTCAGAACCAGATATGGTTGAAGTAAAAAATGCCTTAGAACAAGCCAATAAAGAGATTTCGACACGCTTTGATTTTAAAGGTTCGGATGCAAGAGTAGAACTCAAAGAACAAGAGCTCACGATGTTTGCTGACGATGACTTTAAATTAGCTCAAGTCAAAGATGTCTTGCTTAATAAAATGGCAAAACGTCAGGTGGATGTACGTTTTTTAAAAGATGGAAAAAAAGATAAAATTTCTGGCGATAAAATCAAGCAAATCGTAGAGATTCAAAAGGGTATTCAGGGAGATTTAGCCAAAAAAATTATTCGTGTTATCAAAGATAGCAAAATCAAGGTTCAGGGAAGTATCCAAGGTGATGCGGTTCGAGTTACTGGAACCAAAAGAGATGATTTACAAGCGACCATGGCACTGCTTCGAAAAGAGGTGCCAGAATCACCTCTGAACTTTAATAACTTCAGAGACTAAAGTTTATTTGGCGAGATAAATCCAAAACGGAATCGTCACTGCAGCTAAGAGAGTCATTAAAGAAATGGTAACGGCGACAATGGGGCCGTTACCACCCATGCGACTTGCCAGAACAAAAGCAGCGTTAGCGGTTGGCATGCAGGCAAAGAGCACTGCATTGAATCTTTGTTCTGGAGGTAAGTTCAACAGATTTGCTCCCATTAGAGCAAGAGCCGGAAAAGCCATCAGCTTTAAAAACGTCCAGTACATGACAAGCACACCATCACTCTTCGTACTAACCCACCGCAGACTTGCACCAACGCACAGTAAGCCTAATGGAACAGAGGCATTGCCCAGTCGGGAAATATTTAGTTGCATCATCTCTGGCAAATGAAATCCTAAGAAATTCAACAATAAACCTGAAGTAGTCGCAATCACGAAAGGATTTTTAATAATTTCCCATAAGGTATTTTGACCTGTCCGATGGGCAAGGCTATAGACGGACAAAGCATTCGAGATGGGAACTAGACAAGCAATAGTGATTGCCATGAGTTCTAGGCCTGGGGCGTCTAATATACGTGTTGCGACGGCTAAAACAATATATGTATTAAATCGAAAAGTAGTTTGAATACCAGAAACAAGATTGACAGGGTCAGGCTTAAATAACCAGCGGGCACAGTAGGCTAAAAGACCCATGACACTCATACATACAGCTAAAAGTAACAGCATTAAAAAATTATCAGCCCAAACTAGTTTGGCATTGATCGCAGCGTTAAATAATAGACAGGGAAATAAGACCCAATAGACTAATTTTTCTACGCCCTCCCAAATAGATTGATTGATAAAGGTATAGCGATTCAAACACCATGCCAATAAAATCAGCATAAAATCAGGGAGAAGTATAAAGGCGGTATTCAAAAGAAAATGGTAGGGTCGATGAATAAAATCAATGAACAATCGCCTATTTTACGGCAAAGCACACTACATATCGGCAGCTTTATAGATGCCCTTTGGTTAGAAGATGGCTTATCTAAAAACACCCTTGAAGCCTACCGCAGCGATTTAGAGATTTTTTCACAGTGGCTTGAGAAGGCACATCAAAAAAATATCATTCAATCCACCATTGTGGAAATCACCGATTTCATGGCAAAAAGAAGAGCCGATAAAGCGACGTCTGCCAATCGAAGGTTAACCGTTTTAAAACGATTTTTTCGGTACATGATTCGGCAAAACTTATTAACAGAAGATCCCTGTCTCAATTTAAGACCAGCTAAACAAGCCATGAGATTTCCGACGAGCTTAACGGAGGCACAGATTGAAGCATTAATTCATGCGCCTGATATTGAAGAGGATTTAGGACTACGTGATCGTGCCATGATTGAGCTGATGTACGCTAGTGGTTTAAGAGTCTCCGAAATCATTCATCTCAAGCTCATTCATTTACGTTTAAATGAAGGGATCATTCATATTGTTGGTGGTAAAGGAAATAAAGAGCGCTTGGTACCATTTGGCGGTGAAGCTGCAAATTGGATTGGGCAATATGTAGAGCAAGCAAGACCAAGACTACTTGCGCAGCAAACGAGTGAATATTTATTTATAGGTCGATATACAGCAAACTGTTTAACGCGGCAGGCATTTTGGTATGTCATCAAAAGATATGCTTTAATTGCAGGCATTCAAGGGCACCTTTCGCCCCATACCTTAAGACATGCCTTTGCCACTCATTTACTTAATCATGGAGCTGACTTACGAGTAGTTCAATTATTATTAGGACATGCAGATATATCGACGACGCAAATTTATACGCACATTGCAAGAGAACGTTTAAAAAATATTCATCAACAACATCACCCTCGAGGATGACATGACAACATGGTTGCCTATAGCGCTCATCATTGGCGCTTACATAGTAGGATCGATTTCTTTTGCAGTTCTCGTGAGTAAAGTCATGGGTTTACCTAATCCATATTCTTACGGGTCTGGAAATCCTGGGGCTACGAATGTGCTTCGGACGGGTAATAAAAAAGCAGCTATTTTGACTTTGCTTGGGGATGCTCTTAAAGGGTTTGTCGCTGTGATGATTGCCAAGAGTTTGATCGAGAATCAAGACACGATGCCTTGGGTCATTGCCTGTGTCGCCTTTGCTGTGTTTTTAGGGCATGTATTTCCGATCTTCCATCGTTTCAAAGGTGGTAAAGGAGTCGCAACCGCTGCTGGTGTTTTATTTGGCATACATTGGATTTTGGGATTAGCCGCATTAAGCACTTGGTTGATCATCGCCTTCTTTTTTCGGTATTCATCCTTGGCCGCGTTAACCACTGCAATTTTTGCTCCCTTGTACGCCTATTTTTTATTCTTTACCAATAAGACCGTTCATCAAGATGTCTGCATAGCAGTTTTGGGCATTGGAATTTTACTTATTTGGCGGCATCAGTCCAATATTCAAAAATTGATGAATGGCTCAGAGGGAAAAATTGGACAGAAAAAGTAAAAAAATGGCATCGTCAGAAATTTAATACATTTACTGCGACAATTGTTTACTAACAATTTTTAATATCTATTATGAGTTCAAAAAAAGAAAACCAAGTTTCTGAAGATGTTGGCATTCCTGTCTCTGTCAAAATTCGTGAACGACTTAAAAAAGCGCAAGTCCGATTTCATGCAAATGATAATATTTCTGACTATTTAGAGCCTGGTGAAGTTGATGATATTTATGCTGAGGTCAGGGTTAAAATGAAAGATGTTCTTGATAGCCTTGTGATAGATACTGAGGGTGATCACAATACGCAGGACACTGCGAACCGTGTTGCCAAAATGTTTGTCAAAGAAGTATTTGCCGGTCGATATTTACCGATGCCAACATTAACGGAATTTCCCAATGTTTCACACCTGAATGAACTCATGGTGATTGGACCTATTGCCGTAAGAAGTGCTTGCTCTCATCACCTATGTCCGATTATGGGTAAAGTTTGGATTGGAGTTTTACCGAATAAAGAAAGTAATTTGATTGGGTTATCTAAATATGCGCGCATGACCGAATGGATTATGGGAAGACCACAAATTCAAGAAGAAGCGGTGATTCAGTTGGCGGATGTTTTAGAAGAAAAAATGAAACCACAAGGTTTAGCCGTCGTCATGGATGCAGACCATTTATGTATGCAGTGGCGCGGCGTAAAAGACTCTGATTCGAAGATGTTGAACAGTGTGATGCGTGGTATTTTTCTAAAAGATCCAAATTTACGACGTGAATTCTTATCCTTATTGGGTAGTCGATATAAATAATAGATTCAAATTTAATTGAGAATCATTTTCATTTAAAATTCTAATAAAAACAATTACTTAAGAAATATTTACAAAAAAAATTATTATCATTTATGCTTTATTTTAGTTTTAATTAAAACCCCTTTGAAAGGAACGCAATGAAAACCAATCGTCGCCAATTCATTATTTTATCTGCCTCTAGCTTAGCTGTAGCATCAGCTGGCTCAGCGTTTGCAGCTGATCCAATGCTCCCTGAGACAGATCCCCAAGCCGTTGGTTTAGGATACAAAGCTGATACGACAAAAGTTGACGCTGCTAAATATCCAAAGCATAAGGCCACACAAAAATGTGTCGGTTGCACTTTATACAAAGGTGCTGCCGGATCAGCCGCTGGTGGTTGCCAAATTTTCCCAGGCAAACAAGTTGCAGGTAATGGTTGGTGTAGCGCCTTTGCAGCAAAGGCTTAATACGCTAACGTAAAATTTGCGTATATACAGATTAAAATCCTTTACAGGAAACTGTAAAGGATTTTTTTATGTTAATTAACTGTGTTGCGTACAAAGATGGTTATAAATTAGCCGATATTATTTTTGCTGATGTTAGTGAGTATCTTAAAAAAGAAAATGTATTCGTTTGGGTTGCTTTAAAAGATCCAAGTGATAAAGAAATTAAGATCATGCAAGAGGAATTCGACTTGCATGATTTGGCGATTCAAGATGTTCGCCACAGTAATCAACGTCCTAAAAAAGAAGAATATGGAGATATTCTTTTTTCCGTGGCGCATTTAATAACTTTAATGCCTGATAAAGAATTACAAATAGGCGAATTAGATATTTTTACGGGTAAAAACTTTATTTTATCGATACGTAAAAATAGTCCACAGGACTTATTAGGTGTTAGAGAGCGTTGTGAAAAAGAACCTCACCTACTGAAGCTAGGGTCAAGATATGTCTTATATGCTTTAGTTGATTATGTTGTGGATCATTACTTCGAAGTTCTGAATGAGATGGAGTTAGATCTAGATTTAATTGAGGAGGACGTATTCACCAAAACAAAAGTAAAAGGGCGAAGTAATGTGGAAACTTTGTACTATATGAAACGCAAAGTATCGACATTAAAACATGCTTGTGTTCCTTTACTCGAGAAATTTGCTAACTTTAGTGGTGGAAGGTTGCCAGCCGTTCTTGAAGGTGGTGAATTAAATGAATATTTTCGTGATTTACAAGATCACTTAAAACGTGTAGTTGATCGCATCGATACATTAGAAAGTGCATTGACACAATTGATTCAAGTGAATCTTTCTTTGGTCACGATCGATGAAACTGAAATTACCAAAAGACTGGCAGCTTGGGCGGGTATCTTTGGATTAGCTACATCCTTTGCCGGAATTTGGGGAATGAATTTTGAAGCAATGCCAGAGTTGCAATGGCAGTTTGGATACCCAGTCGCTTTAGGGGTTATTTTTGGCGGCTGTTATCTTTTATTTAGACGCTTCAGGAAGATCCATTGGTTGTAAATTTTAAATAGGGTATATTAAAACTAGTTGTTTTCAATATACCGATTAGGAAATAACGATGTATTTACCTCAGCATTTTAAGGAAGAGCGCCTTGAAATTTTGTTACCCATAGTTCAAGCATATCCATTAGGACTATTAGTCACCGTTGAACAGGAAGTTCCTCAAGCAAATCACTTACCCTTTTTCTACGAAGAAGGCGTTTTACAAGCGCATATCCCGAAAGTGAATCCCCTTTATGCTTTTTTAAAAAGTGTAGGCCATGTCGATGTTCTCGTGGTTTTTCAAGGACCACAATCTTACATCAGCCCCAGTTGGTATCCGACCAAAAAAGAGTCTGGCAAAGTCGTTCCTACTTGGAATTATTCTGTGGTTCATGTGCGAGGAAAAATATCACTTAAGGAAGATAAAACCTGGATTAGACAGCATGTGGAAAATGTGACAAACTGGCATGAGCCTAAGCGAGGCTCGGAGTGGCAAGTCAACGATGCACCACAAGACTACACAGATTCAATGATTTCAGTTTTGTGCGGCTTAGAAATTTTGATTGAATCCATGGTTGGCAAACTCAAACTAAGCCAAAATCGCCAAGAAGTAGATCGTTTAGCTGTTTTAGATCAATTAGAAAATAGTGAGAATGAAGACGATGTTCTCATGGCGCAGCTTGCTAAGTTAGCAAAAGAAAAAATAAATAAATAAAACTTAATTTACCTTTTAGTTACTCTCGGAAAAAGAAGTCGCAACTCGACGAGTAATTTTTGGGTGTTTTGTGCCTACATGATATTGATAGCGCTCTTCTTGAAGATTGAGGTCGTTGGTAGTAAAACGATCGAAACGTCTTAAATAATCTGCCCAAGTTTCAAAGACAAAATTTTCCACCATCATGCCGACTTTTTCTGCGTCTTCAAACAGACTCCATGACATGGCGCCTTGACGCAAGCGTGCATCTCGTGAACGTTGCATCACTTCTTTAAATGCTGCAATATTTTCACTTGCAATTTTGTAATCCAAAGAAATCATCACAGGTCCTGCTTCGGGATCAATATCACGATCAGGAATAGGATGTTCAATTGGACAAACCGGAGTCATATCCTCCTCGGTACCACCCTCTATTTTTAGGTGTTTGGTTAACATCACGGCAATGATGCCAAAGATCGATCCGCAAATCACACTAAAAGTAACACTCGAATGAGTCGTGAGTTTCCCCCAAATAGCGGCGCCAATGGCGCTACCGCCCATTAAAGACATCTGAAAAATTGACATACCTCTCGCCCTAATCCAGCTTGGTAGAGCAAGTTGAGCAGAAATTGACAAAGAGTTAGCCGTCAAGATCCAAAAACCACCGCTTAACATCATCATGATCGCTGCTAACCATAAGGAAGGGGCAAGAACAACACCAATAGAAGCAATTGCTTGCAAAATTTGGCTGATGGGGACTAATTGGTTTCTGTCGAAGCGATTACGCAGGCGAGGTAATTGCGAAGCGGCCACAATCGCCCCGAAACCAAGACAGGACAGCAATATAGTAAAAGTTTTTGCATCTCCATTGAAATGGTCTTTAGCAATGACCGGTAAAAGAGCCATTAAAGCTGATGATTGAACAAAAAAGATAAAAACTCGAAGTAAAACAGCACGCATTCGTGCAGAGGATTTTACGTATTGAATCCCAACACGGATAGCTCCTAAAAAGCGTTCTCCTGGAAGAGGTGAAACAGTTGACGTATATTTCCAGCGCCAGATGAGAACGGTGCATCCCAAGGAGAGGACCATATTAAGGGCGAATACATACTCAGTTCCTGCGCTGGCAATTAAAGCACCTGCAACAAGTGGCCCAATAATTCGTGAGGCATTCATCGCTACACCATTCAGTGCAAGTGCCGAGGGAAGTTGCTCGCGATTCACAATATCTGGAACGATTGCGGCGAAGACAGGCCAGCGCATCGCAAGACCAATACCATTGGTAAAGGTTAAAAATAATAATAAGGGAGCATTCAGTGAATTTGTGAAGGTCATAAAACATAACACCGCAGCATTGAAGGCAATCCAAATCTGGGTTGCCATAAAATACTTTTTCCGATTCAAAATATCCGCGAAAGCGCCACTGGGCAAACCTAATAAAAATACGGGTAAATTAGATGCCGTTTGAATCAGGGCAATCATGGTAGGGGATGCATCTAGATCAGTCATCATCCAGGAAGCCGCAACATCATTCATCCACATGCAAATATTGGAAGTCATCCACGTCAGCCATAGCATCGTAAAAACACGATTCTTAAGAGGTGCCCACCAGATTTCTTCTTTGGTTAGGGCGGAAGTAAAAGATTTGGGTGACATAGATGAGTCATTTTACTTCTGATGTAAGAAATGGAGTTCAAACAAGAGGCGAGACTCTGACTTCATTAGATTGAAGAAGTCAAATTGAGTAGAATAGATTTATTTAATGGAAATTTAATATGTTAGAAACAAACATTACTTCCTTATCAGCGATTGAATTATCTAAATTGATTCATCAGAGAACCGTGTCATGTGAAGAAGTGATGCAGGCTTATTTACGGCAAATTCAGAGGCTCAATCACCATGTTAATGCTATTGTGTCTTTACAAGATGAAGAACAACTATTGCAATATGCCAGAGATAAAGATCAACAGTTTCATGAAGTGGTAAATAAGGGATTTTTGTATGGATTTCCCCTTGCACCAAAAGATTTAGCAGGCACACGAGGCATTCCTACAACCATGGGTTCGCCCATCTTTAAAAATAATCTACACGCACAAGACTCGATTGTGGTGGAACGTATGCGCGCTGCTGGCGGAATTTTGATTGGTAAAACCAATGTCCCTGAATTCGGACTTGGATCACATACCTATAACCAAGTGTTCGGAACTACTCTAAACAGTTATGACCAGACCAAGTCTGCTGGCGGAAGTAGTGGTGGAGCAGCAGTCGCACTTGCATTGCACATGTTACCCATCGCTGATGGTAGCGATTTCGGTGGTTCGCTGCGTAATCCAAGTGCATGGAATAACGTCTATGGCTTACGCCCATCACAAGGCAGAGTCCCATCAGGAAACGGCCTAGAAGTGTATTACGATCAATTACCGACCGACGGCCCGATGGCAAGAAACGTATCCGATTTAGCTATGATGTTGGCGATACACTCTGGTCATGATCCACGTTACCCTCTCAGCTTACAAAGCTCACCAGACATCTACCAACACTCCCTAGAAGCAAACATGCAGGGTAAACGAGTTGGATGGCTTGGAGATTTTGGTGGGTATTTACCAATGGAAGAGGGCTTACTCGAGCAATCGACCCAAAGCCTTAAATATTTTGAGGCAATGGGGTGTGTTGTTGAACCGGTTATCCCTCAGTTTGATATGAATCAGTTATGGCAAGCATGGTTAGTATTAAGGGCTTTTGTGACTGGCGGCAAGTTAATGTCGCTTTACCAAAATCCAGAACAGCGTGCACTACTGAAGCCTGAAGCTATTTGGGAAATCGAACAATCGATCACATTAAAGGCAAGCGAAGTTTTTCAGGCCTCCGTTACCCGAACTGCATGGACAAAAGAACTACAAAGACTATTTCAAACATATGATGTACTAGTCTTGCCGAGCGCGCAAGTATTTGCTTTTGATGCGCAGCAGACGTGGCCAAAAGTCATTGCGGGACATGCGATGGATACCTATCATCGGTGGATGGAGGTTGTTTTTGGACCAACGTTGGCAGGCTTGCCTGTTTTGGCGATACCTGCAGGTTTTCACCAAGGCATACCATTCGGGCTGCAGTTGATTGGTAAGCCCGGGGGAGAGCTCGAACTTTTACAAATGGGCTTTGCCTGGGAGCAAGTTACCCCATTCGCAGAAGTAAAGCCAACATTACTAAAGTGAACGACTGTAGCGCATCAAAATAAAGCTAATAAGGAACATCAGTGTAGTTGATGCAATGGCTAAAGAGGCATGAATCCCGATCATGCCACCAATCAGCCCAACTGTAATTCCAGAACCTGCACGCATACCTAATGCCGCCATGTTGTAAAGTCCAATGACACGCCCTCTAATTTCTGTTGGAGCATTAATTTGCACAATACTTTGTGCCATGGAGTTAAATGCCAATTCAAAAAAACCACAAACAAGTAACAAGGCTATTGCAAAGTAATAACTTTGATTTAGCGCGAAGGTTAACAAAATTATACACCAGCAAATTGCTAATATGAGGGCGGTTCGAGGGTGCGGTTTTAAGAAACCACGACTCTCCAAAACAATCCCAGCAATCAAGGCACCAGCTGCATCAGCACCTAAAAGTAGACTATATAAAAGCCCAGGATCCCCATGACCTAAGTCTTGGGCAAAGCCCGGCATTTGCGCTTGATAGCCATTACCCACAAAAAACGAAGCAGTCCCTGCTAGCAGAATCATCGAGACAATCACACTTTTTCCGGAAATATCTCGAATAGTTTGCACGATATCTTGAAAACCTCTTACAGCGCGCTTAACCGGCGCCTCACCAACGCGGAATGTAGGACCATAAGGCGCTGTCGCTAACCACAAGATTGTTGGCAAGTATAAAAATGCATTAACGATGAGACCGTATTTGGGCCCCACCGTTAACATGAGTCCCGCCCCAACTGCCGGGCCAATTAACAGTCCTAGATAACGAGCACTTGCCAGAATTCGAACCGCACTTGGCAAGACGGAGGCATCGACGATGTCATATAAAAGGATTTGAGAAATCGTGTGCCAGAGGACGCCAGCAAAACCATGCAAGACCAGCAAAATCATGGCATGCCATTGCTCAACTGTGTCCGTAATAAAAAGATAGGCCCATGATAATGAGCAAATCATAAATAAGGCGATACCTGCCTGGATCAAACGGCGGGGATCATATTTATCAGCTAGTGCACCTGCAGGAACTGAAAAGAACAAAAAAGGTAGCCAATGCGACAGAACTGCAAAACCGGCAAGCTCAGGCGAATGGAATTTTTGATACAGCATCCAATAACTGATGACATGCTCAACACTATCGGCCATCATCGCTAGCATGTAAGTGATGACGTGAAATCGAAAACCGACAAATTTGAAGGCAGCAAATGCAGGTGCTTTGGTACTTGACATGAAAATCCCTTAAAACGATATCTTAATGCTTTGTACGCCAATCATTTGTGAATTCATTTGCTAGCGTTAGAAATCGTTGCACTGCTAACTTTGAAGAGTTCTCTCGGTAGGCAAGGCTTAACGGAACTGTCAATACCGAGTTCGGATGAAACGTTTTATACACCACACTTTCCGGCTGAATTGCTTGCATCGATTTTGGTACGATGGCGATACCTAAGCCAGACGCCACAATATGTAATGCACCCATAATGCGATACACGACTTGAGCTGATTTTGGTTCAAAGCCCACCTTGGCACATTCATTGATTAAGCTCTCTTTAATACCTGAGCCATTTACTTGTTGGTAGAAAATAAAATTCTCCTCACGTAAATCTTTTAGGCTAAGAACCCCATTAGGAATAGAGCTTAAAGGGTGATTCATTGGAATGGCAATCACCATATCCTCTTTGAGTAGCTCGACACTCGCAATGCCTGGATATGGCTTGACAGAAGATCGAGAAAAAGCAATATCGATTTTTTCTTGTGCAAGTGCATTCATGAGATCATGAGCCGCACCTTCTTCAATATCTAGCAAAATGAGAGGATATGTCTGCCGAAACGTACGGACTAAATCTGGCGTCATTTGATGCATGGATGCAGAGCTGGTAAAACCTAAGCGAATGTTGCCTTCTTCGCCTAATTCAAAACGCCGCACGCGAAGGATTGCATGCTCGACATTCGCTAGGATGGCTTGCGCATCCGTTAAAAATACTCGACCAGCTGGACTGAGTTGAATACGGCGAGATTTTCGAAGAAATAACTTAACGCCAAGTTCTTTTTCAAGAGCCTGAATTTGTTGCGTTAACGGCGGTTGTTGGATGCCTAATTTGGCAGCTGCCCTGGTCATGTGCTCTTCCTGAGCAACGGCAACAAAGTATCGTAAATGTCTTAATTCCATAAAAACACCTTTGATATCTAAAAAGTATTAATTTAACATTTTTTATATATTAGACAAGTTTTTTTATATGGAATATATTGTTTGAAATACAAAAAAGGATAAAAAATGGAAAAAGATACTGAAGTCGCCATTGTTGGTGGAGGCATTGCTGGACTTATTTTAGCAATTAGTTTGCATCAGATTGGTATAAAAAGCCGTATTTACGAGTCGGTCACAGAATTACTACCACTTGGTGCTGGAATTAATTTGTTGCCTCATGCTGTTCGTGAATTAGAGGAGCTAGGCTTGTTACCTGCATTGGACCGCGTGGGTATTCGCACGCAAGATGCTTCGTACTATAACCATCATGGTCAATTAATTTATCGAGAAATTGTTGGTCAAGCGGCAGGTTATAAATGGCCACAATTTTCTATTCACCGTGGTGATTTACAAATGCTTTTACTAGAAGCGGCCAAGGAGCGTCTTGGAGATGATGTCATTGTGACTAATCATAAATTTGTTGGCTATGATCAAGATGCGAATAGCGTTACATCACATTTTGTGAATCGTGATGGTGAACCTCTCCCATCAGTAAGGTCCTCCGTCATGATTGGGTGTGACGGCATTTATTCGGTTTTACGGGGCTTGTTATATCCAGATGAAGGTGAGCCAAAATATTCTGGTTACACCATTTGGCGGGGTGTTACACCCTTTAAGCCCTTTTTAAGTGGTGCGGATACGATTCGTGCAGGTTGGATGCCGGTTGGAAAAATCATGATCTACCCTATTCGGAACAATATCGATGATGAGGGCAATCAACTGATGAATTTTGTGGCAACGCAAATTCGTCCTAAACCCGATAAATGGAATTTCCATGGTGCGGCAAAGCTAGAAGATTTTTATGATGCTTATGACAGCTGGGATTTTGATTGGTTAGACATCAAGGGCTTACTTAAGAAAACAGAAAAATTCATGGTATATCCAATGGTAGACCGTGATCCCTTGCCTACTTGGACGAACAATCGCATCACCTTAATGGGAGATGCGGCGCATCCAATGTATCCTCGAGGATCGAATGGTGCAGGTCAAACCATCCTTGATGCAAGATTTTTAACTGGCGCGTTTAAACGTCATGGAGTTGGTGCAGCCGCCCTGCAAGAATATGACAAAGAACGTGTTGCAGCAACGGGTAAGGTTGTGTTGATGAATCGCGCAAATCCTCCAGATACAATCTTGAAGGTGGTGCATGAGAGAACTGGTGGAAAACGTTTTAATAAAATTGAAGATGTTATTAGTCAATCAGAAATGGAAGCTATACTAAATGATTATAAAAATGTGGCTGGATTTCAATTAAAGCAATTAGATCAAAAGCCAGCATACGTATAGTGAATTATCAATAATTTGGAGGAGACACCATGAGTTTAGAATTAAAGTTACCAGGATTGATTATTCCGCCGCTAACCCCGTTTAATGATCAACAACAGGTTGACTATGCATTATTAGAAAAAGGCGTCAATTATGTAGTGGCTGACTGTAATGCTGCTATGGTGATTGCTGCAGGGGTTGAGGCTCAAGAATATCACTACCTCAAATTGGAAGAACGCAAAGAACTCATTAAAAAAACGATTGAATTTGTTGGTAATCGATGCCCTGTTGCTGTGGGTATTTCTCATCCAAGTTATAAAATTGCGATTGAACTTGCACACTATGCCCAAGATTTAGGTGCCCAGTCTGTGCAGCTTTTAGCGCCTTTACGGGCATTTGGTGGTGAACCATCTCATCAAGAAACTTTAGATTATTTTCAAGCCGTATTATCTGAAATTAAAGTTCCAATGGTTCTTTATCTCAATCCTGGACCAGGTGCAAATGTATCGATTCCAACCACGATTGCTTTATCTAAACTCAAAGGGATTGATTACATCAAAGAAAGCTCACGTGATTTATCACGTGTTTCAAGGCTCATTGCTGAAATTGAATTAGCCGGTCATGCAAGGTATTTCACAACGATGCAAATGTTGTTAATTACACTCCAGTTGGGTGGGTCTGGCATCACGCTGCCTCCTCCAGCAGCCTATTTAGCTAATAAAGTAGTGAAAGCATTTATTCAGGGTGATTTAAAAGAAGCGACGCGTTTGCAATTGCAGTTTGCTAGCTACCCCAATCGTTGGATGGGACATGGACTAACACCGACCATGAAAGCCTCCTTTAAATTAATGGGCCTATCTGCTGGAGACCCTTATCCGCCTCACCCTCCCATTGGTGGAGAGGATTTGAAAGCCTTAGAGGCCTTCCTAAAAACAACTGATTTTCTAATTAAATAGGGAGTATTAAGTGAATTTTATCTGCTGGGTAAAAGCTTTTGTCTTAAGTTTCTTTTTTATATCGGGAGTAACTCACGCGCAGACTGATTACCCTAAGAAATCCATTACGATTATTGTTCCTTATGCGGTAGGTGGAGGTGCTGATCAAGTGGCGCGTTTAATTGGGCAGCAATTAAGTCTTAGACTGAAACAATCTGTTGTGATTGAAAACCGTGGCGGAGGAAGTAACACCATTGGTATGAATTTTGTCGCTAAATCATCTGCAGATGGATACACCTTGGGACTCGCTACGCCCACTTTTTTAATGACGCCATCGATTATTAAAAATCAGCCCTATGATCCTTTGGGAGATTTTACAGGTGTCGCTATTTTTACAGATGCCCCTTTAGTCCTAGCTGTTAACGCTAAATTACCAGTCAAATCTGTGAAAGAATTAATTGAATATGGCAAGTCTCATCCCAATGAACTCAATTGGGCCTCTGGGGGCACTGCTTCGACACAGGGTCTTGCGGGCGTATTATTTGGTATGACGGCGGGTATACAAACTACCCAAGTGCAATATAAAGGCAGTTCACAAGGATTAAATGACTTACTTGGGGGGAGCGTGCAATTTATGTTTAACCCTATGCCCTCAATTATTCAGCATGAACGTAGTGGTAAGTTAAAAATTTTGGGAGTGGCGGGAACCTCTAAGATGACAAAGTATCCCGAGTTTCCATTAATTTCTGATGCCTTACCTGGCTATCATACCTCTGGGTGGTTTGGGCTAGTGGCACCGAAGGGAACACCAGTTGCAGTCTTGGATATGTTGAATAAAGAAGTCAATGAAATCGTCAAAGATCCGGTGATACGTGAACGATTAATAGAAGAAGGTTTAGAGCCGAAAAGCATTTCAAGAGATGCATTTAATAAAATGTTACAAAGTGATTTTGTTAAATATCAAAAAATATTAGCAACGCAAAATATTGTTAAAGAATAATTCATACTTAAAGGAGCAGCTATGTTAACCATTCAACGTTTATCCCTTGCAGAAGCAAAAATATTGATAGATGGGGCAACCCAAAAATCAATAGAAATGAATATACCGATGTGTATTGCGGTTACTGATGAGTCGGGACATTTGATGGCGTTTGATCGCATGGATGGTGGCAAAGTGAGTAGTACGCCGATTGCCATTGATAAGGCGTTTACTGGAGCCGTTGCGCGAAAAGGTACGCATGTGTATAACGAGTTGTGTGTCCCAGGTAAATCAACATTTGGTATTCATGTAACTAATGGCGGACACTTTAGCATTATTGGTGGTGGATTTCCAGTCTTCGTTAATGGACAAATCGTCGGTGGCGTAGGTATCAGCTCTGGCACAGCGGTTGAAGACCAAGTAGTAGCTGAAGCTGCGCTCGTTTATTTTTACGAGAAAACAGGACACAAGGCTTAAGCTATGTCAAAACTACAGTTAACGCTCGCTTGTTGGAATTACGACCGAACTCGAGCGTTAATGGATGGAAGTATTGTTCCTGAGGGGATTGACCTTAACTATTTAAGCTTACCAGTTGAAGAGATTTTTTTTCGTACCCTCGCCAATCAAGAATTTGATATTGCTGAGTTATCGCTATCCTCCTATCTTCTTTCGCTGCAAAAACCAGAAAAGCCATTTATTGCGATACCTGTATTTCCGTCTTGTGCATTTCGGCATTCAGGTATTTTTATTAATACCAATTCTGGGATTCGTGAGCCAAAAGATTTGATTGGTAAACGAATAGGGACGCCAGAATATCAAATGACTGCCGCTGTTTGGATTCGGGGCATATTGCAAGATGATTTTGGAGTACCCCTTGATCAGCTGAATTATTTCACAGGTGGTGCAGAGCAACCCGGCAGAAGTGAAAAGATCAAGTTGCAGTTACCAGATAACATTAAAGTCCAGCCGATTGAGCAGCACCAGACACTATCTCAAATGCTCAAAGATGGTGAGATTGATGCGCTGTATACAGCGCGAACCCCTTCTTGTTTTAACGCCTCCAATCCGCACATTCAACGTTTGTTTCCCAATTATGGCGAAGTTGAGCGCGCGTATTATCAACAGTCAAAAATTTTCCCGATCATGCATGTGATCGTCATTAAGCGCAGCGTTTATGAAGCTAATCCATGGATTACAATGTCATTATATAAAGCCTTTTTAGCTTCTCAGAAATTGGTCTATCAAGACATGAAAGAAACCGTTGTATTAAAAACGATGTTTCCGTGGATGAATTATTACCTCGATCAAGTACGCAGTGAGATGGGAGAAGATTATTGGCCCTGGAATATTGCTGGAACGAAACATAACATAGAGACATTAATGCGTTATTCCTGTGAGCAAGCTCTTTTAAAGCAACCTTTTACCATGGAAGAAATCTTCGCTAAAGAAACCTTTAGCGGCTTTAAGATATAAGTAAACCAACAGACTTCAAGCAAACAAAGCTCATTAAAACGCTATAATTACCATAAAATATTAATACAAAATAGGTTAGACATGTTTGATGTGATTGTTGTTGGTGGCGGTAATGCTGCACTATGTGCTGCATTAACAGCAAGAGAGGGTGGCGCCTCAGTCCTCATTCTAGAATCAGCTCCGTTCGAGTGGCGTGGAGGTAATTCAGTGCATACAAGAAATTTACGCTGTATGCATGATGCACCTCAAGACGTTTTAGTTGAAGCCTATCCTGAAGAAGAGTTTTGGCAAGATTTGCTCAAAGTCACTGGTGGCTTAACCAACGAAAAACTAGCGCGCCTGATTATTCGTGGCACCTCTACCGTAAGAGATTGGATGCGTAAGCATGGCGTCCATTTCCAACCATCATTATCGGGCACTTTACATGTAGCGCGCACAAATGCCTTCTTTATGGGGGGCGGCAAGGCACTAGTCAATGCTTTTTTTAGAAGTGCTGAGCAGTTAGGTATTGAGATACGTTACGAAACCACTGTCAAACATGTGAATGTAAAAGATGGCATATTTGAAAGTGTTGTTTTAGATAATGGCGAAGTCATTTCTGGTAAATCTTGTGTGCTCGCTTGTGGTGGTTTTGAATCCAATCGTGAATGGTTAAGAGAAGCTTGGGGTCAAAACGATAATGGTGAATGGCCCGCAGATAATTTCCTGATTCGTGGCACAAAATTTAATCGTGGTGATGTCCTCAAAAACCTATTAGACCAAGGCGCAGATCAAATTGGTGATGTGACACAGGGACATTGCGTTGCTATTGACGCCCGTTCACCGTTATATGATGGCGGGATTTGTACACGTTTAGATTGCGTATCTTTGGGTATCGTTGTCAATCAATTCGCAAAACGTTTTTATGATGAAGGTGAAGATTTTTGGCCCAAGCGTTATGCGATTTGGGGACGTTTAGTAGCGTTGCAACAAGGACAAATTGCTTATTCTATTATTGACTCCAAAGCAATTGGTCGATTTATGCCTCCAGTTTTTTCTGCGATTAAAGGCAATACGATTTCTGAAATAGCCCAGCAACTCAAATTAGATGTTGATCAACTTAATCAAACCGTGAGTGAGTTTAATCAGTCCTGTCGAGTCGGCACCTTCAATCACAATGTCCTTGATGATTGCCATACGGAAAACATGACCCCGGAAAAAACACACTGGGCCTTACCAATTGATCAAGGACCTTTTTATGCTTACCCTTTGCGTCCAGGTATTACGTTCACATACCTCAGTCTAAAAACAGATGAAACAGCAGCTGTGTTTTTTAATGAAAAACCTAGCCCTAATTTATTTGTAGCAGGTGAGTTAATGGCAGGCAATGTTTTAGGTAAAGGATATACCGCTGGTATTGGTATGTCGATCGGCACTATTTTTGGCAGAATCGCTGGCCAATCTGCAGCTGCTGCAATCAAAAAAATGAAAGAATCTCATGCACACGCTTAATACATTAATCGCTGATGCGAAAAACTTTAACCAACCATCAGAGTCCGTGATTGAAGTACAACGTGTCTTGCAAATATGTAATGCCTGTCGTTATTGTGAAGGCTTTTGTGCAACTTTTCAGTCGATGACAAGACGCCTAGATTTTAATGTTGCGGATGTTCATTTTATGGCTAACCTTTGCCATAACTGCGGGGCGTGCTTACATGCTTGTCAATACGCACCCCCAAATGAATTCGGAGTTAACATCCCGCAAGCGATGGCCAAGGTTCGCCTTGAAACATATCAAACCTATGCGTGGCCGAGGCAGTTGGGAGCCATTTATCAAAAAAATGGCCTTACGTTGACCATGTTGACTTCCGTTGCCATCATTTTGTTTTTACTCAGTTTGCAAATGAGTAGTACAGGGCTCTTCAATACCAATACAGATGCTAATTTTTATGCGATTTTTCCGCATAATAGTTTGGCTATGATCTTTGGCAGTGTTTTTCTAGTGATGGTGTTGGCATTAACCATCGGCGTACGTGGGTTTTGGCGTCAGGTGTCGACAGACCCAATGATGCTCAGTGCAGTAAAAGATGCGACGCACGATGTCCTTACTTTAAAAAATTTAGGTGGTGGACATCAACAAGGCTGTAATGAAGCAGATGATGCATTTTCTTTATGGCGTAAAAGATTTCATCACATGACTTTTTATGGCTTTTTACTGTGCTTTGCAGCAACTAGTGTTGCCACACTGTTTCATTACTTCTTGGGTTGGGAAGCTCCTTACTCCTATACAAGTTTACCGGTGATACTGGGAACAGTTGGAGGTTTGGGTTTAATTGTTGGACCAATTGGATTACTGTATCTCAATGTGAAACGTCATCCCTTGCATGGCGATGCCGCACAAAAACCGATGGATATTGGGTTTATTTCGTCATTACTAGCCATTAGTGTTTCTGGATTAGCACTCTTAGCTTTACGCCATACATCTTTCATGGGCATATTATTGTGCATCCACCTCGGCTTTGTGATGGGCTTTTTTCTGATGATGCCTTATGGTAAATTTGCCCACGGCATTTTCCGCAGTGCTGCATTATTAAAAAATGCAATTGAAGTCAGAATGGGCAAGTCAGTCAGTGTTGGTTCTGACTAACTTGCACAAGCGTTAATCTGCTTTGATATTGGCAGCACTAATGAGTTGCTTCCAACGGTTGTAATCATTTTGCACCATGTTTTTGACTTCAGCTGGTGAAGGTGATATTGGCTTACCCCCCGCTTTTTCAAAACGATCTTTGACATCTGCTTGATTGGCGACTTGATTGAATGCTTCTTGCCATTTGGCAACAATCGCCGCAGGTGTTTTAGCTGGCAAGAACAAGCCAAACCAAGATTCCAGTTGAATATTTGAAACACCCGTTTCAATAACAGTTGGTACGTTAGGTAGGTTGGGATTACGGGATGCCCCTGAAGTTGCAAAAGTTACAACACTACCGGAATCAATGTGCGGTTTAGCTGTTGGAGAGAGATCAAAAAATAAATCAACACGTCCCCCGATGATGTCGGTATAGGCTGCTTGCGCACCTTTGTAGGGGATGTGAACACAGTCCACGCCAGCATTTTTCCAAAGAGCCGCAGCTAAAACATGCTGACCAGTACCATTCCCACCCGAAGCATAGGTTAATTTTCCGGGATTTTCCTGAGCATATTTAATCAATCCTTTGAGATCATTAAAAGGTAAACCTTTGCGCCCAATTAAGGTATAGCTATAACTAGTAATGAGACCGACAGGAACAAAGTCCTTGATCGGATCATAAGGCAAGTTTTTATAGAGCCAAGGGTTCATTACGATATTTGAAATAGATCCTACCACGGCTGTATAACCATCAGCAGGTTGTTTGGCTACATAATCAGTACCTACCACTGTCCCTACACCAGGCTTGTTTTCGACAATAAAACTTTCCTTCATGATAGGTGCTAACTTATCAGCCAAGACTCGACCCACCAAATCGAAACCACCCCCAGGGGGTTGGGGAACAACGATATGAAGAGACTTATCTGGAAACCCGGACTGCGCCATTGCAGAAGCAGTTAGGATAGATACAACCAATACGCTGGACTTAAGAATTAAAGAAAATTTATTTAACATGATTTAACCAATCTTGGCCACGTTGATAAAGAGCTTCTACTGCAGGGCCTTTGAGTTGAGGCATATCTGTTTTAACAGTAAAGCCAAGTTTCGTTTGAATATAGGCTAGATGACGATAGCCTTCTGGAAAACGATTGAGTAATTCTTGATCGAGTTGCAGATTCGCTGCAGGATCGAGCGGATTGAGGCGATCTTTTTCGTAGATCGGTTGACGAAGAACTACACCCCATCGACCTTCGCGTTTTTCCATGAAGTCATAAAAGCGACCAGTGCACACTACATCACAAATGACACCATCGACAGGACCACGTTGTGTGATAGTCATTTTGGTTTGTGCGATGGCACGATCACCATTCAGTTCAACGCTACAACCACCCAGAAAATGCAAAATACTAACACCTTTATTCCAGCCCTCGATGGATACTTTAATAAATTCTTCGAAGTGACCTTGAAACCAAGTAGCCATCATGACACCATCGCTATGCCAGACAGTTTTGAACTTTTCCCATTGACCAGAGTCACGCCAAACAACCCAATTCTCTACAACCTCACGAATACGCTGTTTTTCTAATAACACTTCAACATCTAAGGTGCTCATAATTTTCCTTAAGGGTAATAACTACATTGAATTTAATCTGGTTTGATATTTGCTGACTTAATGACCTTCGACCATTTATCAACCTCAGTTTTAATGATTTGGCTGGTTTGATCAGGAGTCGGCGTAGAAACTAGATAACCCATCGAGGTTAATTTTTCTCTTATCTCAGGTGAGCTGACTATCTTGGACATTTCTGCATTCAGTAAATCAACAATTGCTTTAGGAGTGCCTGCTGGAGCAGCAACAAATTGTTGCGTATCACCCTCAAAGTCAGGAAAGCCAGATTCAGCAATCGTTGGTACATTAGGTAGAGTTGCGATCCGTGTTTTGCTAGTTAGGGCAAGCGCTAGTAATTTACCACCGCTTACTTGAGACATGGCAGGTGGCAGGGCTGATAAGCCAAGCGGCACTTGATTAGCTAAAACTGCTTGTAAGGCAGGTCCACCACCATTGTATGGAATATGTTTCATATCAATATTAGCTCTTAAGACTAAAAGCTCGGCGCTAAGATGAGGGCCTGTACCGTTACCTGGAGAAGCGTAATCAAATTTACCAGGATTAGATTTGATCAGAGCAATCAACTCTTTCATGTTTTTTGCTGGGAAGGAGGGATGCGCCACCAGGATGTTCGGTGAACTGACCGGCAGACCAACGGGAGCAAAATCTTTAAAAATATCAAAACCTGGATTTGCAAATAAGGAAGGATTAATGACAAAAGAGCTACTTACTAAAAGGAGTGTGTAGCCATCCGCAGGAGATTTAGCTACTTGTGCGATACCGATGTTTGCTGAACCACCTGGCTTGTTTTCAACGATAAATGATTTACCTAAATTCTCTGAAAGTTTTTGCGATAAAAGACGTGCAATGATATCTGAAGGTCCACCTGGAGCAAAGGGGACAACAATTTTTACCACACGATTAGGATATTCTTGGGCATTGGCAGAAGGAGCGCGAAAAATACCAAGGCTACAGACGAATAATGACAATAAAGCCACTGGAAATAAATTCAGAATTTTTTTCATGCTCGCCTCAAATTTAGTAATGTTTGGCTTTATTATATGATTATTCAATGTAATAAACGATACTACTTGTTTGAATAATAAATATAAATGAGGCATGCATGAGTAATCTTACGATTTGGGGACGTTTAAACTCCATCAATGTGCAAAAAGTATTATGGCTTTGTGAAGATATTCAATTACCATTCCATCGAATCGATGCTGGGATGGAGTTTGGAGTCAATAAAACCGAAGAGTACAAAAGCAAAAATCCGAATGGTTTAGTTCCAACGATCGATGACGACGGATTTATTTTGTGGGAATCTCACACAATCATGCGCTACTTAGCAAGTAAATACGACAAAAATCATTTGTTGTATCCACAAGACGCTCAAGTGAGTGCAAAAGTTGATCAATGGTTAGACTGGTATAACACGGTAGGTTGGCCTCCCATGAGAAACCTTTTTTGGGGATGGATTCGTACTCCTGAAGCGCAACGTAATTTAGAAGAACTAGAAAAGATTCGTCAAAGCTTTATTCTAGTTGCGGGGATGTTAGATCAGCAATTAAGTCAAACAAGTTATATTGCGGGCAATCACTTTACGATGGCAGATATTCCAATTGCATTGCTTTGTTATCGTTGGTTTAACTTACCTATTGAACGACCAGCAATGAAGCATCTTGAAGCTTGGTATGCCAAAGTTCAGGCACGACCAGGATATCAAAAATATTCCACTGCACCACTGACTTAATGTTGAAGGACCCGTTGTGAAAATTGTTGATATTCGAGAAATTAGTGTTCCCTTAAAATCTAATCTTAGAAATTCAGTATTTGATTTTTCTGAGATGACCACATCTGTTGTTGCAGTGATTTCAGATATTGTTCGGGATGGTAAGCCACTCATTGGTTATGCATTTAATTCTACCGGGAGATATGCGTGTGGAGCGCAAATGCGAGATCGGTTTATACCTAGAATATTAAAAACTAAACCTGAAGACTACCTGAATGAAACAGGCACTAATCTTTCTCCGGAAAAGCTCTTGAAATGCATGATGCAAAAAGAAAAGCCAGGCGGTCATACAGAGCGTTCTGTAGCGATAGGGACCATTGAAGTTGCGCTTTGGGATTTAGTTGCAAAAATTGAGCAACAACCCCTCTATGTGGTTTTAGCAAACGAGTTTAATCAAGGCAACATCCCCAAACAAGTATCTTGTTATGTGGGTGGAGGATGGTATGCACCCGGCAAGGGTATTCCTGAACTTCAAGCGGAAATCAAAAAACGTATGGATGAAGGTTATCAGATCATGAAGGTAAAAGTAGGCGGGGCATCGCTCGCTGAAGACTTAAAACGATTGGATGCTGCCATTGAGATTGTTGGATCTGCTCAAAACTTAGCAGTTGATGCAAATGCTGCGTGGCAAAGACCCGCAGCGCTTGAATATGCTAAGGCGTTGCGACCCTACCATCTGAAATGGTTAGAAGAGCCCACAGACCCTTTGGATTTTGCATTGTTAAGTGAATTGACGGAGTTTTATGATGCGCCAATTGCGACCGGGGAAAACTTATTTTCTACTCAAGATATTCGTAATTTGATTCAATTTGGTCGCCTTCGTTCATCGTCTGACATTATTCAAATTGATGTCCCACAGTCCTATGGCATTGTGCAGTTTTCTAGAACATTAGACATGATGAAAGATCTTGGTTGGAGTCGTCGCTCTGTTTTTCCTCATGGGGGTAATCTTATGACTTTGGCCATTGTGGCAGGATTTGGCTTAGGCGGTTGCGAAGCTTATCCGGATGTTTTTGGTGCCTTTGCAGGGTTCAATGATGATGCTACCTTGAATGAAGGAAAAATTAGTTTATCGGATCGTCCAGGTATTGGGTTTGAGGGGCAAAATGAGTTGTACCAATTAATGAAAACTATTGTTCATTAACTTAACTCAGCGAAAACCCCCATAGTAGTTGTTGTAGAGCAGTATTACGATGGTATTAGTAAGTTAAAAATATATTAAATAATAATTGATCGGAGACAACATGAGTACTAGACGGAGTTTTTTAAAAAATACAGTATTTTCTGGCCTGACATTTTGTTCATGCAGTATGTTAGATTCTGCCATTGCTCAAACTGCAAGAGATCTCGGCGGCAAGGACCCTGGAAATGATCCGTTGCTCAATTTTACGCACCCTTTGCAGGGGACGAAGAGGGCACCTACCATCATTGACGGCAAAGTGGTGAAGACAATTGATGTCCATGCACATTGCTTTTTTCAAGAGGCTGTTGAGCTTGCCGGCACTGGAACTAATGTCAACGGCGCTGTGAGGGGTGGACCGCAACATTACATCGCACTGCAAAATGCAGAGGCAGTCAAAGTACGATTAGCTTCAATGGATGCCATGGGTATTGATATGCAAGTTTTGTCCGTCAATACGTTCTGGTATAGAAAGGACCGTGAGCTTGCTACAGAAATTTGTCGTATCAATAACGATAACTTGGCGAAATTATGCGCCGCGCACCCTACGCGATTTTCTGCATTTGGTTGTTTAGCGATGCAGTTTCCTGATCTGGCCGTAAAACAGTTAGAAGCAATCATGAAAATACCTGGTATGGTGGGCGCTGCGATTCAAGCGAACGTTGCTGGTGAGGAGTTTTCTGATCCAAAATTTGATCCGATATGGGCAAAGGCACAAGAGCTTGGAGCTGCTTTATTCATTCATCCACAAAGTACGCCTGAACTTGCGAAACGATTCAAAGGGAATGGTTGGATGTCGAATGTGATTGGTAATCCATTAGATACGACTATTGCTTTGCAACATTTAATTTACGAAGGCACCTTAGATAAGTTCCCAACTTTGAAATTTATCTCAGCGCATGGCGGTGGTTTCTTGGGTTCGTATGCTCCAAGAATGGATCATAGTTGTTTTGTGTCGCCAAGTAATTGTGATCCGAAGATTGTTCTTAAGAAAAAACCAACAGAATATTTAAAGCAACTATATTTTGATACCTTGGTGTTTACGCCAGAGGCATTACGTCATTTAGCTAACCAAGTGGGTACAAGTCAATTAATGATTGGCACAGACCAACCGATTCCTTGGAATTTAGATCCTATTGGTCATGTGATGTCTACCCAAATGTCAAATAAAGAGCGCGTTGCCTTATTAAATACAAATGCAAAACGTGTTTTGGGAATAAAAACAATTTAATCCATTAGTTTGTCATTAGGACAATTTAATTTATCGATTGATATTAATCTTAGGAGACAGGAAATATGGGAAGTTTTTCATCAGAAATTCGAGCAGGTATGCAGATTGATTGGGATGTACCTATCAAGATGGATGATGGCTTAGAAGTTAGAGCAGATATTTTCCGTCCCGTTAAAGAAGGAAAATATCCAGCCATCATTACCTATGGTCCATACGCAAAATATTTACATTTTGAACAAATCTATAAGACTTGTTGGGATCGAATGATTGAAACCTTTCCAGAAGTTGGAGCGAATACAACAAATCAATTTCAGTCATGGGAAGTTGTGGATCCAGAAAAATGGGTGCCAGAGGATTACGTTGTGATCCGCGTTGATTCAAGGGGTTGTGGCAGATCACCTGGATATGTTGAGTTGTGGAGTGCCCGTGAAGCACAAGACTTCGCTATTTGTATTGACTGGGCAGGAACACAAGCTTGGTCGAATGGCAAGGTAGGCATTAATGGTATTTCTTATTACGGCATGAATCAATGGCAAGTAGCAGCCCTACAACCAAAACACTTATCAGCTATGTGTATTTGGGAAGGTGCAAATGATTTTTATCGTGATCTTAGCCATCATGGTGGAATTTTATGTAATTTTATTGAGAACTGGTATGACATGCAGGTCAAAACCGTTCAATATGGTTTAGGTAAAAATGGTCATCGTAGCAAGATTACTGGGGATTGGGTATCTGGCCCTGAAACCCTCACAACAGAAGAGTTAGGTGCTAATCGCTTTGATTTTGGAGGACTCACATTTAAACATGAGTTTGATGATGAGTTTTGGACTTCGCGGACGCCAGACTACAGCAAAATTAAAGTACCACTCTTATCTGCCGGCAATTGGGGTGGACAAGGATTGCACACGCGCGGCAATGTGGAAGGTTTTGTGCGCTCAGCATCTGATCAAAAATGGTTAGAAATGCATGGCATTGAGCATTGGACACATTTTTATACCGATTACGGTAGATTGATGCAAATGAAGTTTTTTGATTATTTTCTCAAGGGAGAAAAGAACGGTTGGGATCAGCAGCCGAAGGTCTTATTAAATGTTCGTCATCCTGGGGAAAAATTCACACAGCGTGCCGAAACCACATGGCCTCTCGCTTCTACGCAATGGACCAAAATGTATTTAGACGCTACTAGTTCAGGCTTGGGGACATCCAGCCTTGATCAATCTAGTAAAGTGACGTATCGTGGATTATCAGAGGGCGTCACATTCTTAACATCGCCACTTGAGCAAGATACAGAAGTAACAGGCCAGTTAGCCGCGAAATTATTTGTATCTTCAAGTACAGTTGATGCGGATATGTTTCTAATTATGCGTATTTTTGATCCAAACATGAAGGAAATTACTTTCCAAGGTGCTTTAGATCCAAATACGCCAATTGCACAGGGTTGGTTGCGGGCATCACACCGTGAACTAGATCCAAAATTATCTGTACCATATCGTCCTTATCACCCACATACCAAAAAAGAACTCTTAAAACCAGGAGAGGTATATGAGTTAGATATTGAGATATTGCCAACGAGCATTGTTGTTCCTGCAGGTTACAGAATTGGACTTACCGTTCGCGGTAAGGACTATGTCTATCCTGGAGCAACAGGGGCTAGACTTTCGAATATGAAATATCCTTTCACAGGGGTGGGGCCATTTACCCACAATCACCCTGGGGATCGTCCTCCAGAGATATTTGATGGTGAAGTCAGCTTACATACAGGCCCCAATCATCAAGCGTATATCTTGTTGCCTGTTATTCCTAAAAAGTAATAATAGAGGTCTCAAAATGACGTCAAGTTTGCATCGCAAGCTTGACGTTTTTTTAACTGCTAGATACACATAGCTGGGCAACAGCATCATGACCATGGTTGAATAACGAAAAGATCTTTTAATTTCTGATGGAATACTTTTAAAGTACTTCAGAAGACTTAAAAAACATGTGATTTTTTGTAAAAAATATCAAAAGTTTTTGAGCGTATCAGATAATTCAGCAAAAAGTATTGCCCGTATCACGACTGAGTTGGAGAATGATGTATCAAATGAGGCTAAACACCCCTAACAGTAATACGTTCTCATAGGGGGTATTTAGCAGTTTTCATGTGAGGGTGATAACATGTAGGTGTAACTAACTTGTCACTTTCTGAGTAAATACCACATGATGCGTTTTAAGATTTGCCAATACCACCGCCTTTTATTATTGACGCTGGTTGGTTTGTTAGCCTCATGTGCAGCAGGGTCTGATTACGAGAAGCCAGCTCTTTCTAATCAAGCAAAATTGACATCTAACCCGTTGCCTAATCAATTAAACGCTGTTCCGAATATGGTTGGTGGTAACTCACAAGCATATGTCGATCAACTAAAAGTTCCGTCAGATTGGTGGGCCTTGTTTCAGTCAAATGATTTAAACCGCATTGTTGACGCCGCATTGCATAAAAATCCCAATCTACAAGCCGCTGATGCTGCTTTAAGATCTGCTCAAGCAACTGCAAGAGCGCAGACCGGTGTTTATTTTCCAACCGTTGGATTGAATGCCTCTGGAATACGGCAGCAAGTTTCACCTGCATATTTTGGCCAATCCTCTGGTGAGCCTAATATCTATAATTTATATAATGCCAATATCAGCGTTGCTTATAGAGTCGACCTATTTGGCGGATCACGTCGTCTTGTTGAGAGTGCAAAGGCTCAAGCTGAATATCAGCAATTTCAACTAGAAGCAACTTTTTTATCATTAACCACCAATGTGGTAAATGCAGCAATTCGAGAAGCGGCGCAAAGAGAGCAACTCGAGGCGACTCAAACCATTTTGCAATCTCAGCAAAATTTAGCCAAGTTAATTGATCAGCAGTTTGTGATTGGCACTGTATCAAAAATTGACACGAGTTCACAAAACACACTTGTTGCTAATTCTCAATCACAACTCTATAGTTTTGATAAGAATTTATCAGTGACACGTAATATGTTAATTGCCTATACAGGTAATTATCCAGGTTCAGCAAATTTACCCCAATTTCGTTTAGCGAATTTACATCTACCCAGTGAAATTCCAAAAGTTATACCCACAGATTTAGTAAGACAACGACCGGATATACGTGCTGCAGAGGCTACATTGCGTGCATCAAACGCTCAAGTTGGTGTGGCGACGGCGAACTTATTGCCACAATTAAACTTAACTGCAGCATATGGTTCTCAGGCCTTAACAACGAGCGCTTTGTTTGGACCAGGAACTGCCATGTGGAATCTTGGCGCTGGAATATTTCAGCCTTTATTTCAAGGGGGAACATTACGGGCGCAACGTGATGCTGCAAAAGCTGCTTATGAGCAAGCCGCGGCAAATTACGAGGGTACCGTAGTGAATGCTTTCCAAGAAGTAGCCAATGCGCTCAAGTCATTAGAAGCTTCTGCAAATACGTTAGCGTCTGCTGCCAGTGCTGAAAAAAATGCAGGGGTTAATTTAAATTTAGTCACACAACAATATAAATTGGGTACCACCAATTATCTTGCCGTATTAAATTCGCAAACACAATATCAGCAGGCGAAGATTAATTTAATACAAGCACAAGCAGATCGATACACAAGCACGGCAGCACTATATGCTGCCATTGGCGGTGGATGGTGGAATCGTTCTGGCCCTGCTTATCTTGGTCGTGATCAAGCTTCGTCTTCAACCACATCTCCAGTTCAACAAGAAGTGAAATAACTATGAATATCTTCAAAAAGTCTCTATCTTCTAATTCTTCGAGTAGCAATCAGTCCCCCTTTCGTAAAAGAATGATTTGGATGTTGATTGGGGTTTTTGTCTTGATGGGACTCATTATTGGTTTTAACTTATTCAAGACCATCATGATTAAAAAATACTTAGCTGGCGCAGGATCTCCGCCTGCGACGGTTTCCACAATGACTGTTGCTGAAGAAGAATGGCAACCACAACTTACGGCTTCGGGTAGTTTAAGGGCATATCGCGGCGTTGAGTTAAGTACAGAAGTTAATGGACTTGTCAAAAAAGTGTATGCCAAGTCAGGGGAGGATGTAAAAGAAGGATCTCTTTTGATGTCGCTGGTTCAAGATGCAGATCGCGCCCAATTACTTGCTTTACAAGCCCAAGCCGATCTCGCGAAGGTAGTGAATGAGCGAGATCGTGAACAATTGGCTATTGAAGCGATTAGTAAAAATGCCTTTGATTCCAGCAGTGCTGACTATAAAGCGAAGACAGCTCAGGTCGCGCAACAAGCTGCACTAGTTGCAAAAAAGAATTTGAGAGCACCTTTTTCAGGAACTGTGGGGGTTGTGTCGATTAATCCAGGTCAATTTATTAATAGTGGTGAAAAAATGATGACGCTGCAAACAATTGATCCTATTTTTGTGGATTTCACACTTCCACAAAGTGTCGTTGCACAGATTCAGAAAGATCAAATCGTCAGTGTGCATTCTGATGCTTATGGAGATCAGTTCTTTATGGGAAAAATTACAGCCATTAGTCCAAAAGTTGACCCGAGTACCAGAAATATTCAAGTAGAAGCTTTGGTTAGTAATCCTGATAAAAAGTTATTGCCAGGTATGTTTGCCAATTTAAAAATTGACAGTGGTGAAAAATTATTTTATATCACCGTTCCACAAACAGCCGTGACATACAACCCCTATGGCTCTGTGATCTACATTGCCAAGCAGGGGGCAAGTAAAGATGGAAAACCTAGTTTAGAAGCGCAACAAGTGTTTGTGACAACCGGACCTACTCGGGGCGATCAAGTGGCTATCTTAAAAGGGATTAAAGTGGGCGATACGATTGTCACTAGCGGACAACTCAAGTTAAAAAATGGCACGCCACTGATTGTGAATAATTTAGTGACGCCAGCTAACAATGCCAACCCTAAGCCACAAGAATAAGAACATCATGATCAGAATACTGAGTAAACATTCCGAGGTACTAGTATGAAATGGACTGATATTTTTATACAGAAACCAGTAATGTCAATTGTGGTGAGTTTATTAATTTTATTACTAGGATTTAAAGCAGTTGGCTCATTACCTGTCAGTCAGTATCCTAAAACTGAAAATGCGGTTGTTACGATCACTACGGCCTATTATGGCGCTGATCCGGCAACAGTAGCCGGATTTATCACGCAACCCTTAGAGGGAGCAATTGCTCAGGCACAGGGTATTGACTATATGTCATCAACAAGTGTCAGTGGTATATCGACAATTAGTGCAACCCTGAAGTTGAACTACAAAGCCAATGCTGCTTTAACGCAAATCAATACACAAATCACTTCAGTTAAAAATCAATTACCGCCCCAGGCGCAAGCTTCGGTTTTGACGGTAGCCGTTGGTCAATCGACAGCGGCGATGTATATGGGATTTGCGAGTGATGAATTACCGAATAATAGTATTACGGATTATTTGCTACGGGTTGTAAAACCTAAATTGGACTCGGTTGAAGG
>CANHPL010000014.1 GCA_947462685.1 Burkholderiaceae bacterium | reverse complement strand
TTGAGATTTAATTCATGCTGTTCTGACATGGAACTCTGAAATAGACTTTGTAATCCTGATTGGAATTCTTTTGCAGAAGAAATAATTAATTGATTTCTATTTTCATCTTGAAGATTTTGTTGTTCACGTGATTGAGCAACTTGTGCAAGATTGTCACCAAGAGAGCTCAGAACACGTTGCATCACTTCTTCGATAAGCGCTTGCGATTTTGAATGATGATCTTGATTTAATTGATACAAGCCCTCGATAACATTTCTTAACAATTGATTTTTTTCGTCTTGATTAATGTTGGCTTGCATAACTGCTTCAAGCATTTGCTCAGACATGGATTTAACAGCATTTTGGCCAGCTAAAGAGATCTCGTCGATTAAGTGACGCATAGAATTTTCGACTGACTCCATAATGGTGGTGGAGCGGAAAATAGCTTGATTAACCGCATCAATTTGTGTTCCAAAAGCCTCGTCAATTTTGGTAATGAACGTGTTCATTAAGCTGTCTACAAGGTTTTTAATAACATCACTTTGATCCCCGGATGCCTTATTTACAATGAGCATCAATTTATCAATTGGTCCCGTTAAACTTTCAGCAATTGACTGTCCAATAATTTTGGATTGTTTTTCCATCATTATTTCTAAATTCTCAATTAAAACGTCTTTGAGATTAATGGAGTTATGAGCTGTTGCTTCAGTTGCTTTTACAAGTCTGGCTAGATAATCCTCTCCTACACCCGCTTTATATAATTTATCAAGAGCATTACTCGTTTCTTCAAGTAACTTGTAACAATTATTAATTGTATTTTTTTCAAAGAAAGTAATTGCAATAGCAATAAAAATGGCTATTCCTGAGCCGACAAAAGCGGAGCTAACCTCACTTAATAAAAGACTGAGAGTTTCAACAGCATTGGTTGTATTAAATTGGTGGAGTCCCCAGATGAGGCCGGTGAAGGTGCCAATAATTCCTGTTCCAGTCAAGATGCCTGGTAAATGTTTAAAAAATTCAGCATTAATATAGCTATCTACAATAGCCTCTTTTGAAAAATAAAAATCAGCCGTGAGTGTCGATCTTATACTTTTGGTATTGACATCGGCACTTTGCATTTCGTGAAGACTATTTTTAAACTCTCTCCAAGCGTGATCAAAAGGTTTATTTGCAAAAATGGGGTCTAACACATCAGGTTGCACAGAACCCGCTGGTTGAGCGGCATAGTTTTTTAATGCTTTATTTATTTTTTTAGTTCGATACTGTAATTGAATTGCAGGAATTTGGTATTTTAAAATATATAAAAGTAAAAAAAGACCCACAACGCACATCATGCTGCCGAGTATGTAGATGTTTAAATAAGAGATAAAAATCATGTTAAGCCTTTATTTTTTAATATTAGGCATGGTACATACCAAATGAAAGTTAAAAGTTAAAAGTAAAAAGGTGTAACTTCATTTTAAATGATTAAAAATAAATTAATTCAATTTAAAACGTGTTTGTAAAAAAATTAAAAACCGATGTTTTGGGGTCGATGATTAATTGGAACTCTCAAAATTTTTGTGGTTTTCGAGTATGACTTTTCGAGTTTCTTCAATTTCATCAGCACATTTTTGACTGATTAGAGTACTTTCCGTGTAGTCTAATTTGATTTTGTCTTCTTCACCCGCTGTTTTAGAAATGCTAAGAAGCAATTCTTCCGTTTCTTTCGTAAGTTTGCTAAGTCTTTCTTGATTCTTTTCCGCTAAAGTAAGGACATCCTCCTCAGAAATATTTGTAATGTGATGGTGGGATATAAAGAGTTCTTTGTTCTTTTCGATGTTCTTGTTATTAAATGCATTTAGTCTATCGTTTGTATCCATCAGAGTTTCATTAATTTCTCTTAATTGGCGATTAATACTTGCCATCATCAAGCCTATATCTAACATTGCTTTGTTCAGTTTGTGTCGATGCTCTAAAACATCAATGCGAGATTCTACAATCAAGCCTTCTTTGTGCTTGGCAATGGTTTCATTTTCGGGGTTGATTTTTCTAAGAGAGTTATAGCGCTCTCTAAAGATATCATCAGTTGACTGATTGATTAGTGCCCGGTTTTGGTATATTTGGCCGGAGATAGCGCCTAAAAAATTAAAGCGATTTTGTTCGACTTGAGAGAGAGTTGCTGAAGTTTTGCCCCTACTCCAAAGGATATTTGATTCAATGTTGAATAAGGACTTTGAATTTGATTTTGTTAAATCTTCTTTTGGGTGACTCATGGGATAGCCTCTGGTTGAATGTTTATGGCGTTACAACTAGTACTTTTGTTCTTTTGATTATATACGTTGTAAATTAAGCTTACAAGAATAAGAGGAGGGGATTTTTTCAACAAAAATGACCGAAAAAGCCTTTATCAGGCAATTTCGAGGACATTTAGTTTTTAGCAGCCGCGCTAGTTTTCTTCAAAAATCTTAAGCAAGCCTTGGGAGCAACTTGATAGCGTTACCCCGAGTAATTTGATTAATATCATTTTGGTTAAATCCATACTGAATGATACCCTTGATATTGTCTTCACTAGTTCTGTAAGGGTAGTCCGAGCCGAATAAAACCTGATCTTTACTCACCAAATGCATCAAAGATGAAAGAGCAAAAGGATTCGCTGCCCAAGCGGTATCGTAATAAAACCTCTTTAATTCATGCATCACACCATTTGGAACCTTTTCTTGGAGTGATTTGTCAATGACAGGCATTTTTTGTAATCGTTCTGTCAAGAATGGAAGAGTGCCACCTGCATGAGAAAATATAAATTTAATATTGGGGCAACGTGCTGCCGTTCCTGAAAATACTATATCAACAATTGTTCTTGTCGTGTCTGTCCCAAACTCAACCACAGTCGGAGGTGTATTAGGAATTAAATTATTGCAGCAGTCTGCAGATGTGGGATGCGTGTACAGGATGGCGCCGCGACGATTTAATTCATTCATTACGGGTATAAATTTAGAGTGACCTAACCATTTATCACCATAACTTGTAAGTAAGCCGATCCCATCAGCCTTCAAAACATCAAGTGCATACTCCAGCTCTTTAAGGGCGGCATCCATATCATGCATGGGCAGCATTGCAAAAGATCCAAAGCGTCCTTTATGATCGCCTCGAAGTTTGGCGGCATGTTCATTACTTTCTCGAGCGAGACTGATTGCTTCGCTGCCGTTTAAAAAACTAACTTGAGGCGTTGTGGCAGACAGAATTGCAGTTGCAGTTCCAGCCCTATCCATATCATCCATTGTTTTTTGTAGAGTCCAACTAGCAGCAGGCCCTTGTAATAAATTTTTACTTGATAGAGCTGACCTAAAACCTGGGGAGAAAAAGTGATGATGGGTATCAATGCGATCTTTTTTCCCAATAATAGAAGTATCTTGAGCAACCGAAGGTAAAACAGTACTAGCTCCAAGACCAACTAAGCCGCTTAAAAAACTTCGACGAGAAACTTCGCAAGAGCAGACAGGTTTAAACATTTAGGTCCCCAAAGATATGATTATTATCAGATTCTATTCTATTTAAACAGCTTCATTAGGCAAATTGGTGTTAACACTAGTTAATTGGTGAAATAATTTAGGAGTGGCATTCAAAACGGACTTAACTTATTTTAAAAACCGCTTGGATGCAATACAGCTAATAGAACTTCCCGTTGATCTAAATATAATTAAAGCTGATATTTTTGTAGTAAAGCGATGGTTTCATTTGATAATTCGATACCATTTATTCTTTGCTCCGCCATCTTTGTGAGTTCTATCATGCCAGGGACTATGATCGGCTTCGACGGGTCTGCCGGAGGGCTATCTGTCAGAATTTGAGAAAAATCTTGCATTCGATCAGCCAGCCATTTTGATGATCCCAGTTTTTTAGTATCTAAGAGAATAAAGAAATGCCCTAAGTTTTGAGGTTGGTCTGGAGCATCTTGCCAAGATTTGATGTGGGTTAAATATGCCGCATTAGAAAGAAGTCCCGCAAAGAGGTCGACCATTAATGCAAGACCATATCCTTTATGGCCACCAACCGGGAGTAAGAATCCCTCTAAAGCAGTTTTGGGGTCTGTTGTTGGGAAGCCTTTTGCATCAGTACTCCAAGTATTAGGAATTTGCTTACCTTGCTTAAATGCATCTCTGATTTTTGCCCGAGCCACAACACTCATTGCCATATCAAGTAAAAATGGTTGCCCCCCTGGATTTGGTACACCAAACCCCAACGGGCTATTCCCCAGGCGGGCATCAGAACCGCCCCAAGGTGCGATGGTTGTGGTTGCATTACTTCCAATCATGCTAGCAAAACCATGTTCTGAGGCAATCAGGGCATAGGGAGATATTGGGCCAAAATGGTTACTACCCCTTGTCAGAGCGATACCGATACCACATTCTTCTGCCACTTCCATCGCCATCTCAAGTGAGCGCATACCAACAAGCGGGCCGACGCCATTATCTCCGTCTATTTTTACCATTGCAGAAGCAACCCGTTCAACTGAGATTTTGGGCTCTGGGTTAATGCCATGAATTTTAAGGCGATCCCCATAGGACTCCAAGCGACTCATCCCGTGGGTAGAAAGTCCAAAAAGGTCAGCTAAAACAAGGATTTTTACAACCTCTGTAGCATCGCTGACGGGCAGACCTAGCTTACAAAATGCAGCAATTCCTAAACGGGTTAATTCAGATTCACTAATGCGTGTAGTTTCTACCATGATGACCTATAAAGTAAATAAAGAAATTGAATATCAGAGTTTCTTCAATTTACAATTATCATTTATTATCGATAAAAACAACCAAGAGACATTATGAATACTTTTCAATACCATTTAACCGACCACTTAAAGTTGGCAAAAGATATTTTTGTCAGCAATGAAAATGCTAGGTTTTTATCGGGTGGTATGACCTTATTGCCATCGATGAAACATGGACTGATTCAACCAGACCATTTAATTGATGTGAGCAAAATACCTGATTTACAGGTGCTTAAAGAAACGTCGGACCATCTGATGATTGGTGCTGCTGTGAAACATGATCAAGTTGCAAATCACCCAATGGTTCAATCGATGATTCCAGGACTTGCCTATTTGGCGAGTCAGATAGGTGATCCACAAGTAAGAGCTAGAGGAACTATTGGGGGGTCAATAGCCAATAATGATCCTTCAGCTGATTATCCTGCAGGTGCGCTCGCTTTAAAAGCCATGATGGTTACTGATCGAAGAGACATTGCTGCTGAGGATTTCTTTACGGGCTTTTATTCAACGGCATTAGAAGAAGGCGAAATTCTGTGTCAGATTAAGTTTGCTAAGCCCATTAAAAGTGCTTATGCAAAGTTTAAACAAGCAGCCTCCGGATATGCTTTAGCGGGCGTTTTTATTGCGGTCTATCCTGATCAAGAAATACGTGTCACCGTTACCGGAGTTGGCGCTGGTGTTTTTCGTTGGACAGAGGCAGAGCAAGCCTTTCTCAACCCGAAAATGAAACCTAGCATTGAGCGAGATGATTTAATTAGTGATTTGCATGCCCCAAGTGCTTATCGAGTCAATATAGCTCAAGTTCTTTTCAAAAAAGCTGCTCAGCAAATTCAGAATAATTAATCATAGGTTACAAACATGCAAATTACCGTAAATGGTCAAACTCAAGAATTGACAGTCCAAGACAATACGCTTTTAATTGATTTGATTCGAGATCAATTACATTTAACTGGAACGCATAGTGGATGTGATACGACACAGTGCGGATGTTGTACGGTCCTGATGGATCAGGTAGCAGTTAAGTCGTGTACTATTTTGGCAAGGCAGGCTGAAGGTACATCTATTCAAACGATCGAAGGATTAGCCCTTCAAGATCTGCATCCAGTTCAAGAAGCTTTTTCCCAAGAACATGGATTACAGTGTGGATATTGCACTCCAGGAATGATTATGAGTACCGTGTATTTATTGCAGCGATATCCGAATCCCACAGATGAGCAAATTAAAGAAGGATTAGCCGGAAATATTTGCCGCTGTACTGGTTATGTCAATATTATTAAAGCAGTCAAGTCAGCTGCTAAAAAAATGCAGGAGACCAAGGCATGAACTCACCAAAAGAATTACTTAGAAAAGAAGACTTACGTTTAATTACAGGGCACGGTAAATTTACTGCTGATTGGTCCTATGAAGGCATGTGTCATGCGTATATGATTCGTTCCCCATATGCTCATGCGTTAATTAAAAAAATTGATTACCAACAGGTACTACAAGCACCTGGGGTTATTCGTGTCATTACTGCAGAAGATGTCCAGCAAGCCGGGATGAAGTCCTTGCCGACCGGATCTACCATGCAAAATCCCGATGGGCAAAATCAGGTACTTACGCCCATGCCAGTTCTTGCGACTGATAAAGTGCGCTTTGTCGGGCAGCCAATTGCAATGGTGGTTGCAGACACCTATGAACATGCCAAACATGCTGCAGAATTAGTGCAGATGGATTTGGATGTTTTAGAGGCAGTAACCGATTATGAAGCAGCTACACAATCGGACGCTCCCCAACTTCATGAACAGGCGAATGGCAACATGTCTCTACACTTTATAAAAGGTGATCAGGCTGCCACGGAAAAGGCTTTTGAGCAAGCAACTTTTGTAAGTTCCATGGGTGTTAAAAGTCAGCGTCTTATTGGTTCTCCGATGGAGTTAAGGGCTGTAGTAGGTAAGTATGATCCAGTTACAGAGCGCTATATTGTTCACACACCAAATCAGGGAATGCTTGGTATGCTGGGTGCGTTAGAGCATATAACAGGAATTTCCAAAGCGCAAATTGACTTACAAACGCAAGATGTAGGTGGTTCTTTCGGTATTCGTGGGGGTGCTTTTAGTGAAAGCGTTTTAGTCATGCTCGCATCTAAGTTACTGGGTAAGCCAATTAAATGGGTTGGTACGCGTTCTGAAATTTTCTTATCGGATTGGCATGGCAGGGGACTTGACCTGAATGGTTTTATAGCGCTGGATGAAAACGGTAAGATTTTAGGGATGCGATTTGAAAATAAGGCAGATCTTGGTGCTTACACCTGCTATTTCGGTTCTTTTATTGGCGCGCGCAACGTATCCATTACGATGAATGGCGTATATGACATTCCTGCTTTATCCATGTCGTCCGAATTGTATTTTACAAATACCGTACCAGTCTCGGCCTATCGAGGCGCTGGAAGACCGGATATTGCCTATGCTATAGAAAGATTAATTGATCATGCGGCATTTGAGCATGGGTTTGATCCTATAGAGTTGCGTCGTAAAAACTTTATTCAACCGCATCAATTTCCATACAACAATCAAATTGGTTCAGTCTATGATTGTGGTGAGTTTGATCGTCTTTTAACACGTGCGTTAGAGATGAGTGATTACCAAAATTTTGAACAACGTCGCGTACAAGCTTTGCAGAACAATAAATTAAGAGGAATTGGACTAGCCTATTTCTTGGAGGCGTCTGGCGCAGGAACTGCCCCTAAAGATCAAGTGCTTGGTCAATTTACCAAAGAAGGTATTTTGAGAATATACGCAGTAACAGGTGCATCCGGTCAAGGGCACGAAACCTCATTCGCGCAAATTGTTCATGAAAAAATTGGCCTACAAACCAATCAAATCGAATTTGTAGCAGGACAATCAGACAAAATGATGGTTGGCAGTGGAACCGGTGGTTCAAGAACGCTTTATGGCGCAGGTAGTGCAGTCTTTAATCTTTGTGAACAAGTCCTTGAAAAAAGCAAAGCACTAGCAATTCAATTGCTCAATGCTAAAGAAGATAAGCTACATTTTTCGAATGGTTCTTGGACAAATACAGAAACAGGTGAGGCATTAACTCTCGCAGAAATGGTTCAGAAAACTTTTGTAGGGGGTCAGCCACATGCGCTGAATGCAACAGGCGAGGCCTCTTCCGGAGCAACTTATCCTAATGGGTGTCATGTGGCTGAAGTTGAAATTGATCCAGATACTGGTTTAACAGAGATTATTCAGTACATCGCAGTGGATGATGTTGGAGTAGCTATTTCTCCAGCACTTGTTCAGGGACAAATTCACGGGGGTATTGTCCAAGGAATAGGACAAGCCTTTTTTGAACAAGCCGTCTATGATGAAACTGGACAATTATTAACCGGTTCATTTATGGATTATGCGATGCCTAGGGCAGGTTGTTTAATGAACATCAAAACTGAAAAAATAGAAGTGCCAACCAAAAATAATATTCTTGGCTCTAAGGGTGTTGGCGAATCAGGTTGTTCAGGATCTTTACCGACGTTATCCAATGCTGTGATTAATGCTTTGCGACCCAGAGGGATTACGGAATTAGATATGCCTTTTACACCTGCAAAAATTTGGGCTGCTTTGCAGGATCATTAACTATTCATATGTCATATTGGTAGACTGCATAACTCTCCCCCAGCCATCTAGATCTTGAATGATTTGTTCTTGTATTTGCGCTGGGGTCATTAATATAAATCGTATTCTTCTTTTTGAATAGCATCTTGTACAACAAGATCTGATAGCTAAACTTTCGATTCTTTCAGCTGGAATGTGGATTGCCAACAAAGAAGCATATACTTGAAAAGTTGTAGCCACGAAGAGTAATGAATGAAGCCCCACTACCCAAGTATTGAATGGGAACACTTGTCAATACAATATAAAAGTTCTTGGTACTCTGAGGCAGGGTTGCCAGTGCCACAGAAAATACTTTTGATTGACGACACGATCACCGCTAAGCAAGCAATTGAATTTGCTCGTCAACAGATTGGGCTTTTATGGATTGGTGATTATCAAAATGGTAGAAATTTACTCCAAGCAATCTCAAGAAGGTTAGAGAAGTCCCCAAGAGTTGGGTCGCAAAAAAAGCTCATTAGTCCTCAAGAGATTTTCACTGCTCATCGTCAACAGCAAGGTAATAAAGCTCAGATCTTAGGCCAAATACTGATTTCATTAAACAAAAATTTCGTGATTGAACTTCGGCGTGCTCAAGATGTTACGGAAGCATGTAAAGAAGTATTAGGTGAGATTAGTGAACCGTTGGTGATGCCGTTTAAGCAATTATTAGCAATTATTAGTGCTCATGAATGGCGAAAGAAAAAAGTGTTGGTGCCGGCTATTCAAGTACGAATCATTCCACACTTTGGTGTTTTTTCCCCAATCAGAGGTGAGTATTTAGAGTTGGCGATGCAAACTAAACTTCCACCGAAACTTCATTTGGCTTTTGATATTGGTACTGGTACTGGAGTGCTTTCCGTATTACTTGCAAAACGCGGTTTTTCTAAAGTTATCGCAACTGATTTAGATCCTAGAGCAATTGCTTGTGCTCAAGAAAATATCAACGCCCTAAAACTAGAACAGACGATTGAAGTTATACAGGCTCATATATTTCCGCAGGGAAGAGCCGATCTTGTGGTTTGCAATCCCCCTTGGTTACCAGGACGTCCAACTTCTAGTATAGAAAATGCAATTTTTGACCCTGATTCACAATTCTTAAAAGATTTTTTAAAGCAATTACCTTTGCATCTCGAGCCACAAGGAATTGCTTGGTTAATTCTGTCTGATTTGGCAGAACATTTAGGATTAAGAACCCGTGAGGAATTTCTGGAGTGGATAGATATGTCGGGATTGAACGTGATTGAGCAAGTGCAAACAAAACCCCATCATTCTAAAGTGCACGATCAGAGTGATCCATTACACTTTGCTCGGTCAAAAGAACTCACTTCATTGTGGGTACTTGCAACTAAGCAAAGCGAACCAAGGGTCGAAATCAATTAATCCAGCTTAATATTTGCCGATTTAATTGCTTTGGTCCAAGAGGTAATCTCTTGATTGAGCAACTTCGTCATTTCAGCTGGAGGTAAATAGCGGAGTTCAACACCAGCAGCATCGGCCCTTTGTTTGACTTCAGGCTGATCTAAACTGGTTTTTAGGTTGCTACTTAATTTATCAATAGTCGCAACTGGAGTACCAGTTGCGACATAAAGCGCAACCCAAGACTCTAATTGAAAACCTGGTAAGCCTGCTTCTGCAACAGTAGGGACGTTCGGCATAAGAGGGTGACGTGTTTTACCAGTCACGGCGAGAGCTTTTAGTTTTCCGGTTTGAATATGGCCGATAACAGATGGTGGTGTAGTAATAAATACTTGGACTTGACCAGCCAAGACATCTTGAATGGCAGCACCCGATCCCTTGTAGGGGACGTGAATCATATCAACACCCGTTTGTTGTTTAAAGATTTCTGTACCGATGTGCGAAACAGACCCATTTCCTTGAGAAGCATAATTCAGTTTTCCCGGATTTGCTTTGGCATACGCAATCAATTCTTTTAAATTATTAACTGGAATGGATGGGTGAACTGTAATTACATTGGTGGCTATGGTAATTAAACCGACTGGAGTTAAATCCTTAGTATTCCATGGTAGTTTATCTTGCAGAATAGGATTAGCGATGTGGTATCCAGAGTACGACACAAGAATTGAATAGCCATCCTTTGCGCCTTTAGCAACGTGCTGGTAAGCGATATTGCCACTCCCTCCAGCTTTATTTTCTATGATCACTGGTTGGCGCAATAATTGACTGAGTGGATCGCCAATTAATCTAGCAGAAGTATCAACAACACCCCCTGGAGGATTTGGTACGATCAAAGAAATGGCACGATCTGGAAAAGTATCTGCTTGACTTACCATTGTTACCAATAGAAAGAAACTTGTGAAAATATACTTAATAGATGGTTTGATAAGCATTTCAAATACTCCTAGATTGAACTAATGAGAAAGTAAATTATTATTACATAATCAATTCAGTTAAGAATAATGCCGTTTTTCGTTTGGTGAAAAAATTATTTACAGCATATTAAATTAAATCATTTAAGGAGTTTGTGTGAGTTGCTTGACAGGAATCAAAGTGTTAGAGATGGGACAATTAATTGCTGGCCCTTTTGCAGGGAAAACCTTAGCAGATTTTGGTGCAGATGTGATTAAAGTTGAAACTCCTGTGACAGGTGATGCGCTACGCAAGTGGCGATTATTAAAAAACGGGACATCTGTTTGGTGGCAAGTGCAGTCACGCAATAAAAAATCAATTTCATTAGATTTGAAGAGTCCAAAAGCTCAAGAGTTAATTCGGCGATTGCTAGCAGAATGTGACATCATGATTGAAAATTTTCGCCCCGGCACTCTAGAGGAGTGGGGGCTCGATCCAAATGACTTATTAATCCTCAATCCACGATTAATTATTTTGCGTATCAGTGGATATGGGCAAACCGGACCTTATCGTGACAGACCCGGGTTTGGGGTCGTGGCAGAAGCCATGGGGGGACTTAGACATCTGACGGCTGAACCTGGAAGAGTGCCAGTAAGAGTTGGGGTGAGTATTGGAGATACCCTAGCAGCACTCCATGGCGTAATTGGTATTTTATTAGCTTTGCATGAGCGCAATCAAAGTGGATTAGGTCAAATAATCGACATTGGCCTATATGAAGCAGTATTTAATTGCATGGAGAGTTTATTGCCAGAATATAGTGCATTCGGTGAAGTCCGGCAGGCGGCGGGTAGCGCATTACCTGGGATTGCTCCTTCAAATGCCTATTTATGTAAGGATGGTGGTTATGTTCTGATTGCGGGTAATGGGGATAGTATTTTTAAACGGTTAATGACCGTTATTGGACAACCTGATATGGCATCGAATCCCGCTTATGCTGATAATACTGGGAGAGTAAAACATATTTCAACGATCGATGAAGTGATTGGCGCATGGACGATTTTGCATGGAGTAGATCAAGTTTTACAAGTTTTAGAGAAAGCCAAAGTTCCCGCTGGAAAAATATACACTGCCGCAGATATTGCGAATGATCCACATTTCCGGGCCCGAGAGATGATTATTTCTCAAAAAGACTCCGATGGAAGCGAGTTACTTGTTCCGGGAATTGTGCCCAAGTTATCAAGGACGCCCGGACAACTCTTGCGAAGGGCGCCTGACATCGGACAAGATAATGAAGATATCTTCAATCAAATTGGGTTAACAGAAAGTCAAATTCAAGCGCTTTACGATAGTGGCGTGATTTGGTCTAACAAAACAAATAATAAAAAATAAATTGTTAAATATTCATTTTTAAAAAGAATTTTCGATTTAAAAATGAATGATTTAATCTTGTTATCATGTTTTAGATGTGAAAAATTAAACAATAATAATTTTGTAAAGAGAAAAAATGAGTCAACAGACAATCGGTAGTTGGGTGCCAAGTGCGAACATAGAATTATGTGATTTTCCTATAGAGAATCTTCCATATGGTTGTTTTCATGCCTTGCAGGATCCAACGGCTAGAAAAAAAATTGGTGTAGCAATTGGTAGCTCCATATTACCCCTTACAAATTTATCAAAATTAATTGATGTTCCAGCTCATCTAAAAAACAGCTTTGAACTTTTAGATGATCTGAAAATGAATGAATTTATGGCAATCTCACATCATGAACATTTTCTATTCCGTGAATTTTTAAAAGATCTTTTAAGTAAAAATAGTAAGAATAAGACTATCTTAGAACCAATCATCATCCATCAGTCTGATGCAAAAATGCATTTGCCATGTGCAATACCGGACTTTACAGATTTTTATGCTGGAATTAATCATGCCTTCAATGTGGGTTCAATGTTAAGGCCTGATCAACCTTTGGCGCCAAATTACCAGTGGATTCCAGTGGGGTATCACGGTCGATCATCTTCTATTATTCCATCGGGGGTAGACATCAAGAGACCCATTGGGCAAACTCGGGCCAGCGATGGTAAGCCACCCTATTTTCAGCCCACTCGTCGATTAGATTATGAGTTAGAGCTGGGCATCTTTATTGGAAAATCAAATCAACAAGGAACACCTATTCTTGTCGATGAGGCAGAGGAACATTTTTTTGGAATGTGTATTTTAAATGATTGGTCCGCTCGAGATATTCAAGCATGGGAAGCAATGCCGTTAGGACCTTTCTTAGCAAAAAACTTTGCAACGAGTATTTCCCCTTGGATCGTGACCCGACATGCGCTCGAACCTTTCAGAAAACCTTGGTTACGAGCTGACAATTATCCCCAACCACTTGCTTATCTCAATAGTTTAAATAATGAATTACATGGAGGAATAGAAATTCATTTAGAAATTTATATACAGACTGAAATGATGAAAGAAAAGCAATTACCAGCAGAGCGGATTGTTACATCCGAGTTTTCAAAAGCGACTTTTTGGTCAATTGCACAACTGATCACGCATCATGCGAGTAACGGCTGTAATTTGAATGCTGGTGATTTAATGGGTACCGGTACTTTATCTGGACCCACGGCAGAAGAGGTCGGGTCCTTGCTGGAATTAACTCGGGGAGGAAAGGAGCCTATTGAATTTGGCCAAGGAGAAAAACGAAGCTTTTTAGAAAATGGAGATACTGTAATTTTTAAAGCGTATTGTCAAACAGCTGGACAGGTCAGAATTGGTTTTGGAGAGTGCAGTACAACGATTCTGGGTTAATGCGGAGCTGGAGGAACTGTCATTTATCAGAAATACAGTTACGACAGAATTTAAGAAATCATCATTCAGTAAATGCATGGAATAACTTCGTTAATTGATCTTAATTTTTTTAAATAAAACTTGTTGAATTGGGAAAGATGAAGTAGTTAAACCTTTACTCAGTTGAATCATTTCCGGAGTTATATTTGAGGAAATGTCTGCTGGTAAAACACCTGCATTTTGAAGTCTTACAATATTTTTCATGTGGCTCAAATCATCTTTTCGAAATGTTAAAAAAGCTTGCATGAGTTCTGGCTCAAAAATTGAGTTCAGTACTAAAGCAATTTCAGCACTAACAGTATCTCGAGACGACAAATCGAGTAATTGTTTTGGATCCCTTAAGGAAAGTGTAGACGTTATTTTGTCTCTAACCAAATGTTTATTTTTTTCAAAATCAACTTCTAGAGAACGGTTTTTGACTTGAACAATGATCTCCACTTCAACACTTCTTTCACCGCCACGTTTGCCATCAGCTGGTAAATTTACGAAAAGTGGCTCAAGCTCCACAAAAGACAGATTTCCGTTATTTTTATCTAGAAACTTCAACAGCTCTAATTTAGCTTCATTTTGACTAATCTTAGATTCGGTTTTAGAGCCTATATCATCTTTTGACTCCGCCTGAGGAGCATCATTTTTTATTAGATTTAAATCGATTAAATGAAATTTATATAATACTAATGGGGTCATTAGTACAATAAAAATCAGTGGGATAGTTAATTTTAATTTCATAAAAATTTAAATTAGTTTGAATTCTGAGCAAGACGGATCATTCATAAAATAATTCAAATTAATTAAGAGTATCATAAGCCATTTTAGTTCAATATGAAACAATATGATCAATACAAAAGTGTTTATATGTATATTGAAAATGTGTGGGTTCAAAATTTTGTTAAAGGACAGAGATGACTGGTTTAACTTCAATTAAAAATATAGGCTTTATTGGTTTGGGAATCATGGGACAGAGTATGGCTGGTCATTTGTTGGCTGCGGGTTATCAAGTGAATGTGTATAACCGCACTAAATCTAAAGCGGATGGCCTTGTTGCCAAAGGTGCAACATGGTTTAACACCCCTGGAGAAGTTGCTGCAGAGTCGAGTCTGATTATCACAATGGTTGGTTTTCCATCTGACGTTGAAGAAGTGTATTTTGGCGAAAATGGAATTATTGCGTCAGCAAACAAGGCCATTCTAATTGACATGACAACTTCGAGTCCTTCTTTAGCGAGAAAAATAGCTGCAGAAGCATCTAAAAAAGGATTAGCGTTTCTTGATGCTCCTGTTTCAGGTGGAGATATTGGTGCAAGAGATGCCAAATTGACCATCATGGTTGGTGGTGAACAAGCTGACTTTGAACATGTGTTGCCAATTTTGCAAAAGCTAGGAACTAGTATTGTTTTGCAAGGTGGGGTTGGTATGGGTCAACACACCAAAATGTGTAATCAAATTGTGATTGCTTCAACCATTATGGGAGTTGCAGAAGGTTTATCGTATGCGAAAAAAATCGGCCTTGATCCAGCAGTAGTTTTGCAGTCTATTGGGGGTGGCGCGGCCTCAGGATTTCAACTCAATGTGTTAGGTGCCAAAATGATTGTTGGTGATTATGCACCTGGTTTTTACGTCGAGCATTTCATTAAAGATTTGAAGATTGCGCTTGCTGAGGCTGAGCAAATGCAACTTCATTTGCCAGGTTTAGCACTAGCTAAGTCTTTGTTCGACAAGATGACAGATCTTGGATTACAACGCAATGGTACACAAGGAATTTTCCAAATTTACTTGGATTGATTCACAAGCTGCTGAATCTGACCTGCGATTTTTTGAATACCATCTTGGGATAAATCAGTCGTCAAGATCGCAGGAGCTTTTTCGTAGTCCTCAAAATTACGTGATTGCGAACGGTCGTATAGACGATCATAGTGCAGCTCGAGCAGAGAGCGAATCAATACTGGCCAATCTTGCTTAGCAATCATGTCATACCAACGATCTAACTGTTCTTGACCAACAAGAGCTTTGAGGTGTTGTAGCTTTTCTAATAAAAAAGACGGTTGCTCAATGAGGCAACGATAATCCTCTTCAAGGAATGCTACTCGAGCATCAATGCTTGCTTCAATTCGAATACAAGGACTTGATCGGATGCGTTCCATCAGAGTATCCGGAATATGCAGGCTCCCTACCTTTTTACTTTCAGCTTCTATAAAAACTACTTGATTAGGACTAAATTGTTGCAGACTTGCATTGATCAAGGTTTCTAAATGTTTTTGACTCGGTTGTTGCGAATTGGGACTCGCTCCTAAAACTGAACCTTTATGATTAGCTAGTTCTTCAAGATGTAAGACTTGGCAACCCAATCGGGTGAGTTCTTCTAAAACTCTACTTTTGGCACTGCCAGTGCGCCCTGTAATGACAAGGAACTGAAGCTGGTTGGGTAGTTCCTGTAAATTTTTAACAACAAGTGCACGATAAGTTTTATAGCCGCCATTGAATACTTGTGCATCCCAACCAATTTGCCGAAGGATATGCCCCATTGCGCCACTGCGTTTTCCCCCACGCCAACAATAAATCAATGGCCGCCAATTTTTGGGGCGATTGGCAAATGCTGTTTCAATATGATAAGCAATATTTCTTGCAATCAAAGTCGCCCCTAATTTCTTTGCTTCAAAGGACGATTCTTGTTTATATTTTGTGCCGACGATCACGCGTTCTTCATTGGACAGAACAGGAAAATTGACTGCACCAGGAATATGATCTAGTAAATACTCGGCAGGCGTACGTACATCAATGATCTCATCAAAAGTAGATGCATCATTTAAGGTGGATAGGTTCGGAATCTTCATAGCGCAAAGTTCATCATAGAATCTATTTTCTCATGAATTGAAACCAGTTCGTCTTGACTCTAGATGCTCTAGTGTTATCCTTGCAAGATTCCTATGGAGAAAATGGTATGTCTTATAACGGTAGATTAACTTCTTTATCGCATGGTGGTGGATGTGGTTGCAAAATTGCCCCTGAAGTTCTGTCAAAAATATTACAGTTTTCACCCTTTGTGACCTTTGCCCCGCAGTTATTGGCGGGTAATCAAAATAATGAAGATGCTGCTGTATATCAAATCAATGAGAATCAAGCCATCGTAGCAACAACCGATTTTTTTATGCCGATTGTGGATGATCCCTTTGACTTTGGCCGAATCGCCGCAAGTAATGCGATTTCAGATATTTATGCTATGGGCGCAAAGCCACTTTTTGCATTAGCGATATTGGGTATGCCCATCAATGTATTACCGATTGAGACGATTCAGCGCATTACTGCTGGCGGACAAGCCGTCTGTGCCGCCGCAGGGATTCCCATTGCAGGAGGGCACTCGATTGATTCAGTGGAGCCGATTTATGGTTTGATTGTCATTGGTATCGTTGATCCCAAAAAATTCAAAAGAAATAAAACATCACAAATGGGCGATAGCATCATTTTAAGTAAGCCTTTAGGAGTAGGGATTTTAAGCGCTGCTTTCAAACAAGAAAAGATATCAGAAAAAGCATATGCAAAATTGATTGATTACACCACTCAACTCAACACCCCAGGCATGTCTTTGGTAGAGAATCCTCATGTTCATGCGATGACCGATGTTACCGGATTTGGCCTGGCTGGCCATCTCTTAGAGATGGCGCAAGGCGCTCAATTGCAAGCACGTGTGCAATTTGAGCACATTCCGTTTATTGAAGAGGCGCTAGAGTATGTACAAGACAATATAGTGACAGGTGCTTCTGGTCGCAATTGGCAAGGTTATGCAGAACACATCAAAGCAGATTCGGAGTTGCCTATGTGGAAAAAAAACCTCTTGAGTGATCCTCAAACAAGTGGTGGATTATTAATTTCTTGCGCTCCAGAAGTTGAAAAAGACGTGATACAACTCTTGCATCAAGCTGGTTTTATTTCAGCGAAGAAGATTGGACACTTTGAGGCAGGTGCTGGTATTAAGATAGTTTGATAAAAAGTACCACAAACCTCGCCATTTATTGTGGGGAGGATGACAAGTTCAATCGTTTTTGATGCATTACATGCCAAATAATGGCGCCACTGACTACAATGGTTGGTATTAATGTGCCGATATTTAAGAACTGCCATCCTTGGGTAGTAACTAAAGCACCTGAACTAAATGAGCTAATCGCCATAGTGCCAAACACACAAAAATTGATGGTGGCTTCAGCCTTATTTTTCTCTTCGGGTTTAAAAGCGGAGATCGCCAAAATGGTTGAACCGTTAAATAGAAAATTCCAGGCCACACCTAATAAAAATAGAGCGGTAATAAAGTGCGGAAGGTCACTACCTGAAAGCATAATAAAAAGGCCAATGAAGTTAAGTAAGGCACCAATTGCCATAATGGGGACAGGGCCATAACGCTTGACAAGATGTCCTGTAAAAAATCCTGGAGCAAACATACCAATCACATGATATTGAAGGACTTGTGCTGTATCGGGAAAATCAAAGCCACAAACTTGCATGGCGAGTGGTGTCCCAGCCATCATAAGATTCATGACACCATAACCTAAAGATGTAACGATCAAAGCGACTAAAAAGGTGGGCTGCAATATAACTTCTTTAAGAGGGCGTCCAGTATGAGTTAGTTGATTGGTTCGATAGTCATCTGGAAATTCAATCATTTGCATAATCAAAATACCGAGCACACCAGCAATTGCTAAGATTAAATAAGCACCCAAAAATTGGGTATCAAATATATTTTTACTCCAAGATGATAAATTGGGTCCTAAAATAGCACCAATGAGGCCGCCAGCCAAGACGATAGAAACAGCTTTTTCTTTTAAACTGGGTTGAGTTAGTTCAGGAGCAACAAAACGGTAAAGTAAGCCATTGGCACTATAGTAGCCAGCAATCGCAGTACCTAAAATCAAGAGGATAAAACTTTTACTATAGGCAGCATAGGCACATAATAAAGAAGCAAAAATCACAACAAGTAAGGCAAATTGAAACGATTTTTTTCGACCATATTTATCTTGAACTTTGGCTACAATAATCGTTGAAATAGCGGCACCCAAAACATAGGCCATCAGCGGAATGGTAGACATCCAAGGAGTTGGCGTTAAGTTAAAGCCAACTAACCCGTTGATGGCTAAAAAAGTCACATTATTGGTAAGGTAGAGCCCCTGACAAATGGCTAAAAGAATAATATTTTTATTAAGTAAACGTACTTGAGAAGTCATACACACCGATCATGAATGGTATGACTTTAGCATAGTCAAGGTAATGACGATTACTTTAATAGTCCAGCCGCCCTTAAAGTGTTTTTCGCTTGTTCACTAAAATCAACCTCTGGAGCATCGCCACCAATCACAAACATTAGCCAATGGGTTTGATCCGGTTCATCAAAAGTGACATTTTCAAAACGGCGTTGAACGCCTGCAGGAAAAGAACAGATGTCCCACTGACCCACATCAAAATACTCTACTTGACCATCAACTTCCCATGAGCACCGCCATTTACCGGTCATCGGAATAAAAGTTTCATTTGTATCGTGATTGTGCATCATGGGGCCAAAGCCAGGTTTGCACTCGCAAAAACCAATATTAAAACCCTCACTGATTTTGATTGCAGAGTTTTCTGATGCATTCGTGCCAACGGGCGATTCAACTTCTGAACCACCTTTTCCTTTTGGTGGCTGAAAGCCCACAGCATTAAATAACTTACGATAGGCGGAAGGGAATTCGCTATCAATTAGCCCAGTATCAAAACCTTTTAAATCTTTAAAAAAGGCAACGCGCGCACGCATTTCTTCTTTTGTCACACGAATTTCGGGTAAGCCCATGAAGTTCTCCTTGTTGTGAGTGTTATGCAGATAGTTTATCAAAAAAACAGTCATAAACCCCTACGCTTTACTTTAGTAGGGCGGGATATCAAAACTCTTTCATAAAGAGTTCAATTCTGAATATCAGGTTAAGGCTGTACCTTGTTAATCACCAGTGATATATTTTTTGTCCCTAACGGTACATGTTCGATTTCACCAATCAGATCACCAGGTTGTGTGATTGCATTACCGCTTTTCGAAATTCGGCCTACAATCGTGAACTCATCGAATTTAGACAATGCCATTTGAGGCGACATAGCAAGGCTATCATTGAGCTCAAAAGTTCTAGGTAGATCTTTTGCGGTGAAACGCATAATAGCCAATGGCATGCGCGGACCACTAGATGCTCGAGCATAGATAAAAACAGTATCATTAGGCTCTATTTTGGATTGGAGCTGGGCGCTTAAAGAGACTTTTCCAGACACTTGAGCAACTGGAGCTTTATCAGTGGAGTTTTTTGTAGTAGAGGTTTTTGCAATGGGTGTTTTTGTGGAGGGTTTGATTAAAGATTGAGCTTCTTGAATACTATCTTGCAGACCTTTAATAAATTCTTGATCTTTTGGACCTAAGGATGCAATTGCAAGATTCCAGTCGTTTACTGCGGCGGCAAAATTCTTTTGATCAAATTCGGCAGAACCACGCAAGGCAAGTGCTTTCGGATTTTTAGGATTGATTGCCAGCGCTTGATCTATATAACCACGTGCTTCAGCGTTGATACTTTTATTTTGAAATGCCGTGAGATCTGCGAGATCAGCCAACAGGTAATCATTCTTTGGCTCTAGGGCAATCGCTTTTAAATAGGCCATTTTGGCTTCAGGCACGCGATTCATTGCAGCATATGACCTACCAAGAAACTTCCAGCCATCCGCGTTATCAGGCTCAACTTTTAATCTTCGCTCTAACTGGCTAACCATTTCCTCAATTTGTTTAGCTTGTGGATCTTTTTCCACAAAAATAGCTGCAGGACTACCAAGTATGAGGTAAAGGCCTGCAACCGCAAGAGGAACAACAGCGATTAATCCGTAAGATAACCATCGAGCTTGTTTTTGTTCTGGGTTTTTCTTATCGTTAACATTGACAACTTCCTCTACCGTGCGCATTTCAATCTCAGACTTTTGAAAAGCATATTGCTCGGCAGTGATAAGACCCTCCTGAAATTCTTTTTCTAAATTGACTAAACCTTCCTGGAGGATGAGAAGATTACTTTGGCTCTGATCAACCGTCGATATGGAAGGTTTGCGTAAAAAAGGCATGAGGAGGATCAGGATAGCAATACCCATGATAAGGATTGCTATGATAATAAATAAAGTCATTTTGTATCCTTTTCTACAGTAGACAATAAAGCTCTTGCCTTCAATACATCATCAGGATTGTTTGAATTCAATTTAGCTACTATTCGTTCTTTGCGAATATGACGCAGAAGAGCCCATAGACCTACTAAGAGTATGATAAATGGTCCAAACCATAAAACGAAGGTATTACTTTTGACAGGTGGTTTATATAAAACAAAGTCCCCATAGCGTTCAACCATATAGGAAATAATCTCGTCTCCCGATTTACCACTTTGTAGTTGAGTGCGAATTTGGTTTCGTAAATCCACAGCAAGTTCTGCATGTGAACCAGCAATTGTTTCATTTTGACAAACCAAGCAGCGCAGTTCGATTGCAATCGTTTGAACTTTGGCTTCTAATTCCGGATTGTCAGCCAAAGGCTTTGCTTCATTGGCTATGGAGAAGGAACTCAGGAGAAAAAGATTTAGGAGTATTCCTAAAGCGATTCGTTGAAAAGTGTTCAAAAATTGATTCATCAAATAGATTGTTTTAGCTTTGCCAACATCGGCAGTAGTTCTTTTTGGATCAAGGCGGGTGTAAGCGGCCCAGTAAATTTATGAACGATAATACCTTGACTGTTAATTAAAAAAGTTTCTGGTACACCATAAACACCATAATTAATCCCAACATTTCCTGACCGATCAATTACTGAGAGTTGATAAGGGTTGCCCATCTTGGCAAGCCACTCTTTTGCCGCATCGTCTTGGTCTTTATAGTTTAGACCAATGATTGGAATAGTTTGTTGTTTTGCTAATTCATTAAGCAAGGGATGCTCTGCTCTACAGGAGAAACACCAAGAGGCCCAAACATTCAGGAGCCATACTTTGCCCCGCATCTGTTCTGGAGAAAACTCTTGGGTCACTTGATCTAGAACTGGTTGTGTGAATTGAGGAGCTGATTTACCAATCAAAGGGGACGGAATTTCTTTAGGGTTGAGCTGCAAACCAATGACTAAGAACACACAAAGGCAAGCAAAAATAATCAGTGGTAAAAAACGTTTCAAGACGCCTCCTTCACTAAACTTAAAGGCTTGGAGCGATATTTTTTATCTAGAATCGCAAAGAAACCACCTAAGGCAATTAAAAATGCACCTGCCCAAATCCATGAGACAAAAGGTTTATATTGCACCTTGACACCCCATTCGGTCATACTCACTGGTTCTGCCATAGAAATGTACATATCACCGCTCACTTTGGAATAAATAGCGGCTTCCGTCATCAGCATTTCACTTGAAAAATACTTTCTTTTTTCAGGTTGCATGATGGTTAACACTTGACCATTTTTACTGATTGTAATTTGCCCTTGAGCCGCGGAATAGTTACTTCCTGAAACTTCTTTGACACCGTCAAAACGAATTTGATAGCCAGCGAGTTCGCTGGTACTTCCAGCTTGCATTCTTAAATCTTTTTCTTCCTCAAAGCCCGTGACCATTGTTACGCCAAAAACAAAGACGGCAACACCAAGATGCGCGATGACCATACCGTAGTAGCTCATGGTTTGAATCTTAAAGCCCGTAAAAAAACCTTGCGGATGAAGTCGCAGACGTGCAATCAAATTATTAATGGTTGAAACCACAATCCAAGCAGCAATTAACAGGCCAAAACCAATCGATGCAGTCCAAGAACGCATCGTTAAAGCAGCAATTATAGAAGTGATAACCGTAATCGCTAAAGCCCAACGTAGTTGCGTAGCGAGCTCAATTGGTTTTGCACTGCGCCATTTGGTAATCGGACCAACACCCATTAAAAAGAGGGCAGGTGCCATCAGGGGAATGAATACCGCATTGAAGTAGGGTTGACCTACGGAGATTTTACCTAAGCCTAGGGCATCCAATATAAGCGGATAAAGCGTCCCTAGAAGAACAGTAAAAGCAGCTACGAGTAACAGAATGTTATTGGCCAATAACATGGAATCTCTGGAAACTGTATCAAACGATTCACCGACAGATGCCCGAGGTGCACGCAGGGCAAATAAGGTCAGTGAGCCACCGATTAAGATAGCCAAAAAGACTAAAATAAAAATACCGCGAGTTGGGTCCGTTGCAAAGGCATGCACTGAAGTAATGACACCAGATCGAACCAAGAAAGTCCCAAGCAATGACATGGAAAAAGTAAGTATGGCAAGGAGGGCTGTCCACATCTTAAAGCCACCTCTTTTCTCAGTCACGGCTAGCGAATGAATCAGAGCTGTTCCTAAAAGCCAGGGGATAAAAGAAGCATTTTCAACTGGATCCCAAAACCACCAACCACCCCATCCAAGTTCGTAATATGCCCAAGCACTTCCTAAAGCAATCCCAAGGGTTAAAAAACACCAAGCCGTTGTAATCCAGGGGCGCGACCATCGCGCCCAAGAAGAGTCAAGTTTTCCTGATAGTAAAGCAGCAATTGCTAATGAAAATACTACGGATGTTCCCACATAACCCATATACAACATCGGCGGATGAATGATCATTCCAGGGTCTTGCAGAAGTGGGTTGAGGTCACGACCATTTAAAGCTGCAGGTAAGATACGTAAAAAAGGATTCGAAGTCGCGATGGTAAAGAGGAGCGTTCCTGAACTAATGAAACCCATCACTCCCAGAGTTCGTGCCAGAACATGACTCGGTAAGTTTTTCGAAAAACAAGCCACAGCAAGACCCCACCCGCTGAGCATCAATGCCCATAATAAAATTGACCCTTCATGACTACCCCAAGAGGCACAAATACGATAGATCATTGGGAGCGAGGCATTGGAATTTTCTGCGACATTAAGAACTGAAAAATCGTTGTTCATAAAGGAAAAGATTAAACAAGCAAAAGCCAGCAGAATCATTAAAAAATGCGCAAAGGCGGCAGGTTTAGCAATTGCCATGAGTCGCACCTGTTGAGTATGCGCTCCCCACAAAGAGAGGCCGCACTGGAGCAGGGCAACTACAAAAGCAGTAATTAAAGCGACGTGACCTATTTCAGGAATCATTGTTTACCATCCGAGAGAATAGATTTTGAAAGTTTTTCTTGGTTTGTTTTGGCAGCATCTAAAGCACTTTTAGCTTCAGGAGGCATGTAGTTTTCATCGTGTTTTGCTAGTACTTGTGAAGCGATGAAGTTTCCTTGCTCATTTAACTTTCCTTGGGCAACCACCCCTTTACCCTCTTTAAATAAATCAGGCAAAATGCCACTGTATTCCACTGGCACGGATTGCACCGTATCAGTTACTATAAAAGAAACTTTTAGTCCCCCAGGTTCGCGTTTGACGCTATCTTTAAGAACCATACCGCCAATCCGAAAATTTTTATTTACTGGGGCTTCTTTAGCTACTATTTGACTAGGGGTATAAAAGAAAACCAAGTTCTCATTAAAAGCTCTGAGAACAAAAAATGTGGCAATCCCTAGAGCGAGCAGGCCGCCTAAAATTAAACAAGTACGTCGTTGTCGTGGTGTCATGATAACTTAGACGAAATAATCTTTTTACGAAAGAGCGTTAAGCTTCGATACTCGACGTAAAAAAGAAAAAAACTAACGATAAAAGATCCCCAGACGAAAGGGCCGTAGCCATTCATGTTGATAAAGTCAGAGAAAGAAGACCAAATCATCTTAAACCCCGAATGTCTGATAATTCTTTTTGCACCCAGTCGGTATGAGATTCTTCATCAAGCGTTTTATAGTTTACTCGCGTTAGAATCGTGGCAAAAGTATAGGACCAAAATGCAAAAGTCATAATTAACATGGCGAGTAGCATGGAGCTGTCCATACTGGTTTTCGTGAAAGTAATGGAAGCTCCCTGATGGAGCGTATTCCACCACTTGACTGAGAAATAAATGATGGGAACATTGACAACACCAATAATGGCGAGAAGGGATGCTGCTTTCGCCGCCTTACGCGCGTCATCAATTGCATTATATAAACTGAGGTAGCCAATATATAAAAATAATAAAATTAATTCTGAAGTCAGTCTTGCGTCCCAGACCCACCAAGTACCCCAAGTAGGTTTTCCCCACAGCGCACCAGTCCACAATGCAATAAAGGTCATGATTGCACCAGTAATAGCAATACTATTAGAGACACGATAGGCTAAACGGGCATTAAAAATCATACCCATTGCCCCCCAAAATGCCATGGCTATATAAAGAACCATTGACATCCATGCGGCTGGTACATGAATAAAAATAATGCGATACGAATCACCTTGAACGGCATCTGTCGGCGCAAATAATAAGCCGAGGATAAGACCAGCTATGCAGAGCACAATTGCGGAGATCCAAAAAAATGGGATGAGTTTTTTTGCTAAAAAATAAAACTTACTTGGAGCTGCAAATGTAAACCAATGAGTCGATTTGGACGGTTGAGAGTTCATGGCAGTTATGGTTTGCATAGAAAGTTTTATTTAGTCGAGCACGATTTTTAAAGCTGATGCACATGCTAATGGAGCAAAAAAACTTGATAAAATACTGTAAGCAGTTAAAAGATATAAGTATACCGAATATTGCATATCCGTGTCGGCCGCATCTACTGCTAGAGTACCTAGAATCAGAACAGGTATTAATAAGGGCAGAATTAACAAAGAAATGAGTGCGCCAGAACTTTTTAAGCCTACTGTTAATGCCGCCCCGATAGAGCCTATAAAGCTCAGCGAAGGAGTGCCAAGCAACAAAGCAATAAAAAGAACTTGAATAGAATTAGAAGAAAGATTGAATTGCAACGCAAGAATCGGTGAAATCAAGAGTAGGATAAGTCCCGTATAACACCAATGGGCAATCACTTTTGCAAAAGTGATCATTTCTAAGGGACATACACTTAAAGCCAGTTGTTCGAGTACGCCATCTTGAAAGTCGTCATTAAATAAACGGCTTAAAGACAACATCACAGCTAACAGCGCACAAACCCAAATAATCCCTGGAGCAATTTGTTGCAAAAGCTTGGTGTCAGAACCCAGAGCTAGTGGAAAAAGACTCACCACTAAAACAAAAAAGAAAATAGCCCCAAAAGTGTCTGAACCGCGACGAATCGCAAGCGTAATATCCCGTTTAAAAATACTCAAAAGAATGTGTGCTGTAGAGGTGGATGCCATACTTAAAATTCGATTCTAATTTCTCGATGCTGCAAAGAAGGTGCGATATGTGCAGCTGTTTCATGGAGATGACTTGTGAGCGCCACGAAGTGATTTTGCTCTAAGTGAAGCTCTAATTGCTTGCTCAGTATGTTGGAGCCATTTGTGTCTAAGCTATTAAAAGGCTCATCTAAAATCCACAGACGTTTTTCTAAAAGAGCAAGTTGGGTCAAGGCTACTCGTTGCTTTTGTCCCTGGGATAAATGTTTGGTTGGGAGGGATATAGTTTTTCCTTGTAATTCCCAGGATTGAAGCGCTGCAATCATTTGATCCTGAGCCACACTTTGCCCATGAAGCTGAGTTAAAAAAGTTAGATTTTCAATAGCGTTTAACTCTGGCTTAAGCGGTGGTTGATGACCGATATAGAGAAGTTGTGAGAAATACTTTTGGGCATCTATCGTAATTTTTTCACCACACCATAAAACAGCGCCGGAGTTAGCGCTAGACAAACCTGCAAGGATGCGTAACAAGGAAGATTTGCCGCTACCATTGGCACCAGTCACAAATAATAGTTGACCCGGATCTACAGTGAGATTGACATCACTCCAAAGGAGATGGCGACCACGTTGGCAGGAAATTTCCAGAGTATTAAGCATTGACTGGGGAAGGATTCGGATTGAGCGCTTGCAGTGCCTCTTGAATAATTTTTAAAGTGCGAGAGGGGTTTTCTTCATGAAACAAATGCCCCCCTTCCTCAATGTTGATAACGGCTTTTGGGAAGTATTGGTGGATTACTGGTAATAGGGAATTCTCTGGAACCCAGGGGTCCTGTGCCGCCACTAAAAAAGTGCATTTTGTCTGAAGTTGAGCGCCCTTTTGGAGTAAATCAGGAATATTAGAGGCGGCCATGAAGTTCATGGAACCATAGATGTGGCTTTGCCCTCTAAATAAAAGATGATAGGGTTCGCGCTGCTTGTCTGAAAGAGTTGAATTTGTGGAGTCTAACAATTTATCAATCATGCCAGTCATCGGAATCGTATTTGCTAAAAAGCTGGCCACAAAACCAGAAGTCACGAGTGGATTAATTAATGGACCCACAAAGTAATTGTAAATATTCGGGGGTGCAACAAATGATGGGTTAAGGCCAATAATGGCCTTGGGTGGCTTTGCGTATAAAAGACTTAAAGCTAAACCACAGTTTGCACCTGCCGAATGCCCAATGATCGCATCAATCTTCGTCAGATTGATTGATTTGAAGAGTGATTGCAAACTTAGTGCAATTTGGTCGATGTGTAAACCAGCTTTTTTTGCCCCTAAGGTAAAACCATGACCTGGTAGATCAGGCACAATTACCGTGTAATCTTTTGCTAAAACCGGTAGGATTTTTTCCCAAGAGTGGGCAGATGCACCTGTGCCATGAATGAGGACAATGGCTTTAGCTAAGGGGTTTTTGTGCCGGCTGATTTGAAAATGCCAATCTAGACCAGATTCATAAAGAGTCTGGCTAAATTTACGATTGGGCCACTTAAGAGGAACACGAGATAGGTCATTGATTGGCATAAGTAATTATTACATGAAGCGTTGTAAAAGATATTTGTCAGTATATCTTTATCTGATTGCTTGATTGGTACTACAGTTATTGAAAGTAAGGGGTGTTTAGCTAAAAAAATCACTCTAAATCATCCGCTGCACAAGATATCAATATGGATGATGCTTGGCAAGGCATGCCGCGGATGGTTGCTTGGTTAAGAAATATTCAAGCACATGAAGCTTTTCGGTCGACCTACTAAAGTGGTTCAATGCTGACTGAAAAATATCCCCATTTAGCTTCTTTGAAGAAAAAATAATTAATCAAAAAACTTTTTTTCCCACGCTTCAAAATCAGCAAGACCTAGAGAAGCATTGTATTGTGGACCAGTAAGCATGTTTTGACGAAGCCCGGCAATGTTGCCGGAAGACTTTAATTCTGTTAAAGCTTGTTGCATGGCATAACCAAAAATGCCTCTTCCAAGGCTTGGGTGAATCGCAATATCGATACCTAAAGATTTCATCTGGCTTGCTTTCAATTCAGAAACAGCACCACCCACATCAACATTAAACATACAAGTAGATTGGACTTCGTCCTTAATTCGCTGGATCATCTCTAGGGCATTCGGACTTGGTTTTAATTCAACGAAGACAGCATCAGCACCTTCAGTAATAAATGCTTTTGCTCTTTCAATGGCATGATCTAAGCCTAAACTTGCAGCACAATCTGTTCTGGCAATAATCATCAAACTCTCATCCACACGACTTGAGGTAGCAGCTTTAATTTGATTGATTGCCTCTTTAAAGTCCAATACCGAACGCGCACCTTCAAATTGCGCGCAACGCTTAGGGAAGCGTTGATCTTCAATATGAATTGCGCTAACACCTGCGGCCTCAAACTCTTGAACTGTCCGTTGAATATTAAAAATCCCACCGTAGCCAGTATCCGCGTCGCAGATTAAGGGTAAGTGTGTACATGCGGCGATTCGTCTTGCATGATCAGCCATTAAAGTGAGATCTACTTGCCCAATATCTGGATGACCTAAGAGCGATGCCGAAACGCCATTACCCGTCAGGTAAACCGCTGAAAAACCAGCATTAGTCACAAGTTTTGCACCATAGGCATCATAAATCCCTGGGGCAATGACAGCACCGATACCGTTGATTAACTGACGTAGCTGTTGCCTTTTAAGCCCAGGACTCACATTCATGCTGCAAAATTCCAATCAGGATGTTTCGTAATGAAATTTATTAAACCACCCATTTGAATAATTTTTAAGATTTCTTGAGGTAGGGGAGTAAAGGGGATTTCATGTGCTTTAGAAATAACTTGGCCAAGCTGTAAATCAACCTTTAAGTTTTCACCCGCCTGAATATCAGAAGTATCACACTCAATAATCGGTAGACCATTATTGATTGCATTACGAAAGAATTGTCGACCAAAAGAGGGTGCCAATATACATTTAATGTTCATCAAATGCAGAACATGGATCGCTTGCTCTCTGGAGGAGTTGATGCCAAAGTTTTTACCAGCAACTAAAATACCACCACCATTTGCAATCACACCTTGAGCAAAACTAGGCTCTAATTTATTAAAAGCAACCGTACTAACATATTCGCTATCTTTACCAGGAAGATATTTACTGGAGCAATTGATGTCTGTATTCACTTCTTCACCCAGCAAGAAGGTCTTACCTTCGATTAACATATTGTTCATACATTTCTCCAAGAGCCACCGGCGACAGTTCTAGGGTCAGTAATAAAGCCAGTTAATGCAGAAGCGGCAACAGTTGCTGCAGATCCTAACCAAATATCAGCTTCATCATTAGAGAGTCGTCCTTTGAAATTGCGATTTGCACTAGATATGACGGTCTCTTGATTGCCAGGAACTAAATGATTGGTAATACCTACACACGTTCCACAACCAGCTGCTTCAAAAGAGGCACCAGCTGAGGTAAGGATTTCAATTAGACCCTCGCGCAAAGCTGCTAAATAGATTTGACGAGAAGCGGGGGTAACAATCATACGCACGCCCTTGGCTAATTTCTTGCCTTTTAAGATGTGAGCCGCTTGCCGAATATCATCGAGTCGGCCATTGGTGCATGTGCCAATCAGGGCGAATTGAATTGCTTGACGATCGATTTGATCTGTTCCTACGACATCATCGACATGATGCTTTCTAGCCACTTGAGGTGCCAGAGTTGAGACATTCAGTTGATCCTTAAACGCATATATTGCATCGTGATCAGCATAGACTGGTGCAGGAGTTTTAGCGCCATGGGCAGATAACCAGTCAATAGTTTTTTGATCCGCTTCTAAAATCGCAGCTTTAGCACCTAGTTCAGCAGCATGATTACATAAGGTCATACGGTCATCAATATCCATTTTGCTAACTGCTGAACCAATATATTCAATCGCTTTATAGTTCAAGCCTTCAGCTTTGAATTTGCCTAATAGATATAAGGTGATATCTTTTGCCCATACCCCGGGTTGCAGTTCGCCATTGAGGTGAATTTGCACAGATTCAGGTACTCTAAACCAAAGTTTGCCACTAGCCATTACTGCTGCTACATCACTTCCTTCAATCCCAGTCCCAAATGCATTAAAGGCACCATAGGTCACTGAATGGGTATCAGTACCTACAATCAAATCACCACTCGTGAGATGTCCCCCTTCAGGTAATACCTGATGACAAATACCATCGCCGATGTCATACAAATGCGTATGAGCTTGATCAGCAAAGGCGCGCATTTTTTGATGAATCTCAGCGGCCTCTGGGTGAGGGGGAGGTGAGTAATGATCTAAAACCAAAGCGGTGTTTCGCGTAAATTTGAGAGCATCTTTATCTAATTTACTCATCATCTTGATGGTATTCGATGCACGCGTATCTGTGACCATCGCAAAGTCAACATCGCAGACGACAACTTCACCAGCTTTTACGGAATCTTTTTGCGCTCTTTTGGCAAGAATTTTTTCACTGATGGTGTGTCCCATTATTTTTCCCATGGTATTTTTTTAATGATTTTTCCCCAAGCTTCATATTCAGATTTGACGTAACTATAAAGTTCAGTAGGTGAGTTGGGGGAGGCTTCTAGTCCAACACGATGTAAGCGATCAAGCGTATCTGGATCACGCATCGCCTTTGTGAGAGCAATATTTAATTTATTGATTACTTCGGCAGGCATTTTAGGTGGTCCAACAAAGGCATACCAATTATCCGCTTGGTATCCTGGATACCCTTGTTCGGCAATCGTCGGTACATTGGGTAATGTAATTGCGCGTGTTGAGCCGGTTACACCAAGCGCCCTTAATTTTCCTACTTCAATAAACGGAATTGCCGTAGGCGTGCTTGCAAAAATCGCAGTGATATTGCCGCCTAGCAAATCATTCATAGCAGGCCCACCACCTTTGTAATTAATGTGCTGGGCATTCATACCAGAACGAACTTTAAGAAGTTCGCCCGCAAGATGACCCGTACTGCCATTCCCGGAAGAACCAAAAGTTACAAATACTTTTTTATCTTTACCCGCATTGATAAAGTCTTTCAGATTTTTTATCGGCGAATCTGCTTTGACAACTAAGATATTGGAAAATGTAACGCCCTGAGTAATCATGCTGAAGTCTTTTAAAGGATCAAAACTCGTACCTTCAGGCATGTGTGGATTAATTGCTAATGATCCAATAGTCGTTAATAAAATGGTGTATCCATCAGCAGGTGCCTTGACGATGTAATCACTCGCAAGATTACCACCTGCTCCGGGTTTGTTGTCAATAATGACGGACTGTCCAATATATTCGCTAAACTTCGGTACTATCAATCGTGCAGCGGTATCTGAGCCGCCACCTGCTGAAAAGCCAATAGTTAAACGGATAGGCTTACTTGGATAATCAGCATTGGACTGGGCAAAGCCAGAGGATGTGAAGAAGATACTCATTCCAACAAAAAGTATTTTGCTGGGTAGTTGCTTCAATGAAAACTTCTTCATGTTCATCCTCCTTAATTCATTTGAATGGGATCAATACCTGCAAGTTCTGCACAAGTATGCAGGTTTTTGAGTAACCCTGCCGGAATCGGAATCCCTTCGACACTTCTTTTTTGCTTCGCCTGAGCTGCCCCATCACCAGGAACTCGAATTGTTGAAACATTTGGCAATGGTTTTGATGATTTAATTTCACTAATGAGTTGATCCGTTGATTGAGTCATATTTTGGAAACCCGCTAAAAATTCAGGGTTTACCGCAATAATAGTTTGACCTGTATTAGTTACAGCAGTTTCGTCATCATTGAAGTCGACAAGTTGTGATCCAACGGCAGCACCATTCATTGAGCCAGCTAAAAGAGCGATCATCAAAGATAATCCATAACCTTTGTAATCTCCGATTGGCAGTAAAGTCCCTTCAGAGGAGCGCTGTGGATCAGTTAAAGGATTACCTTGCTTGTCAATCATCCAGCCAACAGGCATTGGTTCTCCTGCTTGCGCTTTCATTTTGACCTTGCCATATGCAGCAACAGTAGTTGCCATATCTAAAACAACAGGGCCTTGTTGACTACTAGTTGGTACAGAGATCGCAATCGGGTTAGTTGATAACAGAGGGTCAACACCTCCCCACGGAGCCATATGATTAGCACTGCCTACGGCCATATAAATACCGACAAGACCTGCCTCCGATACTAAATTGGCATAAGTTGAACCAGCACCGGCATGATTTCCATAGCAGCAACCCATCCATCCAATTCCGGTTACTTTGGCTTTAGCAATTGCCATTTCGGCACAGCGATGCATCACCAAATGGCCCATGGCATTATCTCCATGAAGTAGTCCGATAGAAGGAGCATCTTGCAAAAGTCTCATTTGCGGATTTAAGTTGATGCCACCAGATTTAATTCGGCGTGCGTATTGCAACAAGCGAAACACACCATGTCCATCGGCACCAGATAAATCCGTGCGAACCATTAAGTCGGCACACAAAGCGGCATCTTGAGTTGGCATGCCAAGACCAACAAAGACCTTGGCGATAAAACCCCTTACTTCTTTAGCACTTAAATAATTTGTGTCCATACTTGGCTTCCAGTCGCATATTTTTTCACTGCCGCTTCATCAAAATTAAATCCAAGACCTGGTGTTTGATGCAACATCAAGTCGCCTTTTTCAAAGCTTAATTGTTTATCAATCAAGCGACGGAAATTGAGAACCTGATCATCGGTAAAGAATTCAACAAAACGGGCATTCGGCGTTGCGGCAACTAGCGGCGCATGTAGATCATGGAACCAGTGCGGACTGACAGTAACACCTTTTGAGTCAGCAAATGCTGCAATGCGGCGCCACTCACTTATACCACCACAAACTGCCGCGTCCGTTTGTAAAATCTCACAGCCACCGGCTTCTACAAGCTCACGATGACGCCAGCGACCCACCTCGATCTCACCAGTCGCAACTGTAATCGTAGTTCTACTGGCCAGGCGTGCATGTAAGTCGATAGCATCTGGCGAAAAAGGCTCTTCAATCCAATAAGGGTTGTACTGTTCAAATCTTTGAATATATTCCATGGCAGTTGGTAGGTCGCGCCAAGCATTATTGGCATCCATTGTCAAAATGATGTCATCACCAACAGCATCTCTGACTGCTGCTAAACGTTCTTCCTCTTCGCGCGGAGAAAGACGACCCGTTTTCATTTTGACAGCCTTGAAACCCATGGCCACATAGGATTCCATTTCTTTTGCTAAAAGGGCAGGTGTTTTGCCGTCCACATAATAACCACCACTTGCATATGCGGGTACGCGGTCGAGGACTACGGCACCTAAGTATTGGTGTAAAGGTAAACCAACAGAGCGTGCATTTAAATCCCAAATCGCTGTATCTAATATCGAGATACCACGCATGACCGAACCAGAGCGACCTTGTAAGATTGACTCAGAGTACATTTCTTGCCATAGACCTTCGCTGCGATGGCTTTCTTGACCAATAATGATGGGTGCTAATAATTGCTCCACAGCAACTTTAGCAATTTCACCAGCTTTACTACCCACGTAGCAAAAGCCAATACCTTCAACACCGTCCGTGTTAGTTACTTTAACTAAACAATAGTGACGTTCGGAGACAGTGCGAGTGGAAAAAGACGTGACTCGGTCTAAGGGCACGCTGACATTAGCAACATGGACTGATTTAATAATGGACATAGTGGTTTCTCTCTGTTGATTAATAGATTTGATGTGAACTACGAAGATTCATTTTGAAGGTGTAACGATTTTCTGGATGATGCGTCATGGAGATTTCAAATGGATTACCTTCTTGATCAAAATACCTTCTTAGAACCACTAAAGAAGATGATCCAGTTTGAACACCCAATAACTCAGCATGTTTTTGAGCGAGTCTTGAAGAAGAAATTTCCACATCGGCATGAGCAATACTGACGCCAAAGTGTTTCTCAATTTGCGAATACACCATTTCGCGTGAGTGGTCTTTCATTTGAGTTAATTTAGCAAACTTTTGCAAAATATAAATATCTGTCCACGCTAGTTTAATGTTGGTATCTTCTTCTAGTCTAACCGCTCCAATATGATACCAAGCAGAACCAATAGGAGCCTGTAAGATTTTTTGTAAATCTTGATCACACTCTACATATTCTTCAATATGGCTTTCTCTGTAGGTGTTGCGTGGGTAATTTAAAATTTCTCCTAAAGAGTTAAAGCTTTGGCTAAATTTCCTGGGTTGTGACGTCGAAATTACTTTTGTTGCTGCCCCTTGATGGCGATGGATATAACCATTTTCTTGTAAAAATTGCAATGCTTGCCTGACCGTTTGGCGACTGACATGAAAGTTGGTGGCTAACTGATTTTCGGAGGGAAGATTATCCCCAACCGGCCAAACACCAGATTGGATTTGTTCGACAAGTTGCTCTGCAACCTGCCGATACAAAACCACTCTTTTAGTCACTGCTTGCAACATATCAGCTAAGACCAAACATCTTTTTACCAGCTACTGGTAAGCGCGCTTTGAGAATATCGCCAGACATCGATTCAGTAATGTAAAGATCTCTGCCATCACCGCCAGTACAAATATTTGCAAGATGGTGGTGGTGTTTGTTTTCAGAGTAGATCAAATGGGTTGGTAGCATGTTGCTATCAAAGCGCCAAACGCCGACGCCAAGGTGGCAAACGAGTAAACCATTTTCCGAATCCATTTCAATACCATCAGGACCAGCAGCACCGCCAGATAATTGAATTGCAACACCTGTTTTTGAAACCGAACCATCCGCCATGATTGGCAAGCGCCAAATTTGTTGTGAGCGCGTTACAGCAACATAACAATGCTTATCGGTAGTTGATAAAGTGATGCCGTTTGGACTAGGGACATTGAGAGCTAAGCGATCTAATTGACCATTTGCGCGTAAACGGAAAACCCGACCTGTTGGATCGGCAATCCCAGTTTGGCCTTGGTCAGTAAAGTATAGGTCACCATTCGCTGCAAAGTGCAGGTCATTTAAGCCCTTAAATGATTCGCTATACATGGAGCCTAAAATTGTTTCGATTTTGCCAGTTTTTGTATCAAGGCTAAGGAGCCCCATTTTGTAATCACAAATAAATGCTCTGCCATCTTTATGAAACTTTAAGCCGTTTGGCCATCCGTCATATTGGGTAATGAGTTCCCACTCACCTTTGGTTGAGATTCTAAAAATACGGCCATAGGGAATATCAACAAACCATAAATTACCTTCTCGGTCAAAAGATGGGCCTTCTAAAAAACATTCAATTTCAGCACCTTGCCGATTTGGATCTGCCCAAGAAGTTCGCTTTGGATTACGAAATTTCGCTGGCATTGACATGAATAATTCGGCTTTAATTAATTCTACTTGTTGGAATGGATTAAACACGAGAATGGCTCCTTACTTGTATGTACAGGTTTAATAAAAAAGACTAGTTTAATAATAGTATTAAAATTATCGAATAATTTATTGGTTACAATTAAAAAAATTTAATTATTTAAAAGTATACAGAAACTACTTGTTCGAACAAGTCTGTTTTGGAGTGGAATGAGACCTATGAAAAAAGTTGTCATATTGGGCACAGGAATTATGGCCGTTGGCATTGCCGCTGGTTTTTTGGCCACTGCTCATGCTGTCATTTTGTTAGGTCGAAATACTGAACGTGCCAAGAGTCAAGAAGACGAGATTGTCCAGCTAACGAAAGATATGAATCCCCTCTGGAATGCCCAAGAAGCACCTTTAATATTTGGAGCAATTGATGATTGGAGTGATTGGTCCGACGTGATTTGGGTTCTAGAAACCATTAAAGAAGATATGGCTCTGAAAAAAGCCTTATTTGCTCAGTTAGATCACAGAGTGCCATCGAATATTCCAATTGGTAGCAATAGCTCTGGATTTCCGATATCAAAAATTGCCGAGGGTTTACCTACAGCCTACCGGATGTTTAATGCGCATTACTTTATGCCTGCACACATTGTTCCTTTAGTTGAGGTGGTATTAGGAGAAAAATCAGATCCGCAAATGGGTGAAGATGTTTGTCAGTTATATCGTGCCGCTGGTAAAAAACCTGTTTTGGTTAGAAAAGATATTCCAGGTTTTTTAGCAAATCGTATACAACATGCGCTCATGCGTGAGGCATTGTCACTGGTAGATGCCGGTATTGCAACTCCAGATGACGTGGATACTGCCGTACGTTATAGCTTTGGTTTTCGTTATGCGGCGGTTGGTCCGATGACTCAAAAAGAAATCAGTGGCTGGGAAGGAATGGCAGGAGCTTCTGTCGAAATTTGGCCATCTTTATATAATGTGACAGGTTTACAACCGGTCATTGCGACTCTGATCGCCAATGGTAAGTATGGGATGAAATCGAAAGAAGGTTTTAGAACTTGGAGTGATGAAGAAATGAAAGAAATGCGTCGTAAATACAATGCAAGGCTAAAAGGAGCATTTGACGTGTTACAAATTGAAATTGATTAATTTGTGTATGATTGATGGTTGTTGTTTTGATGTGTGTAATTGTTGTTCAGGTTGTATTTAAAAACATTTAATTGGAGTTGTTATGGAAAATCAAAAAAATTATAAAGACATCATTTTTGAAGTAAAAGATCAAGTTGCTTGGATCACGATTAATCGCCCACGTGTGCTCAATGCATTTAGAGAGCAAACTCTTGATGAAATGATTGATGCAGTGAAATTGACTCGTGAAGACCCATCGATTGCTTGTATCGTGTTTAAAGGCGCGGGCGATAAAGCATTCTCAGCTGGTGGTGATTTCTATGCGATGAAGAGATTAACATTTACGAATGGTTCGATGTGGAATGACCGTATGTTGGGGCTTGCAATGGCGATTCGTGGTGTTGCAATTCCTGTAATTGCGATGGTAAATGGTTGGTGTGTCGGTGGTGGTCATGAACTCGCCTTATGGTGTGATTTAGTAATCGCTTCTGAAAAATCTATGTTGGGTCAAACTGGTGCAAAAGTAGGTGCATGTCCAACTGTTGGAGCAACTCAATACTTACCAAGAATTGTTGGGGAACGTATTGCTCGTGAAATGATTTTCTTGGCTAAGCGTTTTGATGCTAAAGAAGCTGAGAAAATTGGCTTGATCAATAAATGTGTACCTGAAGCAAAACTTATGGAAGAGACACTTGCTTGGTGTGAAAGCATTAAGAGCCATAGTTCACAAACGATTCGTATGACGAAAAAGAGTTTGAATTTCGAATCAGATCAAATGTATGCATCATGGCAGCATGGTATGGAGTTGTTAGCCTATGTTTGGGGATCAGAAGAATGCTTAGAAGGTATGAATGCATTCCTCGAAGATCGTAAGCCAGATTTCCAGAAATTCCGTTTACAAAATAAAGCAGCTCTTGCGGATTATATGGATGGCTTTCATAAGAACCTGAATGCACCACCTGATATGCGCAATCTCTAAAATGTCAGAAGTAAGTCAATCTACTGAAGGTGCTTTAACAGGCTTTAAGGTCCTTGATCTCAGTCGCGTCCTCGCCGGTCCATGGTGTGGAATGCTTCTGGGTGATATGGGTGCCGAGGTTGTTAAAGTGGAATCCCCTAAATCCGGTGATGATACTCGGGCGTGGGGCCCTCCCTTTTTGGAAGGGGAATCCTCTTATTATTTAGGCTGTAATCGTAATAAAAGAGGAATTACTATCGACTTTTCCCAACCAGAAGGGAAAGACTTACTGGCAACTTTAATTCCTCATTTTGACGTTGTACTAGAAAATTTTAAAAATGGTACTTTAGAAAAATGGGGATTTGATCAGGCATGGTTTGAGAAAAATGCTCCGCGAGTGGTACGTTGTTCAATCACCGGTTACGGCACACAGGGGCCTCTTTCTCAATTACCTGGATATGACTTTATATTGCAGGCAGAATCTGGTTTGATGAGTATTTGTGGCGAAGAGCAGGGTGTTCCGAGTAAGTATGGCGTTGCGATTGTTGATATTGCAACTGGCATGATGGCTGCGAATGTCATCCAAGGTGCTCTTTTAGCTAGATATCGAACTGGACTAGGTCAGCATGTGGAAGTCGCTTTATATGACACTTCGATTGCCCTATTAGCCAATGTGGGTTCAAGCCATTTAGCTACCGGTAAAGATGCACGCCGTTTTGGTAATGGTCATCCGACAATTGTTCCTTATACAACTTTTGATGCAGCAGACAAATTAATTGCACTGGCGATTGGCAATGATGGCCAATTTGCTAAATTAGCGGAAATTTTAGGTCATCCAGAGTGGGCGAGTAATGAAAAATATCAAACCAATACAGCGCGTATAGGCAATCGTGAAGAAGTAGATGCGATGGTCGGAGCGGAACTAAAAAAAATACACTCTGCAGAATTAATCCCACTACTTCGTAAAAATGGAATTCCCGTAGGGCCCGTTAATACCGTTGCTGAGGCGCTTGCTACAGAGCACACTATGGCAAGACAAATGATCATTAAGCATCCGCATCCTACGATTGGCGAATTAAAAACACTCGGTACCCCTCTGAAAATGCATCAAACTCCTACCGCAGTTCGTTACCCTCCACCACGTTTGGGGGAGCATACGCAAGAAGTACTTTCTGAGTATTTGGATCAGAAGCGTATTGAGGAACTGCGAGTACGAAAAGTGATTGCTTAATCCTAAGGCTATTTATCCTCTCGAAAGACTATCAATTTTCAAAAACTAAGGGAAATCACTAAGTTGCAAAAGGTTGACGTAGAATGGTTACGACGTAAACTATTAAGTATTCGCAATAAAAGCTGGTGCATGCATACTAATAAGAATTAGTAGTTACAAATATTAATAGAAATTTATCAATTGGAGACAAAATGAATTTGAGTAAAAAGCTAATAGCTAGTATGGTAATTGGGTCGATGATGGGCGTGGCTCAAGCGCAAGCCCCTGCGGCTCCTGCCGAAGTAAAAATTGGAATCGTCTCTTTCTTATCTGGACCTGGAGCTGCACCGTTTGGAGTTCCTGCTAGAAATACAGCAGAGATGTTAGCTGATGCATTTAACAATGCCAAAGCACCTGCGCCTTATAATGTTAAAGGTTTTGGTGGAATGCCTGTCAAGCTTGTCGTTATCGATGAAGCTGGTTCTCCAACTAACGTGGTTACGGAATATCGCAATTTAGTACAACGCGATAAAGTTGATATTGTGATTGGCTATGTATCGAGTGGTAATTGTTTGGCTGTAGCGCCAATTGCTGAAGAATTAAAAACCTTAACCTTAATGTATGATTGTGGTTCACCACGATTGTTTGAGGAAAGTCCTAAAAAATATGTTTTCCGTGCGGTAAATCATGCGACAGCTGATAGCGTGGGTGCAGCTTTATATGTTAAAGCAATCAAACCAACCGCAAAAACATATTCTGGCCTGAATCAAAATTATGCATTTGGACAGGACTCCTGGGCAGATTTTCAGGGCGCTGTAAAAATGGTAATGCCGCAGTTACAAGAAAAAACTTCACAAATGCCTAAGTTGTTCGCAGGACAGTACAGTGCAGAAATTTCTTCTTTGTTAGAAAGTAAATCTGATGTGATTCACTCAAGTATTTGGGGTGGTGACATGGAGGCATTTATTCTTCAAGCTGGGCCGCGCGGTCTATTTAAACAATCTTCAGTGATTCTCACTGGAGGTGAAGTATCCATGTTTAGATTAGGCACAAAGATTCCAGAAGGAACTATCATTGGCGCACGTGGACCTTACGGCGTATATGCTCCTAAATCAGCTTTAAATGATTGGTATCGTTCAAACGTCATCGACCGTTATAACGCGCCACCAAATTTAGCTGCTTATCAAATGGCTCACACAATTATGGCTACTAAATTAGCCTTTGAAAAAGCTTTAGCCGCAAATGGCGGTAATAAGCCAAGCTCTGATCAAATTGCTGATGCAATGCGTGGTATGACATATGAAGGGCCAGGCGGAGTGCATAAATTCAACTTGAGCAATGGTCATCAAGCAACAGCAGAAATGGTATATGGCCGTGTGAAGCACGTTAATGGCCAAATTCAACTAGTTGACCAAAAGCGTTTTACGCCAGATCAGGTAATGCCTCCTGATGGTGTAAAAGCTGCTGATTGGATGGCTTCTAAGAAGCAATAAAAGACTTTTTAAACTTAGAAGAAATAAAACGAGGTCAATGACCTCGTTTTTCAAAGGCACGTCATGTCAAATTTACTAATTGTTTTAATTGATGGTATTAATTATGCAGCTTGGTTATTCATATCAGCTGTAGGTTTAACACTTATCTATGGAGTTATGCGGGTTTTAAATGTGGCGCATGCCAGTTTTTATGCGTTTGGCTGTTATGTAGCAGTCACACTTGCGGGATATTGGTTCAGTCATAACTACCCACCCCATTTATCTTTTTTTGCTTTATTTGGAGCATCTTTCGTGGCTGGTTTTGCCATCGGCTGGATATTGGAAAGATTTTTATTACGCTATCAATACGCTAAAGATGAAGTAGTAATTCTTTTGATCACTTATGCAGTCTTTTTGATTCTGGATGATGTGCTTAAATTAATTTGGGGCGTTGACCCATATTACGCTTCTGATCCATATGAGCTATTGGGGACCTTTAATGTCGGGGATATGACCTATCCTAACTATTATTTGTTGATGATAGGTTCAGCAATTGTATTAAGTTTGGGTTTAACTTATATGCTCAAAAAGACGCGCTCTGGTAAGTTGTTGGTGAGCGTGATTCATGATCGCGAAATTAGTTCAGCGATGGGAATCAATGTCGGACGATTTTTTAGTTTGACTTTCTCTTTTGGTTGCGCACTTGCTGCAATTGCTGGCGGGATTACTACGCCAACGATTTCTGTAGTGCCGGGCTTAGGTGTTGATGTAATCGTCCTTTCATTTGCCGTAGTTGTCACGGGTGGCTTGGGAAGTTTACCGGGCACCGCCTTGGCAGCAATTATCATGGGTGTAGTTCGATCATTCTGCGTACATTACGTACCGCAATTAGAACTATTTGTTATTTTCTCAGTGATGGCATTGGTTCTCGTGTTTCGTCCAAGAGGTTTGTTTAGTTTGGCGGAGGCAAGAAAGATATGAAGCTAGATAAGTCATTAATTTATATGATTGGTTTCTTAGTTGGAATCCTTATTGCATCGCCGTGGTTACCACAATGGATTTTATTCATTATCACGCTTGCAGGCGCCAACGGTTTAGTGGTCTTAGGCTTAATGCTTTTTATGCGTCTTGGCTTGGTATCTTTTGGGCAAGCATTATTCTTTTGCGCGGGAGCCTATACAACTGGTATGTTGTGTCTTTTGCTCAAAGTGACTGATTTGTTTGTATTGCTTTTGGCAAGTGGAATTGTTGCTGGTTTTCTTGCCTACTTGTTAGGGTTCTTGTTGGCTAAATATCGAGCCATATTTTTTGGGCTATTATCTTTAGCTTTTTCAATGATTTTATATGGTGTTTTAGTTAAGAGTGAAAAATTAGGCTCAACAGACGGCTTTACTGTGTCGGGTCTAACGATATTTGGTTGGACTCCTGAAACAACCCAAATGAAAATTGTTTTATATGGCGTCACTGTACTTTCTGTCATTGTTGCGTTGTTATTTGTCAATATGATTTTAAAAAGCCCTCGTGGGCTCTTACTGACTGCAATTCGTGATAATGAAATACGTGCTGAATATATGGGTGCGTCTGCAAAAAGCACGATTCATTTGATTTATATTATTGCTGGAGTTTTATCCGGCATTGGTGGCGCCATTGCAGCCATGGTATCTGGCCATATTGATCCCAACATGACCTTTTGGACAACTTCTGGAGAGTTTGTGTTTATTGCAATCTTGGGTGGTATTGGTAGTGTGAGCGCACCATTTGTGGGGGCTCTTATTTTTGGCGCTATTCAAACGATTGCATATGGTTATTCTCCAAACACATGGCAAATGACCATTGGTATTTGTTTAATTGTGGTGATTTTGCTATTGCCTGAGGGTTTATGGTCCTTGGTTGAAAAAATGAGGAAAAAATCTCGTGTCTAATATTATTCTCACTGCGAATAACCTGAATAAAACCTTTGGTGCAGTAACGGCTGCTGTAAAAATTAATGTCGAGGTCGAAGAAGGGGCTTGTATCGGCTTGATTGGAACAAATGGTGCAGGTAAAACTACGTTTGTAAACATGATTACTGGTTATCTGAAGCCTGATACTGGCTCGATTAACTTTAATGGCATGGATATTACGCTTTTACCCCCAAGAAAAATCACGCAGCTTGGCATCTGTCGATCGTTTCAGATTCCGCAGCTTTATAACACCATGACAACGTTGGAAAATCTTGAAGTCAGTTATGGCATCATCGCACTTCAAGAAAGTAAAGGTGCATTAACCACAAACACAAATGCGATTATTCCTTCTTTCGGTAAAAGTATTCGCGAACTTGCTTTGGACAGTATTGCCAAATATGGCTTGACTGATTATCAAGATCAAGTTACAAAAGTACTGCCAGGAGGCGTACGCAAAGTACTTGATATAGCCATGGCAATGTCAACACGCCCTAAAATACTTTTCTTAGATGAGCCGACCAGTGGCGTTTCTGCTGAAGAAAAATTCGACATGATGGATATGATCATGGGGGTAATCCGTAATTCAGGAACAACAGTTTTGTTCGTGGAGCATGATATGGAAGTTGTCATGCGATATGCTCAGCGAGTGCTTGCATTTTATGAAGGGGCAATTATTGCGGATAATCATCCTGATATTGCACTAAAGGATGAGCGAGTTCTTAAATTTATCGTCGGGCATTCACAAGCCCAACATGTATTATCGGAAAAATCAGATGCTTAAAATATCAGATCTCAATGTATCGATTCAATCAGTAGATATTCTGAGGAATGTTTCAGCAGAGTTACCAACTGCTTCAATGGCTGGTTTAGTCGGAAGAAATGGCGCTGGAAAGACGACCTTGATGAAGAGCATTATGGGTATTTTGCCTGCAAAATCAGGTTCAATTGAGTTTCATGGCCAGGATTTATTAAAAGTCCCAACCAATTTACGTAACCAATTAGGCATTGGATATATGCCTGAAGATCGCCGTTTAATTCCTGACTTAACGGTTGAGGAAAATATTCTTCTTCCTTTATGGGCTAATAAATCCAAAGAGCCAAAGCAACGTTTAGATTATGTTTACAACATCATCCCAGAATTAATTCAATTTGCGCCTCGGCGTGGCTTGCAACTCTCAGGCGGTCAACAAAAGTTAGTTGCTTTAGGGCGGGCGCTCATGATTGGCTCAAAGTTGTTGTTATTGGATGAGCCATTTGAAGGGATTGCACCTGCACTTGCGCAACGTTTGGCCGAGGTTATTAGTCAATTAAGAAGTGAAGGAATGGCAGTTATATTTTCTGAGTCAGATTTACAATACTCTCGCCATTTGGTACAAAATGTATTTGAAATCGACCGCGGTATTTTGACAAGTCAGTCAATTCAACTAAGTTAATTCAATTCGGTACCTGAATCATTTGACCCGTCTCAACTGAGTTCACAATAGATTCAAACATTGCGATGGTTTGCCCCATTTGTAACGGCGAGATGGGATAGTCAATCTGCACGAATTGACTGACATCACCCGTGTGGAATTCTTTTGGTATGGCTAGAGCAAAAGCCTCTAATTCAGCCCTCACAGAATCAAGCGGGGGCAGTATGTGGCGATCGATACGACCTCCTTTATAGCGAACGACCACTTCATTTTCACCAATCGCTTCAATCGAAGCTTGGTCACCAAATACATGTACACGGTAAAAAATAGGTGTGGCTCTGACCATTGCAAAATAACCGCTTAAGCCATTTTTAAACCGCACACTGACTGACGTTGAGTCACGTGGGTCAGGGCCAGTTCTTTGTGAACTAACTAAGGCACTTACCTGAGAAGCTGGTCCCATGAGGTTTATAAATGCCTCAATCAAATGAATCCCAGTACCAGTTAAACCCCCAGCAGGCGACTCAGCTGGAGATTCACGCCAGTCAGAAAAAAACCGCGTTGAATGATCGTTACTATAGTGGCCTTCAATGTGTAATAGCTGACCTAAAATATTGCTTTTAACGAGTTCACGTAATTTTTGCATGGAAGGCCAAAAATGTTTGTTTTGACCCACCGCAAGAACCACTTGATGATTTGCACAGGCATCGATTGCTTGAAGAGCTTGCGCATAATACAAGGTTAACGGCTTTTCACAAAAAACGTGCTTACCAGCTTTTGCTGCGGCAATAATTTGTTCAGCATGTAGTGAGTGGGGAGTCGCTAAGACAATGGCTTTAATATCGGGTTGTTCTAAGGCAAATTCAAAGCTATCAGACAATGCCATTGACATACTATTCGCGAATTCTTTTGTCTCATCAACTTCTTTGGTCACGCCAAGAGTGAACTGAATCTCTTTACTTTTATGTTGGATGGACTGAGCAATATTTTTACCCCACCATCCCATACCAATGAGTGCCGCATTAATCATTGTTTTGCTTCCTTATTACACCGTATGTTGATCGATAACTGCTTGATTGACTTCAATCCCTAAACCAGGCGATGTTGAAATCGTGAAAAATCCATTGATGGGTTGTTCTTGATGACTGACCACATCATTGGCGAGATATAGGTGAGTTGGACTAACTCCCCAATTGACGTTGGGGAGAGCAGCGCTAAGATGAAGAAGTGCAGCCGCACCAATCCCTGTTTCAGCCATTTTGCTAGCAAGATTGATTTGTAGTTTGAACGCCTGACAAATATGTCCCGCGCTCATAACCCCAGATAAACCACCTAATTTCAGGGTTTTTAAAGAAACACCTTGCACTCCATCTCTTGCTGCGGCAAGAATGTCATCAGTGGATGTAACTGATTCATCAAGACCGATTGGGATAGGGCTCGTTTTGGCCAGTGTTTGAATCCCTGTAAGATCTTTTTTGTGCAAAGGTTGTTCTAAATAAGCGAGTTGGGTATTTTTAACTGCTTGAACGTAGCGTGTTGCTTGCTCTAAACTCATGCCCATATTGGCATCGGCACAAATTTGTAAACTATCACCAAATTTTTCGCGAATAGCGATGGTTAAGGCAATATCATCATCGAGTGATTTAACACCCAGTTTTAGTTTAAAAAATCGATAACCTTGATCCCATTTTTTTTGTGCTTCAGATAAATCCTGCTCAATACTACTATTGCCGATTAACCATAGAGGGGGGACTTGATGTCGCTGTTGACCGCCTAGAAGTACATGCACGGGCACCTTTAAATATTTTCCAAGAAGATCATACAAGGCAACATCAACCGCTGCTACCGTGCTCGTGGCATCTTTTGTTATGCGATTAAGTTGTTGGGTAATACCCGATAATTCCAAAACATTTTTACCAATTAAAAAATCATGGATCTCTTTATGAAAACTTGTCAGCATATCTGTTAATGATGCACCACCATGACTGGGTGCAGAAGACGCCTCTCCCCAGCCCACAAGGCCATTCTCTGTTTCAATTCGAATTAAAAGACTTTCTACCGTACGCAATTCCACACCGGCCATGAGCACGACTTTATTGAGCGGCAGGTTTAAACCAAATGCATCAACACATTTAATAATGAGAGGTTCTATGGCTTGATTGCTAACATTCATAATCCATCCTTTAGGGGTTTATTGTTTAAACGGTTGTGATAGATTGCCTCATAAATCATGGCATTATCCATCTCACCGTGACCATCTTGCAGTTGCGATTGCAGTAACTTGATATATATCTCGGCTAGAGGAAGCATCAGTCCTGCATGATCCGCCAAATCAGCAATGAGTCCAAAGTCTTTTAAGCTCTGACCAATCTTACTTTGGGGCTTGTCATAAGTTCTTGCAACCATCAGTGGTCCCTTGATTTTCATGACACTAGAAGCTGCTGCTGAATTTTGCAAAGTTTGAAGTAATTTTTCTGGATCTAAGCCTAGTTTGACGCCAAAGTTTAAGCCCTCCGCAAGCGCAGCTCGGTGGAGCCCTAAAACTAAGTTAATCGCTAACTTCGCTTTACTCGCATCTCCTGCGGGACCAATATACTGTCGATGAGGTGTAATCACATCCAATAAGTCAGATAGCTGCTCGCACAGTAAGGGCGATCCCCCCATGAGACCTAAGCAATCCCCCCTTGCGAGTTGCATACTCGTTCCCGAAATAGGTAATTCAAAAAAATGATGACCAGCTTTTTCAACATCCTCTGCAATTTGTTTGATTTCTCCCGGATCGCAAGTGCTCGTACAAATTACAACAAGTGGATCTTTTGCATGCGCTAATACACCATCAGCGGCGAAGAGAGTTTCTTGAACTTGAGCGGTATTAAAAACAGCTAATAAAATTTTGTCACAACTACTAGCCATCTTTGCTAGGGAGGTTACGCGATGTTGGCCGAGTTTTTCTATTTGCTGCGGATTAATATCAAACCCAAGAACATCAAGATTAGCATCATCGAGGCGTTTGATTAAACTTTGCCCCATGAGCCCAAGGCCGACAACACCGATAGGTTTAGTAAGATTTTTAGGAAATAAAGTCATTACGTTATGCTTGGCGGAATAATATTGGTCAAAGGTTGGACGATGGTCGCCTGCATTAAATCATTAGCGCTCCAAGTCTGAAGCTCCTGGGTTGTGCTGATTAAGTCGGCCATCATATTTTGCGAAGGATAGCCTTTACTTTCTAGAAGATGGAGTAATTGCTCCTCTACGGGTTTAACTTTGTCGCGCCACATCTGTTGTTCTGCACTACTCAAATTAATAAATTCGATACCTGCATCTTTAAAAATCGAGCAGGCTTTTGCCCCAGCAAGACCATAAAATATTTGAGCGCCAGCTTGGGCTAAAGAACGTAACCATTGATTAAAAATGATTTGGAGGTTTGGTGGTAATTGTTGCCAAAATGTCTTTGATAAGCCGTACTCTAAATTGACACGAACCAAGTTAGCACTGGTTCGGTATTTAGCAAACTTATACAGACCAACCGTTTGTGCTGCACTATCAGAGATGGACACGGCAAATACCTGATTAGATTCAAATTGCTTTTTGGCTTCAGGGGTACTACATCCAATCGGAATTGCCCCTAAAGCTCGAAAAATATCTGATTCAACACCATTACTACAAGCAATTTTTTGATTAGCCAAGTCACTCAGCGTGCGAATAGGCGAGCGACTGAATAAGTTATATTCGCTAGTGGCTACCATTCGACCCATATAGATATTATGTTTTTCGACGTCTTGACTAAAGTACGTACGGTACAGTTTTTCTGATACTGCGGTAGCTATTTCTGCGCTAGAAAAAATAAATGGTAGGCTCAAAATTTGAGCCGCAGGAAAAAGATCCGCATCCCAAGCGGAATACACGGGGCAAAGATCCGTGATGCCGTTCTTTAAAGCTTCGATACCCGCACGTTCAGGATGGAGAGTTCCCCCCCAAAAGGCCTCGACCCCTATGGCACCTTGACTCATCAATTGCAAGCGTCTGAAGGCAGGTTCAAAAACATCTTGCACAGCAGGGGATTCACCCGGAATATGAGCGCTTACACGTAAAATAAAATCTGGTTTGATCTTCGGTATTTGGTCGTCTGTAACGGTTAACCATTGCCTAGCTGTGATGGTTTTGTCTAATACTTCTTGGACACTATCGGTGCCGATAATTTGACGATGCATCATATGTATAGCCTAAAATATTTATTTTTTTAATGTCTCAGCCTCTATTGTAAGCACAAGTAGGATCAGAAGGGATTAAACTCCTTATATTCTATGTTTCGGATGTTTAATGTCATTACCTTCCCCTTTAAGTCACTTACGACTGCCATTAATTGGTGCGCCTTTATTTGTCATTGCTCAACCAGAGTTGGTCATTGCTCAATGTAAGGCAGGAATTATTGGAGCCTTTCCGGCACTCAATGCAAGACCCCCAGAATTATTAGATACGTGGTTGCAGCAAATTAAGTCGGAGTTGGATCGTCAAAAAGAGCAATATCCCGATCAAATGATTGCGCCATTTGCCGTCAATCAAATTGTGCATGCTTCTAATGAGCGTTTACAGCATGATATGGAGCTTTGCCTGCGTCATCAAGTTCCTATCGTGATTACCAGCTTAAGACCTCCTGGAGAAGTTGTTACCGCAGTTCATTCCTATGGGGGGCTTGTGTTTCATGATGTGATTAGTGTGCGCCACGCGCAAAAAGCTCTAGAAATGGGTGTGGATGGTTTAATTTTAGTGTGCGCTGGAGCTGGTGGTCATGCAGGAGCGATGAGTCCATTTGCGCTGATTACTGAAGTACGCAAGTTCTGGGATGGACCACTCATTTTGTCAGGTGCGATGTCGAAGGGGGAACATATTGTTGCCGCTTTAGCGATGGGTGCGGATATGGCGTATATGGGCACACGTTTTATTGCATCCCAAGAAGCAAAAGCTTCGCAAGCATATAAAGATAGCCTTGTTAATAGTCAGGCTTCTGATATTATTTATAGTAATTTATTTACTGGCGTGTACGGCAATTATTTACGATCAAGTATTGCTGCCGCTGGTCTTGATCCAGATCATCTTCCTTTAGCAGAAAAAAATACTATGGATTTTTCTGGTTCATCCACAAAAGCTTGGAGAGATATTTGGGGTGCAGGACAAAGCGTCTCAGGAATTGATTCGGTTGAATCCGTGCAAGATATTATTGCGCAACTGGCGCTTGAATTTACTCAAGCAAAAAATAAGTTATGCGAACTTCCTTGAGATGACGGTTTGATATGATTCAAATTACAGAACTTCGTTTACCTATTGAGCATACACCTCAAGACTTAGAGCAAAGTATTTTGTCTAGATTGAAAATTTCTGAGATGGATTTAATTAGGTTTCAGATCTTTAAACGCAGTCATGATGCGCGTAAAAATAGTACCTTATCTTTAATTTATAACCTTCATGTATCTGTCAAGAACGAAGAAGATATTTTAAAAAAACATTCAGGTGATATACATATTTCGATTGCCCCTGATACGTCTTATCAATATGTAACTCAAGCTCCTGAGCATCTCAAATCAAGACCGATTGTGATTGGATTTGGTCCTTGCGGTATTTTTGCGGCATTGCTACTTGCCCAGATGGGATTTAAGCCTATCGTCTTAGAAAGAGGAAAAGCCGTGCGGCAAAGGACCCAAGATACTTGGGGTTTATGGCGGAAGCATGTTCTTCAACCCGAATCCAACGTGCAATTTGGGGAAGGTGGCGCCGGATTATTTTCTGATGGCAAGTTGTATAGCCAAATTAAGGACCCGCAATTTTATGGTCGTAAAGTCATTGCAGAATTTATTAAGGCAGGGGCTCCGCCAGAAATTGAATTTGTCGCTAAGCCGCACATAGGGACTTTTCGATTGGTTGGAGTCGTAGAGCGGATGCGTCAAGAAATCATTCAACTAGGAGGGGAGGTACATTTCTCCAGTCGAGTGACGCAATTTTTGATTGAGAATCAAAAAATACGCGGTGTGCAATTGGCAGATGGCCAAGAATTTTTATCCAATCATGTCATTTTAGCCTTGGGCCATAGCTCGAGGGATACCTTTTATACACTGCATGACGCAGGTGTATTTATGGAGCCGAAGCCTTTTTCAGTTGGATTTCGAATTGAGCATCCGCAATCCATTATTGACAAAGCAAGGTTAGGGCTGCATGCCGGCCATCCTATCATTGGTGCGGCAGACTACAAATTAGTGCATCATGCCAAAAATGGCCGAGCAGTTTATAGTTTTTGTATGTGCCCTGGTGGAACGGTTGTTGCTGCTACATCAGAATTAAATCATTTGGTAACCAATGGGATGAGTCAATATTCACGGAATGAAAGGAACGCTAATGCAGGCATTGTGGTGGGTATTACGCCAGCAGATTATCCCGGCGGACCTTTGGCGGGTATTGAGTTTCAACGTGCGATTGAAGCAAAAGCCTATGTGATGGGTGGTTCTAATTACGAAGCTCCAGGACAATTAGTCGGTGACTTTATACAGAGTCGACCATCTTTAGAGTTTGGTTCAGTCTTGCCATCCTATAAGCCGGGCGTTCGTTTGACTGACTTAACTCAAGCCCTTCCGGCATATGCCATTGAAGCCATGCAAGAGGCGTTACCAGCTTTTGATAAAAAAATTAAAGGTTTTGCGATGCAAGATGCTGTTTTAACAGGTGTAGAAACAAGAACTTCCTCACCTCTTCGAATGACCAGAGGGCACAATTATCAAAGTCTTAATGTTAAAGG